>CBIHLM010000005.1:0-93407 GCA_966210515.1 uncultured Pedobacter sp.
TGGTTATTCTCTGGGCTATGTTAAATCCAAAGTTTCATCTTAGAAACCAGCTTACAATTGTGATTAGTATGCAATTATTCTTTAATTAATTCTGTTTCATCTGGCAATAATTCAGCCAAACATCCAAATGTGTTTAAAAATTCAATAAGTATTTCGCTCTGGATGATGCCGGATTCAAATTCAACGCGTAAAATATTATCGCAATCATCCAGATCGAAATTTGCAATATAGCCGCAAAATACCGTTTGCACTTCCTCAATGAGCTTTTGTGCGTCCCACCGATGGGTGATATTCGTTTTAAAGACTTCAATCATAACCTCTAATTAAAAATGTAGAGGGAAATTTTCACCTCTTAAAGTTCCTTCGGCTTAAACAACAGTCTGTCAACAGAATATTTTCCGCCTCCCAGTACAAAAACTACAATAGATAAAAGGAGAAATACAAAGGCTAGTTCTTTTACCTGAAAAGGATCTTTGCCATGAGCTACAAAGTAAGCAACGAACATAGCAATGAAGATTGGAATGACCGATAAGCGTGTTAAGAATCCGAAGACTAAAAATAGTCCGCAAAATAGTTCGGCAAAGATTACCAGATTGAAAGATAATTTTACCCCGATGCCTATCAGGTCTGTAAACATTGGCAAAATCTGATCGTATGCTATGATTTTGGTATATCCATGATAAGTCATTAAACCGCCTAAAATCAATCGTAATAAAAGAGCCGATAAATCTGTGTTAAGTGGCGGGTAAGAAAGAAAGTTCCTTTTCATGTTGTTAATCGTATGTGTGTTATTGTTTAAATGTTGTTTTTTAGGATGAATTTATATTAATAAAATTTGTTAAACCCGTTTTATATCGATGTGATTTTAAAACAGTTTTAGTGTGATAATGATTCTCTTTAGATAGCGATCCGGGATTAGTACATCTCGGATGCGGGCAATTTAAGATTTATATTCGTAACTCACCATCCATTGTACGCCGAATCTGTCGGTAAGCATTCCAAAATATGATCCCCAAAAGGCCTTTTGCATTGGCATTATGGCTTGCCCACCATCAGAAAGAGCGTTAAATACCTGATCTGCCTCACCTTCGCTGTTAACATCTAAGGACAGGTAGAAGTTATTTCCCGTGGTTAACTTTTGCCCCATTGATTCAAGTGCGTCTGTGCCCATGAGAATATTTCCATTGCCGATAGGCAATGCAATGTGCATGATTTTCTCAGCATCCTCTGCCGATACTTTGCTGCCTTCGGGCATATCTTTATATCGCTGAAGAGCTAAAAATTCTCCACCAAGTACAGATTTATAGAGGTTAAATGCTTCTTCAGCTGTCCCCGGAAAGTTTAGATAAGGATTGATAGTTGCCATGATATTTATGTTTTAGATGTTAACAGAGATTTCTTTCATCAGTTCTGCTCAATAATAAACCAATTTTCGAAATGATCGCAGTTCGTCCTGTCATCCTAATTATGGGGTTTTCCCCCTTTCTTTTATCTGTTTTTAAGAAGCCGGGATCAATTATGATTGTGCCTGTCATGATACTATTATTAACGATACAAATTTAACCGGGAAGATAAAATTAAAAAGGGGGTGATTGCGAAATAAAAAGGGTGCGAAGCGACAATCAAATTTAAGAAAACGATAGTGACGATATCTCTTTATTCGCAGTTAACCGCGGAGTTGGTGCTAACAGCGTGCGATACGTATGGAAGATCAATATTCAATCCCCGCGTCATTAAAAAGCTTCCGGCAATTAAAAACAAAATGGGTACAAGATAAGCCGGGGCCTTAAATCTTCTGAAAAATAAAGGTGAAATTGCTGTCAAGAATAATAAAGGAATCGTGCCAAGTCCAAAGAAGACCATGAATTCGCCTGCTTCAACAGCTGTGTTTAAATTTACCGCTTGCGCTAAGGCAATATATGTAATGCCGCAAGGAAGGATTCCATTTAAAGATCCAGCTACAAAGCTGCCATATGGCTTGCTGATATTTTTGCTTAGTAAGGGAGTGATGTAATTTAAGACTTTCGCTGAAAATCTGTTGCTTCGGTTTTTTTTGTTTGCCAAAAAGTGGTTTATGCCCGATATAAACAAAAAAGCGCCGGTGATAAATGATAAAATTTGTTGCAATCCCAGCAATGCGAAACCAGTTCCGATGGATCCGATCAGCAAGCCTAGAATTCCATACATCATAATTCGGCCAAGCTGATATACCAGACGCTGCAGGACAGAGAGCCAGATTGATTGTCCGGAAAAAGGAAGCGCCAGAATTAATGGTCCGCACATGGCCACGCAATGCAAGCTGCCAAACAAGCCCGTATAAAATGCTAGCGCCTGATAACTCATGGCATTATAATTTCCTTTTCGAACAGGTATTCCTGATCATTAATAGTATAATCCATTGAAAGCCGCCATGGTCCACTTTTTAGTTCATCCCCGGGAATTTGAATGTTGAAGTCATGATCTGTCTGACGTATAAATGTGGTATCCAATGTGGCATCCGACATTCGTTTAAAAGTTAGTTTACAAACAGCAGCGCTAGTAAAACTTATAACCAGGCCCGCGTCCTCCGTTTCAATGGCCGGTACAACGGAGTCTGCAATAGCTAACTGCTTTGCATCGTATTTTTTGCTGTAGTTTATGCCTTGTTCGTAATAGTCTTTTTCAACCAAGGCATCGCTGTTGCTGAATATCATTTTAAGACTCAGCGTGAGTATAAAAGCCATAAAGAGGCCCATTGCGATCATTAATTTCGTTCCCCAATTCATAATATTAGTTTGGTGGTGCAATAAATGTGGTATTTACTTTTTCTATGATTTTGCCATCAGAGAGTACATTAAATTCTACATCAGACTTGTATTTCGAAATCTCTTTTTGCGGTCTGATGATAAAAAAGGTGAGTTTTATACTTTCTCCTTTTTTAATAATATCTTCTTTTCGGATAAACTGAATCTTTGTTCCATTTTGTGCAGGTACTAACTCGAACTTAACAGGATTTGCTGTTTTGTTGATAAGTTCCGCGTTGTACAGATTACTTACTGTGCCGTCGGGGCGTTGCTGGTATAAAGTTCCTCCCGCTCTTAAAACAACGGTTTCGATATCGGTGCGATTGATTAATAAAATCGTTAATGCGGACACTAAAATGGCTAAGATTGCTGCATAGCCATAAATTCGTTTACTAAAGCTGAAAGGCTGGCGACTGGTAATCTGCTCCTCGGATTTAAACCCGATAAGTCTTGCGGGCTTATTGATTTTTTCCATCACCATGTCGCAGGCATCGATACAAAGTGTACAATTGATGCACTCCAGCTGGGTTCCTTCGCGAATGTCGATCCCGGTAGGGCACACCTGCACGCAAATGTTGCAGTCGATGCAATCGCCAAGCCCGACGTTAAGCGTTTCATCGCGATTTAATTTACCCCGCGGTTCACCGCGTTCGTAGTCATAAGCCACAACCAAGCTCTTGTTGTCGAGTAAAACTCCCTGTAATCTTCCATAAGGGCAAATAACTGTGCAAACAACTTCACGGAGACGGGCAAAAACGAGATAAAATGCAATGGTGAAAATAACGATGGCAAGGAAGCCAGAGATATGCTGGCCGATTGGCTCGCGGATGATTTGGAACAATGCTTCCGTGCCAATTATATAAGCCAAAAATATATTTGCAATCAGGAATGAAATCAGGGCGAATATGGCATGTTTGGTTCCTTTTTTGAAAAATTTTTCAAGCGTTAAGGGAGAGGCATCCAGCTTTCGTTGTTTTACCGAATCGCCCTCTATCCAATATTCTATTTTACGGAAAAGCATCTCCATGAAAATAGTTTGCGGACAAGCCCAGCCGCACCAAACTCTCCCGAAAACCACGGTAAAAAGTATAATAAATACCAGGAAGGTAAGCATGGCCAGAACGAAAAGATGGAAGTCTTGCGGCCAAAAGACAACACCAAAGAACACAAACTTTCTTTCCAGGATGTTAAGCAGGATGAGTTGTTCGCCGTTGATTTTTATAAATGGCCCGGAAAATAACAGAGCTAAAAGTATATAACTAACCCAGTTACGGTATTGATAAAGTTTGCCGTTTATGAGCTTGGGATAAATCCAGGCTCTGGGTTTTTTATCAGTGTTTCTGCTAGTTGCTGTGTGTCCCATCTTATCATTCTATCAAATACATCTTCTTTCGGCAAAGGAGAGATTATTAAAGAGCCTCTAAACTCTCTAATAATCTCCAATAACTAACCTTCTTTTTCTCCCTGCGGAGCTTTGGCGTTTGCGGGATTTGACCCTTTCAATGAATTAATGAAATTAGAGACATCTGCAATTTGCTTTGGACTTAGAGTTTTTTCCCAGGAGATCATTCCTTTTTCGGGAATTCCATATTTTATGGTCTTAAATACCTTATTTATAGATCCTCCGTGCAACCAGTATTCGTCTGTTAAGTTCGGCCCAACAACACCCTGCCCCTTGTCTCCATGGCAGGCAACGCAATTGGTATTATAAATTGCCTGACCTGCGGAAATAACCGCTGCGTCGGTACTTTCCGTTACCGAGTTTTCGTCGATAATATTTGCAGCTTTTGCCAGATAAGCTTTTTTAGCTTCTTCAGCTTCCATTATTTCTGTTGCATACTCTTCATCCTGAAGTTGTCCCCAATCGAAAACATGATAGTAAAACATATATCCAACAGCGATGACCATTGTAGCATAAAACAGATACATAAACCAGGCTGGGGTAGGATTGTCCAGCTCCTTAATGCCATCAAACTCATGTTCAAGTTCAATGTCTTTTTCTTCCGACAAAGGCTTTAACTCCAGTACTTTAGTCCAAATACTGGGTTTGTTCTTTTTCATGTTAACCCATTCATGATATTCAAGTTGTTTAACCTCTTCTTTAACGAATGGCGTAGGATTCAGAAGCTCTTTTGAAAGGCTGTTAAATGTTTTAAGCAAGGTTAGCGCAACCACTAACAATATAAGAATGGTACC
This sequence comes from uncultured Pedobacter sp., assembly GCA_966210515.1. Lineage (GTDB taxonomy): Bacteria > Bacteroidota > Bacteroidia > Sphingobacteriales > Sphingobacteriaceae > Paradesertivirga. The sequence goes on from CBIHLM010000005.1 coordinate 4,980, forward strand.
GGCAAAAGCAATAATTAGCAGGTTCCAATAAATGTCACCAGAACTGGTGCTTATTGCTTCTGTTGCTGTTTCAGCTTTTTCGCTGGTTTGAGCAAATGCAGATACTGCGATGAATAAAAAGGTGATGATTGTTAGAAGTGATTTCATAAGTCTTGATTATCGTCGTTTAACGGAAGCTCACTCATGTGTTTAATGTGGTCTTTGTTCATCTTGAATAGCATCAAGCCTACCAGGATAAAGAATATCAGAAATATCCACAAAGATGTTATGAGGTAGATATTGCTGTCTGTAACTGTATTTAAAAACTGTTTAAACATGGTTTTACGTAATAATTAAATGATAAAATCTCAAGTTCGCCGCAGGCGTGTATTTACTGAATACTCGCCTGTTTTTCGGCTTTAATATCTGTTCCCAGGCGTTGCAGATAAGCAATCACCGCAATGATTTCTCTGTCGCTTTTAACCTTTATATTATCGGCAGCAAGGTTTTTAGCGATCATCTCTGCTTGTTGCTGCAATTTGTTGTTGGCCCTTTCTTCGAAACCATCTTCGTATGGAACGCCCAGGGTACGCATCGCCGAAATTTTAGAAGCGGTTGTGCTGATATCCATTTGCTGGTCAATAAGCCATGGGTAAGAAGGCATGATACTTCCCGGCGACATGGTAGTAGGATCTAGCAAGTGATTGAAATGCCATGCGTTAGAATATTTTCCGCCTTCGCGATGTAAATCTGGTCCGGTGCGTTTAGATCCCCATAAAAATGGGTGGTCGTACACAAATTCTCCGGCCTTGCTGTATTCTCCGTATCGTTCTGTTTCTGACCGGAATGGCCTCACCATTTGTGAGTGACAGTTTACGCAACCCTCGCGGATATAAATATCACGGCCCTGCAGTTCGAGCGGTGAATACGGTTTCACACTTGCGATGGTCGGCACATTAGAGCTTACCATAAACGTTGGCATCATTTCAACCATCCCGCCAATCAGAATCACGATTAGCGACAAAACCAAAAACATCATCGGCTTACGCTCAAGACCGCGGTGCCAGGTTTTTTCACTTGCATGTGGTACAAAAACCGGTGCGAGAGGCATTGCTTCAGCCGGTTCGTTTGCTAGCAGGACTCCTTTGTTTACAGTTTTTATCAGGTTATAGGTCATAACCAGTACTCCGGCAAGGTATAAACCACCGCCGACAGCTCTAAACATGTGCATCGGGATAATTTGCAAGGTGCTTTCTAAAAATCCCGGGTGTTTTAACATTCCTTCCGGAGTAAATTCTTTTAGCATCAACCCTTGAGTAAATCCTGCCCAATACATCGGTACGGCGTAAAATAAGATTCCAAATGTTCCTATCCAGAAATGGAAACCTGCCAGTTTTTTTGAATAAAGTTCGGTTTGATAAATTCGTGGTATCAACCAGTATAAAATAGCGAAGGTTAAGAAGCCATTCCAGCCAAGAGCTCCAACATGTACGTGCGCAACGATCCAGTCGGAAAAATGTGCGATGGCATTAATTTGCTTAAATGATAGCATCGGACCTTCAAATGTGGCCATACCGTAAGCAGTTAATCCAACTACCATAAACTTTAGCGTGGCGTCGTCCCGTACCTTGTCCCATGCCCCGCGAAGCGTAAGTAAACCGTTGATCATGCCGCCCCAGCTTGGTGCAATAAGCATAATCGAAAACACAATACCCAGAGATTGAGCCCAGCCCGGTAATGAGCTATACAACAAATGGTGCGGCCCGGCCCAGATATAAATAAATATAAGCGACCAAAAGTGAAGGATACTAAGTTTGTAGGAATACACCGGCCTGTTCGCCATTTTTGGCAGAAAGTAATACATCATACCCAGGTAAGGTGTGGTTAAGAAAAAGGCAACAGCATTATGCCCGTACCACCATTGAACCAGGGCGTCCTGTACGCCTGCGTATAAATAATAGCTCTTAAAGGCCGAAATCGGTAATTGAAAAGAGTTTACAATGTGCAAAACTGCCACTGTTACGAACGTTGCGATGTAAAACCAAATGGCAACATACATGTGCTGTTCGCGGCGTTTGATAATAGTACCAAACATATTGATCCCGAAAACTACCCAGATAAGAGTAATAGCGATGTCAATTGGCCATTCGAGTTCCGCATATTCATGCGAAGTTGTTAAACCCAGCGGCAGTGTTATAACCGCCGAAACAATTATCAGCTGCCAGCCCCAAAAATGTATTTTGCTTAAAGTATCGCTAAACATCCGGGCTTTAAGAAGCCTTTGCAGCGAGTAATACACTCCCATGAAAATGGCGTTGCCTACAAAAGCGAAAATAACAGCATTGGTGTGTAAAGGCCTGATTCTACCGAACGTGGTATATTGGTTTCCCATGTTCATGGCGGGCTCGAATAACTGCATAGCCACCAGCAAACCTACCGTCATGCCGATAATTCCCCACACCACAGTGGCTATCCCAAAGTCTCGTACAATTTTGTTGTCGTAATTAAATTTCTCAAGCATAAAGTTGAATGGATTTTCGGATGTAAAGTTATTGCTAGCCGTCCAGCAGCTATGTGATACAGGTTTCGGCAAAAAGTGATTTTAATTACTTTTTGGGAAATGGAAATCCTTTTTCATGGACCTGGAAGTCCCGCTTTTCCTACAAGCCGGCCTTGCCAGATGGCCGTTTGCGCTCCGGGCTTTTCGTTCAATCGGGTTTGGATGGGTAGGGCGGAGGGTTTTGGGTTATTATTGCGACAGGGTGCTTAAACACAGACGGGTTCGCTAGATTAATCCATTTTCTTGCAAAGCGGCTTGCTCATCACCGGTGATATAAGCGAAAATTTTATGTTTATCATCTTTTGTCTGTATAAAATAGATGACATCAAATTCAATACTTCCATCTGTCAAGTCTTTCTTGATAAAAGAAGACTTCCAATGAACTTTTACCATCGCGTGAAACTGATCTAATATGCTCGTTGATATCGCAAGGGTCTCCATAGTTGTAATACCTATACTTTTGTAGAATGAATATCCTTGAGGTATGGCTGCCCGGAAAGATTCGTCGTTTTTACCACAACTAACACCCACTGGACTAGCTTCAATAAAGCAATCCGAAAAACAGGCTGCGGTTTTTTCACTATCCGATATTTCTCCTTTCAATGCCTGATTAAACCGCTCCGCATATTGATTAAAGAAACCTTTCAATTGAACTTCTCTGTTATCCATGGTAAATGGGTTATATGGTAATGCTAGTAATCAAGTCACCCTGCCTTATTAGCTGGGTTCGTAAGAAAGAAGAACCACTCCGCTTTTCAATGTACGAGTGCCGGTTAGTTTGAGATCCAGCTGATTTCTGATGTTTTTGAATAATGGTGTTCCCTTTCCGATTGCGACAGGATCAATCATAATCTGGTATGCATCAATTAAGCCTGCATCCGCAAATTGACCTGCAATACTTCCGCTTCCTAAAATCGTCATGTCTTTTCCCTCAGATTGTTTTAAGCGTTGTATCTTTTCAATAATATTTTCATTAATTATTCTGGTATTCTTCCAGGTGACCTCTTTCAGCGTGTTTGAAAAGACAATTTTTTCAGCTTTATTCATCCCTTCAGCAACCAGCGGAAAATTCTCATAAGCCATCGGCGAAGGCCAAAAATTTGCCATCATTTCGAAGGTAGTACGGCCGAAGAGCAGCATGTTTTCGGACTTAAGGCTTTCGGATGAAAACTCGCCTTCCTCCTGGCCATGTTTATGCCAGCTGATATCTTCATTTAACCCTTTGTAATAGCCGTTAAGAGTTATGAATTGAAAGCTTGTAATTTTTCTCATTTCGGTTTTATTTATCTGTACACAAATTTACCCGCTGAAAAAGTTTATGTGAGGGTGTAATGCTGACATTTTTAAGGGGCAATCGCGGCTTTGATTTCTAACCAGAAGCGGGGCTTTGAACGCTGTTTTTGAACCCGCGGATAAAGGTGGCGGTGCTAGCCTGACGACGGTTTTGATATTTTCATACCATTCGGGTGCATTCTCATGTCCCTCACCTGAAAACAAATTTGTGAGGAAATGATTAAGAACTAACACATATTTTAGGATTATTTTATCAGCACTTTTAATGTTATTTTCGCAGGCCGATTATCAATAAAATTTTATCATCAATATGAATCTGAAAAAATCTATAAATCTGAACTTCCTTTTTTTAATAACTACAGTCTTATTTTTATCCTCATGTAGTCCACTCGTATCTCAAAAAGCAGATTACGCTAAAACAAGAAAACTTTTATTACGGGACGAGGGTTTGTCGCAATTATCCTATGTGGATATTTCTAATCCAGCAAAAAACTGGTACGTGCCAGTTCCGGCTGGTCGCGATATTCAGTTAGTAGGGCAGGGCCGTGTGTTAATAGGAACAGGGAACGGATATGAAGAACGCGAAATTTCAACTGGTGCCAAGGTGTTTGAAATGACATCGTTCCCCGGTACGCAAACTGCCCGGAGGTTGCGTAATGGTAATACACTTTTGGCGGGAGCAAACTGGCAAAACAAGCAGGGAATTGCATTGGTAGAAATTAATGAAGGTGGTTCTGTTTTGCGTACAATTGTTTATCCGGGCTTTTCTTACGTTCGTTGTATTCGCGAAACAGTAAAAGGCACTTTTATCGTAACGGCTGATGATCTGGTTTTTGAAGGCGATTCCAACGGAACTATAGTTTGGAAAGCCGAAGTTGCTGGTCCGCCAGAAAAACCACACGTGTGGCAGGCCGTACGTTTAGGTAACGGGCAAACCATTGCAAGTACGGGATATGCCAAGAATTTTCAGGTGTATGATTCTGCTGGCAAATTGATTAAAACTATTACAGGTCCCGCAGACGTAAATCCCAATTTTTACGCTGGTTTCCAGGTTTTATCAAACGGAAATTATGTTGTTACAAATTGGCAGGGACACGGACCTAAGTTCGGCGCCAGTGGTACCCAGGTTTTGGAGTATAATCCTGGGGGGGAATTAGTTTGGTCCTGGAAACAGGATGCTGAAAAGTTCTCTTCCTTACAGGGAATTATCGTACTGGATGGTCTGAATGTAAATGAATTGCACGTGGAGAATGCCCGGGGGGCATTAGAACCGGCAAAATAACGTGAAGGGATTTTTCGATGAATTGTCTGCTAACGCTTTCACTTCTTCTGCAAAGAAGCGAAAGCGTTAGTCAAACACTAAAGGATGATTATTCATCAAAAGATATCATCCTTTTATCTCGTCCGTAAATATCGTCTCTAAAATGAATATTCCCCGATCCATCGACCCAGGCTGTATAATAGCTTATGGAAATGGGTACCGGTTGATTGAGTGTTACATAGCGTTCTTTTCTAGAATTCATCGCGCTTTGGATAGCGGCATCGGTCCATTTCGGATCATCTTTCAACAGGAGCTTAGCAAGTTCAAATGGTTGGCTTAAGCGAATGCATCCGTGACTAAAAGCCCTGGTTCTTTTTTCGAAAAGAGATTTCACAGGCGTATCGTGAAAATATATATTGTATTTATTGGGGAACAGGAACTTGACTTTTCCCAGTGCATTTTTAGGACCCGGTAGCTGCCGGATATCAGGCAAGCCGTTCTTTGTTCCAATAACTTCCATATTGTGTATTTTCAAATACCTTGGGTTTTTCTTCATCGCCGGTAAAATTTCATTCCTAACTATACTTTCAGGTATGTTCCAATATGGGCTAAACACAACCTGTTCGAGCTGATCCGAGAAAACTACTGTCGGGTTACTTGTTTTACCCACAACAATGTCCATTGAAAGCACTTCACGGTTTCCTTCATACACATGAAGTTTGTATTCAGGAATATTTGCGACAATGTGCGTTCCGGGGTTTTCCTGCCCTTCTTTCAATACTCTTTCCATATTCAGCCGCAGCTGACTAATCCGTGTTTCTAAAGGTATATTTAATTGTTTAACCAGGCTCGCATTAATAATTCCGGTTTCTTCAAGGCCATGGCGAAATTGAAATTTCTTTACTGCTGTTTCTAATTTTTGGTTAAACAGTTCAGAGTCCTCGTTTCCACGGAAGTCTCCGAGGAGATCCAAACGCTGTTTTATTTCTTTAATTACCGGTGCCTTATCATTCAATTTATATGTGGTTTTTGCGCTTAATGAGATAGTAGGCCACGGCTCGGTTTTCAATTTTTCGTAACGCTCTACTGCTTTTTCAAGATGTCGATACTGCTCGTTTATGGAATCTTTTGTTTGCAGATTATTGACTGAGCTCCTGATGTCGGAGAGTTTTTCTCCCGCCGAAGCGGTTATTGAAGTATATAATATAAGGCTGATAATGAGGCTTTTCATATGCTTGTTTTAAGTGTGTGTATTGTATGTGTAATTATCGCAATTTTTAAGCCAATAGGATACAATCGGCATATTTTAAGAATAAAAGAGAATCTTTTTTTTAATTTTATTTCAGAATATTTGGGCAATACCAACGTTCATAAATCAAGAAAGTCGCCTATATCCGGGGCTTCTGATTAAAGAAAAGGGAAGATTATTGTAACCAATAGCGTCGTATTAAGTACAAGGATGTTTATTAACGTTTAACTCAAGGGAATGGTGAAGGGGAATTTTAAGAATAAAAGGATAAGATTTCATAATCTTTATTACACAATTATTTTACTGGTTTTAGTATTCGGTGGTTTCGATAATCGTGTTAATGAAAAAGAAATATTAGCCCAGCTTCAAACACTGAAGGACTATCAGCGGTCTACCGTATTGCTGAACAATCACTTGCAATCCGTTCCTTTTAAAGATCTGGCATATCGCCGAATCGCCAGCATCAACACGGGAGTTTCAAATCCTGCTGAGTTTGATAGCATGTTACGGAATTACAGTGCGATTACGAGCTTTAATTTCGAGAACCTGTCTCAGAACGCCCTTCTCGGCTTTACTACTCTTATTCTTCAGGTGAATCCTGAAACCTTATTTAATCCCCTAGTATTTGATTTTATACAACAAGCACAACAAACCAAAGAAGTAATTATCGCTGGTTTCGGTAATACCACAGCCCTGCAACGTTTAGATGCTTTTAACATGCCGGTAATTTGGAATCCTGAACAATCGGCGTACTCTGCAACATATACTGCTCAGGTTATTTTCGGAGGTATCGCGGCCGAAGGTCGCCTAGCGCAAACTGTTAGTCCGAAGTACCAGGCGGGCGCTGGATATTTCACTCAGAAAACCCGTCTTAAATACTCTTTACCCGAAGAGGTTGGAGTTCGGTCTGCCAGGCTTGCACGAATTGACGATATCGTTGAAGAGGCAATTCGCGAGCACGCTACACCAAGTGCGGTTGTCATGGTGGTAAAAGACGGTAACGTAATTTTTAATAAAGCCTATGGATCTCATACCTACGGTGGCGATAATCCAACACAGGTAAACGATATCTATGATCTGGCTTCGGTAACCAAGGTTGCTGCGACTACAATCGCTACGATGAAGTTGTATGAGCAGGAAAAAATTAATCTCGATGCAGGTTTAGGGACTTATCTGGCTGATGCAAGAAACACCAATAAAAACGGTATCCCCGTGAGGGATGTGTTGCTGCACCAGGCAGGTTTTGTGAATCTTGATTTCTTTAGCGGATTGCGTTCGGCAGATCATACCAGCGATTCTTCTTTCTTTTATCCTGTAAAAGCCGCAGATGATTATTTTATCCGCAGAAATTACTATGAAGAAGTTATGTGGCCCAAAATGCTTCGCACACCACTGCCGACACGCGGTAAATATGTTTATAGTGATATAAGCATGTATGTGATGAAAGAAGTTATTGAGCGTCAGGCTCATAAACCACTTGATAAATTTGTACTTGACGAATTTTATAAGCCATTAGGAATGCGTACAGCGGGCTTTAACCCTCGCAGACGATTCGAGAAAGACCAGATAGTACCTACCGAAAGAGATACTTATTTCCGTAAAACACTGTTACATGGGTATGTACATGATAGCGGCGCTTCTATGGTGGACGGTATCGCCGGTCATGCCGGATTGTTTGCCAGCGCCAACGATTTGGCCATTTTAAACCAGATGCTGTTAAACGGCGGAACATATGGCGGGGTGCAATACTTCAAACCTGAGACCGTAGAGCTGTTTACTGCCCGCCAGTCGGGTGTTAGTCGACGTGGATTGGGTTTTGACCGTGCCGAAGCAGGTGGTGGTTATCCCTGCAGACTTGCGTCATCGGCTACGTATGGTCATACCGGCTATACCGGAACAGCTGTATGGACAGATCCGAAAGAAAACTTAGTGTACATATTCTTATCAAACCGCGTGTATCCATCAGCAAGTACTAAATTAAATTCTTTAAGAATTCGTCCGAGAATTCAGGATGCAATTTATGCTGCAATAGCTGAAGGTGACAGAGGTTTTGTTGCTGCATCGAACTAGAATGATATCTGGCGTTTGCATCGATCGCAGAGCTTTTTTTTAAAACGCGATCACTGCATCGATTATTTCTTTTCCCACTATTTTTAACCGATTCATCCTTTTAACCCCGCTTCAGGGTAGGTGATAACTTTCGCGGAAACAATTTTCTTTGAATACCATTAAACTCTAATAAATTAGGTTTATGGTATCGACACAAAGGAAAAAAAGAATAGTAGTAATTGGGGTAGGAGCAGTGGGATCAACAACCGCGTACACGTTGCTTTTGCGGAACAGGATGGACGAATTGGTGTTGATCGACGCCAACAAGGAGAAAGCCATAGGAGATGCGCTCGATATGAATCATGGCTTGCCATTTTTAAGTCGGACAAAAGTTTGGGCAGGAGATTATTCTGACTGTGCCGATGCCGATATTATAATAATTACAGCAGGCGCGGCGCAAAAGCCCGGCGAATCTCGCATAGATTTCTTAAAGCGTAATGTTTCCATCTACGAAAGTATTACAGACGAAATATTAAAGTACAACAAAGATGGGATTTTGCTTATTGCATCTAACCCTGTGGATGTGATGAGTTATTTCACCTGGAAAAAATCGGGCTGGCCGGTTAATAGGGTAATAGGTTCGGGTACTTTACTAGACAGTGCTCGTTTTCGTTACCTGATCGGACAGAAACTGCATATTGATCCCCGAAGTGTGCACGCGCATATAATTGGCGAACATGGTGATTCTGAACTTCCCTTGTGGAGCCTGGCAAATATCGCCGGAACTGACCTTACTTTGTCTGTTGAGGATAAGGAGGAGGTATTCGAAAATACTAAGAATGCTGCATATCAAATTATTAAAGCAAAAGGCGCCACCTATTATGCCATAGCGCTGGCTTTAGACAGAATCTGCACGGCAATTTTGGATAACGAGTCTGCCGTATTGAATGTTTCCACCCTGTTAAATAACTACCATGGAGTTTCTGATGTATACCTAGGTGTACCATGCATTGTGGATGAAACTGGAATAAGAGAGGTGTTGCCATTGATCATTAATGAAAAAGAAAAGGAAATGTTGCAATCCTCCGCCAAGAAGCTGAGGGAGATAATTCAATCTATTACCATGTAACCGGATTTGTAAAAAAGAGGTAAGAATGATCCTGAAATCACACGAAGTGATTTGCGAATACCGACGGTTGACCATAGCTGCAGGGTGTGTGTTGTTGGATAAAATCAATTGATAATCTGATGTGGTTCATAGCTGTTTTGGGAGAGAATTATTAAAATTCTATTGAAACCCCAAGATCACTTATTCGTATGCACTATTCCGGATCATGGTAAATAAGCCCTACAGAATTGTAATTCTTTATCTATTAATCAGCTTAACGTGGATATTGTTGAGTGATCGTCTGGTTCAGTTTCTGACATCAGTGACGGGCGTTCAGGATTTAATGCTGCAAACATTTAAAGGAACATTTTTTGTGCTGGTAACTGCGGGGTTGCTTTACCTTGCAATAAAGAAACAGCAGAAAGCTTTGGTGGATTTCGGAGAGCAATATAAAAGTCTGTTTTATTCTAATCCCAATCCCTTCTGGATTTATGACTATCACACATTAAGGTTTCTTGAAGTAAATGAAGCTGCTATCCGGACATACGGCTATACACAAGACGAGTTTAAAAAAATGACTATTCTGGATATCCGCCCCGAAGAGGATCATCAGCGGGTAAGAGAATTTATATCCAGGATTTCGGATAAATCCTTCCTTTCAGGGAATTGGACCCACTTCGGAAAAAACGGAAACGGTTTTACCGTTTCCGTTATGGCACATAAATTAAAGTTTAATAATCGGGATTGTGTTGTAGTTATTGCTCAGGATGTAACATTAAAACTTCAGCAGGAAGAAAAGCTTAAAATGTTATACAAAGTGGAGCGGGAATTGAGGGAGGAGCTGGAGAAAAACATGATACTGGTAAAGCAGTCTTCGGATTCGAATCAAAGACTCGCTGAGGTCGTAGACCGGATTAATAACATGGTTGTGATTAGTGATCCTGCCGGAATTATTATGTGGGTAAATCAGGCTTTCCTGGATTTTACCGGTTATAGCTTTAATGAAGTCATAGGAAGAGATTGTAGTTTTCTTCATGGTCCGAATACCGACCCTGAAGTACGGATGAAAATAGTGGAATCTATCCCCAATAATAACTTTTCACGTTTCGAAATTATAAATTATACAAAATCTGGTAAGGAATATTGGGTGGAGCTAAATATTTCTGCTATTTATAATGATGAAAACCAGGCGGTTCGGTTTATTTCTATACAGAATATTATAACCGAAAGGAAGCTAAGAGAGAAAAAAATCAGGGAACAAAATGAAATATTAAGGAAGCACTCCTGGACGAATTCTCATGCCATTAGAAAGCCTTTAGCTTCAATTCTCAGTCTGTTGTTTTTAAGCAGGGAAATGAAAGGAATTGCAGAAATTAAAGAAGTTCATTCTCTTATTGAAACATGTGCAGTGGAGCTCGATGAAATAATTAAAGGTGTTGGTAAGGAAATTAATGATTTTGAAAAGGAAGAATATTTATAATCTTAACCGATTCTCAAGGATAAAAAATAAACAGGGAAAATTTAAATTAATCGAGCGCCCTTATTTTAGCCGCCAGAAAACTAACCAATAAGCCACAGCACCCGATTAACGCATACGAGTAACGTAGGTTAAATAGCGCGGAAATATATCCAATCAACGGTGGACCCATCAAAAACCCCAAATAACTAACACTGGATACCATCGCGATCGCCATTCCGGGCGAGACTTTCTTATTTTTTCCGGCAACGCTGTAAACTGTCGGAACGATGCTTGATACGCCTAAACCCACCAACATAAATCCTATTGTCGCCGGGATAATATAGGGGAATATTACGGATATAAACATACCTGTAAATATTATGACTCCGCTAAGCTGGATGGAACGTTTGCGGCCCAGTTTTAAAATCAGCGAATCGCCTAAAAATCTTCCCAAAGCCATCATCACCATAAATGAGGCATAGCCTAAAACCACCAGGGATGCCGGTGCCTTCACAATTTGCTTAAAATATACACCGCTCCAATCGAACATAGCGCCTTCGGCTGCCATGCTGCAAAAGCCGATAATGCCTAATTGTAGTAAAACCCCCTCGGGTTTGATAAAAAAGGCAGGCTTTGATCCTGCACCGGTGCCTTTACCGGGCACCAGATATTTATGGTTTAGCAAAACATTCGACCAGATCAAAAAAGCTGTGAACCAAAAATGCACATAGGGAGAAATATTCAGATTCATCATTACCAAACCCATCAACGCCCCTGTAAAACCTGCAATACTCCAGGCACCATGAAAGGAGGTCATGATGGGTTTGGTAAAAAGCTTCTCTGCCTCTACGCCCTGGGTATTTACGGCGATGTTGCACATATTGCCCACCACTCCAAACAGAAATAAAAAGACAGCTAAATGCCACGGAGCCGTTGCTAAGCCAAGGTTTGTTAAAGCTAAAACGTATAATGGTGCCGTAATGGTCAATATAATCCGACTTCCGAAGCGGGTAACCAATCTGCCCGAAATGGGCATAGTGAAAAGCTGTCCCAATGGTAAGGCTAATAATATACTTCCAAGCAAGGCATCAGAAAGATGGAGGTTCTGTTTTATATCTGGAATGCGGCTGGCCCACGACGCAAAACTTATTCCCTGACCGAAGTAAAATAAAGAGACTGCCAGGCGAATTCGATTGGGACTTATGATTGGGGCACTCGAACTGATGACCGAGGTGTTTGCAGGTGAGGGGGGTGTTTTACCGAATTCCAAGATATGAGCAAAATTTAGGGCACAAAGTTCCTTAATTTCATCTTAAGATATTTAAGTAGATTATTTTTTTACTGTACGGTGTTAAATTCGAAACAGACGATGGACACCTGTCAGGTTTACTAAAGCTGTTTACTGATGATCTTGCTTAAACCAATTCCTAACACCCAGCTATCAGCTCCCTTCAATTTATTGTCGAAGTTTATCTCCGCACCGATTTCCCAGCCATGAGAGATGGTGACGCCATAATCCACACCCAGATTAAGTATCAGGGAATTGTGGAGATGACTTATCTCATCACCGATTCCGAACATTAAATGTGCGTGTTTAATCGGGCTGTAGGACCCAACCGCTTTTGTAATTATTGGACGTTCGTGTTCGGTAATGGTTTTATGATCTGCTGCTGTATGCGTTCTAATATCTTCAATAAGAATATCGTTGTGCGATCCGATAGACCAATGCGAGTTGATGATGTAATCGTAGTTGAAAACATACGCGTCGACAACAAAATCTTTAATGTCAGCGTGTTGTTTTCCGTAATACACATGTCCGATGCCCAGGCTGATTTTATGGGCTCCGTGCTCGTTATCTGTTTCTTTTGACTGAGCTGATAAATGACTGTTAGCAGAGGTAATTAATAACAGGAAGGGCATGAGGAAATAACAGACAGTGGACAAGCGGAAACAATACATGTGATCTTTTATTGATTAGGCAAAAATATTTTACTGTTTCTCTCTAAACAATGACGGTGAACATAAAAGGATTTGATAGTGGTTGCCAGGAATTGTTTTGTTGATATCTACACCTGACGGAGCGGAAAGCCCGGAGTGTTGTGCGGGGGAATTATGCTTTGGCTAAAACACGAGGACTTGATTAAACAGCAGGTCGGGATTGCCTACAAAGGATATGATGCTTCTCAATACACACATAGTGCATAAAATAGAAATAAATTGCACGAACAATTAACTTTTGAATGAGTTATTTAACCAGCAAAACAATAAGGTAAGTTTACAATGAGACAAAATGATTTTCAAAAAAGTATTTTATTGATAACAGTTTGTTTAATTGCGCTGAGTTGTAAGGTAAAGGTTAATCGCGAGCTGCCCGGATATTCGGATTATGATATGCCCTCACCGGCTCCGGCAGCACCCGGCGAGCCCTTTGCTCCTCCAATGTTTGGAAACGCCAAAGGGAATACGCCTCTTTGTGCTGAGTGGACTCAAACTGCTGGTCCTGACGAGTCTTTGATACTTTCCGGTGAAGGTTTTACAGGATATAAGAGGGCTGATGAAGGTAAAGACTCGCGATTTAAAGTGTATGGCGCGGGGGGGATGGTTAAAGACGCGAGTATACAGCGTTTAGAAAAAAATAAAGCAGTTATTACAATTGATAAGAAAGTTCCTAAATGGTCAATGTACCTCATCTGGCCGGGGAATAAGTATGGTTATGGAAAGCCAATCGCGGTAAATAAAACAGATGCCTGGTGGCTCGGTCCGGCTAAAGCGAGTCGGGGAAGCACTGTTTCTGTATTTGGGCGAAATCTTTCTCAGTTTAATGATTCTGTATCGTCTAATATTTATATTAAGCCTGCCAGAGGTAAGGGTTTGTGGGCGCGGGTAATCAGGGTAAATCCGTACAAAGTGGATTTTATTGTGCCCAACGAATTGTCAAACGGGGAATATGAGGTATGGACACACAATGGCCATGGAGCGAAATATGGCTGGAGCGGCCCTTTAAAGCTTCACGTAACGCTTCCGACACAATGGGTCCAAACTACTTTCAATGTTAAAGACTACGGCGCGCTGGGTAATGGCGTTTCGGATGATACAGATGCAATTTACAGGACTTTGGCTGCTGCCGCAAAATCAAGCCGTTCGACGGTTTATTTTCCCGGGGGTACTTATATCATAAGCAGAATGCTTAATCCAACAGATAATACCAGGTGGAAGGGTGATGGACAGGAAAAAACTTTCATTAAGTGTGGTACCGGCTTTAGTGCAAAATCCGACGCGATGATTTACGGAAGCGTGAATACGTTGGAGGTAAGCGATTTGACATTCGATACCAATAACAATTTCAGGGCTATACACTCATCGCCCTTTTTTTTGCGCGGAAGTTCGAATGTAAGATTGCAGAATGTTACATTCTCTTTTCAGAATTATGATGTGTGGCAACTCGATAATACTAATGAGGTTTTTATTAGAAATTGTAAAATAATAGGGAAAATATCCTTCCTTGGAAAAGCTTCGCAATTGTTTATCGATAGCTGCAACTTTTATTTAACAAACGATGCAGAAAATGCGCTTCACTCATGGGGTGGCAATGGAATCAGCCTTACTAACTCAACGTGTCGCGATTATGATAATAAGGATATAAACAACGGTGCAGGTTGGGGTAAAGGCCGTTTTTTTCATGCTGCGGGTAATGCCGGCAGTACGCGGCATACTTATTTGGGGAATAACAGAACGTATGATCTGGCGGTAAGGCCCGTGGGAACGGATCAAAATTCTGGTGAGCAATTTTTATGGGAAGGCTTCTCTGCGAAGTGGTCGGGCGTAGCAAGTGCATCGTCTCAATCAGAAACCAATTTACGGCAGTTTTCTAAAACCCTGGCTCCCGGAATGTTTATCGCGGTAATCACAAAAGGCAGGGGCGTGGGGCAATCCCGATGGGTTCGCTCTGATAAAGGCTCTGCTATTGTACTGGAACGACCATGGAATGTGCCTCCGGATAATACAAGCACTATTGCTATTGGCCACTTTGCTGATAAAATAGTGATGTATAAAAATTATATTGACGGGAAGGCGGAAGCCGTAAACAGGGATGAGAACGCCTCGTCAGGGATACAGCCTTATGGAGGGGTTTTAAACTTTATCGCTGACGGAAATATTTTAACAGATGTCAGGGCAGGAATCTCAAACTGGTCTACACAACATACTACAGGGATCGATCCGAATTATTTTAATCTCTATGTAAATAATACAATTAGCAAAAGCAGGTGGGGTATTATGAATGCGCTGCTGGAGTTGAAAAGAGCCGAGACCGGATTAATGGGAACTATCTACCGCAAAAATATTATTCAAAATGCAATTGAATCGGGTATTGCTATATGGCTGAGTCCTTCCGGTACACCGATTATGGACAATTTTTTATATGAGCACAATGCGTTTTTAAATGTAGCCAGAGGTTTTTATCTGCGGAATAAGCCAGCTGCTAATATCACTGATCAGACTTTTTATAAAAATAGCTTCAGTTCAAGTGCAGGGTACCCGGCAATCGCTTTAACGGATAATAATAAGTTTCGGGGTAATACTTATAAGGGATTCACTGCCGCATATTCGGGAAACCTGTCGGCAAATGCGATAGCTGCACCTTTTCATGTTATTGAAATTCCGGGTGCCGCTAAAGACTCAATCATCACTATGCCTTTTACACTTTGGAATGCGGGTTCATCAGAATTGAATTTCCAACTTAAAACCGATGTTAAATGGCTCAATGTTTCCGAAAATTCGGGCCGCATAAAAGATGAAAGGATGAGCAATCATATTGTGTTAAAAGCAGATCCCGCCGGATTGTCTGCCGGTTTACACCGGGCTCATCTGTCGGTAATCTCAGGTAACCACATCAGAAAGTACACCGTATTGCTCAATGTTGTTGAAGAGTTTATAAAAAGTGAAAGAAAGAAAGCAGAGAAAGATTGATACTCGGTTTTAAAAAGTCAGATCAGGCGATCGCGATAAATAATGTAACAAATTGAACCTCAGTTGACAACGCTTCTGAGGTTTTTTTTTGTAATCTACCCCTCTGGAAAAAATATTTCTGAGAGAAAAATACACACTTCTTGTGAAAACAATTGTTTAATTTTGTGTTATGGTGAGTGATCAGGCTTTTCGTGAGGAAAGCAGATCTTAAACATTCGCGGATTTTCGTACCCATTGATGGTATCCTTTCTCAATACGCGAACACGAGTTTTGTTTTTAATTCTTTGACTGGCTTTGATAGTATATGGAACAGCCGATGACATTTTTCAACTGGTCGTTAAAAAAAGTGCTTTTAACAGAATCTGATGCTTTTGTAAAAGCAAAGATCAAAATTGTGTTTGTTATCCTGATTTTTTCATTGGTTAAACTTAGCTGTGTTATTCCGGTGTTATTGCAAAATAATCAGCACCTGCATTTGCCCCGGGCAATTACTATGCTGGTGCTTTATCTTACACTATTAAAACTTCTTCTGGCTAATAAGAACAATCTGAAGATGGTAGCTCATGCTCTGGCGTGTATTGGGTTATTTGTTATCTGGAGCAATGTTTTAATGTATGCGAAAGCCGTTAATCTAATTACGGTTCAGTTTGTCTTTATGATGATTCTGAGTGCCTTTTATATATTGGGCAGGGGCTTCGGAATTTTCTATTCGGCTTTAACCACAATTCCAGTTATATCCTTTTTAGTTTTTCCGGACAAATTAGTTACCTGGAATGGTTTACCAAACGAATTGGCTTCGCCGGGGTATGAAATTATTTTGGTGTTAAACTTCATCTCCATAATATATGCGCACTATCTATTCCAGCAGGCTTTTGTGAAGACACTTGCAGAGAAGGAGAACCTAAATAGGCAATTACACCTGGCGGTAAACGAGGCTAATAACGCTGCATTATCTAAATCGGACTTTTTGTCGAGTATGTCGCATGAACTTCGAACACCGCTCAACTCTGTCATTGGTATTAGTGAGCTTTTATTGATGGATTCAACTAACCAAGAGCAGGAAGAGAACTTAAAGATTTTGAAGTTTTCAGCAGTAAATCTTCATTCGCTTATAAATGACATCCTTGATTTTAATAAACTTGATTCTGAAAGAGTAGAGCTCGAAGCTATTTCTGTTAATTTAAATGAATTAATGAATGATATCTGCGCAGGATTGCAGTTTCAGGCTAAACAAAAGGGTATTAAGTTAATAGTGACAATTGATGAACTACTAAAAAGCCAGGATATCATAAGCGACCCGACACGCATCACTCAAATTATTTACAACTTGGCCGGAAACGCAATTAAATTCACCGAGAAGGGCAGAGTTTCTGTTACACTACAGGTTTTGTGTTTAGATGAGGAGGAAATTACCGTGCGGTTTTCTGTAATCGACACAGGAATAGGTATCAGTGCCGACAAGCAGGAAGCAATTTTTGAACCTTTTACTCAAGCGTCCTCAAGCACCACCCGAAACTTTGGGGGGACCGGTTTGGGACTTGCAATAGTAAAACGTTTGTTGTCTTTGTTTGAAAGTAAAATCAACCTCCAAAGTTCAGCTGGCTCTGGTTCGACCTTCTTTTTTGATATTGTTTTTAAATTAAATAAAGAACCTTCGGGTATAAACGTTGAAAGTCTGGAATCTGAATATGACTTAACAGGCTTGAAGGTTTTGGTTGCTGAAGATAACCAAATGAACCGGGTTTTATTGCTTAAAGTGTTCAGCAAATGGAATAATGAGCCTGTGTTTGCATTAAACGGTAGCGAAGCAATTGAAATGCTAAGCAAAGATTCTTATGATGTTGTTCTGATGGATTTGCACATGCCTCTGATGGATGGATACGAAGCTGCGAGGTCTATCCGGGCTATAGCTGATCCAGTTAAAGCAGCGGTACCCATTATAGCTTTGACTGCGTCTGTATCTGATAATCTTAATTTTAAAATCAAAGAAGCCGGAATGGACGATTATATTCTGAAGCCATTCAAGCTAAAAGATCTTTATAACAAATTGAAAGATATCCCTGTAAAGGTGGTAGCTTGTAAATCGGTGTCTTAATTTCTTCATAATCAACTGGTGTTTATTGGATTTTTCACCAAGTTTTAAAGGTTAGCAAACAACTTTCTCGGAGTAATATTTTTTGCAGCTTAGAATCAATTAGTTGCTCAGGTTTTGTGAAGTGTATGTGAAAAAAATCAAAACTTCATCAAAACTTCATGTTCGCGCGTCATCTTTGAGTTCAATCAAATTTAAAAAGAACATGAAACGATTTTTTATCCTCGGAGCCTTGGCTATAGCAGTTGCTTTTTCATCCTGTACGGACGATAATACATCTTCTGCAACCAAATTCTCTGTTAAGATGACGGATGCACCGGGTGCATATCAGTCTTTATTATTGAATGTAAAAGAAATTCAAGTATTTACTTCAGACGGGATGACCACAATGCCGGTTGGCACGGAACCATTTGATATATTACATTTCAGAATGGGCAAAGATACATTGCTTGCTTCTCAGGATATTCCTGCAGGTCAGCTGCAAGAGATTCGTCTGGTTTTAAATGAAACAGGAAATACGGTTATGGTGGATGGTGTAGAGCATAATTTAACCACACCAAGTGCACAAAGTTCGGGTTTAAAACTGAAAGTAAATGCCGATTTAAGTGCTGGTAGCGAGTATACTTTATTGCTTGATTTCGACGCTGCAAAATCCATCGTGAAAACCGGGAACGGAAAATATATCTTAAAGCCTGTAATCAGAGCTATACCGCAGGCAATATCAGGTTCAATGAGGGGCGTTATTTCTCCGGCTGCTGCAAGTCCGAAAATATATGCTATCACCGGTACTGATACCATTGGTACAATCTCGGATTCAACAGGTGCTTTTTATTTTCCAGGATTAAAAGCCGGAACTTATAAGGTTGATATTGTGCCTGTTAACCCTTATCAAGTTAAAAGTCTTGAAAATATTTCGGTAGTAAATGGTTCTACAAAAGATTTAGGAACGATTACCATTGTTCAATAAAGGTAAAGCCTTGCTGTTTTAAACAGCAGGTTTGTTTATAAATACGGCCCGTAAAATAGCGATAGCTTTTTACGGGTTTTTTTTGCAAAAGCTTAACTGACGGTAATTTAAAAAACTTCCTGTGTCGCCTTAGAATACGAATACAGTACATGTTTATCCGACTGTACCAAGTATCGACTTGTTAGCAGCTTTGATTTTCTATCTCAAAAGGTTCTACCAGACATTTACTGATAATAACTTTCTCATTTAAACCCTCCTGCATCATCCCGGCCATTGTATCTCTGAGGCTCAATGTCATATCCAGAAGCAAGGCTGTACTGCTGTCTGTGTAAGGCTTTAATAGCTCAAGTCGTTTATCCAGTTGGGATGTATGAATGGTTTCATTGTTCCTACCTGATGCTTTAAAAATTAAGTCCCCCAATATATCCACACGCTCTATTGTATAGCTCACTAACCTATCTGTATAGCTCGAAAATAAGTCATTGTAATCATGATTCTTAACGGCAGAATCAATTCGGGATACCCGCTGATATAATAAAATATTTTCCTTTTCAAGTGTGATATTATTAATCCCGGCAAGCTGATTTGTTTTATTAGTTAGTTCGGAAAACAAGTTTCCTAGCATTTGTACTGCTTTGTCTTTTGAGCCAAGTAATAGTTCCGGTTTGAGAGTAAATTCATTCGACGTAGTAGCGTTTTCTGCTTCCTTTCTATCGCTGGCAAGCAAAAGGCGATAAGCAGTTTCTAAAACTTCGTAACGCAGCTCATTGAAAAAGAGAAGGTTGCTTTCAATGTTTTGAAGGTATTCAGTACTTTTCATTTTGGTTTATTTTGGTTTAATGCTGGTGTTTTTCGCTTTCCATAGCGGAAAGACGCGAAAGTTCCAATATAAAAAAAAGGGGAAGATATTTGCTTGATTTAGCCTGCATTTTTAGCAGAAAGCAATTATTGTATTGAAGATTTTACCTTGCAGCCCGACCGCTTAATTAATTGATATCACTTCGACAGCTGACACGAATCAGGATGTATGTTTTCTGGTTGAAAGATATTTGTATATCAAAATTGAAGATCATGAAGATGTTAGCGCTATTAATTGTTTTTTCGATAGTTTCTGCGATATCGGAAGTGTCTTTATTACAAACTACTCGCAGCAAGCAGGAGCGAATAGTGATAAATAAGAAATGCGAAATTTTTAATAATGGCGGAGCAAAGCTTGGCTACATCACCTGTGCATCACATTGCTTTTTCCTATAGGCAAAAAAAATCGGATCGAATTAATATAAACACTTTACATATGAGAAATCTAATTTTACCATTAATTGCAGCAATTTTAGTAATTATCAGTTGCGAAAGCAAAAGAGCAAAAATCGGATCAGCCGATTCCGTCTCTACCGACACAAGCTTTGAAAGTTCGGGAATGATGGGTATGGATACTTCCCTACATGGTTACGGAAGATCAGGCATGATGAGGTCCAGGCAGGCAATGATGGACCAGATGCATCAGATGAGAATGTCGGGTAATACGGATCATGACTTAGCAACCATGCTCATTTATCACCATAGGGGAGCTATAAATATGTCGGAGGAAGAGTTGAAATCCGGTACTGATCAGGAAATGAAAGATATAGCGAAGAAGATAAAGGACATGAGTCAAAAGGAGATTGATGATTTGAAATCCATTGCAGAAAGATACAAATCATCGGCTAAGGATTACAGCCCCGAAAACAAAAGCCGGGGATTGGGTATGGCTATGAATAAAAACATGATGGCGATGATGGAAATGGGTGATACGACTGCCAAAAGCGTTGATCATCAGTTTGCTAAAATGATGAAAAGGCATCATGAGCATGGTGTTGTGATGGGGGAAATGGTTTTAGAGCACAGTAAAGATCAGACGTTTAAAACCATTGCTAAAAAAATGATTGACGATCAAAAAGGAGATATACAGAAATTACAGGCATGGCTGGATAAGCAGAAAGGATAGTTCTGAGTTTTTAATTTAATAGTGTTGATTGAGGGGCCAGCGGATTAATTCTCTGGCTTCTTTATTGATCTTCTGGGATTGCTTTTCCAAGGAGTAATTAAAAACTGTATTTTCTTCTTATTTTAATAAATTATCCACGAAGCTTTGCATTTTTTCTGAGTTATAGTCGGCCATGCCCTCATGCTTGAATACAATTTTACCTCTTTTATCTATAAGCACAGTAGTTGGAACACTGCCTTTAAAAAGTGCCTCGGAGATGTTGCTGCCCTGAGAGAAAACCGGCAGATCATAGTTGTTTTTTTTCATAAAATTTTGGGCAGCATTTTGTTTATTATCTACATCTACCATTAAAAAGATCATCTGCTGATTGTCTTTATACCGGGCTTTAAGCGAATTGATAGAAGACATTTCTGCGATACACGGCGGACACCAGGTGGCCCAGAAATTCAGAAAAATTACTTTGTCTTTCATTCTTGAAATATCCAGATGTTGGCCATTCGAGCCGATAAATAGCGTTGCAGGAGCATTTGGGTAATCAGAATCATTTTCTGATTTGCTAATGCCGGGCTGATACAACCCTGTTTTAATGAGCGCTTTTAATAGAAATGCCTTTGCGTTTGGATTGAAGGCGATAATGGCTAAAAGCATCAGCGAAATGATAAAGCCCAGATTTGATTTTAAATATCTCATTGTAAAAGTCAGAAAAAAAAGAGCTGATTGATGTCAGGAAAATCTGCTCTTAGGTAAAGATCGTCAAGATCGTTTAAGGGGTCTGTAAAGTTTGTGTTTTTCTTTAAAAGATGACTTGTGATAAACATCTCAGCACAAATGCCAGCAGGCGTCTTTATTCATTCAGTTTCCTGTTTAACTAGTTCACGAATTTTAAAAAAGTGATCTGCGTCATTTTATTAAAGATGTATTAATCGCTTCTTTGAAAAAAAAGATAATTATGTCTTTTATTTACAAATCGTGCCTGTAGGGTAACCCAGGTTCATAAACAAGATATGTCATATGAAACGAAATAAAAACTTAATCGAGTTGTCCAGAGACCACCATCACGGCTTGCTTTTGGGATGGAAAATAAAGCAGGGACTTAAACTGAACACCCCAATTGAGGTGATGGCCGATTATGTGCAGCACTTTTCCGCACATGCTTTATTTCCTCATTTCGATGAGGAAGAAAATCAGGTACTCGGTTATCTCGATTTACAGGACAATTTTAGAAAACGCACCATTACAGAGCATTTGGAAATCAGGGAAGCGGTGAGGCTTATCGCAGATTCGGCTCTTTGTGATAAAGACGCACTCATGAATCTGGCACACAAGGTAGAGGCACATATTCGATTTGAGGAGCGTGAGTTATTTCCGTACATCGAAACACTTTTAACCGAAGAGGAACTTGATGAAATGGGCAAACTTATAAACGAACTGCATCAACCGTATTTAGAAACTTATCCAAATGAATTCTGGAACCGGTAGCGTATGAAGTGGGTAGAAACAATAAACTTTGAACGTAGGACCTTCCTGAATTTTATTTTGCTGGCTTTATTCGGCGCCTTGTTAAGATACATGTTGTGTTTTCCGTTACCGGCACTAAATTATTTGAATATTCTTCATGCACACTCTCATTTCGCTTTCTCAGGATGGATGTTTATGGCCCTTGTTATCCTGCTCATAAAACAGATGCCCCCAAAGAACTTACTGGCTTTTAAATGGATTTTGCTGCTTACACAGATAGTCTCTTTTGGAATGCTCATCGGTTTTTCTTTGCAGGGATACAAAGCCATCTCAATTATCTTTTCTACCCTTTTTCTTTTTATAAGCTATTGGTTTAGCTATGCAGCCTACAATAAATTGGCTAATAAAGAGGATAAAGTTTCAGAGATGTTGGTTAAAGCCAGCCTTTGGTTTCTTGTTGTTTCATCACTCGGCCCACTGGCTTTAGGCGCTTTAAAAGCGACCGGCAATACTGGAATTGTTTATCAGAATGCCATCTATTTTTACCTTCATTTTCAAATGAACGGATGGATGTTATTTGCTGCTCTGGCCCTTATTTCATCACGTTTTAACAAATTGGATAATTATGCTCAGAAAAACCTGGTGCCTTGGGTGAAGATGTTTATCCTCTCAACAATTCCGCTTTTTTTCATATTCACGTTATGGTCGAAACCATCGTTATTGCTACAAATAATTGCACTTGCCGGGGCATTGCTGAACGTGCTAAGCTGGGCTATTATGATTCATAAGCTCAAAAACAAAGTCGAGAACCTGCCTTTTCTCATCCGAATCGCAGTACTGGCAATTTCAATTAAAGTGGTTTTTCAGGTATTGGTTTGTGTGCCCCAAATAGGCGAGTGGGCTTTTTCTAACCGCAACCTGATTATAGGTTATGTGCACCTGATAACTCTTGGCTGTATAACGCCTGTCATTTTTAGTTTATTTTTTAAACCGCGGGTAATAAAAAGCGCTGAAAAGTTTTACGTCTTACTGGTAATTACTTACCTGGCAATTCTTTTTACTCAACCGGTTCTGGGCTTGTTCCATATAGTCATCCCTCATTTACAGCAATGCCTTTTGATTGTTTCGCTCTTGTTTTGTTTGTCGGGCATTATCTTTTACAATAAGCTTCTATCTCAATTTAAATCAAAATCAATAAGCAATTTTCAAACATCGTTCACTAAAATTTTTCAATGAAAGCAACAACTAAGCTTTGGATTGCCTTCGGGCTTGTAGTGGGTTTATCCTTCGCGGTACTCATTTATTATGGATTCGAAATTTATCAGAAAGCTCCGCCAATTCCCGTCAGAGTCGTAACTACAGATAATACGGAACTATTTTCTGGTCAGGATATAAAAGACGGCCAGAACGTATGGCAAAGTATGGGCGGACAGGAGGTAGGTTCTATCTGGGGGCACGGGGCCTATGTAGCTCCGGACTGGACAGCAGACTGGCTTCGCCGCGAGGCTTTGTTCTTTCTCAATTTCTGGGCGAAGCATGATCATCAGTCGACTTACGATCAATTGAATGAGGAGCAGAAAAGTGGTTTGCAAACCCGGCTCCAGAAAGAACTTCGTGCTAATACCTATGATCCGGAAACCAGGATTTTAACTGTTTCTCCGCTGCGGGGGATGGCTTTCGAACATCTTCGAAAATATTACTCTTCGTTGTTTACAGACGATCCGGCCTTTAATCAGCTAAGGGATGATTATGCCATTGCAAAGAACTCTATCAAAGATCCGAACAGGATGCGGCAGATGAATACCTTTTTCTTCTGGGCAAGCTGGGCCTGTGTGACTAATCGCCCAGGAGAAACCGTGTCTTATACTCACAACTGGCCGCCGGATAAACTGATCGGCAATGTTGCCACCGGCGATTTGATTATGTGGACAGGATTCAGCGTAATCGTGCTGCTTCTGGGAATAGGTCTTCTTGCCTTTTACAATGCTAAAACCAATGATGCCGATCACGAGGAAACTGTTCCCGAAACTGACCCGATGATGAATTCATCATCAACTCCTTCCATGCGTGCTACCCTCAAGTACTTTTGGATTGTATCGGCACTTATGCTTGTGCAGGTAATTCTCGGAGTTGTAACCGCTCATTTTGGTGTTGAGGGAGGGGGCTTTTATGGCATTCCTCTTGATGAAATAATGCCCTATTCGTTAAGTCGAACCTGGCATGTACAGTTAGGAATATTCTGGATTGCGACTTCATGGTTAGCCACGGGTTTGTATATAGCCCCGGCTGTTTCAGAATATGAGCCAAAATTCCAAAAACTAGGTGTTAACGTGCTTTTTATTGCACTAATTGTCGTGGTTGTGGGTTCTATGATTGGCCAATGGTATGGAGTTATGCAACGTCTTGGTCTGGCAGAGAATTTTTGGATTGGTCACCAAGGATATGAATATGTGGATCTTGGCCGTTTGTGGCAGATATTCCTTTTGGTCGGGCTTTTCCTATGGTTATTCCTTATGGTGCGGGCCTTACTTCCTGCCCTTCGGAAGAGGACAGGCAGTCGACATTTATTAATCATGTTCATTGTGGCGTCGGCAGCTATAGCTATGTTTTATGGAGCAGGACTGATGTGGGGACGGCAAACTAACCTGGCCATTGCCGAGTACTGGCGCTGGTGGGTGGTTCATCTATGGGTTGAAGGTTTCTTCGAGGTATTTGCAACAGTTGTTGCGGCGTTCCTTTTCGTCAGAATGAGGTTACTTAACGAAACATCGGCAACTTTAAATGTGTTGTTTGCCACCATTATCTTCCTTTCGGGAGGTATTCTCGGAACGTTCCACCATCTTTATTTTTCAGGAACACCGAAAGCAATTATGGCTTTGGGAGCAAGTTTTAGTGCACTGGAGGTCGTTCCGCTGGTGTTGATTGGCTACGAGGCATATCATAACTATCGCTTAAGCGGAAAAAAAGGATGGGTGAGTGGATACAAATGGCCGATCTATTGCCTTATAGCAGTTGCTTTCTGGAACTTTCTCGGCGCCGGTATTTTTGGCTTCATTATAAATCCGCCAATTGCACTTTATTATATGCAAGGATTAAATACCACTCCATTACACGGCCATACAGCTTTATTTGGTGTTTACGGAGTACTTGGTATTGGTTTAATGCTGTTTGTGCTAAAAGGCCTTTATCGTCAAAATGTCTGGAAAGATGGTTTGATAGGATTTGCTTTCTGGTCTATTAACATCGGGTTGATGCTGATGGCTCTTTTAAGCCTTCTTCCGATGGGAATGTTGCAGGCTATCGCCAGCGTAAACGAAGGGATGTGGTACGCACGATCTGCAGAGTTTATGCAGCAACCGGTTATGGAAACATTTCGATGGTTAAGAGCAATAGGCGATACGATATTCGCGATAGGAACTATAGCTCTGGCCGTGTTTGTAATCGGGCTTAAATTTGGATGGAGCTTCAAAAAGGACGAATTTGATATTCGTTCTGGAAGAGAATAAGAATAATCGAAAAAACACAAAAGCACGTCCGATGCTTTTGTGCTTTTTAAGGCTTGCAATACATCGGAAAAACGAATTTGATTATCACAATCACTGTAATCTGTAATTCGTGTCAAAAGAATAATTATCAATTTAATTCATTATAATAAAAGATATATTTGTCTTTAATTAAACATACGTAACCATGGACATTCTTAATGTAACACTTATCGAACCGCGCTTGAAGCACCCTACTATTTTTGAGAAGTTTGATTCTTTAAAATCCGGTGAGGGTTTTACTATTCATAATGATCACGATCCTAAGCCGCTGTACTATCAATTGCTTGGAGAAAGAGGTCAGATATTTACCTGGGAATACCTGGAAGACGGTCCCGAAATCTGGAAAGTTAGAATCTGTAAAAAGAAAGAAGGGGAGGACGAAGTAACCATTGGCGAAATCGTTGCAAAGGATTTTCGCAAGGCTCAGGTTTTTAAAAAATTCGGAATCGACTTTTGCTGCGGCGGTAAGAAAACCTTATCGGAAGTTTGCGAGAAGAAGGGGATTGACCTTCAAAGTGTAGAAGCCCAACTCGAAGCGATTGACAAAGAAAGCAACGGTACATCGCAAAACTTCCAAAGTTGGAATCTTGACTTCTTATGCGACTATATAATAAATACTCACCACAATTATGTTAGGGAAAGCATACCCTTCCTGGTTGAGATATCTCAGAAAGTGGCTAGAGTACATGGAGATCATCATCCCGAACTTCTGAAAATCGCAGAGGTTTTCGGCCGTATTGCACATGATTTAAGTATGCACATGATGAAAGAAGAAAAGATACTGTTTCCGTACATCAAGGAAATGGTTGCGGCACAAAAAGGAAATATAGCTTTGCCTGCTTCGCATTTTGGTCAGGTTGCTAATCCGATTAACGTGATGGAAATGGAGCACGAAGGTGCCGGGGAGGATCTGGTAGAAATTCGCGAGCTAACAAGCGATTATCTTTTACCAGAAGACGCTTGTACATCCTATCGCATACTTTACCAAAAACTTGAAGAGTTTGAACATGACCTTTTCCAGCACGTACATCTGGAGAATAATATTTTGTTTCCAAAATCAATAGAACTGGAAAAAAATCTTAGATAGTTTGTTTTAGTATACGGGGAGCCTATGTTATTGTCGAAATCATGTGAATATGCTATTAGAGCTGGGATCTATATAGCATATAGAAGCAGTAAAAACGAGAAGGCCGGAATTCTGGAAATCTCAGAAGCAATAGGTTCCCCGATACCTTTTACAGCTAAGGTCTTACAGGCCATGTCGCGCAAGAAAGTGATAAGTTCTCATAAGGGGCCTAACGGCGGATTTTTTATAGAAAATCCTTCGTCTGTATACTTGATTGACATTATCAGAGCGATTGACGGCAACCGCCTTTTTACATCTTGCATCATGGGACTTAAAACCTGTTCGGATACAAAGCCTTGTCCTATGCATGATCAAATTAAACCGATTCGGACACAGTTGTTGATAGAATTTAGCGAAAAATCTGTTTTGGATACTTTAATTGAGGAGGAACAGCAGAAGCATTTTTTAAAGTAGGAAATTGTTTCATGCCCGTAGAATTTCTGCGGTTAAATCTTTTTCAAATACTCGGCAGAATACTTAGGTTTGCAAATATATAAGATATGATATTATCCAAATCTTGCGAGTATGCGATACGGGCTTCCATCTATATCGCGTATAAAAGCCATAAAGGGGAGAAGGCAGGGATTGTCGAAATTTCTGAGGCCGTTGGTTCTCCAACCCATTTTACTGGCAAAATTCTTCAGGCATTATCAAGAAAAAAAGTTATATCTTCAGTAAAAGGTCCTCATGGTGGTTTTTTTATCACTGATCCTACTTCGGTTTATCTTATCGATATTGTTCGGGCTGTAGACGGAAACGAACTGTTTAGTGCGTGCGTAATGGGTTTAAAAAGCTGTTCTGATGTAAAACCCTGTCCGATGCATGAGCAGGTGAAACCAATCAGAACCCAGCTGCTGATAGAATTTAGCAAAAAATCGGTCCATGAAATGGTGCAGGAGTTTGAAAAGAAAACATACTTTCTCAAATAAATTGATGTCATTTAATTTACTCTTCGGGTAGATTCGTTTAGTTTCCACAAGCTTTAATTTTTCTGAAATTTATTTTTGAAATATGATTTAGATCATATTTATTCTTTTATTAAAAGATAAATTTGTCTTTAATTAACAGCACGTCACCGGAACACCGATTACGTCATTTACATAATCTAACAGAAATAGAAAAATAAATCAAATGATACTAAGTCGACATAAAATTGATACATCCTAGTCGTTTTTTAGTATTAAAATAGAGGATAAAATTGTCTTAACTAACAACTAAATTATATCACACAGGGAATGAAAAATTTAAATTTATTAATGATCGCATTGATTCTAGGGGTGGCCGCAGCTACAAGCAGTTGTGGCGGTAGCAGTCAGAGTGCTTCATCTGAAGAGTCAACGACAGGATCTTCAGCCGTGACTGAAGAAATCGCGGTAGTCGACCCGGAGGCTAAAAGCGACAGCAAAGGAATTGGCCGCTTTACTTCCGTTGAAATTGGATCTGTAGACAAAGCAATGGCCGAAAAAGGTGAAGCCATATTTACCTCAAAATGTTCGGCCTGCCACAAAACAAGCGATGAAAAAATTGTGGGTCCTGGCTTGAAAGATGTTACTCTGAGACGCACTCCGGAGTGGATTATGAACATGATAACCAATCCTGAAGAAATGACTAAGAAGGATCCGGTAGGAAAGGCGCTTTTCGAGAAGCATTTGGTCCAAATGACATTCCAAAATGTATCTGATGACGAGACTCGTCAGATTCTTGAATTCCTTCGTCAGAACGACACTAAATAATTTAAACCTTATAAATCATGAAAATTAATTTAAAAAAATCACTTTTTCTGGCCGCTGCAGCCTCTATTGCATTCGCGGCCTGTAAGCCAGGGAAAGCTGTAGAATCAGCAGATGCGGACGCGTCTCAAAAGGTATACGTCGCTCCCGGAAAATTTGACGAACTGTATATGTTCGCATCAGGAGGATTTAGTGGCCAGATAGCAGCATACGGTCTTCCTTCGGGCCGTTTGTTAAAAGTTATTCCGGTTTTCTCTCAAAATCCCGAAAACGGTTATGGGTATTCCGAAGAGACAAAGCCTATGCTTAATACATCTCATGGATTTGTTCCATGGGATGATACTCACCATCCGCAATTATCAAAAACTAACGGACAGGACGACGGCAGATGGCTTTTCATCAACGGAAATAATACTCCCAGAATTGCCAGGATTAACCTTGCAACATTTAAAACAGAAGAGATTCTTGAGTTGCCAAATGTAGGAGGAAACCACGCATCTCCATTCTGTACAGAAAATACAGAATACATCGTGGGCAATACGCGCTTCAGTATTCCATTAGATGCTACAGAAGATGCGTCTATTGAAACTTACAAAGAGAATTATAAAGGTGCCGCTACATTTATAAAGGTTGATAAGGATAAAGGAACGATGAACCTTGCATTCCAACTCGTTATTCCGGGCTATAATTATGATTTGGCAAGAGCGGGTAAAGGTGTATCAAAAGACTGGATTTTCTTTTCTACTTACAACACCGAGCAGGCTAATACTTTGTTGGAAGTGAATGCAAGTCAGCGTGATAAGGATTTTATCATGGCTGTAAACTGGAAAAAAGCTGAAGCACTGGTGGCGCAGGGAAAAGGCAAAAAAGTTCCTGCAAAATATGCACACAATGTATGGGATGAAAAAACACACTCCGCAACCTCTACTATTAAAAAGGATGTTTTGATGCTGGATGTAAAAGACTATCCCGGACTTGTATACTACATTCCATGCCCTAAATCTCCGCACGGCGCAGATGTGAGTCCGAACGGGGAATTTATAGTTGCGAGCGGAAAATTGGCAGCGGTAATTCCTGTGTTTTCATTCAAAAAAATGCTGAATGCAATTGATAAAAAACAATTTGAAGATCAGCCTGCTGACATGGGAATTCCTGTTCTTAAATATGCATCTGTTTTGGAAGGTGAAGTTGAAAAACCAGGATTAGGACCATTACACACGGAGTTCGACGATCAGGGATATGCTTACACTTCAATGTTTGTTTCATCAGAGATTGTGAAATGGAAACTCGATACCCGTGAGATTATTGACCGTATTCCGACTTATTATTCTATTGGGCACTTATCTGTTCCGGGTGGTGATAACAAGAAACCATACGGAAAATATGTGGTTGCTTTGAATAAGATCACCAAAGACAGGTATTTGGCTACAGGTCCGGAATTAACACAGTCGGCACAACTGATCGACATTACAGGTAATAAAATGAAGCTACTGCTTGATTTTCCAACTATTGGTGAGCCGCATTATGCCCAATCAATTGCTGCAGATTTAGTAACTAAAAATCAGGTGAAATTCTTCAAGCTGGAAGAAAATCATCATCCATATGCGGTGAAATCAGAGAAAGATGCCAGGGTAGTAAGGAAGGGAAACCGTGTTGATGTGTACATGACAGCTATTCGTTCGCACCTGGCTCCCGATAATATTGAAGGAATTAAACAAGGTGATGAAGTGTATTTCCATGTAACTAATCTTGAGCAAGACTGGGATGTACCTCATGGATTTGCAGTAAAGGGAGCGAATACAGCAGAACTCCTTGTTATGCCGGGTGAAACAGCAACTTTAAAATGGACACCAGACCGCAGTGCTATTTTTCCATTCTATTGTACGGATTTCTGCTCTGCATTGCACCAAGAAATGGCTGGATATATCCGCGTGTCTCCGGCAAGTTCTACTGTGCCAATCTCATTTAAATTAGGCAACAACCCTGTTGCAAAAAAATAAATTCCATACCCGGGCTTGTCCCGGGTATTTTAAACCTTTTATCGACATGCAAAACAGATCCAGAGTAATTATAGCTATATGTGCCTTGCTGATGATAAGTGCTTACTTCTTACCTCTGTGGCAAATTATTCTTGAAGCTCCTCAATATCCCGAAGGATTGGGGATGAAAATTTGGCTGGATAATATCACTGGTAATGTTGATCAGATTAACGGTTTGAACCATTATATCGGCATGAAACACATTATAGTTGATGAATTTATTGAATTTAAAATTCTGCCTTATGTCTTCGCGATTATTATTCTGATTGGGTTGCTTACTGCTCTCAGAGGCAGTTTAACCTGGTTATGGGTGTGGTTTTCTCTTCTGGTAATTTTTGCGATAATAGGTTTAACGGATTTTTATTTGTGGGAATATGACTACGGTCACAACCTTGACCCTATGGCAGCCATAAAAGTACCTGGTATGAATTATCAACCTCCGCTAATTGGGTACAAGCAACTGCTCAATTTTGTCGCCGGTTCGTTTCCTGATCTTGCGGGTGTTATTGTAGGTATAGCAGGCCTGACTTCCGGGGGAGTTTTGTTTTATGAACAACGATTAAAAAGAAAATCAACGAAACTTAGATATTTTAATACAAAAGCCGATATATGTAACCCTGCATGATCTCAAACGGCGCAGCCCTCTTGAGTACCAAAACAATCATTGACACACGAAAAATCTAATATCTCACATCTCAAATCTCTTCAAATGAAAAAGCTATTTAGTTTACTTCTTTTTTCATCGATGCTGTTAGCCTCCTGCAGCCGCGAACCTGAACCTATAGCATATGGAGAGGACGCTTGTGAGCATTGCAAGATGACCATAATGGATCAAAAATACGGAGCTGAAATAGTTAGTGAAAAAGGAAAAATATTCAAGTTTGACGCAGCGGAATGTATGGTGGATTTTATTCGAAAAACACCAGATAAATTTAGCTCCCAAAAAGATATTTTTTTGACAGTAAACGTAGCAGCACCGGGCACTCTGATATCTGCAGATAAGGCTTTCTTTTTGAAAGACAGAGCGTTTAAATCTCCGATGGGTGGTAACCTGGCATCGTTTACGTCAATGCAGCTGGCTGAAAATAATTTGCAGAACGCTGATGGCAAAATTCTAACCTGGACAGAGTTGTTAAAACATGTAAACTGATTTAGCAATGAAAATCCTGAGCTCTGTAATTTGTCTCTTAGCGCTGAATCTTTCAACGGATGCAAAAACCATTGTTGTAGCCCCCGCTACTCAGGTTTCGTCATTAAAGAAAGCCATCGCCATAGCAAATGATGGAGATACTATTCTTGTACTGAAAGGGACTTACCCTTCTTTCAATACCATTATCAATAAAGAAGTGACTATTCTCGGTAAAGATTTTCCAATCCTCGATGCTCAACTGAAGGAAGAAGTAATTACTATCCGCGCAAATAATGTAAAGTTTGACGGCTTCATTATCAAAAACTCGAAATCCGGAGATATGCGTGATTTTGCGGGTATCCGATTACACAGAGTAGAGAACGTAACTATCAGTAACAACAGGCTAACCAATAATTTTTTTGGTATATACCTGTCCGATTCTAAAAATATTAAAGTACGGGGTAATACGGTTAAAGGCGCCCGAATCGCTCAGAGCTCAGGTAATGGCATTCATGCATGGCAGTGCAATTCAGTTGAAATAACGAACAATTCGGTAGCCGGGCACAGAGACGGCATTTATTTTGAATTTGTTAAATCAAGTTTGATTGAGGGAAATACCAGTGCCGGAAATCATCGATACGGCTTGCATTTTATGTTCTCTGACGACGATCAGTATAGAAAGAATATTTTTAAAAATAATGGCTCGGGCGTAGCGGTGATGTATTCAAAACGGATCCTTATGCAGCAAAATATCTTTCTTGAAAATTGGGGCAGTTCTATTTATGGTCTCCTGCTGAAAGATATCACACGCAGTCGGATTAGTGGCAATACTTTTACCAGAAATACAACGGGCATTTACATGGAGGGATGTGAAGGTATCACCGTACACCAAAATAATTTCATGAACAACGGCTGGGGAATCAGAGTGCTGGCAAATTGTGTGAATAATAGCTTTGAGAGGAATAATTTTAAAGCAAATTCTTTTGACGTTACCACAAACGGCTCTTTAAGTCTGAATGATTTTCGAAAGAATTTTTGGGACAAATATGAAGGCTACGATTTGAATAAAGACGGCACCGGCGATATACCTTATCGCCCCATTAGCCTGTACGCTCAAATTATAGAACAGATGCCTCAAAGTGTGATGTTAATGAGAAGTTTTATTGTAAATCTTTTAGATAAAGTTGAAAGAGCAATACCCTCACTCACTCCCGAATCTGTAAAAGACGATTTACCAAGCATGAAACAATGGGCGAGATAATTCAAATAAGAGGACTAAAAAAGGCCTTCGGCAAGCTTGAAGTGTTAAAAGGTATTGATTGCGATTTTCCAGAAGGCAAGGTAATATCCGTTCTGGGACCCAACGCTTCCGGGAAAACCACGCTGATAAAATCAATCCTTGGAATGGTTATTCCTGATAGCGGAGAAATTCTGTTTAAGGGAATGCCTGTAATAAATACGTTCGAATACAAATCCAGCATCGGCTATATGCCACAAATAGGGCGTTATCCAGAAAATATGAAAATGGGACAGCTCTTTGAAATGATGAAGGATTTGCGAAAAATGCCGGCTCAGGATGATGATCTTGTCCGGATTTTTAATCTGGAAAGTATGTTTAACAAAGCGATGCATACCTTATCCGGGGGAACCCGACAGAAAGTAAGTGCAGCGCTGGCATGTATGTTTAATCCGGATGTTCTTATTCTGGATGAACCAAGTGCAGGACTGGACCCGCTGGCTGCAGAACATCTGAAGGATAAGATAAAAGAACAAAAAGCCAAAGGGAAACTGATTTTAATTACCTCTCATATAATGAGTGAGGTAGACGAAATTGCCGATTCTGTACTTTATTTATTCGAGGGAAAAGTGAAGTTTTACAAGCCGCTTAATCAAATAAAAACAGAGACAGGAGAGGAGCGGTTGGGTAGGGCATTAACCAAGATTTTAGATTAATGAGATGTTGAAGATCGCGAAATATATAATCCTGGACATTGTAAAAGGTAAAGTCTTAATCTCTTACACCATCATGCTTGCTGCGATATCAACAGCTATTTTTATGATGGATGCAGATGTAACAAAAGGCCTGGTTAGCGTCTCGACAGTAGTTATGATAATGATTCCGCTGGTGAGTATTATTTTTGCCACAACCTACATTTTCAACGCCAGCGAGTTTACCGAACTTTTGGTGTCGCAGCCGATCAGTCGTAAGGATATTCTTCTGGGAAAATATATCGGTATAGGGACATCCATTTTAGGCGCTTTTATTCTAGGCGTATGCGTACCTGTCGGTTTATTTGCGTTGTCGACAACCGCTTTCATGCTAATGCTGATGGGCTGTCTGCTTACTCTGGCTTTCATTTCCCTGGCATTTTTAGCTTCAACTCTCACATCTGATAAAGCCAAAGGTATCGGCTTGTCGCTGATGATCTGGTTTTACTGCGCCATTGTTTTCGATGGCCTGGTGCTTTTGTTCTTATTCTCATTCAGCGACTATCCGCTTGAAAAAGCGATGATTCTGCTCACGGCTCTCAACCCGGTTGACTTAGGTCGCGTAATGATTTTGCTTCAGCTGGATATTTCGGCCCTGATGGGATATACCGGCGCTTTGTATCAGAAGTTTTTTGGCGGCGGCTACGGTATGATTTTTTCTGTAGTGCTGCAAATTTTATGGATAATAATACCTTTGCACTTCGCTTTGAGAGTATTTAGAAAAAAAGATCTGTAACATGTTAAGGAGGGCTTTAGCAGTAATTCTGATAATATGTTTGCAAGGCTTAAGCTTTGCAGGACTGCTGGCGACTATTGGCTTCCGGATGAACAGAACTTACATTGCGGCAAAGTTATGCGAAAACCGGGCTAAGCCTAAGTTAGAATGCATGGGTAAATGTTACCTGAAAAAAATGCAGAAAACGGCAGAAGAACAGAAAGACGCTAATGAAAATACCTTAAAGGATGTTTATTGTGTGATGCCTGTGCAATCGCAAACAGGTTTTTTTTACGCGATAGATCTTAGAAACCTTTTAACTGAACCAGATACCGGGAGGCACTGTAAAGGCTGGCCCCGGCAATCCTTTCATCCTCCGGGGTTCATCTGTTAATGTTTAAAAACTCAGGTTCAGTCTGAGTCCTCAATCTGCTTTCATCTTTTTTTGATGAATTCGGCTATTCAGATAAATATTGAACAGATGATTTTGAAGCTCATCTTCAAAAAACTCCAAAATGAAAAAATTAATACTTTTTGCGGGGATGCTTTGTGCATTCCTGAGCAATATTGATGCTCAAACCAAAGGGATACAGGGAAAGGTAATTGATAAACTTACAGGCGAACCCGTTTCCGGCGCTTCAATTAAAATTAAAGATTTAAACATTGTCAAAACCGACCGTTCCGGAAATTTCAAAATTGAGGTCGGCAATGCCGACACCCTGTTTATTAGCTGTTCGGGTTTCAAAACCTGCTGTTACGTTCCAGCAAGCGGGGCCGGGCAGATCGCGCTGGAACAGGACGTACAGACTCTGAAGGAAATAGTGGTAACTGCCGGTCGCGTAGCGGAGAGCCGACGCGAAGCGCCACTTGCGATTAGTACGATAAATACTTTAGTCCTTAAAGAAACCAAGCCGACTTCTATTGATCAGTTGCTGAATAAAACGAGCGGGGTTTTTATGGTTAACCTGGGTAACGAGCAGCACCAGATGAGTATCCGCCAGCCAATGACAACCAAAAGCCTTTTCCTCTATTTGGAAGACGGTATTCCCGTTCGCACCACCGGACTGTATAATCACAATGCTATGATTGAAATGAATATGGCATCTATTAAGCAAATTGAGCTGATAAGGGGACCCGCTTCGGCGATGTACGGAGCTGAAGCGATCGGTGGCGCAGTAAACGTGATTACCCTGTCGCCTCCTGCGAATTCTACAGGCCAGTTGAGTCTGCAACTTAATACTGACGGCTATAAACGGACTGACATCCAATACGGAGACTCATTTAAAAAAGGCGGGTTTTTAATAGCTGGTTACTATGCTAATAATACGAACGGGAGGTTGCAGCATAGTGATTTTAGTAAAGCGGCAATAAGCCTGAAAGTTAATTATAACCTCAATAATAGCACTCAGTGGATAAATAGCCTTTCTTATAATAACTATTACAGTGATATGTTTGGAGCTCTCGACAGCAGTCATTATGAGCAGAGAGATTTTTCATCCCTAAATAACTTTACATTCCGTAAGGTGAAGGCACTGCGTATTAAATCACAGTTAAATCATCACTGGAATGATTTTGCCGAAATCAAAGCGTCATGGGTTTACAGAAACAACAGCATCGATCAAAATCCTTCGTATCGTATCAAAAATGATTACAGGCGATTAGCAGGAGGCACATTCAAAGGAAATCCCTTAAAGGCTCATGGCGAAATTAATACCAGTCAGTTTAATAGCTTCGCTTTCTTTTTACAACACGATCAGAAACTGGAAAAAACAGGGAGCAAAATAAGCGCAGGCCTGAATCTTGATTTTAGTCCATCCCGTTTTCAGTCTAACTACATTAAAATTGACAGAAACCAGGCCGGCTACTATACCGCTTATCATGAAACTGATTCTGCTTTAAGCCACTATTCTACTGGTATCTCTAACCTTGCATCCTACATAAATTATAGTCAGGATATCCTGAAAGGGTTCAGATTTGTAACAGCACTGCGATACGATTATTTCTATTTTAATTATAAAAACGAGCTTTCAGCTTCTTCTTACTCCGGCGCACCCTCTACAAAAAACAATTTCCAAAGTGTTACACCCAAATTGGGTCTCACCTATAATTATAAAGATGCGGGACTTTATGCCAACTACAGTCAGGGTTTTGTTCCACCTCAGATCAGCGAATTATATCAGGGCGTAAAAGTGCCTTATCTATCTCCGCAAACCTTTTTTAATTATGAAGTTGGTGGCTGGGTGGAGCTGTACGCCGGAAAGTTTTTCGTGGATTGGAGCCTCTACAATATGAAGGGAACCAACGAGATTATTTCTGTCTTATCGGATGACGGTACCTCCAGAAATGAAAATGCAGGCAAAACCCAGCATATTGGTTTCGAGTACGGAATACATTATAAGCCCTCTACAGCTTGGAAGCTAAGATTTAGTGCTGCAAATGCAAAGCATACCTTCCTTCAGTATTCAGAAAAGGGCGTCAACTATAACGGTAACGTAATGGCAGGCGCCCCTCGCTTTTTGGCCAACGGGGAAGTATCCTATAAGCCCTCTTTTATAAAAGGTTTCAGAACCAGCCTTGAATGGCAGCATCAGGGAAGGTATTGGCTTGACAATGCTAATTCAAAAAAATACGCGGGATTTGATGTATACAACATTCGCACTGGTTATCATTTCAAGCAGCTTGAATTATGGTTAAATGTGCTGAATGTGGCTGGTCGGTATTATTCTGTTGCAGCAAGTAAATCGGCATCCGGCTATAACTACAATTTGGGACAACCACGCACATTTAATACAGGTATTTCTTATCAGCTAAGCAAGAGGTAAAATGGTACTCAGGAAGAAAGCATTCAAATGGCATCGTTGGTTAAGTGCCATCGCAACTGTACCGCTGATGATGTGGGCCGCTAGCGCTGTTTTACACCAGGCGAATGCCTGGTTCAGGCCCGAATTTAGAAAAGCCGCTTATGAGATTGCCCCGAACATAAGCGAAACCCAACATGCAGTTGCCCTTGTGAAATATTTATATCAGCAAAACTCAATCGTTCAAAGCATAAAAAAAATTGAATCATTTAGTCATCATTACTCTGAAAAAAATAAGGTGCTTCCCGTGTTTGAGGTTTCTATGAAATCTCCGGATAACACAATATTATATGTGGATTTATCACGCGGCCGAATTGTGACTGGTTCTAATGAAATAAGTCGGTCTATACATAAATGGTTCGGACACCTCCATAAATGGGACTTTTTAGAATCCTGGCCTACATCGAGGGTCGCCCTTATTATCCTATTTTCTTTAATTACATTAATTGCCGGATGGCTGGGCCTTTATTTATACTTTTTATTGCCGTGGCTGAGCCGAAGGACTCCTTTAACAATAGCACAAAAGGAAAAGCTGTGGCATCGAAGAATCGGGGTTGCAGTGTCTCTGTTTATGATACTCTTTGCTCTGACCGGGTTAATGCATGCGGTTTCTGATCTATATCCTGCTTTCGGACAATCTGAAAAGCCATTTTTCGATCAGTTACACATGTACCGTTTAACAGAAGGCTTAGGAAAGCAATTTCGGTTTTGGTGGTTATTGGTACTTGCTTCCTCGTTTGTTCTGCTGATTTTTAGTGGATTAATTTTGCTGTTTAGGCTAATGATAAAACGCCTGTACTGTTACCATCGATAAAAAAAAATTTCCAGGCAGAGCTAAAAGCATTCATGGGACCTATCGAGCGCGCCATGGGGTAAGCAGTCGTATGTGGTAAGGTCGCAGCATATATGTGATTTTGCTCATATTTTCTCTTTGGATTATTCAGGGCTTTAAGAGTTCTTTTAAATCAGCTAAAACCTTCAGAGCTTCAACTTTGTCAAAATCCTGATGTTCCTTTTTTTGAACCCCCAGTTCTGCCAGTTGATAGTGTACGGCAGGAGAAAGACCATGCCTGTTTAAGCATGCCTTTGCACAAGCCAGCGCACATCCGTCAATCGCAATAATTTTCGTCGCGGATTTCGCTGTTTTAACCATTTTTTTTACATCGCCTCCCACACCAGCAATGCACGACATTTTAGCAATTCCCGACCTGTCTAACTGCAGGGCCAGGAAGTTTGACATCTGGGCTGCACTTGAACATCCAGAACAGGAGTACACAATAGGTAAGGACTCGTCGGGCATTTCACATCTGTTTTCAACTCTGTCAAGCTTATGCTTTACACTTCAAAATTATAAAATATTTATATAAAAAGATATTTTTATCTTTTTATATTGACCTTGAAAAAGCGATTGATTTTGAAATTGGGCGTAAAATGAACTTTTTTAAATATCATCGGATTTCTTTGCTAAAAAGTCTTTGCACGGCTGCGCCTGTGGCAGAACCCCGGAAAAACAAATCGGATAAAAGAAATAACTATTCAGATAAATGCGGGCGTTTGTTTTTGTCGTCTTTTGATATTGTAACGTTTTGAGTATAGGTATTATAAGTTGGTCAATTAATAAGCATTTTGTTATAATTTCAATCGATTTACACAAATATCCATCAGTGAACACAAAATAATATCTATATGACTAAGAAAATTTTGATTTTTACATTTCTCGCCTTTGTTATGTTAGGCACATCGAAACCTCTGGTCGCACAGCAACCTGCATCGGACCAAACAACCTCAAGGGTTGTAGAAGACGGCGGAACCGGTTCGTACAGCGCAATTATGCTGACGGAAGTTACATTGCCAACTCATACTGTTTTCCGCCCGAAGGACCTGAGCGCTTTTAGCAAGAGAAACAAACTCCCGATAATCGCCTGGGGCAACGGCGCGTGTGCTAATTCTCCATGGGAACATGTGAATTTTCTATCTGAGGTTTCCTCTCATGGTTTTTTAGTGGTAGCTATCGGCCCAATGCCACAGGAAGGAGAGAGGGGAAAGGGCAAGTCAACATCCTCACAGCTTGTTGATGCTATCAACTGGGCGATTGCTCAGAACAGCGACAAGCAAAGTCCCTACTTTAATAAGATCAATGTCTCTAAAATATCAGTAAGTGGCATGTCTTGCGGGGGGCTGCAAACGCTTGAAGTTGCCTCTGATCCACGTGTGAGCACAGTAGTAGTTTATAATAGTGGCATTTTTAAAACTCCCGGAAACGGAATAAGTAATATGCCTAACCTTACAAAGGAGAGCCTCAAGAAGATCCATTCGCCAACCCTGTATATGCTTGGAGGCGAAAAAGACATTGCGTATGCCAATGGGATGGACGATTTTCAGCAGATTAATCACGTTCCGATTTTCATGGCAAATATGGACGTTGGTCATGGCGGAACCTACAGCCAGCCGCATGGCGGCGAATTCGCTAAAGTTGCCACAGCCTGGTACAAATGGCAGTTGAAGGGCGATAAAGAAGCGGGTAAAATGTTCACCGGAAAGCCGGCAGGGCTATCAAAGAACTCAAACTGGAGGTTTGAGAAAAAGAAAATGCCTTAGGGGAGAAAGCACACTAAATACACATGAAATAATCACAAAAAATAATCCATTATGCACTTAAAGAAAATCATGGGGCTTCTGCTTCTGCTTCCAACAATTCTATCTGCCCAGCAGGTGAAAATCCCGGAGGGCTGGTCCGATAGCTATGCTTACGCGAACGGAATCCGCATTCATTACTACCACGCAACTCCGCAGCCAGAAAAGCCCGTGATGGTGATGGTTCATGGAGTAACGGATAACGGGCTTTGCTGGACTACCCTTACCCTGAAGCTTCAGGATAAGTACGACATTTACATGCTTGATACACGCGGTCACGGCTTGTCGGATCCATTTATTGCTGGTGATAACGGCGAGACATTGATAAAAGATGTAGTGGAGTTTGTAAAGGTCATGAAATTTAAAAATCCCATTCTTATGGGACATTCAATGGGGGCGGCTACGGTAATGAGGTTAGGAGCGGAGCATCCGGAAGTAGGCAGGGCAATAATCATGCTTGACCCTTTGCTCAGAGCACGTACCGGCGGGGTTCCAAACGCTGGAAGAGGGGTGCCTAATCGCAATCCGCAGCCTCAAAGTCAGCCTCAAGCTGCGTCTCCGGCCGGAACTCCAAACAATCGTCTTTCTGTGAGTATGTTCGGCAGTCCTGAAACTTTGGTTGCCCAAAACAACTATAGCTTCAAAGATCTGGTAGCTACCGGACATCGCCAGAATCCGTTGTGGGACAAGATGGACGTTGAGTACTGGGCTCTTTCAAAAAAACAATATCACGGACCCTATACTACCGAAGCATCTCAGGCGATGACCGGTACGATGAATATCGGAAGTTCACTCTCCAAAATTCAGGTGCCGGCAATCATATTAAAAGCGGACGCTTCTCCTGAAGTGCGAAAAAGCAATGACGAGGCTGCCGCAGCTATGCCTAAAGGAAAGCTTGTGCATATCGATGGAGCTGCACATAACCTGCATCACGATAAACTGGAGCGCACCACCGAGGTGTTGAAGGAGTTTCTGTCAACGTTGTAGCAGACTACTATTACATCAGAATCCCAGTTATCTGGGCAAGTTTTCTAAATTAATGGCAAGAACATTTCCATGAACCAATATTTAAGTCACAAAAGCCCATGCCTTAGGCGTGTCAGGTTTGTTAATTTAGTTCTTTTGTTAAGCATTTTCCTTGTCGGAGAAAGCTATGCCCAGAAACTGAATATTAAAAACGATGTGTTCTGGAACACAAAAGATGGCCAGCCCATTTACAGTCAGGGCGGAGGGATATTTACATTTAATGACCCTAAAACCGGTCAGGACAAATACTATTGGTATGGGGTACACTATAAGGGCGCCGAAGTGTACAGAAACTCGCCCAACAAAACATATCCGGGAACGGGCTTTGAATCGATAACTTGTTACACCTCAACAGACTTGGTTAACTGGACGTTTGAATCTGATGCCATGACGAAGGCTGTTGCTAGCGAAAAGGGCAGAGCTTTTTGGGTAGGGCGCCTGGGAGTTGCTTATGTAAAGGAGATAAACCAATACTCGATGTTTGTTCAGCACGGTAATGGGGTGCTTATCGCCGTATCTGATCATCCAGCCGGTCCGTTTAAATGGCACCATAAGATAAGCATGCTCGATAGAATAGGGACACCCAATACAGGGGATCAAACGGTTTTTACCGACGAAGACACCGGAAAATCCTACCTCATCTATTCTTACGGACAGGGGAGAAATAAAATCTATGTTTCTGAGATAGGTGTAAAAGATGGAAAGGTCGATCTGCTGGATTGTGTCAAAATTTATGAGGGAGCAGGCCGCGAAGGAAACTGTATGTTTAAGTACAAAGGAAAGTATTATATGGCTGCCTCTAATCTTTATGGCTGGGATTCGTCTTTAGCGTACTACCTAGCAGCAGATAATATCTACGGTCCATACGAGCCCCGCAATAGTATGCTGGTGATGGATGGTGCTTCTGAAGATTATGCTCATGTTACTCAAACCGGTTTTTTTGTTACTCTCAGAGGAAGTAAACAGGAAACGGTTGTTTACTGCGGCGACAGATGGGCCGACTTCGCAGGCAATGGGTTGGGATACAATCAGTGGGTTCCCTTATCGTTTAATGGTGCGAAACCTTATTTTAATTCTCTCGGCTCATGGAATCTTGATGCCAAAACGGGAGAATGGGAGGTTGCCGCTGATAATAATTGGGTGAAAAATGGAAGTTTTGAAGCTGACCGGAAAAAAATGCCAAGTCCTGTAAAACCAGTGCAAACTTATCTGACAGGCTGG
Organism: uncultured Pedobacter sp.; assembly: GCA_966210515.1. Lineage (GTDB taxonomy): Bacteria > Bacteroidota > Bacteroidia > Sphingobacteriales > Sphingobacteriaceae > Paradesertivirga. Next base: position 47,419 of record CBIHLM010000005.1, read on the forward strand.
GAAACCAGGGTGCTGAAGGGTAATAAAGCTTCACTTGATACTAACACCTCTCCAACTCTAAATTTTGCTAACAGTGAAGAAGACAGAAAGAGAGTGATTGGAGAGAGGAGCCTGAATATCAGTGATAGAGTTCCTTTCGAGCGCAAAATTTCTCAAACTATTAGTTCTTCACCCTATGTCAAATTGGAGAACGGATTCTACACATTAAAAGCATCTATCCGGAATAGCGACGGTTTTTCAAAACTTGATATGTATGCCGAAAGCTCCGGAAAGCAGCGAGCCTACGATCTGCAACAAAAAAAATCAGAATGGAAAACTATAGAACTAAAGCATATACCAGTGAAAAACGGCATGGTCGAGATAGGGTTTAAAGCAGAGGGTAAAGCGGGGGCATCATGCCAGGTGGACGATGTTTCTTTGGTTCTGGAACAGTAAAAGAGGACAGGTACGAAGTAAAGCTCTGCTCTTGCGTTGGCCGGAGCAGAGCTTTATTTATCAATAAAAGGAAAGCCTACTTCAGATATTTTTCAGCTATTTCAGGATAAACATCAAGCAGTTCATTAGACTTACCCGAACGATCGAATATAGCTTCCCACGTGTTTAGTGGCTCCCATATAAACGTACCTATTCCTTTTCCTCCCGGCACATTGAATGCAATATCGTTCACTTCCCGTTTCACATGTGTATACTCAGCCACCATAATTTGCCTGTTGTATTTTTTCGAAAGGCTTGCAATATTGTTCTTCAGGTCGTCGAGTGTTCCATGCCATTTTGGATAATAGGAAAGACCGATAATATCATACGGTACATTTCGCTTTTGCATAGCGTCATAAAAAAACTCCGATTCTTCGGCCTGGCCGCCAAGCGCTACGTGAAGCATAATAATCGATTTCGGACTTACCGCTTTTACACCTTTAAATCCGGCATAAAACAAAGACGCAAGGCTGTCCAGGTTATTGATGTGGCCCTCCGGCCAGATCATGCCGTGGTTAACTTCGTTGCCAATCTGCACCATATCGGGCTCTGTTCCCTGATCCTTTAACTGTTGCATTACAAAGGTTGTGTAGGCCTGAACAGAATCTTTAAGGGTCTTAAAATCCTTACCAACCCAGGCAACAGGTTTATTCTGTTGTTGCGGATCGGCCCAATAGTCGCTGTAATGAAAATCCAGAAGAAATTTCATCCCGGCAGCTTTTACACGCTTCGCCATTTGTTTGGTATGTTCAAGGTCGCAAAAGCCTCTGGTAGGAGAGTAGCCTTTCGGCTGAGCCGGATCATTAAATATGCGAAGACGAATATAGTTGAAGCCATGTTCTTTCAGAATTACCAGCGCATCTTTTTGAATGCCATTGTCGGTAAATTTTATGCCTCTCGACTCCAATTGAGGTAAAAAAGAAATATCAGCCCCCAGAATCTTATCTGTAGTTGTTCTGGCTTTGTAACGGTCGCTTGTAACCTTGTGCGGTTTCCCAGGCTGTATAGTATGAATCTCGGTAGCGCCTAATGCAAGACTGTCGGCCTTTGCTTCAAATTTTATCGGCGTGCGGGTTGTGCCTGCCTTTAAAATGATACGTGCAGTTCCGCTTAAATCAGCTTGCCAGGTGCTATCTGTTTGGCGCAAGCTCTGGGCCTTAACACCATTGATACTAACCAGACTGGCATCACCCACAATTTTGTAGATAACAGGTTTTGAAATACCAGGCACATCTTTGCCTTTGCTGTCAATGATTTTGGCTGTTATTAAAACCTCATCCTCGCCGTTAGCAAGCATGGTAGTTTTATAAGCAGTTACTTGTATTTCAGCCGGCTTGTTGGTTTGAGCTTTCAGATCTCCGGAGTAAACATAAAGCACGCTCAACGCGCTTATTAAAATTTTGTATGAGTTAGCCATGGGAGGTTGATAATTGGTTTCTATGGGTTTAAATGCAGGATTTTTTCGTGCTGTTAAGCCAAAATATGATGTTTTTTTAGACGTTCATCCACTCAGCCTTTGGTTCTGCCACTAAAACACAATAGGATAAAAAAAAGAATAAATAGGATAAATATCGGCGTCGCTTTGTGAGTTCTTTTGGAATCGAAAAGGGAGTCTATGTTCCAGTTATAATTAACCAAACCAGTATTCCATTTTTCATGAGATCACTTTATTAATTCCAATGGAACCTTAACCGTATTTAGCTAATCAATTTATCAAATTATGATCTATTTAAACTTTCACATTCCAATCCGTTACCAGCTCCTTTGTTGGCTGCTGGTTTTTACAGTTTTTAGTGCGGGAGCACAAGAACTTACTATATCGGGCACTGTTACCGCCAGGGGCGACGGCGAAGCTTTACCTGGCGTCTCGGTTATAAATACAGCAACCAGGCAAACGGCCACAACCGATGCAAACGGCCGGTACTCTATTAAAGCTAGTTCGGGGAATGTGCTCTCCTTTAGTTTTATTGGCTTTGTTACGCAGCAGCAAACAGTAAAAGGCTCTGCTCTTAATGTGCTGCTTGACATCCAGGCAAATAATCTTAACGAGGTTGTTGTTGTTGGTTATGGAACCGCGTTACGTAGAGACCTTGTAAACGCAGTCAGCAAAATTGACCCTAAAGATGTTCCTCAGGCAGCTAACAGTTCTATTGCTCAACTGGTGTTTGGAAAGACTCCAGGGGTTACCGCTGTTCAAAGAAGTGCGGAGCCCGGAGGGAATATTCAACTTTCTATACGCGGAAAAGGTAATCCGATTGTTATTATAGATGGAGTTCAAATGTCGCCAGAGGCGCTGGAACCTGGTAACGGTGGTGTCGCTAACGAGTTGAACGGTGTAAGAAGAGGGGGCTTCGCCGGCCTCAATCCGGATGATATTGAATCTTTGGAATTTCTAAAAGATGCCAGTGCTGCTATCTACGGTGTAAGCGCCATGAATGGAGTAGTTCTGATAACTACAAAAAAAGGGAAGGCTGGCCGTACTTCCGTATCATACGATGGATCCCGGTCTTATGTAAGTAATAATAAATACCTGGAGCCCTTGTCTGCAAGTGCATACATGGAATATTATAGTCAGCTAAAAAAGGATCAATACCTTTTCAATGGTAATATGGCTCCCTATGGGAATGTGGCTCCCGGTACATTTACCGCTCCATTTACGGCCGCACAGATAGCGGGTGCCGGAAACGGAACAGATTGGCTGGACTTAACGTTAAGGAACGGCTCCGTCGACAACCATAATCTTACAGTTTCGGGAGGAAATGAAAAGCTTACCTATTATTTCAGCGGCGGTTATTTCGATCAGCAAGGTACAGTAAGGAATTCTGGAATGACCCGATACACCGGAAGGACAAATCTGAATTTTAACCTTAATAAATGGTTATCCCTGAATGCTAACATCTCCGGGGCAAAAGCTAATTTTGCAAACTCTACCGCTGGTTGGCAGAATGGAAATGCCGGAAACCAGGCTTTCGGATCATTGCAAGCAGCAATTGCCTATCCGCGTTCTGTACCTGTATATGATGATGCTGGTAGATATAGCCTGTTTCAGGTGACAGGTAATCCGGTATCATTGCTTGATATTAAAGATAACACCGCATTTAACTCCCTGAACACTATCGTTTCGGCCGATTTCAAAATTATCGGAGACCAGTTAAAAGCGAAGCTTTTATACGGAAATAACTTTGAAAATAGTAACAGAGATTTCTTTGTACCATCTACTACCTTCTATTTTCAGATGTACCGTTCAAGGGGCTCGCGAAACCAGGCAGAGCGTCTAAATCAAACGATGGAAGCGCAATTAACCTACAAGAAGCGCTTTATTGACGATAAATTAGATGTTGACCTTTTAGGTGTTATTGGTCAGTATCAGCTGGACATGGTTAATTTTGGAGCTGCCAGCGCCGACATGAAAGATGGTATTAATACTGAGAATCTTGGTGCAGGTACCGGAGCGATTGCTGTACAATCTTCTAAATGGTACGAAAGAAAACGCTCATATCTGGGAAGGGCAAATTTTCAATTATTGGACAAGTATATACTTCAACTTACGGGTCGTTACGACGGATACAGCCAGTTTTTCCCCGACAATAAGTACTCGTTCTTCCCTTCAGTTACAGCTGGATGGAAAATTTCAAATGAGCCGTTTTTACAGAATGTTAAGTTCTTAAATATGCTTAAACTCAGAGGTAGCATGGGCGTTACCGGCGATGCTTCTGGAGCGTTTGCATATGCATCGTATAGTCCGGATAATACCTTGATTAGTTTCAATAGCGGTACAACTCAAATTATTCCCTATACTTTGAGCCAGCTGGATCAGCAGAACCTGTCTTGGCCAAAATTGCTTCAAAAGAACCTGGGGGTCGATTTTGCAGTTTTAAACAACCGCATTAATGGAACGTTCGATATATTCAGAGAGGACAACACTCGTATCATAAACACAAGCGCTCCTACAGCACCTTTAAGTTTTTTCGGAACCCAGCCGGTAAACGGTGCTCATCGGGTTAGAAAAGGTTGGGAAGGTTATTTAAGTACCGTCAACGTAAGTTCTAAAAATTTCAAATGGAACAGTACGTTCAATCTTACACAGATGTCTTATGAATGGAAAGAGAGATTTGCATTCGACGTATTGAGCCCCGGCGTTGGTGCGGCTGATCCGGTAAATTCAATCTATGTATTCAAAACAGATGGAATCGTACAGCCCGGCGAGACCCTTTCGCCAGCACAGCAGGCTTTACCGGTAAGGGGCCGTCAACCTGGAAACCCACGAATTGTAGATCTTAATAATGACGGCAAATTCGACGCTTCAGATATTGTAAGATATGATTCAGCGCCGGATTTGTCACTTGGTTTTGGAAATACATTTAGCTATAAAAATTTAGACTTTAATATTTCCTTCTATGGCGCCCGAGGCGGTTACGGATTCAATGTTCTGAGAAGCTGGGCAAATGCTCCCAACTTTGTATCGGGTAATCAAAGTGGAATTAAAGAAGTTGGAGATATCTGGTCTACCTCGAACCCCCAGGGAACTATTCCGGGAGTAGCTTTTGATCAGGGTGCTTTAGGTTTACCCGCAGGGCTTGATGTGGATCTTCAAAAAACAGATTTTATCCGTTGCAGAAATATAGGTGTTGGCTACACGCTAAATCAGTCTTTCGTAAGCAAATATGTGAAAAACCTGAGGTTGTTTTTAGATGTTCAAAATCCATTTATCATCACAGATTATAAAATTGCTGACCCTGAAGTTGAGGTAAGGGGTGTAAAAGGCGGCGCCGCTCCATATCCGGTGGCTACTACTTATTCTTTAGGTATCAAGGCAGGTTTCTAACACCATTAAATTTAACGAGATGAAATCATCATGAGCATATACCACTCACCAACAGCAATGAACTTAGAGTGAAAAACATGCACATGATTGCTTCATCTCCATTAAAAAACAAATATACTCTGATGAAAAAAGCAATAATATTATTAGCATGCAGTCTGGCAATACTATCGGGCTGCAAAAAAGGGCTGGAAGCAAATCTTCCGGGAACTTTAAACCCAAATACATTTCCAAAAACTGAGGCAGATTTCCAGTCTCTTACTACCGACGTATACAAACTATTTACATCAAAATGGAGCTATACTGATGGACGTGCTCCCGGCGCTTCATCGGGCGGTACTGTCGGCGATCAGTTTTACGGGGTAGAAATGTCGAATTTATTTTTAAACGATTACCCGGGTGAGCACATGACTGTTTTTACTGATTGGGGAGGTTTCTTTGAGTCTCTCAGTAAAGCGGATTTCAATTTTATGAAAACATTGAGTAGCCGTAGGAACCACCTGGAAAAGATTAGGTTTATTACTAAGATCACTAAAATTATTGGAGATCTGAGTGCGTCAAATGCTATAAGTGATGCAGCAAAAGATGCTTATATCGCAGAGGCCCGTGCTGCAAGGGGGCTAATTATGTATAATCTGCTTACGATGTATGGGCCCGTGCCTTATATCGACGACCCGGCTTTGATTGGAACTGCTGCTGAATCGAACATGAAACGTCCGGACCGTGCAATCTATGTGAACCGGGTTGCGAGTGACCTTCGTTTCGCTGCTGACAAGCTGTTGAAAAATCCTGCGGAATATGGAAGATTTAACAAGGGCTGTGCGCTAACATTTCTAATGAGACTGTATCTTTTTGAAAAGGAGTGGAAAAAAGCTGAAGATACCGGAAGAGAGATCCTTACTTTGGGTTACGATCTGGTTGGCGATTATTCAAGTTTATTTAAGGTATCAGGTGAAAAAAATATTGAAACTATCTGGGCGGTTACCTGCGATCCTGCAGCCAATGGAAACGATAATTTGGGGAATATGAACGCCTGGACGTATTATACATATCCTGGGGATTTTCCCGGTAATCTTAATACCGCCGGGAAGCGTACGGGTGGATGGGCATCCGCTTTCATGGCAACATGGTCGTTTTACGACTCTTTTAGTCCTTCCGACTCAAGGCGGGCCTTACTGCTCGAATCGTATGAAGCAGTTAATTCAGCTGGAAATCCAACCGGCGTAACAAAAGGCCGCTCGACCGGTATGCGCGGAGCAATAATTAATAAATACCCGGACAATGATCCTACCCAGTTTGCAGGGAATGACATACCGGTCTGTCGTTATGCAGATGTATTGCTGATGCTGGCTGAAGCAATCAACGAACAAGCCGGACCTACTTCTGAAGCACGGGAATTTGTCGATAAGGTGAGAAGAAGGTCCAATTTGCTGAATTTATCTGGGGTCGATATAGCTTCCCCTGCGGCATTCAAAGAAGCCATTTTGCGCGAAAGGGGGTGGGAGCTCTTCTTTGAAGGACATCGTAGGGTTGATCTGGTACGTATGGGGAAATTTATGGAGAAAGTTACCGCTTCGGGAAAAACTCCTTCGGGTACCACACAAGGCTTGTTTCCTGTGCCGCAATATATGCTTGATCAGGGAATGGAGCCAACTCCATAGTATTAAAATTAATGTGCTTTTGCGGTTAGGCGCGAACGCAGTGTATAGGTCTTGCCCCGATTTCATCGGATTTAATTGGTTAGTTTATCTCGTGTTGCCTCCCGGCAGCACGGGATTCTTTTCAATAATCCTATCGCTACATTTATGCGTGGTTCGCTATCAAGTAGCTTTTAGAGGTTGAACCTGAAATAAAAACTGAGACAAAACTAGTACATTGACGAACTCAAATTTACACACGGATTTACAAAGGATAGATAGGCATATAGATTCACATGAAACAACAAATCTCATTTTTTATTTTAATTACTCTGGCAAGTATCGCTTTTTCTCAGCAACGGTCAGTAACAGAACTGTCTGGCGGCTGGAAATTCGCGAAAGGGAAAAATGACCAGGCGTATCAAACTCAATTCAATGATAAAAGCTGGCAAAACGTTTCGGTTCCACACGATTGGGCCATTTATGGGCCCTTCGATAAAGAAGTAGACAAGCAGGTCGTAGCTATCACCCAAAATGGAGAACGGGTTGCCAGTGAAAAGACCGGAAGGACAGGCGCTCTGCCCTATATCGGTGAAGGTTGGTACAGAAACTACTTTGAGGTGCCCAATTACAGACCGGGCCAAAAGGTGTTGATCCTCTTTGAAGGGGCAATGAGCGAGCCAAAAGTTTATATCAATGGCCAGAAAGTAGGCGAATGGAACTACGGATACAATTATTTTTATTTCGATATCACAAAAGAAATTAAGGCCGGAAGGAAAAACACACTTGCCGTGCATCTTTCTAATCAGGGCCAGTCATCACGCTGGTACCCGGGAGCCGGACTCTACAGAAATGTAAGTCTGATAGTCAAAAATCAGGAGAGCATCGACCAGTGGGGGACCTTTGTCACTACCCCATACATTTCAGCTGATGTAGCAAAGGTTAATGTTAAAACTAAAGTATCTGGAGATAATTTACGACTTCAAACATTTATAGTCGATGCTAAAGGAGATACAGTTGCTCAGGACCGGACGCAAATTCGTTTCGGAAAGGAGTTTGAGCAGAATATTTCGGTTTCGAAGCCCCAATTGTGGAGCCCTGAAACCCCCTACCTCTACCGGGCAATCACCCGCTTGTATCAGGGTAATGTGTTAAAGGATGAAACTACCACCCGCTTCGGGATACGCGAAATCAGTTACAAGCCCGGGACTGGTTTTAGTTTGAATGGAAAATCCAGAAAGTTCAAAGGCGTTTGTCTCCATCATGATCTTGGTCCGCTGGGCTCTGCGATCAATGTTGCTGCCCTCCGGCGGCAGTTAAGAATATTGAAAGAAATGGGATGTGACGCTATCCGAAGCTCGCACAATATGCCTTCGCTTGAACAACTGGAACTATGTGATGAAATGGGTTTTATGTTTCTGGCAGAAACTTTTGATGAGTGGGCGCGTCCAAAAGTTAAAAACGGATATAACCGCTTTTTCAATACTGATGCCGAGAAAGACGTTGTGAATCTCATTCATGCTACCCGCAACCATCCGTCTATTGTTATGTGGAGCTCGGGTAACGAAGTTCCCGACCAGCATGGTTCTGAGGGTGTAAAGCGGGCTAAATGGCTTCAGGATATTTTCCACCGGGAAGATCCTAGCCGCCCGGTTACTGTGGGAATGGACCAGGTGAAAGCAACAATGGCATCCGGCTTCGGAGCGATACTTGATGTGCCCGGATTGAACTACCGTACACATCTTTATGAAGACGCCTACAAGCAGTTTCCCCAAGGCTTTATCCTCGGGTCGGAAACCGCATCAACGGTAAGCTCGAGAGGAATATATAAATTCCCGGTTGTAAAGGCGGTTTCCAAAACCTACGATGATCACCAATGTTCGTCGTATGATCTGGAATATTGCAGCTGGTCGAATCTTCCCGAAGACGATTTCATTCTTCAGGATACAAAACCATGGGTGATAGGAGAATTTGTTTGGACAGGATTTGATTACCTGGGAGAACCAACTCCCTACGATAGCTTTTGGCCATCGCGAAGCTCATATTTCGGTATCAATGACCTCGCAGGTTTACCTAAAGATCGCTATTATCTGTATCGCAGCAGATGGAATACAAAAGATAATACCCTACATATTTTGCCGCACTGGAACTGGCCCGGAAGAGAAGGCCAGACCACTCCGGTGTTTGTGTATACTAACTTTGATAGTGCCGAGCTGTTTATTAATGGAAAAAGTATGGGTGTGCAGAAAAAGAATGACTCTTCTCCCCAAAGCCGTTACCGCTTAATGTGGATGGACGTGAAGTATGAGCCGGGAACGGTTAAGGTGGTTGCTTTTGATAAAGATGGAAAACCCGCAGCAGAGAAGAGTATTGTAACTGCTGGAAAACCTTACCGGCTGAGACTTGAGCCAGATCGGGCTGTCATCGATGCAGACGGAAAAGACATCTCTTTTGTCACGGTCTCTGTTGTAGATGAAAAGGGCAATCCTTGTCCTACCGTAAATGAACAATTGAAATTTAGTGTTACCGGAGCTGGTACTTACCGGGCAGCCTGTAACGGGGATGCCACCTCTCTGGAACAGTTCCATCTGCCAACTATGAAGCTATTTAGCGGAAAACTTGTGGTTTTGGTGCAGTCTAAAACAGAGGCGGGCGATATTAAGCTTAAGGTTGACGGAAAAGGGTTGAAGGGTGGAGAATTAAAACTCACTTCTAAATAAGCCTAAACAGGCTTAATAGATAATATAGATTCGATGAGACATAGAAATTTTTTACTATTAGTTATGTTAGTGCTTCTGGCATCTTGCAGCAGCATTAAAGGGAGCAAAACAAATTCTCGCGCATTCGCCAAGGGTGCTGACATCGGATGGCTTCAGCAGATGGAAGCTACCGGTTACAAGTTTTACGGTGATGATGGTACCGAGCAGGACTGTTTTAAGATTTTGAAGGACCACGGTATCAACACTATCCGGCTGCGAACCTGGGTAAATCCCAGCGATAGTCGAAGCAGCGGGCATAACAGCAAGGAAGAAACTGTTGCAATGGCTGTTCGTGCAAAACAGTGGGGTATGCGGGTAATGATAAATTTTCATTATAGTGATACCTGGGCTGATCCGGGTAAGCAGAAAAAACCAGCTGCATGGGAGGGTCATGACTTTCCGACACTTCTGAAAGATGTTTACGATTATACCTATGATGTAATGAAGGCGATCAAAAAAGCAGGAGTAACACCAGAATGGGTACAGGTGGGTAACGAGACCCCAGGAGGAATGATTTACCCGGAAGGAAGTACGAAAAACTGGCCTCAGCTAGCGCAGCTAATAAACAAAGGTTACGACGCAATAAAAGCTGTTAGCCCTAAGTCAAAGGTCATCCTGCATCTAGACCGTGGCAATGATAGTGCCCGATTTGTCAGCTGGTTCGACAATGCTCGCAAGCATGGTGCTAAATACGACGTGATTGGGCTGTCATATTACCCCTGGTGGTTGGATGGTAAGCCTGATTATACCTTGTCTATCGATGATTTGGCGGCTAATATGAATAATCTTGCATCGCGCTACGGAAAAGAAGTAATGGTGGTCGAAGTAGGAGGGGAGGACAAACAAGCCCAGAATACCTATGACATGTTGGTAGCCGTTCAGAAGAAGGTTAAAGCGGTTCCGAATCGCAAAGGCCTTGGAGTGATCTATTGGGAGCCGCAAGGTGCCAGGAGTTGGAGCAGATATCCCTTAAGTGCCTGGGGCGACGATGGCCGGCCAACAAAGGCTATGGATGCATTTTTAGTAGAGTAATATTATCCCTTACATAGTATTAAATCTGGAATCAGTTTCCTTTCTCAAACAGGGAAGCTGATTTTATACAAATTACGCCTTCGACTTTAAGTCCTGCAAAAACTGTCTGGGTGTAACGCCAAATTCGTTCTTGAATACTCTTGTGAAATAAGATTGCGTTTGAATTCCAACTTTAAACATCACTTCATTTATCAGCACATCTTCATTCACCATTATTTCCTTCGCTTTATTTAACCTTACAGAGCGGATAAATTCCGAAATTGAATTTCCCGTAATGCTTTTTAGCTTATGGTATAAATTGGTCTTACTCATTGCGATTTCCCGGCAAAGTAAATCGGTGTCAAAATTCGGATCTTCCATGTTCTTTTCGATTATAGCCAGAACTTTGTCCATAAACTCTCTTTCCTTAACGGAGTGGACGAGTCCTTTCATTTCCGTCTGGTGACCTTTCACATAATGAGTCTTAAGCTTTTGCCTTTGATTAAAAATATTCTGAATAGTTAGCAGAAGAAGTTGTACGCTTACAGGTTTCGGGAAGTAGAAGTCTGCACCAGTTTCAATTCCGCTAATTTGTGAATCCACGGAACTTTTGGCAGTTAGCATGATAAAGGGGACGTGCGACGTTTCGACGTCTTCCCGAACTATCTTACAAAACTCTATGCCATCCATATCTTCCATCATAACGTCGCTTATAATGAGCTCAGGAAACTCTTCTTTAACTTTTTTGTATCCTTCAATGCCATTAGAGGCCTCGGACACAGTGAAATACGGAGATAAAGATTCTTTCAGCATTAGCCGCATTTCCTGGTTATCTTCAACCAGAAGAATATGTCTCTTATGAATAGATGAATTGATGTCCTCCTTTTCTGCGAGTGGTGTTTGATCAAATACTCCAATTTCAGGTTCAACTATAATGCTTTCCAGGTTAGCTATACCGACTTTGGTTTGTTCTGTTCTCTTTTCTGTTTCAGAATAGTCGTCCAGGCTGCATGGAATAGCAATGACAATCTCGGTACCCCGGTTCTTCTCACTCGAAACGCAGATGTCGCCTTTGTGCAGCATTGTCAGACTCTTTACAAAGGCCAAACCAACGCCCGAGCCTAAATGCGCATCAGTTATCCTGTAATATCGCTCGAATAGAAATTTTAACGAATCACGGGTTATCCCGATGCCTGAATCCTTTACCCGGATCCCTATGGCTTCGAAGGGTTTATACCCGCTTCTGATAACTAATTGATTTTTAAATTTGAGATCGGACCAATCTTTAACAATTTCAACCCCTATTTCGCCTCCTGGAGCGGTATATTTTATTGAGTTATGGATTAAATTGGTGATCACTTTTTCCATTACCTGCCGGTCGAACCAGGCTTCGGATATTTCTTCGTGTTTTTCTATTGAAAGATGTATGTTTTTCTCCTGTGCCAGGATAATAAATTCTTCCGCGAGCTCGTCCAGAAACGAGCTCAGGTTTCCTTTGGATACGTGGAGTTGCAAAACACCTGACTCTACTTTTCTGAAATCCATCAGCTCGTTTAGTAAATTCAGCAGATAAGCGGAATTTTTAAAGAGAGAACGAATATGAGGAAGCAGAGTGCTGCTATGATTCTCTTTAACCAGTCTTTCTAGCCGACCCATTATTAAAGCAAGTGGCGTTCTGAATTCATGAGATATATTAGTAAAGAATTCAAGTTGCACCTGATGTATCTCGTCCTTTTTCTTTTCTTCCAGTTTTTCTAGCTCTAGTTTTCTTTTTAATGAAAGAATATAATAAATTATGCTGATGATCAATGCCCCTGTAAGCAGCTGGAACCAAAACCTTTGCCAGAACGGCGGAGTTATTGTGATAGCGAGGCTTGCAATTTTCCTGCTCCAGATACCGTCGTTATTTGCCGCCTTAACTTTCAGAATATATTCACCCGGGTCGAGGTTTGTATAAGATGCTTTGGTGGTATTTCCTACGTAGGTCCAATCTTTGTCAAATCCTTCCAACTTATAGGCGTACAGATTATTATTAGGAGAAGTATAATTTAAAGCTGCGTAATTTACCGAAAAGGAAGATTGTTTATAGTTGAGATTGATCTTGGAAACAAACGGAAGGTCTTCCTTTAATGGTGAATCATCCGCTAACGGGATAGCCTTTTTGTTGAAAATAGATAGCCCCGTAAAATAAACAGGCGGGATAAAGTTGTTTGTCGGAATCTTCTCCGGATGAAAGTAGTTGTAGCCATTAATACCTCCAAAATACATTTCCCCATTACGGGTTTTTAACACTGCATTCGCTTCAAATTCCAGACTTTGCAAGCCATCCGAGTTATTGAAGCGCCTGGTGGTTCCTCTTTCCGGATTTAAGCTAACAATTCCATTCAATGTAGAAATCCACAAAAGTCCATCGTCGTCCTCCAGAATACCTTTAATGAAATCTGTATTGAGGGAGGGCGCTTTGGTGTAGCGTTCAAATTTGTCTTTTTTTCTGTTGTATAGATATATGCCTTTCGCACCCACCCAGATCCTGTTTTTCCGGTCTTTGAAAATTATGCGTATCTCCCGTGCTCCTGATTCATTTACGAAATAGTGTTTAGCGGTGTGAGAGGATTTGTCGAAATAGTTCAGCCCCGCATCATCTGTACCGATCCATAGATTTCCGCTTTTTGCATCCTCACACATCGAAATCACATTGTTGCCCCACATCGCTGTTGGCTTATTCCTGTTGGATGTAATCCTGACAAATTTAGTAGAGGTGGTATTTAAGTAGTTTAGACCGCCAAAATAAGTTCCAACCCAGAAATTCCCTTTTTCATCCGGAATCATTTTGTGGACATAATTGGAGCTGATAGTAGAGCTATCGCGGAGACGGTTTATGTAGTGCGTAAACTTGCCGTTTTTTTCATTATAAAAACTAATTCCGCCTCCCCAGGAAGAAATCCAAATATTTGAGTTCCTATCTTCAACAATATCCAGAATAAAATCGCTTCCCAATGAATTTCGATCTGTAGTTCTGTGCCTGAATTTTGTTGCTGCCTTCGTCTCTAAATTATATTTGCACACACCGCCTCCGTCGGTACCGATCCAAATATTTCCCTTTTTGTCTTCAAAAAAAGCTCGTACATCATTATTGCTGAGTATATGAGGGGAGGTTTCTTTCTGAACAATATTAAACTTTTGAGCATTTGGTGCATATAAATAGACTCCACCCCGGTGAGTTCCTGCCCAGAGATTTCCCTGGTTATCCTGAAATAGAGCGGAAACCGTACGGTCTGAGATATAACGGTAAAATGAATTCGTTTTTGAATTAAATAAATTAAGGCCTCCTGTGACACATCCCGACCATACTTTTCCTTTATTGTCGATTATCATGGTCCTCACCAGATTGCTTCCAAGGCTCGAACCTTGTTTCTCCTGATGATAATAGTTATGAAATTTTCCGGAAGCGGGAGAGTACACTAAAATGCCGTGCCCTTCGGTGGCCATCCATTTGTTCCCCTTGCTGTCTTCGCGGATTGTTCGCACGTCTACCCGCGACTTTCCGGGAAAAATCAGGCTTTTAAATTCTTTTTTTTGAATGTTCAATATCGCGATGCCCTGGTTGGTCGCAATCCATAAGTTGCGGTTGTTGTCTTCGAACAGGTGGTTGATGTGACTAAACTTGAGTAATGATTTAGTTTTATATTCTGTTCCGATCGAACGCAGTTTACCCGTTTTCTTATCCAGTATAGCCAGTCCCGCCCCATGAGTGCCGATCCATAAAGTCTTTTCGGTATCCTCCAATATACAACTGATATCATTTCCTGAATTCGCTGGTTTTCCGGTAGAGTTAAAGAAATATCTTTTAAATCTGCCCAGCTTCCTGTCGAATAAATTCAGGCCATTTGTTGTTCCCACCCATAAGTTTCTGTCGCTGTCTTCAAAGATGTATTTCACATAATTATCACTGATAGTATGATCGGCTCTCGAATCGTTTTGATATATCTGCATTTCCGCTCCATCGTATCTGTTAAGCCCGTCTCCTGTTCCGAACCACATAAAGGCATATGAATCCTGATAAATGGAAAAGACGGTGCTGTTTGATAGTCCTTGTTCTCTCGAAAGGTTTAAAAGCTTTAACTCCGGTTGATCAGCCAGAGCCGACAATGGAATCATGATTTTCAAAAGGAAAATCATAGGATAAAATCTAAACGGAATGAAGTCCATCAATAAAGCGGAATAAGATTAGTTCTAAATTTAAGGAAAAAGAGCGAAGGTATGAGCTGCGAACACTACACTGCTCTTAATTGGGCTTATTTTATCAATATCTGACTAAATAGATAAAAAAAAAGATAAATAGTGACATCACAGACTTAAATCTTTTCCAGCTGACGGTTCAGCCAACCGCCACTTCTTAGCCGAACCTGCATACTTTACCGGATTAACTACCGAGGGAGTAATTGGCATGCCATTTCAATATCACCTTTTAGTATAGCTATAGTAGGGAATAGATTAATCGTCTTATTTATAAAATTACTCTCGATATTTAATAAATATATTGATAAAGTATATTTATTAAAGGTTACTTTATATATACTATAACTATACTTTATATATACCTTATCTATGCTTTATCTGTGGTTAATTTTTTAATCTGTCTCATACAGCCTTTGGTATAAACCTTAATGTATGAACTACAAGAAGTATGAACTACAAGTCCAAACCTTGGCAAATTTTTGATTAACCGGAGTTGTAATTTTTTGCGTGGGGGATAGAGTAGTACTTGCCGGCTTCTTGTTCGAAGTTCGAATATCTCAACTCTTGAATCCGTTATTGCTCCGAAATATAATCGGTTCTGAAGCGATACGGGCCCACTAGAACATTCTAACGCTGTTATAAACATTAGATCCACAATAGACCCTGCGAATTTTTTAAAGTATTAAATTGACGTTTAAGTCACCCGGGTGCCTTCGCTACCCAACGATTTTTTTATTTCCAACATAATTGTTACATTAGTAAATTATAACCTGGCAGTAAATAGGTGAGTTGTTACTGGTTACCAAAACTATATAGATCGACCGCGAGGATGGAATTACTGTCAGTAAAGGTTGGAACTGTGATAGGTGTATATTAGTAATTTAAATTCCATAAGTGAATAGTAATAACCAAATATTAGACTATTGGAGAGAGGTAGTTTTTAATAGTGATTCAAAGGCGTTTGAACAGTTATTTTATTTGATTAATGCCAAATGTATCAAGTTTTGCCGGCAGTATATTCATGATAAAGAAACTGCTGAAGAAATTGTATCTGATGTCTTTGTTGATGTATGGTTAAACCGGAATAAGCTGGGTCATGTTCTGAAGCCCGAGGTTTATATGCTTATCAGTATTAAGAATAAGGCTTTAAACCATTGGAAAAAGAGCAGTCACATGCAATTGGTGTCGATTGACGATGAGGTAACTGAACTCCCTAATACTTATAGACCAGACGAAGAACTCGAGCGGAAGGAGCTGATGATGCAATTAGATAAGGCGGTAAATTCGCTTCCAAATCAATGCAGAATTATTTTTAAGCTAGTTAAGGAAGATGGAATGAAGTGCGGAGAAGTGGCAGAAGTGTTGAATGTTTCAGTTAGAACCGTTCACACTCAGATATATAGGGCTATGAATAGGCTCAATGCGCTGATGCTTAACTATCAGGAACCTACCCCCACCGCTATAGTCAGAGATATCGCATCGGCTATAGCAATAACTTTTTTTTATTTTTTTTTATAAACCTGTAAGTAATTCTTTCAAAAAGATTGTCCTGTCTGTATAAGGTATAAACTAACCATGCCGCAGGATAGATTAATAGAATTAGTAACAAAGGAATTTATTGATGAGCTTACTTCCGATGAGGCAAGCGAATTGAAAATGCTCATTCAGGATAAATTGCTTAAAGAGAGATATGAGTTGTTGAAACTCTATCTGTTTAAAAATCATACCGACCATTCATCGGACGAGGCCGTATTTAAGAAGATCCAGCAAAAAATACACCGGCAACAAGAGTCAGGAATTCAGTCAAATAAAGGTGATAAAAGTGCTTTTTATTGGAAGATTGCGGTTGCCGCAACGCTGATTATAATATCAGTAATTACTTTTGTACTGCACCAGAAAGACTCATTCGTAAGTCAATCAAACTCATCTGTCAGTCTGCTAACCTATACTAAACGTGCTGCCAAAAAAAGCATTACACTAAGTGATGGGACCCGCGTTACATTAAATTCAGACAGTAGGCTTGTATATCCCAAACAATTCACCGGGGAAAATCGGGAAGTCACTCTAATCGGCGAAGCATTTTTTGATGTTTCTAAGGATCGAAATCATCCTTTCATCATTCACACATCAAAAATGGATGTCAGGGTATTGGGTACCGCTTTTAACGTCAAATCCTATCCAGGCGACAGATTCAGTGAAACAAGCTTGATAAGAGGCAGTGTCGAAGTGACATTGAAAGACAGACCATCCGACAGGATAATCCTTAAACCATCCGAAAAGCTTATTGTAAGCAATATTAATTCTCATAAGGACAGGAAAGACCCGAGGTTATATAATGATCTTTTGACTCAGGTTGCTCATGTTCAGAAAAATGATACCACGGTAGTAGAAACATCCTGGGTATATAACAAGCTTGCTTTTCGCGAAGAGACATTTTCTGAGCTCTCAAAACGACTTGAAAGGGCTTATGATGTTCAAATACATTTTAAAAATGAGAACTTAAAAGAGTTAAAATTTACCGGAACTTTTGAAAAAGAGTCGGTTGCAAGTATTTTAAAAGCGCTAAGCATTGTAGAACCATTTGCTTATGAAATCGAAGACAATAAAATAGTCATCCAATAACCAAATAAAAAACCTGATAAGATATGAGAATAGAATAGTACCCGATTAAAAAAAAACGGGGATTGAATCCCCGTAATTCAAAGACGACTTATTACAATTAACGCAGACTGCTTTGGACGGGAGTCTGCATTCGATCATCCTTTAACTAAGTAAAGTTATGAAATTTTTTAAACACCATACAGGTGTTACAGGCTTCTTGTGCCTCAGCAAACCAATTATTATAATGAAATTAACGATTGCACTGATTTTGGTATTGAACTTTCAAGTGCTGGCAGCAGGATATTCCCAGACAAAAGTTACTCTGAGCCTAAAATCAGCTACGTTTAAAAAGGTACTTGCAGTGATTGAAAAGAAAACAAGCTACCGCTTTGTGTTTAGCGAAAGAAAGATTCCCGCTGAGAAAAGTATTAATATAAGTGTGGAGGATCAGGATGCATTAGTGGTGCTTGATCAGCTTTTGGATGGAACATCCTTTACTTATCAAAGGTTGCAAAATGATCTTATCGCAATTATACCTGTTGGCACATCTGTGAGCGATGTCAAATTAACAGGAAAAATTGTGGACGAAATAGATCAACCAATAATTGGTGCAACCGTAAAAATTAAAGGCGCAAATGAGGGAACCACAACAGATATAAATGGAGTGTTCAGTATGAATGTTCCTGATAATGCGGTTTTAGTAATTACTTATCTGGGTTACGATGCACAAGAAATACCTGTCAATGGCCGTACCTCAATAAATGTAAAATTGCAACCTTCTTCCCAACATTTGAGTGAAGTAGTAGTAGTAGGATATGGTACTCAGAAAAGAGCTGACGTGACCGGCTCTGTGGCAACAGTGAATCTTGAGGCCATGAAGAATTCGCCCAATACCAATATGGCGCAACTGTTGCAGGGTACAGCACCCGGGCTAAACGTTGGCGTGTCAAATAGGGCAGGTGGTACGCCGCCTATTGCCATTAGAGGACAAGTTACGTTGGGCGGTAATAAATCAGTTTTGGTTATCCTGGATGGGATACAATATAGCGGCTCATTATCGTCTATCAACCCCGACGACATTGCCTCTGTTGATGTGTTGAAAGATGCCAGTTCGACCGCAGTTTACGGAGCGCAGGGCGCTAATGGTGTTATCCTGATTACGTCGAGGAAAGGACGCGCAGGCCAAAAGCCGCGGATTGCATATTCAGGTTCGTACTCGACCCAGCAGCCCACTGTTAATCTTAGACCGCTGAACCGCGAAGAGTATTTGCAAAGGGTTACAGATGCATTTTGGAGACAAGCTTATACGGGCCCGGATTACACACAGCCGAACCCGGCTTTTAACCTGGCTGCCAGAGTGGATGCTTCCATGCGCGATGGGTCGGGTAATCTGCTTACAAATGATTATAACTGGTGGGAAAATGCTACAAATTCAGGCTCAATCATGGAAAATAACCTGAGCATTTCTGGCGGCACTGAAAATGTGAGCTATCTGTTGTCGGGCAGCACGGCGGATCAACAGAATTTTATAGCAAACGATTTGTTTAAACGGAAAACTCTTCGGGCAAACCTTGAAATAAAGCCAGTCAAATTTTGGAAAATTGGCCTAATATCTTCCGGATCGTTTGTAAACCAGGATGGGGCAGAGCCTACCATGAGCGAAATAGTGCGACATGCGCCTCTGCTCGTTCCATTCGATGCTAAGGGCGAACTTATTCCCAGTCCTACCAACACCGTTACCTTCAACCCGTTTCGTACTTATTATGTGGACGATAGAGAGCGGCATCAATATTACTTCGCCAATATTTACTCCGACCTTGATATTCCGTTTATTAAAGGCTTGAACTACAGGCTGAACTTTGGAAACAACCTGACAAACGACCAAAACTATTTTGCCAGCAAATATGATGGAGGTTTCACCGGCCGGGCCTTTAAAGATAATGGCGAGTATTATGATTATACGCTGGATAATATTCTTACTTATACCAAGCAGTTAGGGAAACACGACATTACTGTAACCGGGGTATATGGCGCCGTAGAAAAGAAGTACAGCAGGACTTTTTCCAATGGCGTTGGATTCAGCAGGCTCAATCTTAGCTGGAATAACATACAAGGTGCCAGCACCAGGGATATCACAACCGACGCATGGACCGAAGCCCTGAATTATCAGATGGGAAGGTTGAACTACAAGTACAACGATAAATATTTACTAACGGCCACTTTGCGCAGGGATGGGTTTTCCGGCTTTGCTGAAAATTCTAAATATGCATTGTTTCCTTCTGTAGGATTGGGCTGGGTCATTTCTTCGGAACCTTTTATGCAAAACACTCCAATGAATTTGCTAAAGCTCAGGGCCACTTATGGATCCATCGGGAACCAAACCCCGCGTTATAGTTCATTGGCAAGAGTAACAACAAACTCTTCCTACGTGTTTGGCGATGGGGGCAGTACGGCATTTGGACAGCAGGTGGCTTCATTGCCAAATCCTAATCTGAAATGGGAGCGTACCGAGGGCTTAAACCTGGGTATTGATTTTGGATTAATGGATAACCGCCTGAACGGAACGCTGGAATATTACAAAAACAATACGCGCGATCTGCTGTTTGCCGTGACCGTACCTTCTATTACAGGTTTTAGCAGCATTCAAACCAACCTGGGCAAGATTAGTAATACAGGTTTCGAAGCTACATTGACTTACCAGGTAGTTAAAAAGAAAGAATTTAATTGGTCGGCTACTTATAATTTCTGGACAAATAAAAACAGGATTAATACTCTTACGGGCATCGATGCCGATGGAGATGGTAAGGAAGATGACCTGGTCTCAGACGGGTTATTCATGGGTAGACCAATTGGAACCATTTTCAACTACCAGGCCGGTCCCATTTACCAGTTGAATGAAACTCCTATGGCCGGTTTTCAAACAGGTAGCTTAAGGGTGGTGGACCAAAATAACGATGGTGATATTACTCCCGATGACCGGGTATTTCTTGGCCAGTCGGAACCTAAATACAGAATGAGTTTGTTCAATACGGTGAGTTATAAAGGATTTGCGCTGAGCTTTCTACTTAACAGCGCACAGGGCGGAAAAGATGGATATCTGGGTAATAATACCAGAAGTTTTTTCCGCGACGACAATAGCATTCGCGATAATGACTTTAGTGATGTAGATTATTGGTCGCCACGGAATCCTAATGGCAAATACCCTTTTCTTGTTGATGGCAATCGTTCGAAAGTGTCGCCTAACCTGTATCAAAGCAGAAACTTTGTAAGACTACAGGATGTATCGCTGGGTTATAACCTGCCTGCTAAAGTCCTTGAAAAGATAAAGGCCCAGGCAGTGAATGTATTTGTAAGCGGCAAAAACCTTGCTACCTGGACGAAGTGGGAGGGATGGGACCCCGAGACAGGTCAAGGATTCGACATTGGAGGAAGGCCTGTGATGAGAGCTTTCTCCGCTGGCCTGCAAATTACCTACTAAAATTATCACACATTCTGTAAAAAATATTTGAGATGAAGAAGTCAATATTACTTATGCTTATCCTTACCCTGATCGTGGGAATAGGTTGCAAAAAAGATTTTTTGAAGGAAACACCGCTAGATTTTCTAAGCTCCTCTAATGCGTATCAGACAGCAGCTGATTTCGATGCGTCGACCAATAACCTCTACAGGTTGCTACGGACAGAGCTATATACCGCAAATGAGAATGATCCATGGGATTACCACTATAGGACGGACGTGGCTTTGTTTGTTCCAACCGGTAACCCTCCCAATCTTTCAGGTGAGTACAATCCTGTAAATGCCTTTACCAATAAACACTGGAACGCATGGTACAAAATGGTAGCGGAAGCCAATACAATTATCAGTCGCATACCCAAATCACAGCTTTCGGATAACGATAAAAAACTGTTTGAAGCCCGTGCGCGCTTTTTTCGTGCCTTTGCCTACAGAAGCCTGGCTCATTTATTTGGTGGAGTGCCTCTGGAACTGGAGGAAGTGATTGAGCCCAAAACCAATTATGTTCGCGCAAGCAGAAAAGAAGTTTATGCGCAGGTGATTGATGATTTGGTGTTTTCAGCTGCTAATTTGCCGGGCATTACTGCAGTAAGAGACGGTGAAGTGTCAAACCTTGCAGCACAGCACCTGCTATCGGAAGTCTATATAGCCGATGGTCAATATCAAAAAGCAGTAGATGCAGCTACCATAGTGATCGATGATCCCGCGACGGATTTGATGACAGCCCGCTTTGGCACACGCAGAACAGAAACGCCGGGCGATGTTTATTGGGATCTGTTCCGTCGTGGTAACCAGAACCGTAAATCAGCAGGTAACAGGGAGGGCATCCTGGTGATACAAATAGAAACGGATGTGCCCGGGGGCGATGGCTCTTCTACACCTAGCAGCTTTCCATTCCCCAGTCTGTATGTATTGGAAAGGGTACATGCACCATTAATTCGGGACGTGCGACTTCCTGCCGGCGGTACCACAACAAGACAGGCAGTCAATTGGCCTGCTGCTGATTATTCAAGCGGGGGGCGTGGGGTAGGTTTCCTGGCGCCTTCAATGTATTTTGTGCACTCAGCCTATCAGTATCAGGGTACTGGCGCTACACCCGATTTTGACAATGATATAAGAAATGCCAATCACAACCTTGTACGAAAATTTAAAGTAACAGCAGCAGGCAATCCGCTTTACCCTGTGGGCACTGAGATTGATTTTCACAATATCCCCGCAGGAGCAAGAGGGTTCAATGGCGCTCCCTTGGTCTCAGGCGATACGTATAACCGGGCCATGTATCCTTATCAAACAAAATGCTTCGAGCCTTTCAATCCTCCGGCAAATTTGCTCGATCCGGCAAAAGCGTTCCCCTTTCAATTGAAGGGAGTGGCTGCCGGTACCTACCGGGATGAATATTTATTCAGACTGGCAGAAACCTATTTGTTGAGGGCAGAAGCCTATTTGGGATTAAGTAATACCGGGCTGGCCGCAGCCGATATTAATATAGTGAGGGCTCGTTCCAATGCTTCGCCGGTGGCAGCAGGCAGCGTGGATATCGATTTAATATTGGATGAAAGAATGCGGGAGTTTGGTGTGGAAGAAAAAAGAATGTTTACCATTATGCGTATGGGTAAATGGTTCGACAGGGTTAAAAAGTGTAATCCTCTTTACGCTCCTTCTGCCTTGCAGACCTACAATCTATGGCCGATACCGTTCTCTGAAATTGAAAGAAACAGGGGCGCAAAGCTGGAACAAAATCCGGGTTACCCTAATTGATCGGTTTTTCAAAAGAGTGACATACATATAGCAGACAATGAATGGAGAGATGGAGTTCATCTCTCCTTGTCTTTAAATAGCCAGTCGCATTCAATAGATTGCGGTTGATGATGACTTCTATGTAGGACGGATATAATAGCGATATAGCGATACAATTAATCCGATGGGTTAGTTTGGAGAGAGGCCCGGGCAACCGGGGACGCTCTCTATTTCCAATAGCGGGATGCTTTTGCGGAATATTGCTTGCAATTTTTACTAATTGATAAAAAGATATACGATGAATAAATTGGTTGGAAGGGTACTGGTAGTGGTGCTTTTAGTTTTGCCCTTTGTCGCAAATGCACAGAAACGTGGAGTTTACAAGGCTATTTACTCGGGTACGCCCTGGTTCGACGACCGGGGAAAACCCGTGAGTGCTCACGGTGCTAATATCGTTAAAGAGGGGGATACCTTTTACCTTTTCGGCGAAAAGCACTCTGATACCAGTAATGCATTCGCCGGTTTTACCTGCTACTCGTCTAAAGACCTATCCAACTGGAAGTTTGAGAGTATAGCCCTTCCTGTCCAGCAATCCGGAAAGCTTGGCCCTAACCGGGTTGGAGAGCGACCGAAAGTAATGAAATGTCCTAAGACGGGCGAGTTTATTATGTACATGCATGTCGACACGCTTGGATATGTCGACCAGTTTTTAGGCTATGCAACATCTAATTCTATTACTGGCCCTTATACCTTCCGCGGACCTCTGCTTTTTGAAGGGAAGTCCATCAAAAAGTGGGATATGGGTACGTTTCAGGATAGCGACGGTGCCGGCTATGTGCTGCTTCACGGGAGAGACATTTACAGGCTGAATGATGATTATAAGAGCATTGTTGAACACGTTCATAAAGCCAATATTCCAGGATTCGAATCACCCACACTATTCAGGAAAGACAACATCTACTATTTTCTCGGCTCGCACCTTACAAGCTGGGAACGTAATGATAACGACTATTATACAGCAACTTCACTTAAGGGACCCTGGACGAAACGAGGATTGTTTTGCCCTCCGGGTACATTAACCTGGAATTCGCAATGCACTTTCGTGCTCCCTATCGGCGGATCGAAAGACACGACCTTTATGTATATGGGCGATCGCTGGGCATTTCCTAAACAGGAATCCGCGGCAACTTATGTTTGGCAGCCTTTAATGATATCAGACACAAGTATTTCCATTCCTAAGTTCCTTGATGCATGGAAAATCGACATGGTTACAGGAGAATCTAAACCAGTTGAATTACCTGACAAACTAATTGAAAATGCTGAGCAGAATCGGATAACGTACTCAGGTAACTGGAAACATATCAGTGATAGCCTGTCACTGAGTAGTTCAGATATCAAAAATGATAGTTTCTCTCTGAAGTTCAAGGGGCGTCAGCTTGCGCTCTACGGTTTATCCCGGCCGGATGGAGGGTACGCAGAGATTGATCTTAGGGATAAAAAAGGAAAACTCCTTCTTTCTGCCCTTGTGGATATGTATTGCAAGTATCCGATTTCCTCTCTCGAGTACATAACTCCCGTTATGCGGAAAGGGAAATATACATTGACCGTCAGGGTAAAAGGGGAGCATGGTAACTGGTCCGACAAACGAAAAAATCTATTCGGCAGTATTGGTAATGTAGTTTCTATAGATAAAATATTGATAAAGCCCTGAATATTCCACTGTTCAAGTCCATAGAAAAATCTATTAAAACACGTAATAGAATATGGCGGCTTGCCGCAAGATGAGGAATATAGCCAGCAAAACAATAACCTACGGGTTAGTTTGGAGAGGGTGCCCCGGGGAGACCGGGGACGCCCTTTATTTGATTAAAGGAAATGCCTTCAGTGGATGTCTGACCTTTACACTATTGTTGCCTTTATATATAATTTTTATGATGAATTTTTTTGCTAAAAGGATACTGCCCATAATGCTTTTCTTGCCCTTGATTGCAAACGCACAGAAAAAAAGAGTGTATGAAGGAATTTACTCTGGTGTTCCATGGTTTGATAACCGCGGAAAATCTGTTAGTGCGCATGGAGCAAATATCATTAAAGACAACGGTAGATATTATCTTTTTGGAGAACGCCAGTCCGATACCAGCAACGCTTTTACAGGCTTCAGTTGCTATTCCTCCACCGATTTATACAGCTGGAGATTTGAAAGTATTGCCTTGCCTGTTCAGGATAGTGGCAAGTTAGGGCCAAACCGCCGCGGTGAACGGCCGAAAGTAATGAAATGTCCTGCCACAGGAGAATACATCATGTATATGCATGTTGACAACCTTTCGCATACCGACCAGTTTGTCGGTTATGCAACATCGAACAATATCACTGGCCCTTACACGTATCACGGACCATTATTTTTTAACGGCGCAATTATTCCCAAATGGGATATGGGTGCTTTTCAGGATAAGGACGGTGCTGGCTATGTGCTGCTTCACGGCGGAGACATTTACAGGCTCAGCGATGATTATAAAAGTATCGTTGAACACGTGCATAAAGCCAATATACCCGGATTCGAATCGCCGACATTATTCAGGAAAGACAGTCTTTACTACTTTCTCGGCTCGCATCTTACAAGCTGGGAGCGTAATGATAACGACTACTATACAGCTACTTCACTTAAAGGGCCATGGACTAAGAGAGGAATGTTTTGCCCGCCGGGAACATTAACCTGGAATTCGCAGTGCACTTTTGTACTCCCTATCGGCGGATCTAAAGACACGACCTTTATGTATATGGGCGACCGCTGGGCGTTTCCTAAACAGGAATCTGCCGCAACTTATGTATGGCAGCCTCTAACGATTTCGGGCACCAGGATGTCCATTCTTAAATTTCTGGATGCGTGGATGATCGATATGGTTACCGGCGAATGGAAACCCACCGAACTGCCTAAAACCGAAATTGATAATACTAATAAAAAATTAATCTCCTATTCAGGAAACTGGAAGCATACTCAGGATAGTTTGTCACTCAGTAGTTCCGATAAAAAAGATGATAGTTTCTCTCTGTCATTCAATGGCCGCCAGATTGCGCTTTATGGATTATCCCGACCCGATGGAGGCCATGCAGATATTGTTCTCAGAACTAAAAAAGGAAGCATTGTTTTTTCCGGTCTTGTAGATATGTATTGCAAGTATCCCATTGCATCTCTAAAATATATCACCCCTGTTTTGAAGAAAGACGATTATGTATTAACCGTAACTGTGAAAGGAGAGCATGGCAATTGGTACGACAAAAGAAAGAACATGTACGGCAGTACAGGCAATGTAGTCTCCCTTGATAAGGTGTCGATAGCACCCTAAACGATTCACTTTCAGCAACACTAGAAATGATATTAAAAATAAATTCCAACAGAAAAGCTGCACTCATTTCGCTAATCGCATTTTTTGCAATGTCATACAGCCTGCATGCGGCAGATTTTAAGCTCGTTACTTCTGATACAAAGGTTTCAATTGTATATGCCAAAGATAATAGGAAGCTCGATTCGATCGCTGCGTACCTGCTTGCAAAGGATATTCAAATAGTCAGCGGATATATGCCCAAGGTGTTCACTGATCTTAATCAGGCAAGCGGAAATGTTATCGTTATAGGCACCGTTCAATCAGAATTGATCAGGAAGACAAGTAAGTTTCTACCACAAAGCCTATCAAATAAATGGGAATGTTTTGGATATGAAGTTGTCAGTGGGAAACGAAATCAGAAAATCAAAAACATACTGATCATAGCAGGTAGCGATTTGCGCGGAACAGCTTACGGAGTCTTTGGTATTTCTGAAAAAATAGGAGTTTCGCCATGGTACTGGTGGGCTGATGTTAATCCTGTTAAGAAAAGCGAGCTTGTTTTGAATGTCAGCAACCTTGTCTCTAAAGAACCTAGTGTTAAGTTCCGTGGAATATTTCTTAACGATGAAGACTGGGGCTTACAGCCCTGGGCAGCTAAAACTTTTGATCCCTACGGGGCGAGAGACATAGGTCCGAAAACGTATGCGCAGATTTTCGAATTGCTCTTGCGTTTGAAAGCGAACCTGATCTGGCCTGCAATGCACGAAAGTACGAAAGCCTTTTATCATTATCCGGAGAATAAAAACGTTGCTGCCGATTACGAAATCGTGGTGAGCTCATCTCATGCCGAGCCTATGTTGCGAAATAACGTGGATGAATGGAATTCAAAAGCCTGGGGGCCTTTCAATTATAAGACAAACAAGGCTAATATCTTAAACTACTGGGAAAGTAGGGTAAAAGAAAGTAAAGGCAATGATGTTATTTACACAATGGGCATGCGTGGAATACATGATGGGGCTATGGAGGGTGTTAAAACAACTGAGGAGGCTGTGCCTCTGGTTGAACAAATCTTTTCAGACCAGCGAAATCTATTAACCAAATCTATTAACACGGATATCGAAAAGGTTCCTCAAGCCTTGTCGATATACAAAGAAGTACTGGACATCTATGAGGCCGGACTGAAAGTACCGAACGACATCACCCTGAACTGGCCCGACGATAATTACGGTTATATCCATAGGCTGCCAACTCCCGAGGAAAGGAAACGAAAAGGTGGTTCGGGTGTTTACTACCATGCCTCTTACTGGGGGCGGCCTCACGACTATCTATGGCTCCCGAGTGCCAATCCCGCTTTGATGAGGGAGGAAATGACCAAGGCTCATGAAATGGGTGCTAAAACAATATGGGTGCTAAACGTTGGGGATATTAAGCCCATAGAATACAATACCCAGCTTTTTTTGGATATGGCCTACAACGTAGAGCCCTTTAAATCTCCTGATTATACAGCTAAACATCTTCAAAATTGGGCTGGTGAAATCTTTGGTCAGAATAAGGGAAAGGAAGTTGCGCAAGTTCTACGTACCTATTTTGACCTTGCTTTTGAACGCAGACCGGAATTTATGGGCTGGAGCCAAACAGAACCGACTACTGCGGTAAAATATACCGACTACCTGAACGATAGATACGGAGACGAAGCCCAAGAGCGAATAGAGCGATACGATCAACTGGAGAAGCAAGTGCAAGCTCTTAAGCCAGCCTTTAGTCCATCACTAGAAGATGCATTTTATGAGTTAGTAGAATACCCGGTAAAAGGGGCCTCCCACATTAACAAGAAATTCTTATATCGCGACAAAGCCTATTTGTACTCGCTTCAGGGTCGGGCATCTGCCAAAAAATATATTGACCTTGCTACGCGAAGCTATTATGAGATTCTTAAAGAAACTGATTTTTACAACAATGAGCTGGCTGGTGGAAAATGGAGATGGATGATGTCTATGAGGCCAAGAGATTTGCCAGTTTACGCGAAACCCAAGATAAATGTAAGCAAGATGGAGATGCCTTTTTTATTCGTTGCGAAGGTAGAAGGAAGCAAAGGTGCCAGCCTGCAACAGAACTTACCGGCGTTTAACAGGTATTTGAAGAAGAAATATTTTGTTGATCTCTATCTAACTAGCGATACCTCCATTTCTTACCAGCTTGTTCCATCCGCTCCATGGATTAAAGTCGGCAAGTCGGGTGGTCACCTTTCAACCAAGAGTTCGTTAGGAGAAGAGCGCCTTTGGGTAGACGTGGATTGGAGTAAAGCGCCGGCCCAACTGGCATCGGGTTTTATAATGATAAAAGGCGGAAATACGGAATACAGGATAGATGTTACCGCAGATAATACAGAGGTAAACGAATTAAAAGATTTCGAAGGATTTATAGAGTCTGATGGGCATATTGCCATAAATGCATCTAGCTTCAACAAAGCAAACAATACTGCCGGTAAAAAGTGGATGGTTTTGGATGCAACAGCTGCTGGCAGACAATGGGTAGAGGCATTTCCTTTATCAGCAAAAGCGGAAACAGAAGAAGGCCAGATCCTGAAAAATCCATCCCTCGAGTATAACTTCTATAACTTTAATTCTGCCGACGCAAAGATTAATGTTTATACCATTCCTACCCATCCTTTAAGCAATCAGTATGAGATGCGCTATGCTGTGAGAGTTGATGACGGGCCGATCAGTATCTTAAATTTTAAAACAGTTGGCCGCAGCCAGGAATGGAAGGAAAATGTTTTGCGAAACTATGCTATCAAATCTGTTTTTATTCCTCAATTAAAACCCGGGAAACACAAACTATCAATATATATGGTAGACCCAGGGGTGATACTTGATAGGATACTTATAAGTTTGGATGGAAGGCAACTTCCGTATGGCACAGTGGAAGAAACATTCATTGGAAAAAGCATTAATTAACCAAAAGGAGCTGGAGAATTTGAATGCGTGATGAAAACTAGCAGATTCTTTATGTTTTCTAATCAAAAGAACGAATGAAGAGATATAGCACATTGAAAAAAGCTCTGATTCTTGTATTGACCTGCCTGAGCATACTTGCAAAAGCGCAAAATTCGCTAGTTAATTTTCAAAATCCAATATTACCGGGCTTTAGTCCCGATCCTTCTATTTGCAGAGTGGGGGATGACTATTATCTGGCAACTTCTTCTTTGTCTGGTACCCTGGAATCCCGGTTTATCACAGTAAAGATCTGGTGAACTGGAAATTGATTGGACATGGTATTAGCCGCCCCAGTCAATTGGACTTTAGCAGAATGAAGGACAAAAACGGAATTTGGGCGGTGACCATACGTCATCACAACGGACTTTTTTATCTAATCACCACGTGTAATGATTGTGGAGGTAATTTCTACATAACTGCGAAAAATCCCGCAGGGCCCTGGTCTGATCCTGTTTGGTTAAAAGATGCTCCGGGCATAGACCCTTCGCTATTCTGGGATGACGACGGCAAATGCTACTATACGGGGAACACCTGGCATTTTAAAGGCTCATGGCCCAAACAATGCGCCATCTGGATGCAGGAATTGGATTTAAACCAAAAGAAGCTCGTTGGTGAGCGAAAAATGTTAACCTATGGACATGCCGCCAATGCAACCTACACAGAAGCGCCACACTTATATAAAATTGATGGTAAATACTTATTAATTGTAGCGGAAGGCGGAACGGATAAGTACCATGCCGTTTCTGCTCATCATAGTAATTCGGTGTGGGGACCGTTCATTCCTGATAAGATTAATCCGGTATTATCGCATCGCCACTTGGGCGAGGATTATCCCATTCAGGCAGTTGGTCATGGCGATCTCGTGCAAATCCAAAATGGCGAGTGGTGGGCCACCGTGCTAGGTAAAAGAGTAGTTAACGGAGAAGTGCCGCTGTCGCGGGAAACGTTTCTTTGCAAAGTTAAATTTGAAGAGGGTACGCCTTTATTTAATCCAGACCACGGAAAAGTTCTGTCAACGCAAGAGCGACCTAATCTTCCATGGTCGCCATTTGAACCCGAAGTAAACCGTGACCAGTTTGACACAGATAGTCTTGCATTAAAGTGGCATTTCATCAGAACACCTTTTAAGAAATTCTTTAACCTTAAAAATGGACGGTTAGAACTCTCAACATCTCCCGAAGTGGTAGATAGCCTCGTAAATCCCGCGATGATTGTTCAAAAGATTAAGCACCATCAGTTTTCTGCCTTAACCAAAATGTCCTTCAAAACGTCCAAAGAAAATGAGCGGGCTGGCCTGATCATTTATCGAACTAACGACAATTATTTTACTTTGATGAAGAATAAATCAACTATCATTCTGGTAAGAAAATATAATGGAAAAAAGGAAATTATTGCCACAGCTCCTTACACGAAACAGAGTGTATTTTTCAAAGTAGTAGCCAATAACCTTGATGTTAATTTCAGTTTTGGAGAATCGATAGAAAACATGAATAAAATTGGCGCTACACAGAGTTTAGTTGTAATTTCAGAAAGCAGCCTTAATAAATTTAACGGTCCCGGTATAGGGATGTACGCAACCAGTAATGGTAAGAAAAGCATGGGTAGAGTGTCGTTTGATTGGTTTGAATATAAGGAAAATTAGTGGGATATCTGAAAAAGCTTGAACTTATTCATCCCTAAGGGCATTATCTTAGTAACGATCTAGCAACTTGAGATAAGTAGAGGAAATATCGAGATCAGCTTTCATTGCCAATGTATCAGATTGAATTATCTGTCACAACATTAATGCGCTTAATATTTTAAGCGAATACACCTTTGAAATTAAGTCATTTTGTTATCTTTAGGTTTACATGAGACAGCTTTTCATTGGACTCGTCCTTCTGTTACCACGATTTCTTTTAGCGCAATCCCAATACGTTTTTTCTCCTTTACAAAGCAACCAGGGACTCTCTGAAAACCGGGTAAGAAATATCAATCAGCTTGAGGATGGTCGCATGCTGATTATTACAGAGGGAATGATTAGCCTGTATAATGGTACGTCGTTTAAAGACATCTCTGTTGATGAAGAAAATCTTACTCCTTTAACGAAATATAACGGTTTTCACCACAGTTATGTGGAGGGCAAAAAACGACTTTGGTTGAAAAACGGCGGGCGATTAGTTATAGTTGATTTACTGAAAGAACGTTTTGAAAATCGTCCGCAAGATGTTCTCAGAAGTTTAGGCGTCCATGATTCGCTCGCCGATATCTACATGGATAGCCAGGATAATATATGGTTTCTTACTCAAAATGACGACCTTCTCTATCGTGATGCGCAAGATGGGAAGACCCGCCGGTTTTTAACCGAAGTATCAGACAGGGGAGGACCTGCCGGTGCTCTTTATGATCTGGCAGTGCAAAACAAGCAGGTCTTCCTGTTTTATAATTCAGGCTTGTTAATTTGTATGGACCTGAAAACCGGAAAGGAATTATACCGGGATTATGCATTCAGCCAATATGAAAAGACCTTGCATAGCCGCACCTTGTTTGTGGTGCAGCATAAGCAAAACCTGCTGCAACTTAGAAACGGAAAAAAAGGGTTAATGCTGAATTATGATACCCGGTCCCGCAAATGGTTAAAGGTTCTGGAAACCGACTATTGGCTGAATTGCGTTTCTGTCGACAAGGACGAAAATATATGGGTAAGCTGTAAAAATGGCTTGTGGCTAATAGACAAATCGTTCACTAAAAAAACTTTTCTTCCAACTTTGCAGCTAGTCGATGGCAGAGAACTTAATAACGAAGTAAGTACCCTTTTTAATGATAATCAGGGCGGACTTTGGATAGGGAGTTTAAATCGTGGATTACTCTATCATCATTCGCAGAGATTTAAATTCAAAAACTTTGGCAGAACACTCTTTAAAGGATTTCAGCACAAGGAATTGCTCGTAAGCTCTTTTACGGAAAATGAACAAGGTGAAGTGTTGGTTGGTACAAATAACGGCTACTACAAATATAGCGCAGAGGGGACTTTTCTGGTTCCATGTTCTCCGCCGGTTAAAGCTACTCCTGTTATTAAAATTGAGCCGCTAAATAGTATAGCCCCTTCTTCTGTCCGACAATTGATTAAATGGAAGCAGGGATATTTAGGTCTCTCCGGAAGAGAACTTTTCGAGTATGATCCGAAAACTCGAGAACTCAGTTATCCCCACAGGAACTCCCGCAAACTCCCCATGTTTCGACACAACAACCATGATTACAACTGTATTCTCGCGGATAGCCGGGGTTTATTGTGGTTTGGTACTGCTGATGGGGCATATTTTTGGGATGAAAATCAAAGGACGCTAAGCCGGATTTCCCGTTCAGAAGGGTTGAATGCAAGTAGTATTAAATCGATCATCGAAGATAAAAATCAGGATATCTGGCTCACGACATCAAATGGGATCGCAAAGATCGTTCTGAAAAAGGAAAAGGGAAAATACAGGTACGTTATGAGCTGTTATAACAAATATGACGGACTCATTGAAAATGAATTTATTGAACGTTCGGCCTTTGTTACTAAAAATGGGCGGCTGTTAGTCGGAGGCATTGAGGGGTTTAATGAGCTTAATACCAATGCTGCTGCCAGGCACCCGCATCATTTTAATCCAATATTTTCGGACTTCCAGTTGTATGGGAAATCTCTAAATCAAAATGTGAGGTACGACGGAAATGTAGTTCTTAAGAACTCTATTGCCAGTACTAAAGATATCGTCTTGAACCATAATCAAAACTTTTTCACGGTATCTTTTTCATCCCTCAACTACATTAATCCCACACAAACCTATTTTAGATATATGCTGGAAGGGGTGGAGCCTGGCTGGCAGGAGCTTTCATCTTCCGATGGTTCTGCTCAGGCTACTTACACCAGTCTTGCTCCCGGAGCGTACACTTTTAAGGTTCAAGCCACGGATAATAGTAAAAACTGGACAGGTAAGACAGCTATATTAAAGATAACTATTGAACCGCCGTTTTGGAATACCCGGTGGGCGCATCTGTTTTATCTGGTTCTTTTCATTTTTACAGTCTATCGGATTTTCGGGTTTTATACCTTGAAAAATCGCAGGAAGCTTGCGCTGGAGCAGAAGGAGAAGCTGGATGAAGCTAAGTTCAATTTCTTTACTAATATGAGCCATGAGTTGCGAACTCCCCTGAGTTTGATTATTTCTCCGCTGGAAGCAATATTAAAAAAGCAAGAACATGGAGAACTGAGGTCTCAATTAGAAGGTGTCTATCGAAACGCCCGTAATCTTCTCAGTCAGGTTACCCACCTACTCGACTTTAGAAGGATGGAACTTTATGGCGAAAAACTGTGTTTATCGTACTGCGACATATCAGAGTATCTGGACATGCTTTGCGAGCCTTTCAGACCGTTGGCTTATCAGAAGGATATAGTTTTTACTGTACACAGCACTATTTCAGGTACGTATGCTTACCTGGATCGGGACAAGGTCAGCAAAATTGTAAATAATTTATTATCCAACGCATTCAAGTTCACAAAGCAGGGGGCTGTCACAGTCAATATCACTAAAGTTGACTCATCCGACAGTAACATCCAATATCTTTCATTTGAAGTTTCAGACACGGGAGTGGGAATACCTGCTGAAGATCAGGAACGTATATTCGAACGCTTCAATAAGGCAGATAATCAACATGAAAGCAATACAGGTACAGGAATCGGCCTTTACCTGGTAATGGAGTATGTTAAACTGCACACGGGTGATGTTAGAGTAGAAAGTACTCCTGGTAAGGGTTCGAAATTTATTGTCACCATTCCTCTTAATTTGGCCCCGGAGGTACAGGCTGAGCATATTGATGGTTCTTTAGAAGGAATTACTGACAATAAGCTCAAAGTGTTAATAGCTGAAGATAATGCCGAATTTCGGGCATTTCTTTCTGCCCAGTTGAAGGGTAATTATTCTATTATTGAGGCTGTAGATGGTAAGGATGGATTAGAGAAGGCTCTTTCCAATCTTCCGGACCTTGTTATCTCCGATTTGATGATGCCCGGGATGAACGGCCTCGAACTATGTTCGGCTCTTAAAACAGACCTCCGCACTTCACACATTCCTGTTATTATACTTACGGCACGGTCATCCGAAGATATTCAGTTCGAGGGGTACCATGCAGGAGCGGATGCTTTTATATCCAAACCCTTCAATGCCGACCTTCTTCTGCTTCGCATTCGTAAACTCATTGAGCAGCAGGAACAGCGGAAAATGTTATTTAAGCAGTCGTTAGTGCTTCAACCGGATTCCCTGACAGCGAGCTCTCTGGATGAAAAGCTAATCATTCGCGCACTTGAATGCGTGGAGCGGAATCTAAGTAATTGCGACTATTCCGTGGAGCAACTAAGCAGCGATTTGAATATGGACCGCACAGGTCTTTACCGTAAACTGGTGGCTTTAACCGGAACAAGCCCTACCTTATTTATTCGTAGTGTTCGCCTCAAAAGGGCAGCTCGGTTATTACAGGAAGGAGAGTTTAATATTTCCGAAATCTCGGAAAAAGTTGGTTTTAAAACAGTGCCTTATTTCAGCAAATGCTTTCAGGATGAGTTTGGTGTTAAGCCATCGCAATTTGCGAGGGATTTAATTAAATAAGTGCCCTAAATGCTCCCCCGGCCTGTGTTTTTTCAACCACAGTGTAATTAATTTCAACCAGGTTATAATAAGTAAAACTTCTTAGCCCTGTACCTTTATTACATTGCTTTTACAGCGAATTGGTATAAACCTAAATTTAAATTTTTTACATGATCAAGAGAATTGCAGGAGTTTTCATTCTCCTTTGTACATTGCTATCCGTTCAGGCGCAGGACTTTCAGAAAACTAAGCTTGGATTAAAAACTACCGTCCAGGCGCAGGACATCGAGATTCAATTTTATTCGCCCACTATAGTGAGGGTAATTAAATCACCCCACGGTATTCCGTTCAAAAAAGAAAGTTTATCAGTAAATAAAAAGCCTCAGGCTCCCAACCTGGAAATAAGCCAGAATGGAGAGATTGTAAGCTTGAAAAGCCAGGCACTAACGGTCGACTTAAACGTCGCCGGAGGGAAAATTGAGTTTAAGAACAAGGATGGTATTCTCATCAGGGAACGAGACCGATCCACACAATTTGCACCGGTAAAGGATGTAAACAGAGATACTTATAGAGTCAGACAGTCATTTCTTTTAGACAAAGACGAAGCGATTTATGGACTTGGTCAGCAAATGAATGGTAGAATGAACCAGCGCGGGCAGTATATATATATGCTGCAGCAGAATATGAAAGTCGCCATTCCTTTTATTCATTCCATTAAAGGATACGGTTTGTTCTGGGATAATTACTCGCCCACGCATTTTACTGATAATGATCACGAAACTTTTTTTGATTCAGAAGTGGGCGATTGTGCCGACTATTATTTTATGTACGGAGGGAATGCTGATGGAGTTATCGCCCAAATGAGAGATTTAACCGGGCAGGCACCCCTTATGCCCAAGTGGACTTTCGGCTTCTCGCAGTCTCGTGAACGATATAAAACTCAGAACGAATTGCTGGAAGTAGTGGAGAAATACCGTAGCCTGAAAGTTCCCTTAGATGGAATAATACAAGACTGGCAATATTGGGGCTCGGATAGCAATTGGAACGCCATGAGCTTCCAGCCTTCCATCTTTCCTGATCCTAAAGGAATGGTAGATAAAGTGCACCAAATGAATGCTCATATTTTCATTGTAGCATGGCCCGGAGTTGGTCCGAAAACAAAGCAGTATGCTGAGTTTAAAGAAAAGAACATGCTGATTAACTTCGATACCTGGCCACCAAAAGGGGGCGTTAAGCCCTACGATGTTTACAATCCGACGGCTCGCGGAATTTATTGGGATTACTTAAACAAGGGTGTTTTTTCGCTTGGTGCGGATGCATGGTGGCTAGACTCTTCAGAACCCGATCACATCAATTTTAAACCTGAAGACTTTGACCAGCCGACCTATCTTGGCAGCTTTAGAAGTGTGAGAAATGCTTTCCCTTTACAGCATGTTGGGGGAGTTTATGATAATCAGCGGAAAGTAAGCTCAGACAAGCGCGTAAGTATTCTTACCCGCTCAGCATTTGCAGGGCAGCAAAGATACGGCGCGAATACCTGGAGCGGTGATGTTGGATCAAACTGGCAAACTTTCCGCAAGCAGATTTCTGCTGGCTTGAATTTTTCTCTATCAGGAATTCCATACTGGAATACCGATATCGGGGGTTTTTTTGCCGGATCTTTTGTGAAGGGCGGAGGAGCAAAGAATCCTGACTTTCAGGAGCTGTATGTGCGTTGGATGCAGTTTGCGACCTTCACCCCGCTGATGCGTTCGCACGGTACAGATATACCGAGGGAAATATACCAGTTTGGGGAGAGGGGAAGCTGGCCTTTCGATGTACAGGAAAAATTCATCAATTTACGTTACAGTTTAATTCCCTATATCTATTCAACAGCCTGGGACGTGACACATAATTCCGGTTCGTTTATTCGCGCTCTGATGATGGATTTTCCGAAAGATAAAAAAGCCATTAATATTGATAATCAGTTTATGTTTGGCAGGTCTATTTTGGTAACACCGATAACAGATAAAGGAGTGAAGACACAGCCGGTATATTTACCGGCAGGAAGTAAGTGGATTGACTTCTGGACCGGAGATAATTTTGAAGGAGGAACTACTGTTGATAAAGCTAGTCCAATCGATATTCTCCCTCTTTACATAAAGGCGGGGTCAATTATTCCATGGGGACCTAAAGTTCAGTTCGCTGAAGAAAAGAAATGGGATAATCTGGAAGTACGAATATACCCGGGAGCTGATGCTGATTTTACTCTGTATGAGGATGAAGGAAATTCATATAACTATGAGAAAGGGCAGTTTTCCGAAGTTCATTTCCATTGGGATGACGGTGATAAGTTGTTAAGCATTTCCGATCGTAAAGGGAATTTTCCAGGGATGTTAAAAAAACGAAAATTCAATTTTGTGTGGGTAGACAAGGAAAACGGAATAGGAACAGGTTCGAGTAAAGTGGATAAAAGTATTGTTTATAAAGGCAAACGTATCATTGTTAAAATGTGAGGAATCTGTTGTTTTGACTTAACTGATCGGAGAAGGACGCATTTCTTCGGTTAGACAGTTGAGTGCACCTAATAGGGCAAGTCTGAAAGTTCAGTACTTGCCCTTCTTTTTTCTCTCAGTTTGTCGCTTATCTGAAAATTAATTGACGCGATTCCGCAGATGTTAAAGACTTGCATTTTTTCGGGGTCGATCGAGCCATCAATTTTGCCGTATTTGCCGCATTTTTTTATTCCCCGACTAAATACTCATTTAGCAATCATTCGCTTCATAATATCTCGCTGATAACAGCTAAATAAATCCGCTAAATAAATTAAACGCATTATCCTCCTTAAGTGCAAGGACTCAGATTTCCTTATAGTAATACTCCATTTTTAGAAATAAATTTTTTTTTTCATGAGTATAATGCTTGAATCTAACTGTCTACATAGAAAGTCGATAGACTCTTGTAAACCACTAACTATTGCCGTATAACCTTAAATAAGTTACTATGATTAAACCATTACTCCATCATGTTCCGATAAAGAGAAATAAAGGCTTAAGTGCTTTGTTCTTAATCCTCTTTTCTTTTATTATTTCTCAAGCCTTGCAGGCTCAAACATTTGTCCATCCCGGTATTCCATTTACCAGCAGCGATCTGGATCAACTAAAGGAGAATATCACGAAAGAACCATGGCTTTCAGCTTACAATGCTTTTAAAAATGATTCCAGATCTAAGCTTAGCTATGGGATGCAGGGGCCACATGCTACGGTAACACGCGCTCCGAACTTAAACAACACCCAGTGGAAGAGTGATATGCAGGCGATCCACAACCTCACTTTTATGTATGTTTTTACAGGAGATAGTGCTTATGCACGGAAGGCAACCAATATGCTGGATGCCTGGGCGGTTACCAACACCGTTTGGGGAGGAAATGAAAGTATGCTGGATATCGGTGACTATGCCCAGTATTGGGCTACAGCTGCCGAAATACTCCGCTATACTTTTCCTGGTTGGACCGCAGCCAATACACAACATGTAGAAAAGTATTTTTCTGAAGTGTTATTCCCGACTTCCTGGGTGCCCTATCCATTACGCGACCAGAACAAAGGGGCTATTCAGTTAAAAATAGCTCTGGGCGCAGCGATTTTTTGTAATGATGTCACCCGGTTTAACCAGTCGATTGAAGTGTACAGGATGGATGCCGGCGGTGGTATGCGCAACTCGCTGCCTAATGGCGAAGTAGGGGATACTGGCCGCGACGACCACTGGCGTGTGCAGGCAGCTGCCCTGGCCTGGTTTGCAGAAGTTGCCTACAAGCAGAAGGTAGATATGTTTTCCGAGCTGGACAAGCGGGTGTTGGCGATCGGTGAACTGTATCATAAATATGCCTTTGACGGCGCTACAATGACATATATTCCCTTTGGAGGTTATGCAAGTTATTGGACCGGCTGGGGAATTCAGCCTGGAGCAAGGGTTGGAGATATGACCAATCTAATTTACAGCGCTTATAATGTTCGTAAGGGAATACCTACCCCTCATACCGACAGGATGCGGGCTGCTTTAGGTGGCGCAGGTGGTGATTTCTTATATCTGAAATCCTCTGACACGTCCACGGCCACCGTTTTGCCACAGAAATATTATCCTGCCGATCATGTGCAGCCGGTAAGCAACCTCACCCATATAGATATCGGTAATACAGGACTAGCAGGCAGCGCTTCGTTCGATAACGGGATCTGGACACTTAAAGCTGCCGGAACTTCTACGAGTAATGCTTTCAGCTTCAACTTCAAAAAAGTTAGCGGCGATGCAGGTTTGGTCGTAAAGGTGAACAGTGTGTCCCCTCTTAGCGGAGGTTGCGGCGTTATGTTACGCGAATCGCTGGCACCTGGTTCCCGTTTTTGGGATGTTTATCTCGGGGCGAACGGCGGTGTAGGGAGGCATTACCAACCCAAAGCACCCTGGTGGTTAAAAATTGAGCGTGTAGACACCAGGATTTTTACGTACCATTCTCAAGATGGTGTTCATTGGACCAATATTGGTTGTGCTTATTCTGCAACGGGTTTCCCAACAGATTTGTATGCGGGATTTTATACCATCTCAAATAATGCATCGGCGCTGAACTCTGCCACGTTCAGTAATGTGGCCTATAGCCAAACTGCTCCTACCGGTTCTCCGGAGATCAGCAGTGCTACAACAGTTACAGCTACTATTGGCGAGCCTTTCAGTTACAACATCATTGCAAGTGCCAATCCATCTACTTACGGTGCCACCGGCTTGCCTGCGGGACTTAGTCTGGATGCAGCTACCGGTATCATATCCGGTACTCCAACCGAATTAGGACAAAGCGAAGTTACCATAGCTGCTACTAATGCCAGCGGCAGCGGTAGTGCAACCCTCATTCTAAAAGTGATCAATAACGAGGCACCTGCAGCGCCGGATTCGGCTGTAGCAGCAATTGTTAATACAACACAAATTAAACTTACCTGGACGGCTTCAGCGAACGCTACCAGTTATTCTGTAAAACGTTCGCAAACAGCGGGAAGTGACTATACGATTATCCAGACAGGGATTACAGGCACCACTTTTACGGATATAGCTCCGGTACCGGAAGTTAATAACTATTATGTAATTACGGCACTTGCTGGAGATAGAGAAAGCGGCGTTTCAAACGAGGTATTCGCGTCTGTTCCGCCGGGAGTGCCGACTAAGCCTGTTGTGGTTAACGGTGACCAACAGATTAGCCTTAGCTGGGACGCAGCTTCAGGTGCTAATACCTATAACGTAAAACGCAGCGCATCCATGGGCGGGCCATATACTACCGTCGCTTCTGTTGCAACGAGCAGTTACACAGATGTTAACCTTACAAATGGAAGTGCTTACTATTATGTAGTGTCTTCCATGGGCAATACAAAGGAAAGCGCTAATTCGCCGGAAGCGTTTGGTGTACCGGGCTCAAGTTCTGTAATCTGGAGTCCTACGCCTGTTACTGATTCTCTGAATTATGCTGCTAACTGGCAGGGAAATGCCCTTCCGGTAAACCCAGCAATTTTAACCTTTGGAGCTTCTACAGATTCTGTTTTAACTAACGATATCACAGGTCTTGAGGTTTCGAGAATGCTTTTCGATGCTGGTGCAAGTGCCTATACTATTGGCGGTAACAGTATCACCCTGAAAAGTGATGTGGTAAATAATTCAGCAAAAACACAAATAATAACTGCTCCGGTGGTTTTAAACGACCAGCTGAATGTGAATACAAATACTGCTACTGTGGTTATTTCGGGCGGTATGACTGGTCCTGGAAGCCTCTTAAAAACAGGAAGCAGGCTTCTTGTCATTTCAGGAGCAAATACCTACTCGGGTGGGACTACCATTAATGGAACCACTGGTGGTTGGCCTCCTGTAAATGGTATTGGAATAGCTGGAACCGGAACGGGAACCCAGAGTGTGCCAACCGCTGGCCCATTGGGAACCGGAAAGATCATCATGAACGGAGGTTCATTGTACTCTGAATCGGGCGACGCGACGATTTACAATGATATCGAAGTTACTGCCGGAAAGAGAAGTTACATGTATGAAACCAGCTGGGCTTTAACTCTTAGGGGAAAGTTGACTGGTACCGGTACGCTTGAACATGATGGCAATACTTATGCAGGCTTGCACCTTTTCGGAGATAACAGCGAGTTTGCCGGTACATTTATATCAAAATTGCGTAGTGGTAGCCAACGGGTACGTTTCGAAACCCCTCAGTCGGGAAGTGCCAAAGCTCATTGGTTGTTAGATGCCAATGGGGTTGATTGCCACAGTCTTCAGTTTCAAACAGGTACGCTGCATTTTGGCGGACTTTCGGGAAGAGGATATCTGCGTAACAACGTAGGAGGCTCTCCGGTAATCAGCATCGGCGCGTTAAATACCAATACATATTTCAGTGGCACCTTTGCCAACTATTTACTTGTGGAAAAAGTAGGTACAGGAACCTTGATGTTTGGCGGGAACCATACTTATGGCGGAACAACCACGGTTAAAAAAGGAAAATTCCTGTTAAGCAACAACCCAAGCAGCGGTACTTTTCCTAGCCCGGTTATTGTGGAAGAGGGTGCATTTGGTGGAACGGGTAAAGGTACCGGTTCAGCTACGATTGGAATAGGAAATGGCCCTGGTGCTGTTTTTGAGCCAGGAAATGACGCTGTAGGTTCGCTTACGATAGGTGCACTTACCCTAAAGGCAGATGCTACTTATAAAGCAGAACTTAATTTAGGCACTGCAGTCGGCGATAAAGTTACAACAACAGGTGTAAGTCTGCTTAACAGCCCGATTTTATCAGTAAGCAGTATTGCGGGTACATTGCCATCAGGAACGGCTTACACGCTAATCGATAATACCGGAACATTACCTATAGCCGGAACATTTAAAGATTTACCGGAAATGTCGCTGGTGAGCACCGGTGGTTATGATTTCCGTATTACTTATAAAGGAGGTACAGGTAATGATGTTCAATTATTGGACGATCGTACCTTGCCAGTTGTTATTACCAGTGCAGCAGCAGACACTACACTGATTGATAGGCATTTCTCTTACACTATTGCAGGTATTAAGTCGCCAAACAGCTTTAATGCTACAGGACTGCCTGCGGGTTTAAGTATTGATACCACATCAGGTATAATATCGGGAACTCCAACAGAGTTTGGTGTTTTTTCTGTGGCCCTAACAGCTTCAAACGGAACTACAACAGGCACACAAACGTTGCTACTAACCGTACAAAGCACGGTGGTAAGCGGTGTTATCGTCGCATCAGGCGATGCTAAAAATATTATTGAATGGGATCAGATTCCGAACTTTAGTTATAATGTTAAGCGTTCAACTACTTCAGGGGGAACTTATACTACTATCGGAACTGTTTCGGGTACCAAGTTCACTGACGCGAATGTTATTAATGGAAGTACGTATTATTATGTAGTTTCTTCTGTTGATAGCCTGGGTGAAAATCC
Source organism: uncultured Pedobacter sp. (assembly GCA_966210515.1). Lineage (GTDB taxonomy): Bacteria > Bacteroidota > Bacteroidia > Sphingobacteriales > Sphingobacteriaceae > Paradesertivirga. The sequence continues at coordinate 89,591 of CBIHLM010000005.1, forward strand.
TAATAGTACTGAAGTGGCGGCAACACCAACTGTTGGACAAGTTGCTTACCTGAAATTTAACGAAGCAAGCGGAACACGTGGTATCGATGGCTGGGGTGCAAATCACGGCACATTAGCAGTTACTGCAAGCCGTAGTGTTGGCAGAGAGGGGCAAGCACTTAAACTGGACGGAACCGCTAACTCTTATGCTACGCTTCCAACTGATATAGTGAGTACCTTATCTGACTATACGATATCCTCATGGATAAAAATGGATGCTTTAGCTAACTGGATGCGTGTATTTGACTTTGGAACGGGAACATCCAAGTACATGTTTTTATCCGCACAAGCGGGAGCTGCAGGCCAGGTACGTTTTGCAATTAAAAACGGAGGGTCAGAACAGGGTATGACCTATAATTACGCCGTTCCACTTAATACCTGGACTCACTTTGCAATTACTCAGTCAGGCAATACCTGCAGTATGTATATTAACGGAGCTTTAGTTTCTTCTAATACCGGCGTTACTATCAAGCCTTCAACGATAGGCACTATGAACCAGAATTACCTGGGTAAATCTCAATGGCCTGACCCTATGTTTAAAGGTGCTATTGATGAATTTAAGATTTACAGCAGGGCTTTAAGTGCATCAGAAATTGCTGCAGGTTATACAAGTCAAACGATCACGCTAAATGCGATTGCCTCAAAATTAATGGGTGACGAGGATTTTGATCCTGCTGCGACAGTTTCTTCAGGCCTTCCGGTAACTTACACCAGTTCTGATACCACAGTTGCAAAAATTGTAAGTGGTAAAGTACGTATTCTTGCTGCCGGAACTTCCACCATTACTGCTTCACAGAATGGAAGTAGTGTTTACTGGCCAGCAACATCACAATCAAAAGTTTTATCGGTTGCCATCACTAACGATACTCAACCGATTACGTTAATTGGCAGGCCATTTACGTATACCATTTCTAATAAGCCACTCAGCAATTTTACGGCAACAGGTTTGCCTGCCGGCGTAAGCTTAAATGCCGCAACTGGAGTAATATCTGGTACGCCTACTGAGTTTGGTATTTTCCCTGTAACCTTAACCGCCAGCAATGGCAGCAGTACAGGTACGCAAATTATCACCTTAACGGTACAAAACAGTGTAGTAAGCAATGTTCTGGTTGCCGCAGGTGATGCTAAGAACATAATAGAATGGGATCCTATTCAGAACTTTACATACAATGTTAAGCGGTCAACTACATCAGGAGGCCCCTATACTACTATCGCGAATGTGAGCACTACTAAGTTCACCGATTCGAATATTAGCAATGGAACTATTTATTACTATGTAGTTGCTTCGGTGGATAGTGTTGGTGAAAAGTCTTCCAGCGTAGAGGTAGTGGCAAGACCAAATATCGGTCAGTTTACTTACCTGAAATTTGACGAGGCAAGCGGAATACGCAGCATCGATAGCTGGGGAGCTACTCACGGCACCTTAGCAGCCACAGCAACCCGGAGCGCCGGAAAATACGGAACCTCAATAAAGCTGGATGGCACGGCGAACGCTTATGCTACTCTGCCAACGGGAATAGTAAGTACTTTAAATGACTTTACTATATCCTCATGGGTAAACATGGATGCTAAAGCAAACTGGATGAGGGTATTTGACTTTGGGACAGGAACCAGCAAGTATATGTTCTTAACGATCCAGGCCGGAACGGCTAATATTATGCGTTATGCGATTAAAAATGGAGGCTCAGAGCAGCAGGTAAGTTATAACTACACTTTACCGCTTAGCACCTGGACTCACTTTGCTATCACCCAATCGGGCAATACATGTAGCATGTACATTAACGGAGCTTTAGTTGCCACTAATACCGGCGTTACGATTAAGCCTTCTACCATTGGTAGTACAAACCTGAATTACCTTGGCAAAGCACAGTTTAATGATCCGATGTTTAAAGGTTCAATTGATGAATTTAAGATTTCCAACAGGGCTTTAAGCGCTGCTGAGATTGCTGAAAGCATGAGGTCAGAACAAAACATTACGTTTATTGCTCTTGCTGAAAAAGGGCTTGGTGATGCGGATTTTGATCCTTCAGCTACCACTGCTTCAGGTCTTCCTGTAACGTATACAAGTTCAAATCCTTCAGTTGCAACTATTGTGGATGGAAAGGTGCATATTTTAGCTACCGGAACCTCAACGATCACAGCATCGCAGGCAGGAAATGCCGATTACACAGCGGCACCGTCGATAGCACGGGTACTAACGGTTAAAAATGCACAGTCTATCAACTTCCCGGCATTTGCTCAGAAAGTTGTTGGCGATGCAGATTTCGATGCGGCAGCAACCGCAAGTTCAGGCCTGACTGTAACTTACAGCAGTTCAAATCCTAATGTCGCAATTATTGTAGATGGGAAGGTGCATATTTTAGCTGCCGGAACTTCAACTATTACTGCATTGCAGGCTGGAAATGCCGAATACGTACCGGCAAGTTCAACTCAAATGCTTACGGTAAACAAAAAAGATCAAAGCATCACATTTGCTGCCCTTGCGCCAAAAACCATTGGCGATGCAGATTTTGATGCAGCAGCAACAGCAAGTTCAGGCTTAGCGGTAGCGTACGTGAGCTCAGATTCTACAGTTGCAACAGTTGTTAATGGGCAATTGCATATTACTGGTGCAGGTATCATAACTATCACCGCTTCGCAGGCAGGGAACTCGCAGTATAAGGCAGCGGTTTCTGTCACGCAAACGCTTATCGTAAATAGAAAAGAGCAAAGCATCACATTTGCTGCCCTTGCACCAAAAACAACTGGCGATGCAGATTTTGATGCAGCAGCAACAGCAAGTTCAGGCTTAACGGTAGCATACGAAAGTTCAGATTCTAAAGTAGCAACGATAGTTGATGGTAAAGTCCATCTGGTTGGTGCCGGTACTACCGTCATCACGGCTTCACAAGATGGAGATGAAAGCTATGATGCTGCGCCTTCGGTAAGTCAGGAACTAAACGTATTTACCCCTCCAACAGTACTAGCAAAAAATATAGAAGTAGAATTAAATGCAAGCGGTACTGCTTCAATTATAGCAGCACAGGTGGATAGTGGTTCGATCAGCTATTCAGGAGAATTAAACTTAACAGTAGATCAAAATTCTTTTGGGTGCTCAAACGTGGGAACTCCGGTTACTGTAACACTTACAGGAACCGACGCCAAAGGTTATTCTAGTTCTGCAACAGCACAAGTAACAGTTGTTGACCACCAGAAGCCAGTTCTTACTGCTCCGGCGGATCAGTTATTTTGTTTTGCAGGAAGTACTTATACGCTTCCATTGGTGGTTGCTTCAGATAATTGCGGTGTGGCTTCCATTACCTACACGGTAAGTGGCGCTACAGAAAGAACTGGATCAGGAGCTGATGCAAGTGGCGTTTTCAATGAAGGTACATCAACGGTTAGCTTTATAGTTACCGATGTTCATGGTAATGTGAGTAGTTCGGAAACTGTTGTTACGGTCAATCCCTTATTGAGTTCTGCTATAACGGATGTATATGCAATGAATTCATCGACGGATGAGAAGAATACCATTTACCTTGGTTACGGTCCTTCTTCCCTAACTGTAAATGCAACAACAAACGGCGGTACGGCTCCATATATTTATGCATGGAGTACCGGTGCAACTACGCCATCAATCAGTGTAAATGCTGAAGGAACATATACCGTAATCATAACAGATGCGAAGGGATGTCAAACAACGTCTTCTATACTTATCCATGTTCAGGATGTTCGTTGCGGAAATAATAACGATAAGGTGATGGTATGTCATAATGGTCAGACCATTTGTGTTGCTTCA
>CBIHLM010000006.1:0-91873 GCA_966210515.1 uncultured Pedobacter sp.
TTGGAATATCATCGTTCAAAAACTACAATTAACACTTTGCAGTGTATAGCCAATCTACAGTTAATTAATAAAACTGTATTTCAGGACGAGACAAGCGGGTGACAAATACTCAACTGATTAAGGGTTAAAGCACTATTGAAGCACCTTTTAAGTATCCTTTCAGTACCTATAAGGTACCTCTTATAAGAGGTACTCTATCAATGACTTTTAGAACCATTAACAATATTTAACCTTTAGCTTAACATTGTTTAACTCTTATTCTTGCCCGGGTGCTGTATACTTGTCGTACCAAGGCAACATCTTATGGCTTTCTTAAAAAGTGATTTCGAATTTACAGGTAGTATCGGAAATGTTTCTGCTTACAAACTTCCCGGTGTGAATGGTACTGTGCTTCGCACCAAAGGTGGTGCAGATAGAAAGAAAATCCTCGCTGCCACCTCTTGTAAACTGACCCGGCAAAACGCTGCCGAGTATGGGGAATGTGGTAAAATGGGCGGAAGCATTCGCAGATCTATGCTTCCCATGATTCCTTTGGCAGATCACAACTTTGTCTCCAACCTAAATGCTCTGGCAAAGATCATCCAGCTATTTGACACGGAAGGCAATCGCGGAGAACGCAGCATTGCTTTGTCTGCCCGCAAAGAGTATCTCAGGGGATTCAGCCTGAACAAAAACACTTCCTTTGAGAGTATCGTCAGGCACCCGATTGAATACCAGATAGACCGGGCAGCTGGAAAAGCAGTGGTACTGCTTCCTGAACTGATGCCGGGTGTAAACCTTATGACGAGCCGGCAGGATCCTTTATTCCGGTTTTTGGTTAATCTTGGCTGCGTGGCCGACAGGACATTTGGCACCAAATGCTATCCGACTGAAGAAGACATGGGAAGCTGCTGTTTTTATACCGGCTGGCACCATACCCAAGCTTTGTTTGAAGCCAGGGAAGTTCTTGTTGAACTTAAAGATCCTTCTGCCATTAAAGATACTACCACACTGATCTTGTCCGTAGGAATCCAAATGGGCAGCCCTGTTTCTGATCTGGTGGTTAATCCGGCAAAGCATGGAGGCTGTGCTAAGATTATTGGAGTAGGTTGAAAACATTGTATTCTGACTCATGTATTTAATTGATATTTAACAGGTGGGCGCGCACAATTGCAGCTACAAAATCGAGACAAATTGCTTCCACTGATAAAGGAAGCGAACTTCAGATCCGGCGGCACACCAGTAAGATGAACGGGAAAACGGGGCTAAAAATCTTCCAAGAAAATGCCGAAAGCAATTTTTTAATTGCAGTTTATTACACTCCCCTTCTGTCTATTAGCTAAATAATTTTTATTTTCATGGTTTGGCAAAACTATTTCAAACAGAATTGGTTAGTGCCTGCAATAAATTTATATTCTTTGTAAGTGCAGCTCACAGATAAAACGTTTAGAACCATCGTTGAACTTTCCCCATTTCCTGTATATGTATGCTCCGGAAAAGACATGATTATCACGGTTGCTAATCAGGCAACCCTGTCGGCTTGGGGGCGGGATAAGTCGGTTATCGGACAACCGTTCCATGATGCTCTGCCCGAATTGCATAGTCAGCCGTTCGAAGGTCTGATTAAACAGGTTTTGTCGACAGGTGAAACTTACTATTCAGAAAATGACCGTGCGGATTTATTTGTGGACGGTAAACTGCAAACATATTATTTCAAATTCACCTACCAGCCATTGCGGGACGACGAACTCGTACTACAAAGTGTGTTATGTTTTGCTACAGACGTAACTGAATTAGAACGAGCTCGACAAGAAGTTGAAAAGAGCCGCGAAACTTTATTCAATATGGTGCGGCAAGCACCGGTTGGAATATGCATCATTAAGGGAGAAGATTTGCTTGTCGAGGTCGTTAACGACGCTTACCTCGAGTTGGTTGGACGAAAACGGGAGGAAATGGATGGAAAGCAAATTTGGGATGCGGTGCCCGAGGCTGCGGAAACGTATCGGCCTGTGCTTAAAAATGTGATTGAAACGGGAATACCATTTCATGCAAAAGAGCATGAACTCATTCTTTTCAGAAACGGGATTAATGAACGGGTTTTTATTGATTTCGTTTATGAACCGATTGCAGACATCGAACGTAACATCACATCCATTATGGTAATAGCTATTGATGTGACCGAAAAAGTACTAGCTCTCCGCAGTATTGAGGAAGCAGAAGAGCGGGCCCGCCTTGCTATTGATGCTGCCGAAATCGGAACATTCGATTTTAATATTCTGACAAATGACGTAACGGGTTCCGATCGATTCAATCAGATTTTTGGTTATGATAGTAAGGAGATAAGAGATAACCTCGTTTCGCGATTTCACCCTGATGACCTGGATGGCAGGCAAATAGCCCTCCGGGAAGCATTTAAAACTGGGAAATTACTGTATGAGGCCCGGATTATATTAGCCGACGGCTCTGTTAGATGGGTGAAGGTCCAGGGCTCGGTGCATTATACTAAAAGTGAGCCGGTTAGAATAGTGGGAACAGTATTAGACATTACCGAGTTTAAACAACTTCAACAGCAGAAAGACGATTTTATAAGTGTGGCCAGCCATGAATTGAAAACTCCAATGACTACTGTTCAGGCGTCTATGCAGTTATTGGATCGCTTAATGAAGGGAAATCCCGACCCGCAACGCATATCGCAGTTTATCGACAGAATAAATGCTAATCTAAAAAAAATGAACCAGTTGGTAGAAGGCCTGCTGAATGTTTCGAAAATTACAGCAGGACAACTTCATCTCAATTGCACCACTTTTAATTTGGCTGACATGATTGATGATTGCTGTGAGCATATCAGGATACAAGATGAATATGAACTTGAACTGAAAGGGGACCTCGATACCAAAGTATTCGCAGATAGATATAAGATTGATCAGGTACTTACCAACTTCGTGAATAATGCAGTTAAATACGCACCAGATTCCAGGGTCATTAAGGTGAAAATTACAAGAGTTGACGACTTTGTAAAAGTTGCTGTTCAGGATTTCGGTCCGGGTATTCCGGAATCCAAAATACCCCATCTTTTTGAGAGGTACTACAGAGCGGATCACAACGGCTATCAATACTCTGGTCTTGGTCTGGGGCTTTTTATAAGCGCCGATATTGTTAAGCGACACAAAGGGCAAATAGGAGTCGACAGTATACAGGGGGCCGGAAGTAGCTTTTGGTTTACGTTACCCTTAAATAGGCAGTGACGAATGTTCGCGGTTTCAATGTTTCACAGTACCGCTAAAGCAATCGTTTGTTGTTTTGATCTATCTAATCAGTAATATCCAGTATATCTCCTGGTTTACATTTTAATTCACGACAGATAGCTTCGAGCGTATTGAAGCGTATTCCCTTTACTTTGCCGGTTTTTAATAACGATAAGTTTGTCATCGAAATTCCTATCCTATCGGCTAATTCCGTTAATGACATTTTGCTTTTTGCCATTTGTACATCAAGATTCACAATAACTGCCATTATACAAACTCCTCGTTCTCTGCTTTAAGTTCTAAACCAGAATTAAAAACTTCGGCGACAATATACAATATGGCAGCTATAATCATTATTTTATAATCGAAAGCAGGGCCCGCCGATAAGTGTTGAGGGGTTGGGACATTGAATCTGATAATGACTTCCTTCAGCAAGTATAATATAAACTGCAAAGGTATAACCAAAGCCACGAGAAATGCGGTCCTCCTGATACTCACTACGTTCTTGTAAGTAAATGCAGAGCCTTTATTAAGACTTGAGAACAGCATACGAAGGTTATAGATGATAGCGAAAGCAAGGAGTTCAAAAGCGACCAGTAAAAACAATGAAGACGCAGCTGTGAACGGCGTATTCTTCATTTTCATGTTTAAGACTGCTGTTTTAGTTTCTAACACAACATCTTTTACCTGGCCTGTAATTGCATCAATCCTATTCAGTTCGTGCGGCTGCGAAAAATGCACCTGTATATTCGTATCTACATATTCCTCGGATGCAAAAATATAAACCAAAAAACTCAGGGCAAGTGCTGCCAAAGCAAAATTTAGATACCATGCGATATCAAGGGCTGACTTAATAACCCTGATTAGTTTTTTACTACCAGATTTCATACTTGTTGAATTTATAAAGCAAAGATCGAAAACACATTTAAATAAAACAACTATTATTTTATGTTTAACATAAAATAATTTCCCCTAAACATGAAAATAGCAATCTGGAAACACTGGGTTCTTCAGCTCAAATTTCAAAAGATTCTCATAACTAATTTTATCCCCCACATAGCAGCACCCCCCCGGAGTCTAAACCCGATTGAATGAAAAGCCCGATCGCGTGGGCTTAAGAACCGGGCGGACTTGAAAGGAAAGCGGGGCTACAGGATCTACAGAGCATGATTCCCATTTCCAAAAATCAACCATCTCCTTTTTCCCGTTTCAAATGCCGTTCTGATTTGTATTTTTGCGCTTTGCTAAAACAAATAAAGATATGGCCAGAACTAAGATTAAAGATTTACTGAACGCTACCGAATTCGGCAAAGAGGTTATTGTTAAAGGATGGGTTAGAACTTTCCGAAACAATCAGTTTATCGCTATAAATGACGGTTCTACACTTAACAATATACAAGCGGTTGTTGATTTTACTACCACAGATGAGGCCTTGCTGAAACGTGTCACTACCGGCGCCGCTGTATCAGTAACCGGCCTGCTGATCGAATCTCTGGGAAAAGGACAGCGGGTTGAAATAAAAGTTGCCTCGCTCGAAATTCTTGGCGACAGCGATGCTGAGAAATACCCTCTTCAGCCTAAAAAACACAGCCTTGAGTTTTTGCGCGAAATTGCCCATCTGCGCTTTCGCACCAATACGTTCAACGCGGTTTTCAAGGTCCGTCATGCCCTTGCCTTTGCTATACATAAGTTTTTTAACGACAAAGGCTTTGTGTACATGCATACCCCTATTATTACAGGTTCGGATGCAGAGGGTGCCGGCGAGATGTTCCGTGTTACCACGATAGATTTCGATAGTGTGCCGCGTAATGATGATGGCACAGTGAATTTCAAAGAGGATTTCTTTGGAAAATCAACCAATCTTACGGTTTCCGGACAACTGGAAGGTGAACTTGCTGCGATGGCATTTGGTGAAGTGTATACCTTCGGACCAACTTTCAGAGCCGAGAACTCAAACACCACCCGTCATCTCGCCGAGTTCTGGATGATTGAGCCTGAAATGGCTTTTTATGATATCCACGATAATATGGACTTGGCTGAAGAGCTATTGAAATATGTGATTAGCTATGCGTTGGATAATTGCTCTGACGAGCTTGAATTTTTGAAAAACCGTCTGCTTGAAGAAGAAAAGCAAAAAGCGCAGAACGAGCGTTCTGAACTCGATTTAATTTCGAAGCTTAATTTTTGCTTAGAAAATAATTTCGAACGCATTACCTATACCGAAGCGATTAATATTCTGAAAAGCTCTAAACCTAACCAGAAAAAGCAATTTAAATATTTAATAAACGACTGGGGAGCAGATCTGCAGTCGGAACACGAGCGCTACCTGGTTGAAAAGCATTTTAAAAAGCCTGTTATTTTGACGAATTACCCTGCTGCAATCAAATCTTTTTACATGCGCAGAAATGAAGGTGATGAAGCCGGTAAAGAGACTGTAAGAGCGATGGATATCCTTTTCCCTGGAATTGGGGAGATTGTTGGTGGATCGCAACGTGAAGAGCGTCTAGATGTACTTGAGAACCGCATGAGAGACATGCATATTCCTGCCGAAGAAATGGATTGGTACCTCGACACCAGACGTTTTGGCTCTGCTCCACATTCGGGCTTCGGATTGGGCTTTGAACGTTTGGTGCTCTTTGTTACCGGTATGACAAACATCCGGGATGTAATTCCTTTTCCACGAACTCCTAAAAATGCGGAGTTTTAACATCCGGCAAAAAATAAAACAAAAGCTCCTTTTCGGAGCTTTTTGCTTTTAGAATGCAGGGCAAAAGACTTCATACTGAAAATAAATTACACACTCCAAACTCGGGCACTACGCAATGTATTGACTACTCGATAAAAAACGCGATACTCGAGGTAGAATTTACCGGCGGTAAGGTTTATCATTATTTGAAAGTTGAACCACCCGTTTGGGAAGAATACAAAGAGTTAATATTGTCGGGTGGTTCGTCGGGCGAATTTGTAAATCGAAAAATTAAACCTAAATATGCCTTTACGGAGATACGCCGGGCGAAGAACAAAGCGTGAAAGAAGTAAGTTTTATATTCAATGGACAGTGAACGGTTACTTTATTTTCGAATTGCATCTGTAAAACAGGAAACCCCGGCAGCCAAAACCTATCAGCTGGATCTTTTACATTCGCAAACTATAAACTATAAGCCCGGACAGTTTCTAACCTTTATCATTAAAACAGAAAAACAAGAGATCCGTCGCTCCTATTCAATTCTTACGCTTCCCGGAGAACCCATTAAAATCACCGTTAAAAAGGTAGACAATGGCTTTATTTCCAGATACATCCTCCAACACTGGAAAACGGGTGAAATTATAACTTCTCTTCCTCCGGCAGGACGCTTCAGTTTTGATCCTGTTCCGGATAAAAAACGGGATATTTTTTGTTTTGCAGCGGGTAGCGGCATTGTTCCTGTACTTCCACAAATAAGAATGCTGCTACAGAAAGAATCTCAAAGCATTATTCATCTTATTTATAGTAACCACAATGAAAGCGATGCGCTGTTTCTGGAAGAAATTGAGGCACTGGCAGAAAACTCACCCCACTTAAACCTGATTAACTTCTTTTCTGAACCGGCCTACAGAAAAAAAGAACAGGGTCGCTTAAGTAATGTCAATACCGAAGCTCTGATTAAACGCTCTCAGCAATTCAAAAAGGAAGATACGGCATTTTTGCTTTGCGGCCCCTTCACCTATATGCGGATGCTGAATTTCACTATAAGATTGATGCATTTCAAGAAAGAAAACATCCGCAAAGAAAATTACCTGCCTGAGGTAATGAGCCCGGAACGCGTGATGCATAAAATCTTTCCCGAGACTGTTGTAGCAATAAAAGCTTATGGAAAGGAAGCGATGATTACCGTTCCTTCCGGTGAAAACATTCTGGATGCTGCGTTAAAAAGCGGACTAAACCTTCCCTATAGCTGCAAAGGAGGAGTGTGTGGGAACTGCGCAGCAAAATGTATAAGTGGTAAAATTCACATGAGCATCAACGAGGTGTTAACAGATGCGGACTTGGATGACGGCTGGGTTTTAACCTGCACCGGCTATCCGGAAACAATAAACACGGCGATCGATTTTCTTACAGAACAATGAAACGATTTTTACCTTTATATTATGTTATCCCATATTAGTTCAGGCGCGTTATGATATTAAAGATTTACGAAAAAAACCCCAATGAGAGAGCCATTCAGCAAGTGGTCGATGTATTAAAAAAAGGCGGACTTATCATCTATCCTACTGATACAATTTATGGTCTTGGATGCGATATTACAAATCAAAAAGCAATTGAGAAGATATATCAACTCAGAGGGATCAAACCCGAAAAAGCAAATCTGTCTTTTATCTGCTATGATTTAAGCCATATATCCGACTATATCAAACCTATTGACAACGCCACATTCAGGTTATTAAAAAAAGCATTACCCGGTCCCTTCACGTTTATTTTTGAAGCCAATAATAAAGTACCTAAACTTTTAAGTTCTAATAAAAAAACGGTGGGTATCAGAGTTCCCGACAATAATATTGCCCGTGAAATTGTAAAGGTGCTTGGAAATCCTATTGTGTCTGCCTCTATTCACGATGAAGATGAAATACTGGAATACTCCACTGATCCGGAATTAATTTATGAAAAATACAAAGATAAAGTGGATCTGGTAATTGATGGAGGATACGGAGACAATACGGCCTCGACAGTTGTTGATTGCACTACAGGCGAGTTCCAGGTGTTAAGACAAGGCAAAGGCGATCTTACCGAACTAGTCTAACCCGCGATGTGTTGCTTAAATTTCATTTAAGCAATGCTTAGCATGAAGTAAACGCTTTATATTTTTTATTTTCGCGCCTATGGCAATAAATCTCAGACCATTCAAAGATTTCTTCAAATCCGGACAGATTGGTGGCGCCCTTCTAATAGTTTCTGTTATGGTTTCGCTTACCATAGCCAATGCCGGTCTTTATGACGAATTTCATTCTTTACTAAATTACTCATTTGGTTATGCTCCACTCGATTTAAAGTATACCACAGAAGTGTGGATCAATGATGGATTGATGGCTATCTTCTTTCTCCTGGTGGGACTTGAAATTAAACGTGAACTACTGGAAGGAGAACTTTCTTCTGTCAGAAGAGCGATGCTTCCTATTTTTGCGGCCCTTGGCGGGATGTTAGTTCCGGCCGGTATTTTCTATCTGTTTAACTCCGGAACATCCACTGCAAATGGTTGGGGTATTCCAATGGCTACCGATATTGCATTTGCCCTGGCTGTTATTTCAATGCTTGGAAAAAGAGTACCAACTTCTCTGAAAGTCTTTCTTTCTGCATTAGCTATCGTTGATGATCTGGGAGCAATTGTGGTAATCGCTGTGTTTTATACAGAAGAGCTTCACTTAAACTACTTACTCTATGCCGGCGGCATTCTGGCGGTGCTCTCTCTAATGAATCTTTTGGGAGTTAAGAAGCTGGCATTTTATATCATACCGGGAATTTTTCTTTGGTATTTTATTCATCATTCAGGCATCCACGCAACTATTGCCGGCGTGTTACTTGCCTTCACAATTCCGACAAATCCGGTTAAACACGCATCGCCCCTGGAACGACTTGAACACTCGATTATAGGCCCTGTAAACTACCTGATAATGCCGATTTTTGCGTTGGCAAATACCAATATCCGCTTTCAAATCAGCATGCTGGATGGATTAACATCTCCTCTGGGTTTGGGAATCATCTGCGGCCTGCTGTTTGGCAAAACGCTGGGTGTAAGTGCATTTTCTTACCTGGCTGTTAAACTGGGCTTCAGCAGTCTGCCGAGCCGAAGTTCATGGAAACATATCATTGGCCTGGGAATGCTTGCCGGGATTGGTTTTACTATGTCTGTATTCATAGCTCTTTTATCGTTCGATTCGCCTGAATTTCATGACGAAGCTAAATTTTCGATACTTGTAGCTTCTTTGCTGGCGGGTGTACTGGGATATATTTATCTGAGTATTGTTTATCGAAAAAGAGTGAAAAAGATAATGGCCTTAAAAGCCATAGAGTCTTAAATTTCAATCAAATAAAGCACAAAAAAAGATGCTGAAATAATTCAGCATCTTTTTACTCCCCTCTAAAAACTACTAACGTTTTGATTTGCCTTTTTTTCCCTTTGCGCCTTTACCCTTTTTATTCTTATCGTTTTCATAGTCGCGATCACGGTTATTCATATCACCATCTCTCCTTTTATTTACCCTGTCGCGATCATCAATAACACCGTCATTGTTTCTGTCATAATCTCTGTCACGCGAATCAATTACTCCGTCATTGTTTCTGTCATAGTCTCTGTCTCGTGAATCAATCACGCCGTCATTATTCCTGTCGTTTCGCTCGTAATTGCCATTTGCGTTTTGACCTTGTTTTTTCCTCTGTCCCGGAGGCATACCATGAGGATGTTTACCTTCCCATCCTTTTCTTTTTTCACCGTATTGACCATTTTGATTGATAGGATTACCATTCTGATCGCGATAAACCTTAACTTGTGTGCTGCGGGTTTCGTAATGCCCCGGTATAGTACGACCGCCCACTCCGAAAATACCACCGGTTCGCTGCTCCGGCACCCAAACCCGTTCTTCCCGGGTTTCGTACCTGTATTCTCCCTGGTCATCTCTGTAAGTGCCACTTTGTGCACTTGATTCCAAAGCAAAGAAACTTAATCCTGCAATGAATGCTGTTACTACTAACTTTCTCATATTAATGTGTGTGTGTCTAAGTTCGACAGTATAAATGTCAAATAGTTTAACGGTGCAATACCTGCATCATTAAACCACAGTACACGACTAATAATCAATAAGTTACAGAAGTTTTTTATCGGTAACTACAGATGCAGATGTATAGAGCTTAGATCTTCCCCTAAAAAAAAAGTCGCCTTTCTGTTAAATTCCACGGTAGATTCTGTTGTATAAAAAGTCTGTTGTCCATTTTTTGAACATAGTGTATCTACTTCCTGATGTCTTTGTAGATAATCTTTTAAGGATTTCGCAACGAGTTCTCCCTGTGAAATAATTTGAATACCCGGTTCAACAAATTCCCTGATCTTGTTAATTAATAAAGGATAATGAGTGCATGCAAGAACTAAAGTGTCAATATCAGGATGATTACTGAATAGATTATCGAGGTTCTTTTTAACGAAATAGTCGGCGGCGGGACTGTCAATTTCATTATTCTCAATCAAGGGAACCCACATCGGACAAGCTTCCTGATAAACATTAACACCAGGAAAGAACTTTCCGATTTCAATTACATATGATTGAGACGCTACAGTTCCCGGCGTGGCTAATATCCCTACATTCCCGGTGCGGGTATAATTGCCCACCACTTCCGAGGTTGGCCTTATTACGCCTAATACCTTGCGCAAATCACCCAATTCAGGCAAGTTATTTTGTTGAATACTACGTAAAGCCTTTGCAGAAGCGGTATTGCAGGCCAACACAACTAAATTACAACCCAGCCCGAACAACTCCTGCACGCATTGCCAGGTATATTCATAAACAGTTTCAAAAGATCGGGTACCATAGGGCACCCGCGCATTGTCGCCCAAATAAATATAGTCGTACTGGGGAAGCTGTTTAACGATTTCTTTGTAAACAGTTAAACCGCCGTAACCGGAATCAAAAACACCTATCGGTCCGCTATGTTGCGACATTGAAATTTTTTCTGCTAATGTAAGAACTAAAGGGGAAAGATGTAATTGATTATCAAAACTGAGCTATCGACCCACTTGCTGCCGGTGCAAATGATCAAGGCCAACACTAATTTATGACTCGACAGAAATACTATTTCTCATTCGATACCGGTTAGCGATTACCCGTATAAAAGTATCTTCCCAATCTTTTGTGAACCGGGCTATGTTAAACCGCTCTTCAGCAATTATCTTTCCCTCCGAACCCATACTTTGGGCAAGGTCTTTTTGCCTTAACAAGTCGTTCATCCGCTTTTCGAGGTATTGAATATCTGTATGAATATAGCCGCTGACACCGTTTTGTATTACCGAAACCAGCTCGGTAGTGGCAAGGCCAATAACCGGCATTCCTATCATCATTGCTTCGCAAACAGCCAGGCCTAAACTTGTAAAGCGGATTGGGTTGAAAAAAAACCTGTATTGTTTGATAAAATCTGGCACCTGATCATACTGAACCTCACCCAAACCAAGGTTCTCTGTGCCAATCCCAATCAAATCCAGGGGTACACTGTCACGAAGTTTGAGAAAAACATCAAGCCCCAATCTTCGGCCACGTTGCTGAATATTATTGATAACTACAATGCCCTTATTTATTTCTCCTGTGTAACGAGCTCCGGTATCAATTACTCCATGCTCTATTATACGGGTAGGTGTACGATTATTATCCCACATTAAATGATTAAAGTGCGTTACATGCACCAAAAGAACATCGGGATCGTCTACAATATGCTTAGTATCTGCAGGTGCCAGGCTTGGAGGATCATGCTCCAGATAAATTCGCGGAAGTTCACGTTGTTCCGCTGATAAAATCTCGTATTGATCGCTCAGGTAGTTTTTTTCAGACTGAAATAATACACAATCAAATGCCAGATTCTTAACCTCGGCTGCCGGTACTTCAACCACGTTAGGGCCAAATGCAACAACATCGCCTCGTCCATAATACCCTGCACATTTATCATCCTTTACAGGAATATATATGTCGAAATTTCCTTGAGAAAGATAATAGAGATAACTAGTATGAGCGTTCCAGGTAAAGATTTTGGGACGTGTTTGTATAGCGGGAGAAACTGTTAACTGTTCCATACATAAACATAGATTCTCTGTTAACATTTCCCTGAAAGAACAGTTTCTTACATTTCAAAAATCCGGTTTTTCGCAATCAAAAAAGCGAAGCGGCAAAGCTCAAATCCGGATTAGATAAAGTAAAATCACATTATGAAATACAGCCCGGAAGCGGGCAAAAAAAACGTGTTTAATGATTTCCCCCTTTACTGCTAAACTCTATTTTTCTCTATCAGCAATTGGATGATCCCATCAACCATTCCTACCCTTGGTACAAAAATTTGCTTTACCCCGGCCCATTTCATTACACTCAAATAAATTTCGCAGGCTGGAATAATAACGTCGGCTCTATCCTGGTTCAACCCCAGTACTGTTATCCGCTCTTTTAAGGAAAATGAATTCAGGTAGTTATACATTTCCTTTAATTTGGTAAAGTTTAAAGGCATCCCCTCTTTTTCGGCAGACATCTTAAAAAGTTTATTGATGTTACCGCCTGTACCAATTCCAACCAGGTTTGGATATTGTTTGCTATTTACTTTGATCCACTCTTTGAGTTCAGCCCAGGTTTCGTCTTTATCTGCGTTATCCAGCATTCTGACTGTTCCGATTGGAAAGGACTTTGAAGCTTTTACCTTTCCTTCGCAAAACACCGATAGTTCTGTGCTACCTCCACCTACATCAATATATAAATAGTTCTTTTTTCGTTCCAGGGTTTGTTCTATATGACTGGAGTAAATAATATTAGCTTCACTCTGCCCTTCAACAATTTCAAGGTCAATGCCCGAATCGGCTTTAATGCGCTTAACCAATTCTGCTCCATTTTCTGCCTCACGCATGGCCGAAGTTGCACAGGCCCGATAATCAACCACTTTGTAAACATCGATCAGATTTTTAAAAGCCTGCATTGTTTTCAATAGATCTTCAGACTTTTTTTCTGATATGCATTTATCCAGAAAAGCATCATCGCCCAAACGAAGGGGAACCCGTATTAAGGTATTTTTTTTGAAAGTGGTTACCTTCCCTGTCTCAATTATATCAGCAATTAAAAGGCGTACCGCATTCGAGCCTATATCTATAGCAGCGTATCTCAATGGTCTTTATCTTTTATATTTGAGGTAAGTATATATATCTGTCTGAGCCCTGTAGCTCATTTTCCCTTTCGGTCTGTATTTGTTGTTGTTTAGGATATTTATCTCCCTCGCCTTCGTATTATCTTTTAACTGAATATCAATTATATCACGTATCTCTTTACGGATATTTTCATCGAAAATAGGAAAACCGACCTCTACACGATGATCCAGGTTTCGGGTCATTAAATCGGCTGACGTAAGAAAAATTCGTTCTTCTCCACCGTTTCCGAAAATCCAAACCCGGGCGTGCTCTAAATATTTATCAATAATACTTATTACTTCAATATTCTCGCTTACCCCTTCTATTCCCGGCACCAGGGTACACATTCCACGTATAATTAACTGAATCTTTACTCCTGCAGAACTGGCATCATATAGCTTCTGAACCATCTCTTCATCAGCCAAACTGTTCATTTTCAACACCATGTACGCATGCTTCCCCTCTCTTGCATGCTTAATTTCGGTATCAATTAAGGCTTCGAATTTATCCCGGGTTTCTAATGGCGACACTATCAGGCATTTATAGTCTTTATAAAAAACTTTCTTATCTAAACCCTTAAACAGATGCTTAAGCTCCCCGGTAATTTCAGGATGTGTTGTGAATAAACTATGATCGCAATAAATCATTGCAGATTTCTCATTAAAATTACCCGTTGCCAGGTTAGCGTAATAGGTAACTTTACCTTTCTCTTTGCGCGTTATCAGACAAACCTTCGAATGCACCTTATAATCGAGTAAGCCATAATTAACCTGAACTCCGTCTTCCTCGAGTCGTTTTGTCCAGTTTATATTATTTTGCTCGTCAAACCTGGCCTTCAATTCAACCAGACAATTAACCCGCTTCCCGTTTTTGGCTGCATTAATCAGCGCATTAATCACCCGCGAGTTTTCTGCCAGGCGATATAAAGTGATGTCAATCTCTATAACTTTTGGATCGATAGCGGCCTCACGCAAAAAGTGAATAATATAATCAAACGACTGGTAGGGAAGATTAATCAGATAATCACGTTTCGCAATCTGGCTGAAAATACTTTTGCCCATATCTAATTGGGCAACTTCAAGCGGCAGATCCTTTTTGTACTCCAGTTCCTCTCTCCCTACATTAGGAAAGTTTATAAAATCTTTAAAATTATGGTACCGGTTTCCCGGAATTAACGCATCATTATCCAATCCCAGCTTCTCTACCAGGTATGAAAGCATATCGAGTGGCATATTATTGTCATACAATAAACGCATAGGCTTTCCCTTTTTCCGTTTTTGCAGGCTTTTTGTTAGCGTGTCGATAAATTTCTCACTCACATTCCTGTCCAGGTCTAATTCCGCATCACGTGTCAGCTGGATAGAATATGCCTCGATAGTGTGGTAATCGAATATGAAATATATGTTATCGAGACAATATCGGATAGCGTCATCCAAAAGAATTATAAACTTCAGGTTATTGGTTTCCGGAAGTACGATAAAGCGTTCAAGCCTTTTAGTTGGAATTTCCATCAAACTATAGCGAACTTTCTCCGGATCATCTTTTTTGGTAAACCTTACAAGGAAATAAATTGCACGATCTTTTAGTTCAGGAAAAGGCTTCGATTCGTCGAGCATTATCGGTACCAGGGTGGGCAGCAACTTATCTCTGAAATATTTTTTCACAAATGCGCCCCTGGCTACATTTAACTGATACTCATTAATGATAAATATCTTTTCCTGACCCAGTTCTTTAATAATCTCATCTTCATAAAGATGATTGAATCGCCTTTCTTGTTTTACAACAATATTTTTTATTTGCTTGATTATCTTTTTCGGATTGTACCCAAAAATCTCTTTTACCTTAGTGTTTATATTACTTAAGCGACTAAGTGTCGGTACTCTAACCCGGTAAAACTCATCCAGATTTGACGAAAAAATAGCTAAAAAGCGTATGCGTTCAATTAGCGGAACCGTTTTATCAGCAGCTTCCTGAAGTACCCGTTCGTTAAAGTATAACCAACTAATTTCCCGATTTGTAAGCAGTGTTTTTTGCTTAGCCATTCATATATAAAGTAAAAAAGTCCCGGAATATAGCCGGGACTGCAAATTGTATATTCTTTTGTTAACTTAATGTTAATTGCAGCCAGTTTTAATAATATAATTATTCTGATTTGGTTTCAACAGTTTCCAAACTTCCCTCACTTTCAATAACATTATTATTATCTGCAGGAGCTTCTGCAGCAAGCGGAGCCTTGGCCTCGGTCGCAATTTTTGGAGCTGCAGGCCTTCTTGTCCTTTTTTGAACAGGAGCGTCCGCCGTATCTTTTGATTTTGCAGCCAGAGTAGCCTGTGCCGGTCTTCTTGTCCGGGGTTTGGATGCCTGATCAACATTCGGACTTGTTAGTTGTGGTGTGCGTTTAACAACTGGTTTAACCGGTGCCTTGCCGGCAGAGGTAGTGACGGTTTTCGCTGGGGTTTTTACAACACCCTTTTGAGATGCCTTTACCTCGCGTTTAGCAATAACTTTTTCGGCTTTGATTTTTCTCGCTGTCGCGACTTTATCTGCTTTTTTTGAAGTTTTAAGTTTTTCGGAAAGCTTTTTAGCAATCTCCTTACTCATCTTTTTTATATCTTTCGCGATTCTTTCAGCATCATGACCAAGATTAGAAACAACGTCAAGAAACCTTTCAGCTATACCACTTTCAAGTTCTTTTTTAGCAGCCTTTTTTGGAGATATTTTAGCACCTCGTTTGGCAGGCTTATTTGACTTTGGTTTAGTTTTTTTCATAACGTTTTTTACTGATATAATACATTTCTTTAGTAAATTGTTTCACTTTTAAATCTGCCAACATAATTTTTAAACTTTCACATTAATTTATTTCATATGCCAACTTTCGATATTGTAAGTAAGATAGATAGTCAGACCCTCGACAATGCCATTAACAACGCTAAAAAAGAGATCCTTAACAGGTACGATTTTAACACTTCGAAAAGCACCATTGAACTGGATAAAAAGACTAATGTAATTACAATAGTCACCGAAGACGATATGCGTCTTAAAGCAATAATCGACTCCATCATTTCCCGAATGATGAAACAACAACTTGATCCCGCTTCACTGGATATGGGTAAAGAAGTTTATGCTTCGGGAAACATGATAAAAAAGGAAATCACCATTAAAGAAGGAATCGAAAAAGAAACCTCCAAAAAGATTATTAAGAAAATAAAAGACAGCGGACTGAAAGTTCAGGCTTCTATCATGGACGACCAGCTTCGGGTTCAGGGAAAAAAGATCGATGACTTACAGGCTGTTATTGCCTTATGTCGTGCCGAAAATTTCGGACAACCATTGCAATATATTAACATGAGAAATTAACAAACCTGAGAACGGCGCACATTATTCCGGTCAACGCAAACCAGCGTTGATCGGTTACCATTGCGGGGTATCTTACCTCTGGCGCCAGTTTATCGAAATAACTAAAATACAGAACATGAGCATCACCATCTCGACAGATAAAACAAAACTAAACATCGCCTTAATCCATAAATTTTTAAGCGAGGAGTCTTATTGGGCGAAGAAAATTCCATTAGATATCGTGGAGCGAGGCATAGAAAACTCGTTGAATTTTGGAGTTTATTATGGAGAGAAGCAGGTTGGATATGCCCGTGTAGTTACAGATTATGCGTCTTTTGCTTACATGGCCGATGTATTTATACTACAAGAGTATCGTGGCAATGGCTTCTCAAAGCAATTAGTACAATTTATCCTCGACTATCCTTCTTTACAGGGATTGCGCAGATGGATGCTGGGCACTGCTGATGCCCATTCCCTATATCAAAAATATGGGTTCAAAGAACTTGCGAACCCGGGCCGCTTTCTGGAAATTGCACATCCAGCACTGTACGAGAATCAAAAATGAGCTAAGCAAAACTAATCGTCGCCCCTAAACCATCAGTTTAAATTGAATCTTTCCTGAGGACGATTTATAACCTTCGAGCTTAGCACCAGGGCTGTTATAATTGCTCCGATTACAATCGCCAGAACTAACTGCAAATCCGACAGGAAATTTGAAGTAGCTACAATACCTTTGGTGTCACTCACCAGTTTTCCGCCAACAGCCGATTGGATCGTTGTAAGATCAGACAACTGCCTTATAGTGGCTTCAAGGGAAGCTCTGCCATCACTTTCATATAAGTTTAAAGCTGCAGTCTTTTTGTTATGCTCGCTTAAGGATAATATCTCGCGTTCAATGCCCGAATAATTCCGAACCTGCTCCTTAAATTTTTCAAGAAACACCGATTCCTCTTCTACCAAATACGTTTTCTCGTACTTGCTAATTAATGCAAACATTTCTTTGTCGTACTTATCTAAAGTAGATCTAAGCTGATCCGTATTATAGTCAGTTGTAAAAAGAAACTTCTCGATCGCCAATTGTCTGTGATGAAAATTATCTGATAAATAAAACATATCAGTAGCGGGAATCAGCCTGTCGTTATAAATTGAATTTACAGAGCGGTTGATATCCGATATATTTTTCTGAAGGATGAGATTGAATACGACCACAAAAAACATTACCACACCCAGCAGAACAGCTACTTTTAGCTTCTGCTGAATAACAAAAGTCCACTTCATAACCTTTTCGTTTAATTTGTATAAATATCGGAAATTTCGCCAGCTTAAAACAGTGATTCTCATCACATTTACACAATCACCAAGAACTAATTTCCGTCACGTCCAAAACCCTCCAGTTTCCATCATCAGCTTTGCAAAAATTAACAACATAGGTGTGGGCTGTTCCATGCTCGTCATCCATATCAACGGTTACATCAAGGCGGTTGTTCTTCATCGCCTTTAAGTCTTTATCTTCTTTGGATGCACGTTCTATTATCTCTTCATCGGTATGTGATCGCATTTTCGCTGATGTTTATAATATAAATAGAGCAACAATTGCATTATTTAGAAGTTTGAATAAAAGCCCGGGTTTTAATTATGTTTGCGAATGGATGAATTTATGCGATTAGCCATTGACGAGGCAAAAAAAGGTTTAGTCGAAGGAGGCATTCCCATTGGTTCTGTTCTTGTAAAAAACGGACAATTGGTGGCCAGCGGACATAATAAACGGGTTCAGGAAAATAATCCCATTCTGCATGGCGAAATGGACTGCCTGAACAATGCAGGGCGCATCGGCAGTTACCGCGATACGGTGATCTACTCCACTCTTATGCCCTGCTATATGTGTGCAGGCACGATCGTTCAGTTTAAGATACCAAAAGTTATTGTTGGCGAATCAAAAACATTCAGCGGAGCAAAAGAATTTATGGAAGCGCACGGGGTACAGGTAATCGACCTGAATTTACCGGAATGTATAAAAATGATGGAAGATTTCATTCAGGAGAAACCGGAGTTATGGAATGAAGATATTATGGAATTGTAGTCCGGAATGCGTCAGAATGCTGACCACTTACAGTTAGCTTCATATCTTCTAACTACTGCTTGAAAATATTTTTTAAACTCAACTTTTTAGGAAGCTTTTCTGCTACGACTGCTTTGTGATTTTGAAGAGTTATTAAAAAAGTCTTATTCTCATATTCATCGGTCGTCACCTCAAAATTCACCTTCAGATTAGCTTTGGAATAATTGGAGTTTTCACTGATATCGTCAGTATTACTTCTGATAAACTGATACTCTACCATTTGATTCCTGAATTTTTGAAACTCTCCACGATCATAAGTCGTGTATCTCACGAAAGATTTACTTGTCTGGCTATTGAAAATTCCTTTTGAAACAAGCTTCGCTGTGCCGATCGTTCTCTTCTTGTTAGAGAAATTATAAACCACTCCAGCCGTATCAGCGATCATCTCCTTTGAATCAAAAGTATAGCCTATTAAAAAAAGACTCTCTTCGGCCTCATCTAGAGAAGAATTAAGCATTTGATCTAATTGCTCAAGCGAAAGCTTTTGTGCTTTACTAACTGAACATACGCTTAAGATTATTACCAATAAGATTAGTTTTCTCATCACAGCTAAAATAAGAGAAAATAATTTAGAGACAAATTTTCCCGGCATTTACGGCTGCCGCGACACTGTTGAGCGATTAACAGATGCACCTTCAAACAACACCGGATAGATGGGTGTTTCACCATAAATCATCTATCATGAAAAATCATATTAGCATTAGCAGAACCTGGCTTTACATGGCCGTAATTGTAACTCTATTATTTTCTTGTGGCAGGGATGCTAAAAAAGAGATCGCAAAAACATGGCAACTTAGTGATATTGAAACCGAGACTGAATTAACCGATTCTCTTAAAAAAGCCATTTTGTTAAGCTCCACATTTCAGTTTACAGAAGACGGGCATTACATCACATCTGGAGGGATTGGCGCAGATCAGGGAACTTACACACTTGATGAAGAAGGTGAAACATTGTCTACCATCTCATCCGCTGGAAGAAACAGTGACGTTTATTCGATTAAAGATCTTGACGAGGATAAGCTGGTTTTATTCAGCAATGGAAGAACTATTACATTAACCGCAATAAAGCCATAAATCCATTCGCTTATTTATCAGGGGGGATAGAAATATTTCCTTTGGGGAAGATAACGGAGAACGTAGTTCCTTCATCCACTTTAGAGTTTACTTTGAGGGTAATATTATGATATACAGCGATACTTTTAACGATGGAAAGACCTAAACCATAACCTCCAGCTTGCAATAAATTAGTTTTTTTAAACCGGTTAAAGATCAAGGGTATTTCCTCTTCCGGGATTCCAATGCCGGTATCCTTAATATGAACACTATAGTTTCCGTTTTGATATTCATCGCTGATTGATAAACTACCCTGTGGCTTATTGTACCGTATGGCATTGTTTACCAAATTATAAAACAGCTGAAATAACAAGTCGTGATTTGCAGAGCTAAATGTAATACCGGGATTAAGCTTCATTTCGAAACTTATTTCGTGTTCCTCTAACCTATGGCTTATTTCGTCCATCACCTCTTTAAGCAGTTGATAGATATTTACAGATTCTGACTTGGCGAATTGTTCATTTTCGATCCTGGAAATCAGCAATAAAGAGTTCACGATTTTCTTTAAACGGCTTAATGTCCTCAGCATTTCGGAAAGTCGTTGCTGAATCATATCGCTGACTTCTTCATGCTCCATTAAATTCTCAATTTTATTCTGGAGAATGCCGATAGGTGTCATTAATTCGTGTGAAGCATTGGCTGTAAATTCTCTTTCTTTTTCAAAAGCTTCATTAATCTGCTCCATTAAAAGCATTAGCGAACTATCAAGATATTGAAAATCTGAAGTTGAGGTTCGAACCGCCTGCTGGTGTTTTGCAAAAGGAAACTTTTGATTAATCAGCTTACTTTTGATTATGGCGCTTAGCGGTTTGATGAGGTGATGGGTAAAGAATAAATCAATGATAAGAGTAATAAAAATAAGGCTTAACAATACATAAAGAGCGATCCTCTGTAAGGGTCTGCTATATTGGGTCATAGTGGAGGTCGCTTTTGCCACCTCTAATAAATAATTTTGATCTTTTGCTTTAAATGTATGACTTAGTACACGATAACTTAGTGTATCCTGCTCGATCACCCGCTCGGCTGTTTCAATCGTGTCTATCACTACAGAATCCTCCACGGGCTCGAGAGCAATGTACTCCTCTCTTAACAAAGTATAACTTCCATAGCTTTCCTGCCCCTCAAGGTAAAAGTCTACCCCGTTTTGCGTTACTACTTTAAGCACTTTAGATTTCTGCTGGCGCAATACATTATCGGTATAGCGGGCGGCAATATAATCCACTACATAAGGTAATGTAAGGACAAAAAACAGCACAATCGCCAGTTTGGAAAGCGTAACAAAAAGGGTAAGCTTGGTAGAAAGTTTCAAGACTTTTTAATTTTATATCCTACGCCCCTAACTGTTTCCAGCCAATCGATCGGTCCGTAAGCCCCTAATTTTTTTCTGATATTTTTTATATGAACATCAATGTAATTAGAATCATAATCATCATCCACAAAACTACCCCAAATGTGTTCACTAAGCTGTAAGCGGGTTAAAACCCTGTTTTTATGCAAAAGCATATAACTTAATAAATCATACTCTTTACGGGTAAGCTCTATTTCATTGTCAGAATGACTTACAATTCGTTTTTGGATATCCACATTAAACTCTCCCAGAGAGAGTAGCTGGCTATTTATTCCTGATTTTCTTCTGGAAATAGCCTGCATTCGGGATTGAAGCTCTAGCAGCGAAAACGGCTTAGGTAAATAATCATCGGCACCTAAATCCAGACCTTTGATTCGATCCTCAATGTTTCCTCGTGCAGTAAGAATGATGTAAGCAGCATCAGGATTACACTTCTTTGCCTGCTCGAGCAATACAAGTCCATCCTTATCCGGAAGGCCTAAATCAAGTAATATGAAATCATATAGATTGCATTCTATTTTCTCTAATCCCTGGCTGGCTGTATGTGCCAGATCACAAATATAGAATGCTTTTTTCAGAAAGGCTTCAACTTCGTAAGCCAGTGTTTTTTCATCTTCAACTAAGAGTACTTTCAATGCCTAAAACATGTAGTAAAAACCCAAATATAAAAACGAACGAGGCTTTTGCGATGCGCCTTCCACTTTATTACTCAATATTGATCCCTGGTAAGTTGCCTCGACGGCGTAATTGGCCCTGTTATAAGCCACCGGAAGCTTTAAATTATAGGAGAGTAAATCAAAACTATTTGATTCTACTTCTCTATACTGTGGAGGACGATTTTCTCTACGGGGTAGATTGATTATTCTCCCAAGAGCACTTCCGCCGCCACCACCACTTTGAGGAACTTCCTCTGTTGTTGTAATTCGCTGCGTTCCTCCGACAATTTCAACAGAAGGCTCAAAACTTATATAGTCCTTCGCGGTAATACCGCCTAAGTCGAACAACTTGGAAACATTAAATGTCGTGAATAAAGCACTCTGATCTCCGATAGCATAATCAACATACAAACCGGTATTAAGCCATTGCCAATCATAGTTTAACGACCCGGATGCCATATTTAAATTTGCCGACTGAAGAAACAAAGAGCTATCAGGAAAAAACGACCTGCTAAAACTTAAACTGCTCGACAGATTTTTACTTAGGTTGAAATCAAATCCAGCAGATAAATCTATTCCCGAAACTCCTGACCCTATATTTATCAATTTATACGCTCCTGCGGAAAGGAAGAAACCACTTGGAAAGTTAAGTGTGGCATTCGCCAGAACATAAGGCAATCTGTCTACAGAAGTTTGCCCGTAGTAATTAGCGTCGCTTGCATAAATTGATGCAAGACTTAAACTAGTTTTTGGCGTTTCGGCTGTATCCGCGGGCGTTGTTTCTTGAGCAAGTGCAGAAAATCCAACCAAAAACAATGCAATCAATAAAAATAGATATTGCTTCATATTTCTAATTATATTCCAACTTAACGTAAAATCTTTATCGGTTTATTAACTCTCACCGGTGGCCGTTTCACTTTAATTCTATCCGTAACAACTCCAGGTCTTAACTTCGGACGAGATTTTGGTACTTCTTTGATATTTGGTCTCTTTGTTTTAATATCAACCGTCTTTGGATCCTGATTTGGATCTTTCGACTTATCCGCCTCTGCTTTTTTCTTCGAATCTTTGTCTTTGTCATCCTGTGTTTTGATTCGTGGAATTGAGTCCGCCACAGTCATCTGGTATGAAGAAAAATTCAATGCAATTGCATCCTCTACTAATCCGTCTTTTGCAGAAACAATAAAAGGCATCATCCCCAGCAAAATTCCTATCCCGAAAGCCCTTAAATAATTTCTCATTTTATTTTTCGTAAAATTAAAGAAAGTTTGCCTCAATTAAGAGGCAAACGTTTCTAAGTGTGTTTGTGTTTAGCGGATTACAATCCCAGCTTTAAGCCGGCTCCAACATTTGTTTTAACTCCGGTACGTCCAACTCCCACATTGGCGCCTGCTTTCGCTCCGGCTTTTACCCTGGTATTAGTTTTAGCATCTGCTTTACGAGCATCTTTTTTTGCTTTTGCATTTGCTTTAACATCGATTATTGCATCATCATCATTACCAAGTTTCGCTTCCGCTTTCGCATCTTCTCTTAATGCTTTAAGCTCATCTTTTTTAGCTTTCCTTTCCTCTTTAGCCTCTGCAGAATTTTTTCTGTGCAATTCTGCCTGAGATTTTGAAGAAGCAATACTGCTTACTTCCGCGCCTTTAATATCAGCATCTGTCACTGATTTTGCGGTTGAACTAACGGTTGCCCCATGATTGCTATGAGCCTCGGTAGTTTTTGAAACCTCATTTTTCAATTTAGCTTCTGCAGACTTATCATTTTTTCTGTGTAACTCTGCCTGAGATTTCGAAGAAGCAACACTGCTTACTTCTGCACCTTTAATATCTGCGTCCGTAGTCGACTTAGTTGTTGAACTCACTTTCGCACCATGAGTACTTTTTGCATTTTCGTTTGTTTGAGCAAAAGATACTGCCGTAAATAAAAGTGCTGCTGTTGTTAATGCTATAGTTTTCATATTCGTTCTTTGTTAGTGTGTTTATGTTTAATTTCTTATACAAAGAACACAAGCGAACATGAAGCAAAGATGAATTTTCCCAATTATTTTCAAAAAACTAAAAAACACCGTGATAAAAAGATCTTAAGGCGATTTCCCACTTATTCAGGGCTTAATTAAAACTCGTCCGGCTCCCTTTCGGGGATGTATTCGCCTGTAACGATGGCTTTCCGACTAATTAGATCGGCATCTATAAGCATTTCCATCGACGCTTTTTCGGTAAAATCCACATCTGCGCAAGCATTAAACTGACCGATGGTATAATTCACAGTGAACTTTCCCATATGTGAATTAATCATCTCTATTGAATTTTCGTTAACACGAACATCGAACACTCGTCCGCGAGATTTAAAATGATAACTTGTCAGAAGCTCGCCAATTACTTGGATGTTTAAATTAATTTCCCTTTTCAAAGTATCTAAATCAACAATATCCTCCTTCGGAAACTCTTCTGATAAAGAAAATTTTATTTGTTCTTGCATAAATAAGCTTATATTTCTTTCAATTACAAAGAAGCTTGCAACCCTCCTTTTAAATTATAAATCTCTGTTTTCGGAAGGCTTGCTTTTAAAAACTCAAGCGCCTTTAACGAACGTGCTCCCGTTTGACAAACTATAACCGTTTTTTTATCTGGCTGTATAATTGAGAATTTTTCTTCCAATTCATCCATCGGAATGTTAACACCTCCAATGTTATAGCTTTCGAATTCATACTCCTCCCGAACATCGATCAATTGAATATCTTCCGTTTCTAACCATTGGTTAAGCATCATATAATCAATTGTATTTAGTTCGACTTCGCAAACTTCATCATAAAAACCTAACTCTTTAATTTCCTTATTTAACTGATTTACTTTAAAACCCAAAATATTGAGATCGTTTGTAAGAAGATTTATAATTAAAAGTTTGCCGCTTAAAGGTTCTCCGACACCTGTAATCACTTTAATCGCTTCTGTAGCCTGCCATGTTCCAATAATTCCGGGCAATACACCTAAAACTCCAGCTTCGCCGCAAGCAGGTACTTCGCCCGCCCCGGGCGCTTCGGGGTACAAACAACGATAGCTTGGCCCCTGCTTATAATTAAACGTACTTACCTGCCCTTCGAACTTAAACAAGGCGCCATATATATATGGTTTACCTGTAATTACGCAGGCATCATTTAATAAATAGCGTGTGCTGAAATTATCTGAGCCATCGATAACTAAATCATAAGCAGCCAGGATATCAAAAACATTGTCTTTTGTAATGCGCGGATGAATATCGATTTGAATTAATGGATTTTTGCGATTAAGATGCTTTTTTGCGATTTCTGCCTTGGCCTGGCCAACATCTTCAGTGTTAAAAAGCACCTGGCGCTGTAAATTCGAAATACTCACAACATCATCATCCGCGATACCTAAAAGTCCCACGCCCGCCGCAGTCAGATAAAGCAGGCAGGGACACCCCAGTCCTCCCGCGCCAACAACCAGCACCTTTGCATTTTTTAATTTTTGCTGGGCTTCCTCGCCAAATTCCTCCATTAAAATATGGCGGCTATATCGTTGTAATTCTTCTTTTGAGAGACTCATTTTAATATTCTATTGCCAATGCACATGGCCAGGCAAACTCATCTTAAGATCGTAATAGACCCAGAGAGTTTGTTGCGCCCTTTTTTGGGATCTATGAGATAATAATACGTCCCGGTGGCGAGCTGGCTACCTTTATATGTTCCGTCCCACGGAGAAGCATATCCATTGGAACTAAACACCTTTTCTCCATTCCGGTTAAAAACAGTAACGGTGACGTTTGTATAAGTTTCTAAATTTTCAATCACCCAAAAATCATTAATACCGTCTCCGTTAGGGCTGAAGGTATTTGGCACTTCGGGCATTTTGTTTACCAAAACTTTAACAGACCCTTTATTTATACAACCCGTCACTATATCAGTAACGGTTAAAATATAAGTGGTAGTTTCTTCAGGAGAAGCAACAGGATTTAAAATATCGGCTTTTGACAGAAAGGACGAAGGGCTCCATTGGTAAATCAATCCTGTTTCCGCAGCGATAGATGGCAGTACGATTTCTCCCCCTAACAGTATTTCTACATTTTCAACTCGTGTAACAGGGTTTGCATGAACACTGATATCCTGAGATTTTGAGTCTGTACAATTGCCTGCATCAGAGACATAAGTATAAGTTATTGTATGCTTACCGGGTCCGGCGAGCGATGGATTAAACAAGCCGTCTGAAGTAACACCCGCACCACTATAAGTTCCCAGACCCGGCACGCCGAACTTTTCTGTCGCCTGAGTTAATTGAAAGGCTGGTTCTTCCATACATGTGGAAGAAATAGAGGTAAATTCAATTTCTGGCACTGCATTTACAATTATAGTTTGCACGGTTTCATCGACACAGGTCGCCCCCGAAAAAACTTTCATCCTGACTTCGTAAGTTTTACTTACCGGTGCATTAAATGTTGGATACTTGTGCGAATAAGCTTTTGGAGAGGCCCTTAAACCAGGATTATCATCTATTTCAACTTCTGCAGGATTGTTAATAAAATCGTAATACCATTCAATCCTTGTAACTTCACCGAAGTCGACCTTCGCTTCATCCACAAACTCGACAGGATTAACGCTGCATAATTCTGTAGAATTTTTTACCGTGAAATCTGCTTTCGGAATACTTCCATTGACAGTAAAAGATTGAACTTTAGTAGCCTTACACCCGTCTTTAGAAGTAACAGTCAGGGTTATGTTATACACCCTTTGCGAAGAATAAACGTGAGAACCATTAGTTTGCGCAGATGTATTTGAGCTACCCGATCCCGGATCTCCAAAATCCCAGATATAAGTTAACTGACTTTCTGTTCCATCTGCAATTAAAGATTTGTTTGTAAATGTTGCGGTACCATCATTCAGACAAAATTCTGGCGTCTCAAAATCGGCTACCGGAACGACAGCAACCAAAACTTTTATAACATTACTTTTTAAGGATGGCACACAAGCAGAACTGCTAACTGTCCTCCTGTAAAAGGTAGTAACACTTATAGATGGAGGATCAAAATCTTTCGAAGTTGCGCTTGCAATATCGATAAAATTGACATTATCCCTTGAACTTTGCCATTGATAGGTATAAAATCCTGTATCGCCGCTTGGTATTGTACCGACAATCACAGCGGGATCGACGAGATCACCAATCGTGTTTACACAAAACTTTACCGGATCTCCGGCGATGCTAATTGCATTATTTGTCAAAGGACTAGCAGTCTTTACAATTACATCATCATTCACAGAATTATCACCATCGAAATTCGCCCCCGGAACTGCACCCAGTGATCCTGTTTCATAATTCGTTTTTGAGCCAGGGAAGGCATTCACCACACTCGTAATTCTTCTGTTTGGGTCACTTATAGTACGTGAAGGGTCTAGATAAAGAGATTGAGCACCGGCATTATAAGTTGAAGGCATCGTACCACAATCAACTTCAGCTTTAATAGTAATAATAACATCATCACCAGGTGAAATATTAAAATCTCCAAACAGAGGCTTAGAAAAAGTTCCCAGATTACTAATAATAACCGGACCTCCTGAATCGCCTGTATATGTTACTGTTGCACTTTTAAACGAAATTCCGGGAGGTAATTGGGCCTCAATATGTACCCCCCCGGCATTACCACCGTTTGGATAGTTTGTTGCTTTAATTATATAAACCACCTCGCTCCCGGGATATTTAAAAATGGCCGGAGTAACTTCTGAAAGTATTGTTGTAAGCTGAGGATAACATCCCGATCCACCACCCTGTAAATAGGCCGGCAGATCTGATATCAAGTATGGGAGAGACTTGCCATCGGTTCCATCTGCCGCACCATGAGTAGTGCCGCCACCTGAATTAGCTTTACCAGCGAGCCCCTTATTTACATTAACATTTACATTTCCCGGAGACATGGCAAACAAAATTAATCCGCCACCACCGCCGCCACCGGGTCCATGTTCATTAGTTCCTACATCATTTCGTGTATTTCCGCCATTTCCACCTTTGGCTTCAACCGTCAAAACCGCTGCAGGATCGGGATTTGTAACTTTGATGTAAACCGTACCGCCTGCTCCGCCACCACCAGCTCCGTCAGGTTGATTGCCCTGTGCGCCTGCAGCGCCATCACCTCCATTGGCTAAAATAACGCCATTGCCAATTATACGGCCAACGTTTATTAATATTATTCCTCCGCCAACGCCACCTTTAACGCCGTTCAAAGCGTTATTGGCATCTCCGCCGCCACCGCCGCCACCCATTATCATACGGGTAATGTCCGGATTCAGAGTTGTATACGTAGTTGATCCGGGACGACCACCATTAGGAAAGGTATTAGGTGAGCCTCCAACTGTATATGTACCATCCCCTCCTACTCCACCTTGTCCACCATTTCCGCCGCCACCGCCTCCTGCATTATGATCATTTCCGCCACCGCCGGCGTTTCCGGGAGCACCTTTACCGTAAGAACCACCGGGAAGTCCTTCAGTAGGATTAACTACCTGGTTAAATCCGTCCCACATATATCTCGGAGTACCAGCAATCCCTTCTCCTTTGCCTACCGATCGAGTATCACTGGAAGGCACCATATAAACATCAGTTATGTTTCCGCCAGAATTTCCTACCGGACCATATCCACCCCGAAAGCCTCTCGCACTTGCATCAATAGTAAAATTATTAAAGTCCATACTACCGGAAACATCAAAGGCTATAATACCACCTGCAATTCCATTAAAGGGAGGCGTTTTAATGTCAGAAGATAATATCAGATTTGAATATTGCGGTACGCGTACCACTTGAAATGTTCTCTTGCCTCGGCTTGCAGTCTCTGCAGCATTGTAATATGAATTTACGGTACCCTTACCCGTCCCAGCACCTTTAAAAGTCACGTCTCCGCCACTAAGCGGAACAGCGTTCGTAGCAATTGCATATTCGAATACACCAGAATTACCCAGGTCCGTAAATCCTGTTCCACCTAAATTATCAGGACCGGAAGCTGAATTATTTGACCCGTATCTATTATCGTTTGACGAGTTGATGGATGCATCCTGCATTTGAATGATTAATAACATATCACCAGCGCTTATGGGCTTTGTGCCAAAGCTATTTCCATAAGAATCATTGGGAGGAACAGCAGCCAGTTTAAGAGTTTTTGATCCGGCGGTAAGTGTTATATCCCCGGCAACGGGAAAATATGTATTTATTGATCCGGTAATATTACCCGACCCGTCCAAACCCGGAGTGCCGCAAAGCTGGGCAAGACAATGGAGGGATTGACTGATTAAAATAAATACAAGTAGTAATTTTTTCAAAATTCGACCGAAAGCAGGACCTACATAAGAATTCAAACGAATAAAAACCTCATCCGCCCGACATAAAATCAACCATCTGAACCGGAATAGGATAGCCAACCAGCATCCCAAAATCAGTAAAATAAAACTAATATACTACAATCGGTCGATTTGCGAAGAACCTTATTTTTCGAAAAACCATCAATGAATCAAACATTGATCCCAATCTTTCCAAACCGGTTCATAACCCTGCTGCCTTATTACTTCGGCAATCACTTCAGGAGAGCGCTCATCATTAATTTCAAATTGCTCCAATGACTCTTTGGCAACCGTGTATCCGCCGGGATTTGTTTTTGATCCGGCACTGATAGAGGTAATTCCGAGCTTAAGCACATGGTTTCTGAAGTTTTCGGATTCGCGGGTTGACAATGCCAATTCAACTTCTGAATTAAAAATACGATACGCACAAATCAGCTGAACGAGCTCCCTGTCGCTCATATCAACTTTGGGCTCTAATCCGCCAGAAAACGGCCGCAAACGGGGAAATGAAATAGAATATTTTGTTTTCCAATATTTGCGTTCCAGATAATTAAGATGCAGAGCCGTAAAAAAGCAATCGGTTCGCCAATCTTCTAAACCCAGCAACGGACCTAAACCAATTTTATGAACTCCTGCTTTTCCTAATCTGTCCGGTGTTTCTAAACGATAACTAAAATTAGACTTTTTACCCTTCGGATGATGCTTTTTGTAATCATCTTCGTGATAAGTTTCCTGGTAAACCAACACAGTATGCAGTCCAAAAGGAACCAATTCTTCATATTCTTCCTGCTCCAGGGGCTGCACTTCCATCGCTATATTAGAGAAATGGGGTGAAATCAATTGAAGTACTTTTTTGAAATAATCAACACCAACCGTTTTTGTAGCTTCTCCGCTCACCAGCAAAATATGCTCGTAACCCATATCCTTTATACATGCCACCTCCGACATGATTTCCATATTTGTGAGGGTTTTCCGGGGGAGTTTATTATCGACGCTAAAACCGCAATAGGTACAAATATTCTGGCATTCGTTAGATAAATACATCGGGATGTACATCTGAATCACTTTACCAAAACGCTGCAAAGTAAGTTGATGACTTAATTGAGCCATCTGTTCCAGGTAAGGAGCAGCTGCGGGCGAAACCAATGCTTTAAAATCTTCCAGATCTCTTTGCGGTTTCTGTAAAGCTGCTTCAACATCTGCAGCAGTTTTTGAATAAATGCTCGCTTTTACTTCATCCCAGGAATATTGCCTGAATATATCTTCAAAAGTCATGCTCTGATAAAGTTAAAATTCAAAAATCAAAATTTAAAAGCCTTCGATTTGCAAAAAATGTGCAAAGCAGACGCGAATAGAACTTTAGTCTAAAAATGCAGTTAACGGACTACTTGCCGCAGCATGTTTTACTGGTCGGGCAAGTTTAGCCTCATACGCCATTCTACCAGCTTCTACCGCCATCCTAAACGCTCTGGCCATTTGTACCGGGTTATCAGAAACTGCGATGGCCGTATTCACCAAAACAGCATCGGCGCCGATTTCCATGGCTTTAGCAGCGTCGGAGGGCGAGCCTATTCCCGCATCAATCACTACCGGAACGTTACTTTGCTCAATAATTATCTCCAGAAAATCAATAGATTTCAGGCCCTTATTGCTTCCAATCGGTGATCCTAAAGGCATAACAGCAGATACCCCAACTTCTTCGAGGCGTTTACACAATACCGGATCGGCATGAATGTAAGGCAATACAATAAAACCCAGCTTCACCAACTCTTCCGCAGCCTTTAAAGTTTCTATAGGGTCAGGCATTAAATACTTTGGATCCGGATGAATTTCGAGCTTCAACCAATTGGTTTCAAGTGCTTCACGGGCAAGCTGGGCTGCAAAAACCGCTTCCTTTGCAGTACGAACACCAGAGGTATTTGGCAATAAATTAATTTGCGGGTGCCGCAAATGAACTAAAATATCATCTTGAGCATCATTAATATCCACACGCTTCAAAGCCACAGTCACTAATTCAGAACCGCTTTCTACTAAAGCAGCCTCCATTAATTCGGGGTGACTGAACTTCCCTGTCCCGGTAAATAATCGGGAATTAAACAGTTTATCAGCTACTTTTAGCATAGCGTATTTTCTCCTTTCAATAATTCTTTAATTTTACTCACTTCTTTATCCGGCTGGTCTGAAAAAGCGATCAACGACGACACGGCAATGCCATACATCCCGGTTTCCAGAATAGAGGAAATATCCTCCGTCTCTATTCCTCCTATTGCTATTATAGGAATAGTAATGCCCAACTTTTTTGCTTCTGCAGTAATAATGCGATAACCTTCTGCACCCAAAATCGGACTAAGTTTTGCCTTTGTTTTAGTAAAACGGAAGGGGCCACAACCAATATAATTCGCCCCATTCTTCGCATGAGTGATAATATCGTTTATAGTATTTGCAGTACCTCCAATAATCATCTTATCTCCTACAATTTTTCTGGCTTCAGCAACGGGCATATCTTCCTTTCCGAGATGAAGTCCGTAGGCGCCGACTTCTTTGGCAACCGAAGGATGATCATTGATAATCAATTTAGTATTAAAAGCATCACAAATTATTTTAGCTTGTTTTGCTATCGCGATAGTTTCTTCTATAGTTTTATTTTTGACACGTAATTGAACCCACTCTACCCCTGCTTTGCATGCATTTTCAATGCTTTCCAAATGAGTAAGTTCCGGCGTTTCCTGCGATATAAAGTGTAAATTACTTATCATATGTTATGTGTGCCAGCCTAATAAGGTTGGGTTAGAGCTTAAAACTTTTTCTATGTAGTGTTTCGCCTTTTCAAATGCAATAGGCACTGGCGTATTTAAGGCAAGATTTGCACAAATTGCAGATGAAAGAATGCACCCGGAGCCATGTTTCGGATTGCCGAGTAAAAATGGTTGCAGAATATATTTGTCCCCATTCCAATAAAGCCAATCTTCGCCTAACCGAGCTTTTTCACGGTGCCCTCCTTTTAAATAGATCATGGTTTGCTGTGACAACGAGACAGCTTTCTCCTCAGAACCAATTAAAAATTCAAACTCAGGCAGATTCGGGGTAAGAACTGTGATGTATTTTAAAAGTTTTGTAATTGAATGATCAGATTTGAACAGTGAAAACCCTGAACTTGAACACAATACAGGGTCCCAGACAATTTTCGCCTGAGGATTTTTCTCCATGATAAAAACCAGAATCTGTTCAAGCACATCACTGTTTTCAATAATTCCTATTTTAAACCACTCAGGATTCCAGCGATCGATAAGCAAACTCAGTTGATCCTTTATCTTGGGTGCAGGTATCCAGTGTACATCTTCAACAAAGGAATCGGTTTGGAAAGTATTTGCGGTGATAACCCCCAATCCGTAAACCCGGTGTTGATCAAAGGTTTTAATATCTGCTAATATCCCCGCACCACCACTCGGATCGAAGCCTGCAATACTTACAACCATGGGTCTTTTAGTTTCCATACGCCAGCAATTTCTCTCTTAAAACAGTAAACCGCTCAAAAGCCTTCGCTTTATTAATCCATAAATGACCCAATACGGCAATACCTGAATAGCCACTATCCATCACATCCTTACAATTAGCCTCAGTTACTCCGCCTAAAGCAAAAACATTCTGAGCAAATGAAGGAACCTGCAATAATTTCTTATTGGCCTGATACCCGACTTTTGAAATGCTGTTAAACACCGGACTCATAAAGCAATAATCTATCTTTTCCTGTACATCCGCCAGTTCTTCCCATTGATGCAAAGAGCACGAAACTGTGTAATTTTCAGTTAAATCTGCTTGATTCCGGATATCAGGATAAGAGAAATGCAAGCCTCCCAGTCCCATCTCCGATAATAAATCCGAATGATGATGAATAGTAATGCAGGTTCTGAAACTTGAATCGATATCGCGTACAAGCTTCTGAAGTTCTTCTTTGCAGCTTTTAGGTTTCCTTACATGTAGTCGCGTAAGGCCTCCATCAAAAAGCCGGTTCAAAGTCTCAGCTTCTCCTTCAAAAAATTCAGGATCTGTTATTACTATTAATTTATCAAACATTTGCCTCTGCTCAAAGGATTTGGGAAAAGCTGTGGATAATTCAACCAGAAGGCTTCTATCATCCACAGCCCGCTATACTTATTTCTAAAGTCCCCTACAGATAAATTTCTGATCCCTTCTTTTTAAATTCCTCAGAACGTTCCTTCATACCCGCTTCTATGGCTAAAGCATCGTCTGCAATTCCTTTTTCATCAGCATACTTTCTGATATCCTGAGTAATCTTCATACTACAGAAATTCGGGCCGCACATAGAACAAAAATGGGCGATTTTAGCACCTTCCGCAGGAAGAGTTTCGTCATGATATTCTCTCGCCGTATCCGGATCAAGTGACAGGTTAAACTGATCTTCCCAACGGAATTCAAAACGGGCTTTACTTAAGGCATTATCACGATACTGAGCGCCTGGATGACCCTTTGCTAAATCCGCAGCATGAGCAGCCAATTTATAGGTGATAACGCCATCTTTAACATCTTTTCTGTTTGGTAAACCAAGATGCTCTTTCGGAGTAACGTAACACAGCATAGCACAACCGAACCAGCCAATCATTGCAGCACCAATGGCAGAAGTGATATGATCATAACCAGGTGCAATATCAGTTGTTAACGGACCAAGCGTGTAGAAAGGTGCTTCATGGCACTCTTCCAATTGCTTATCCATATTCTCTTTAATTAAATGCATCGGTACGTGACCGGGGCCTTCAATCATTACCTGGATATCATGCTTCCAGGCTACTTTGGTTAATTCGCCCAGAGTTTCTAACTCGCCGAACTGGGCTGCATCATTTGCGTCTGCAATAGACCCCGGGCGCAATCCATCGCCTAAAGAGAACGAAACATCATAAGCCTTCATAATCTCACAAATCTCTTCAAAATGCGTGTACAAGAAGTTTTCTTTATGATGAGCCAGGCACCATTTTGCCATAATGGATCCACCACGGGAAACAATTCCTGTTAATCTTTTCGCAGTAAGCGGAACATAACGCAATAAAACGCCCGCGTGAATCGTGAAATAATCTACCCCCTGCTCTGCCTGTTCAATCAGCGTATCTTTAAAAATTTCCCAAGATAGATCTTCTGCCTTTCCATTTACTTTTTCAAGCGCCTGGTAAATAGGAACGGTTCCGATTGGCACAGGTGAATTTCTGATTATCCACTCGCGTGTTTCATGAATATTTTTACCTGTCGATAGATCCATTACGGTATCGGCTCCCCAACGGGTGGCCCAAACCATTTTTTCAACCTCTTCTTCAATACTCGAAGTAACTGCCGAATTCCCAATGTTAGCATTAATCTTCACCAGGAAGTTACGGCCAATAATCATAGGTTCAGATTCGGGGTGATTGATATTTGCAGGAATAATAGCGCGGCCAGCGGCGATTTCTTCGCGTACAAATTCCGGAGTGATGAACTTAGGAGTTCTCGCACCAAAATTATTCCCCTGGTGCTGATCCCAAAGAGAATCAGATGCATTAAAGCGTTCTTCTAATAACTGATTCTCGCGAATGGCTATATACTCCATTTCGGGAGTGATTATTCCTTTTTTTGCATAGTGCAATTGCGTTACGTTTTGGCCAGCTTTTGCACGAAAGGGATTTTTAATATGCTGAAAGCGTAATTCATCCAACTTAGTGTCGTTCTTTCTTACTTGTCCGTATTCCGAACTGATTGAAGGAAGAGCTTCAACGTCTCCACGATCTAAAATCCATTGCTCACGGATGCGTGGCAAACCCGCCTTTACATCAATCTGAACATTTGCGTCGGTGTATGGACCGCTTGTATCATAAACCGCCACTGATGCGTTCTTTTCAGTTTTACCATTGAACTTATCAACGGTATCACCTAATGAGATTTCTCGCATAGCTACCTTTATGTCGTGAATTTTACCAGGAACATAAATCTTACCTGAATTAATAAAAGGACCGGTACTAATGGTTTGTTCACCTGGAACGATTTCTTTTTTCATGAGATCTTATTGATTTTTATCCGCCTTGGGTAGCACGTATGATGGTAATTTTATCAGCAGATTTAACCTCGTAGGTATTCCATTCAGCTTTTGGAACAACAGAATTATTAACAGCGACAGCAATTCCCTTTTTGTCGAGAAAATCCTGTTGCATTAAAACATCCCTTAATGTTGTTAAGCCTGATAAAGAAAATGGTTGATTGTTGATAAAAGCCTCCATAAATGCAGAATTATAACTTCAGGAGGTGTCATCAGAAAGATGAGTTTCGCTTTTCCTTACGCCAGTATTACCTGGTTCAAGTTATGAGGGTATGTCTCAGCCTGTTCGGCACCCCTAAAGTTGCCGTAAATCTAGGAGGTTTTTCTTAGGAATTCAAACAATAAGAAGAAATAATTTAAAATGGAAGACATTTAAAGACAAAAACATGAAATTTGCCTAACAATACCGGTCAGAAATATTAAGATAGTACAGCGAAAGCTCAGATCCTTGGAAATTACTGCATTAAACGTTGATTAAACTTCGTAATCAACCGGAACAAATCATCGTGCTCGGTTAAAGGCAACGTTTCGGCGCGATCATAAATATCATGATATGCCCGGATTCCACCCATTGTGTAAATAAAAAACGACGGAACCCCATATTCTGTAAACCAGTAATGATCACTGTTGGCTGCTTTACCCCGGGAACTAATTTTAGTGAGATACTTAAACTCGTCGTTTATTTGATTCAGAAAGGTA
The DNA here is from genome assembly GCA_966210515.1 of uncultured Pedobacter sp. Classification (GTDB taxonomy): domain Bacteria; phylum Bacteroidota; class Bacteroidia; order Sphingobacteriales; family Sphingobacteriaceae; genus Paradesertivirga. The sequence goes on from CBIHLM010000006.1 coordinate 35,801, forward strand.
AATTCTTTCTTATACTGCGTTGCGTTTACTATCGTGATACCTTCCTCGCCTGTTCCGGCCAGATCGGTATTGATCAGGAAACGGATTTTTTTCAAATCAACAAGCGGGTGTTCTGTAAAATATTTAGAGCCCAATAAACCAGCTTCTTCTCCGGAAAACGCTATAAAAACCATGGAATACTTTTGAGGATTCGCAGCATAAAACTTCGCGAGGCCTAACATCAAAGCTACCCCACTGGCATTATCATTCGCTCCGGGAAAATAAACATTACTCCCCATTCCGCCCAAATGGTCGTAATGTGCGGTAATTACAATCATGGAATCAGGATTAACTGTCCCTTTAACTATCCCGCAGACGTTGTGAGATTTAAAATTCCGGACCAACTCATTCTCAATATTGAGTTTAATCTTTTCAGGATCAGATTTGACAGCATTTTTTTTGAGCAATATGGACGTGTAATTTGCTGCCTGCTGCGAAACCGACCAGGTGAGTTTATCCACCAGTGAGACCCTGATCTGATTTGTCCTGTCTGTAAAGCTCAAACTGTCTTTTTTCACAAGATCTGATTTTGCTTTTACTCCCCTGCTTTCAGGAGAAATTATAAAATCCCTGCCCGGGCAAAGCTTTACACCATCTACCCGGACTTCCATTTTTCCTGGAAACGTATTTACAGGAAATGAAAATTCCTGGAGGAAAGAGCTTTCATTTAGCGGTTGTAAGCCGTATGATTGAAATTCACGACTTAAAAACCGGGCTGATTTTGCTGCTCCATCCTTAATATATCCCCTTCCCCAAAAATAAGATGAAGTTAATGTGTCGACCATTTTGCGGGCAAAAGAAATATCCTGAGCGAAAGATAACTTTGCGATACATGCAAACAGAAATATAAAAAGGATTCTCATAAATGTATGGCGAATTTAAGTTTAGAAAACTTAACAAAAAAATAAAGCTCCTGATGGGCAGGAGCTATATTTAACTAACCAATTATAAACCTAGCTGTAGGGGAAGGAATCGAACCTTCAAGGAGTGGTTATCCCGTCGCCGGATTTCCCAGATTCTCCGCCACCGAGACAAGGAGGTGTGTCTGCCAGTTTCACCACCCTACAGTTTGAAGCGATTTTTTAACGAATCGATAACACAAAGGTAAAGCCATCCATCAAACATTACAAGTTTTTTAAAGCAAAATCATAATTTTTGCAACTATTAAAATTTAGCTTCGTTTTTTTACCAATCTCACAAAAGACCTTTCGAGATATCCCGCAGCTTTACAATTTTCTCAATTAGTGAAATATTAAATTTACATTCTGATAACGATTGTCATGGGGCCGTTATATCCGAATCATTAATTTATTTATCATCTTAAACTAAGTAAATTGCGCCAAATTTAAAACATGGCAAAAGTTTCAATTAACATCACCACCGGTTCTATTCAAAAAGAAGATATTATTGTAGGTATTGATTTGGGTACAACAAACAGCCTTGTTGCATTTATAAATCCTGAAGGTACTCCTCAGGTTATAAATGACACTGGCAAAGGTGTTCTTGTGCCTTCTATTGTGCATTTCAATAAGGATGGTAGCGTGGTAGTTGGAAATGAAGCCCGTCAGTTTTTAATTACAGACCCTCAAAATACCATTTTTTCGGTAAAACGTTTATTAGGTCGCTCTTATCATGATATCGAAAATTATAAGGATTTCTTCTCCTATAAAGTAATTGACGACAACACAGAAAGCCTTGTAAAAATCAAGGTTGGCGATCGCTTTTATACACCGATCGAGCTTTCGGCCATGATCCTTAAAGAGTTGAAAGACCGGGCAGAACATGCGCTTAAAACACCGGTAAACCGCGCCGTGATCACTGTTCCGGCATATTTTAACGACAGTCAGCGGCAAGCCACCCGCGATGCAGGAAAGCTCGCTGGTTTAGATGTGTTACGAATTGTAAATGAGCCCACAGCGGCCAGTCTTGCATATGGCATCGGCTTACATCCCGATGAGGAAAAGACTATTGCTGTTTATGATTTAGGCGGAGGCACATTTGATGTATCCATATTAAAAATCCAAAACGGCATTTTTGAAGTTTTATCTACCCATGGAAACACGTTTCTCGGCGGCGATGATTTTGACCGTGCAATTGTAAATTACTGGATTGAGCAGAACAAACTAAACCCTAATGAAGTAACCTCAAATTCGGAGCTCACTCAGGGTCTTCGTTTAAAAGCGGAAGAAGCTAAAAAAGCGTTAAGTACACAAAATATTTATACTGGCGAAGTGGGCGATATTCCTTGTGCTATCACCCGTCAAACCTTCGAAGAATTAATCGCACCCAAAGTAGAGGAAACCATTCAGGCGTGTAAACATGCGCTTTCGGATGCAGGACTTACTATTTCTGATATAAATGAGGTAATAATGGTGGGCGGTTCGACGCGTACTCCATTTGTTAAAAAATCCATTTCTGAATTCTTTCAGAAACCTGTTCACGACACCATAAATCCGGATGAAGTGGTTGCCCTCGGCGCAGGTATTCAGGCTGATATTTTAGCCGGTAACCGAAAAGACATTCTTTTGCTTGATGTAACGCCCCTTTCACTCGGCATTGAAACAATGGGTGGACTAATGGATGTAATTATTCCGCGGAATTCTAAGGTACCAACAAAGGCCGGAAGACAATACACCACATCGATAGACGGGCAGGTTAACATGAAAATTTCTGTCTATCAGGGCGAACGTGATCTTGTAAAAGAAAACCGGAAACTAGCGGAATTTGATTTAAAGGGAATTCCTGCTATGCCTGCCGGCTTTCCGAAAGTCGACATTAATTTTCTGCTAAATGCTGATGGTATCTTAAGAATCCAGGCTGTCGAATTACGATCTGGGGTTAAACAGGAAGTTGATATTAAGCCAACTTATGGCTTAACCGATCAGGAAGTTGAAAAAATGCTATTTGATTCTATTACACACGCCAAAGAAGATGTAACACAGCGTATGATAATTGAAGCCCGTACAGAAGGCGAGCAAATGGTATATACAGCTGAAAGATTCATCGAAAAAAACAAACAATACTTCTCGATCGAGGAAATAAGTAAAACTCAACAATTCATCCAGGCGCTTAAAGAAGCTTTAACCTCAGGCGACAAAGATTTGATCCACAAAAAGATCGACGAATTAAATGAGTTCACCCGCCCCTTTGCTGAGCGTTTAATGGATCAGGCCATTGGACAGGCGATGAAAGGAAAAGCGATTGAATAGTCATTTCCGGAGAGTTCTCAACTTTAAGCAACCGAACACCTGATATTTATCAGCTAAATACTTTTCAAATTATGATATCATTGTTCTTAGTCCAGATTAAGAATAATGATGGCCGTTCCGTTCACCACCGAACAGTTTCTAAATGTATTTAAGCTTTACAATACTGCGGTTTGGCCACTACAGTTGTTTTTCTATGGCTCCGCTTTTCTGGCAATCTTTCTGTCACTCAAAAAAAATCCGGCTGCTGATAAAATAATCAGTTTTATTCTTGCATTTTTTTGGCTATGGATGGGAGCTGTTTATCACCTTATTTATTTTAGCGCAATTAATAAAGCTGCTTACTTATTTGGCCTGGCATTTATAATACAAGGACAGATCTTTTTGTACACGGGAATTTTAAAGAATTTACTTTCCTTCAAGTTCCAAGCAAATATCTATGGAATAACCGGATCAATTTTAATCACCTATGCTGTAATTGTTTACCCGGTTCTATCTTATTTTACAGGGCATATTTACCCGACCACACCAACATTCGGATTGCCTTGCCCTACAACAATTTTCACTTTTGGCATTTTACTTTTCGCAGATAAAAGGATCCCTCCCACGGTTTTAGCTATCCCGCTGCTCTGGTCTTTTATTGGATTTACAGCTGCGCTTACGCTGGGAATTTCCGAAGACACTGGGTTACTTATAGCAGGATTACTATCGACGGTTCTGATAGCTGGAAAAAATAAGATCTTAAAAGACACAAAAAAATTCCCCAAAAAAACCTCAAGGGAAGCGTTAAAGAACACATATCACGGATAAAGAGCGGACAGCATTCCTTTTTTCTGAATAAGGATAGCAATCTGTATTTTCGCAGCATCTTGATAGAACTTTTTTCATACACCTTAAGTACTTACGAAATTTTCATAATCGGATCGGTTGCCCTCCTTACGGGAATGTCAAAAACCGGTATCCAGGGAGCAGGAATGTTATCCGCACCCCTGCTTGCTTTAGTTTATGGCGGGCAAAGTTCAAGTGGAATCATTCTTCCGATGCTAATCATTGCTGACGCATTTGCTGTTTGGTATTATCACCGGCATGCATCATGGAAACATCTTAAACTTTTATTCCCCTGGGCTGCAGTGGGCATTATCGCTGGAACTTTTATAGGAGCTTATATTGACGATAAGATATTTAAAATCATTATGGCCATGACAATTTTCATCAGTATCCCCTTAATGATATGGCTAAAAAAGGGGCACAAGGATGATATTCCAAAAACAGGCTGGTTCTCTGTCTCAACAGGTATCGCAGGTGGATTCACTTCCATGGTGGGAAATTTAGCAGGAAGTGTAATGGCTGTATATCTGCTTGCCGCACGCTTACCCAAAAATGTATATATCGGAACCACTGCCTGGTTTTTCCTGGTAATAAACTGGGCGAAAGTCCCCTTTCACGTGTTTATCTGGCATACGATAACATTAAACACTGGTTTACTCGCATTGGCAACAACTCCGGTAATTCTTCTGGGTGCTTTTTTAGGAATACAAATCATCAAAAGAATTCGTGAAGAAAACTATCGGTGGTTTATCATTGTCATGACGATTTTTGCAGCCTTATTTATGCTTTTGTAGTTCGTTGTTCCTTCTTCTTTCGTTCGTTTTTCAGATAACTTAACAATACCTTTTCATCAATTGTTAAACGCGTATCTGCGGCAACAGGAAGAATATTTTTAACTTTTTTCAAATAAGGATAGAGAGTGCCGCCCTCAAATGATTCTATCAAGGGAGGAAACACATAATACTTTTTACAAACAGTTCTGGTGTTTCCGAGCCTTGATGACACCTCATCAAGCATGGCAACGGTAATCTTTTTTCGTTTAGACTCTAAATCTGTGAACTCATATTGTGAGTAAATTCTTAAGGCTTCCAATGTGCCAAACCAGGTTCTGAAGTCTTTGGCTGTAAAATCGCAGTTTGTTATTTCCTTTATATAGCGATTAATCATCCCCGAATCGATAGACTTTTTATCGCCGCCTGGTGTATAGTATTGGAAGAGCTCCTGACCGGGTATATCGCGACATTTTTTTACCAATCTTGCAAGAGTCCGGTCGTTAAGGTCAATATCATGCATCACTCCCTTTTTGCCTTTAAAGGATAATTTCATTGAATTGCCTTCAATTTTAATATGCTTATCCCTCAGCGTACTTAAACCATACGAACCATATAACTGCTTATATGATTCATTTCCTATTCTGATAAGGGTTTTTTCCATCAGACTTATCGATATTGCAAGTACTTTCCGCTCATCCATTTCCCGCCTTCGCAGATCTTTTTGAAGGTTTCGCCTGAACTCTGGTAACTTCTTGCCAAATTCTAAAAGCCTGTAGAACTTATTCTCGTTTCTGGACTTTGCCCAGTCGTGGTGGTAACGATACTGCTTTCGTCCGGCTTGATCAATTCCCGTCGCTTGTAAATGAGCATTATGCCGCGGCGCTATCCATACGTTTTGCCACGCAGGAGGAAGAACCAGTTTCTTAATGCGCTCGAGGGTCTTAGAATCAGTAAGTTTCTCTCCCTTATGGTTTATGTATGCGAAAGTACCTTTAACAACGACTCTCGTTATACCCGGACTTGAATCGCTAACATAAATCAGTTTATTTTCTTCGAGCAGGATCTCCGTTTCACTCATGCTCAAATAAAACAATCAGGATAAGAAATGTTTGTTCAGGAAAATATTTAAAGATCTATTGAATTCGGCTGCATTCTCAAGGTTTGGCAAATGTCCGGATGCTGAAATAATTTTTAACTCAGCTTGTTTAATACCTTCGACTAACTGAGTAGTTTGATCTTCAGACATTAACTTATCATCCTTCCCTCTTATTATTAAAGTGGGCATCTCAATAAGCGGAAGTGAGTTACAAGTTTCTGTTCTGGAGGCTAAGGCCAACAAGGTAGAACATATTGTTTTATCCTCGGTTCTCATAATCAGCCCTCGAAGAAAATTAACAATAGCCGGCTTCTCGCTCAATGTTTCTTCAGCAAAAACATTTTTAACAAAACCCTCTGTAAAATCGCTTTTCCCGCCAGCTGTAATTTGCTCAATAGAGTTAAAGCGTTTCATTTTAACCTCATTCGAATCAGCAACACAATTGGTGTCGCATAAAACAAGTCCCTTAATATTCTTCTGCGACAGCTCAAAAGCTCTTAAGGCAATATAACCACCCATGGATATACCACATAACACACAATTATTAAAATTAAGGCTTTCAATTAAACTAATGAGATCTTTAGCAAAAAGATCAATACTAAAAAAGGAGTGATCGGAGGAACTCTCACCAAAGCCACGAATATCATAAGCGATACCATTAGCCCCATCTGGCAGCGATTCCAGTTGTTCCTTCCAAATAGTTTTATCGAACGGAAATCCGTGGATAAATATTACTGTTATAGCGGGGCTCGCAGACTGTTTGGCCAGATAAGAAACAGATGTGTTATTTACCTTCGTGTTTAATTGTTCCATAAACACTAAAGTATGTTTTAGCTAAGAAAGTTTACTATCGGGATGAATTTTGTGCTGTTTGATCTGATTGAAGGTTACAGATCATTCCGATACGGAAGGATTATGTTTTACAGGAAGGTGTGATGAGCGGGAAACGTTTTTATATTACCAACCCCTGTATCCAATAGGAACTAAGTAAATTAATTTAATGGCCGGGGTATTTTTTCTAACACCTGTTAGCGGATTTAGCTCTGCTAAATTATAGCCGGCACTCAATCCAATTATTTCACGATAGGTATATGTTATTCCGGCGCCGGTTTCCAAACGCATTGGAGATTTTACAGATGAAAATGATCTGGATCTGGTACCATCAAAAACATCACACTGTAAATACATACTAACTCCTTTATAGAGCCTTGCTTGTGAATAAATCCGTCCGCCTAAAACCGTTTTGAGTTCGGTATTGATATTATAACCTTTCACTACTGGTCCGAAGGAAAGTTGCTGCCCGTCCATATTCTGGAATCCGGCAAGGACTGCTCCACGAAAATTTTCGAATTGATAATTCGCCGCTCCGGCTTGCGCAGTTATGTGCCAGTTTAAATTTTGCGACTTCGCCGAAAATGCAAAAACTGATAGGAGTACCAAAATGAAAATTCTTCTTACCATATAATCCAGATAACAATATTCAGACCATAAGTTACGTTAAGGCTAATCACTATTAGAAGTCCACTGTTTGCTCATTTTCCGAAAAACAACACGACCAAAACCGGGAAAAAAAAACCTCAAATAATTCCATATTTTCCCCAAAACAAGTCCGAAAAAATTTCAACAGGACGAATAACACACCCCTCTATCCGTGAGTTACCTTATTTTCATCTCATAAAAGAGGAAAATGTCACGCCCTTTAAATGGTTACAAATCAACACGTCACATTTAAAATTAAACAAAAAAGACTAAAAATTTCTTGAACCGAAAAATGAAAACCAACAAAGCGACAAAAAAAATTGTTGTAAGGTTATTTATTGGATGAAATGAGAAGAAATAAGTTCATGTTCGCGACGGGGATAGAAAATAGCTATCCAATGATTACACTTCCTGATGGCACCAGAAAAAGAGTTGATGAGATGGAAAAGTGCGGCCATTACAAATACTGGAAAGACGATTTCAACCTCGTAAGAGAGATGGGTATTGAATTTTTGAGATACGGAGCCCCGCTTCATAAAACACATATAGGCCCCGGGAAGTACGACTGGACTTTTGTTGACGAGACATTTAACTACATGAAGGAAGTCGGCATTACACCCATTGTCGATTTATGCCACTTCGGGGTGCCCGACTGGATCGGAGACTTCCAAAATAAAGATTTCCCAGCCCATTTCGCAGAGTATGCAAAAGCCTTCGCAGCCAGGTTTCCATATATAGAAATGTATACTCCGGTTAACGAAATTTTTGTCGCAGCAATGTTTTCTGCTCAATATGGCTGGTGGAACGAGTGCAAAACTGACGACAAATCCTTCGTAAGGGCATTGACAAATCTCTGCAAAGCCAACGTGCTTGCAATGAACGCCATTTTAGAAGTTCAACCTAATGCAACTTTTATTCAAAGCGAATCATCAGAATATTTCCATCCAGAAACTCCGGATTGCGACGCCTTAGCCGCATTCCTGAATCAGAAACGATTTCTATCGCTTGACTTAAGTTATGGATATCCCATCAGTGTTAGTATGTATGAGTACCTGCGCGAAAATGGAATGAGCAAACAAGAATATCATTGGTTTGAAAACAACATAATCAAGGGCAATTGCATTATGGGTAACGATTATTATATTACCAACGAACACATGGTCCATGAAAATGGAAGCACATCTGCCGCCGGTGAAATTTTCGGATATTATGTAATTACTCACCAATATTTCAGCAGATATAAGTTACCTGTAATGCATACAGAAACGAACATCTCTGAAAATAATGCTTTGAGATGGCTGCAGACGCAATGGGCAAATGTTCGCCGATTGAAACGGGATGGGATTCCGATCTATGGCTTTACATGGTATAGCTTAACTGACCAAGTTGACTGGGACTCTGCGCTTAGAAATGATGCTGGTAATGTAAACTCGCTCGGTTTGTATGATTTAGACAGAAAAATAAGACCTGTAGGTGAAGCTTATAAGCACCTTATAGAACAGTGGAAAGATGCCTTGGAGCACGAAAGCTATGTCTTAACTTTCAAATCCGGTTATTACAAGTAAGTTGTTTTTGTATCTTGCAAAAAAGCTTTAGCCATGTATAAATATCTTAGTCTTGCGGTAGTACTCGCTACATCAATCAACATTCATGCTCAAACGGTTATCCCTCTTTACAAGGGAAAAGTACCAAATTCCATTAAACACTCTGAGCAGGAAGTAAAAAATGTTAATGATGCAGGCCAGATCAGATATAGCAAGGTAACTCAACCCACTTTAGAGATTCATCTTCCCGAGGCAGGTAAAGCTAACGGCACTGCTATAGTAATTATACCGGGTGGGGGATATGGAATCGTCTCTTATACGAATGAAGGAACTGATATAGCCCGTGAATTTAATAAAATGGGGATAGCCGCATTTATTTTAAAATACCGGTTACCCTCGGATAAAATTATGGCAGATAAAACGATCGGCCCTTTACAGGATGCTCAACAAGCTATCAAAACAGTCAGAATGCGAGCCAAAGAATGGGGTGTTGATACTGCGAAGGTAGGAATTATCGGCTTTTCAGCAGGCGGGCACCTGGCTTCAACAGCTGGCACACACTTTAATAAATCTGTTATCGATAATAAAGAAAAAATAAACTTGCGTCCTGACTTTATGATATTAATGTACCCTGTTATCAGCTTGACGGAGGAGTTAATGCACAAAGGTTCCCGCGACAATTTGATCGGCTCAAACCCATCAATCCAACTTACCAGCCTTTATTCTAACAACACTCAGGTTACTGAAAAAACGCCTCCTACTATTCTTATCCATGCGGGCGATGATAGGACAGTGAAGGTTGAAAATAGTTTAAGATTCTATGAATCACTTTTAAGATGCGGCGTACCGGCAGAAATGCACATCTATCCCAAAGGTGGTCATGGTTTTGGGGTTAACAACAGGACCACTCCTGATAAATGGACTGAAAGAGTTGAAAACTGGTTAAAATCCGGCAATTTCATTCCTTAGGGAATAACGGTTAATGTGTAAAAGACAAACTATCTTTTACACATTAACCATTTATACAACCGGAAAACATCTTCTTTTTTAAATAGCTGCGTTCCTGCGTTCATCGTGGCAGCAGAGCCACAAGCCACACCCATTCGGACCATTTCAGAATAACTGCCATTGCGGGCCAGAACAGAAACCATTCCGGCCACCATACTATCGCCGGCACCTACTGTGCTTAATTTCTTAACCGTTGGAGCAGGAATGTATTCCTTTATATCTTCTGTAATTAAATAGGCTCCCTGAGCACCCAGCGAAACAACAATTACTTCAGCCTTCCCTTCTCTAATTAACTGCTGGGCAGCTTCGTCAGCAGATTCATTATCTAATGTCTCAATACCAACTAAACGACCTAATTCTCCCAGGTTTGGCTTGGCCAGGAAAATTCCCTCTGTCAGCACCTCCCGCAGAGCCTCTTCAGAAGTGTCAACAATTAACATGGCTTTTTTTTCTTTTCCTTTTCGAACGATTCTTTTTAAAATCTCCGTTGACATTCCAGGGGGCAAACTTCCGCTAATTACAATAATCTCCGGAAAAGGATCTAAGCGTTCAAACTCTTTAAAAAACCCCTCCTGTTCGTTATCAGGCATTTCTGATCCTGGCATTCCGAACCGGTATTGTTGATTTGTAGAACTGGCTACAACTATAAAATTTTCACGCGTTTCAGCAGAAACACTAACGGCATGCTGACTTACTCCTTCCTGATCTAATAATTCTTCCAATAACTTCCCGGTTCTTCCTCCGGAAGGAAACAAGGCAGTGGAATCAATATCTAACCGCCGCAATGCCCGCGACACATTAATTCCACCTCCTCCCGGCTCAAATTTTGGCTCAGCGCACCGAAGTTTTTTTTCAGGGACCAGCTGGTCAATAACTGTGCTTTTATCAACGGTAGGATTAAGAGTTATGGTTAAAATGCGTTTCATGAAAGTATGAGATTTTAAAAACAGGTTCGAAAACCCTGAAGATTAACGAAATTCACAGGTGTTTGTTCATTATCCAGGTAAAACAAAAGCCCTGCGTGGACAGAGCTTTTGACACCATTATAGTGTATTTTTAAATGCCGATGCGGCTTCATCCGCCAATTTCTTATCACCCAGATAACTCCATCGTATTGTGTTGACATATTTCTTCAACACCGCATTCATTTGTGTTAAGGTTACTTTAGTAATTCGTTCGGCAGTTTCATCGGCAATACGCCAATCACCCAAAATTTCCGCGCTCCCTAAGCTTGCTGCAATGGCTTCTGTGCTCTCTTCCTTCATGTAATTATTGGTAATAAAGCCACTCTTTCCCGAAGCAAGCTCTTCCTCAGAAAATCCGTTATCTCTCAAATCTTTAAGCTCATCAATCATTACCTCTACAGCAGCCTTTGGATCCGTAGTACTAACATACATTACCGCATACGGCATTAAACGGTTTACACTATGAGCATAGGGAGCATATGATAAATTACGATTTGTTCTGATTTCCCGGAACAAGCGATTGCTCAAAGCAGAAATAGCAAGTCGGTACGGCAAATAATCACTGCTCGAAACAGCCGGTGCATTTATACTTCCGGTGATATAATTTGTAGCTAAAACACGCTCTTCTAACAACACCTCCGCTGTGGCTGAGACGGGCATCGAATACAGTGCTGGCTTATAGGCCTTAACGGGAACAGTTGCAAATGAAGCGGTAATACGTTTTATAATTTCTTCTTTAGAAATCTTTCCAACAACCACAATAAACATACGTTTCTTGTTAAGTAACTTGTTAAAATAGTAATCTTTTACCTCAGCTGATGTAAGCTTACTTAAAGTTTCTACATCGCCCGAAGGATCTACCGCATAAGGAGTTCCTTTAAAAGCGTTTTTTATTGTCAATTGTTCAATCCGGTCATCCGGATCAGATTCTGATTGCTTTATCCCCGAAATCATTTTTTCCTTTAGCATTTCAAACTCTTTTTCCTCAAACACAGGATTCACGACAGCGTCCGCAAATAAGCCCCAACCTTCATTAAAAAACTTTGAAATACAGGTCATGCTGATTGTTCCGTTGTCGTAACCAGATGAGCCGCTTACCTCAAGCCCAAAAGCATCTTCCCTATCCTTAAAAACATCTTTATTATATTTTTTCGTTCCGCACTCAGTTGTTGATGCTAAGGCAAGTTGTTCTATTCCTGCTTTACCAGCCGGATAATTTGTAACCCCGCCCCTGAAATACATGCTTACGTTGATAATCTCCTTTTGCGTGGGCTTCATAATTACTTTAATGCCTGCTACCTCGAAAGAAGTTGCCTTCGGCTGCGCAGAAACTCCAAGTGTTATGAATAATATATATACACTAAATACAAAACGTTTCATAAATATTATTTCTCTTGTTTATTTGAAGAATTCTTCGGGTTTTAACTCTGCTTTCATCGGAGCACTAATAAGCATCCCGGCAGCATAAGGTTTATTTTTAATATACTTTTTAACGTATTGCTGTAAATCTGCACGATTAACTTTCCTCAAATTTTCAAGATAAGTGGTTAGATAATCGATAGAAGCAGATGCCCACCAAAAAGAAATGGTATGTATAAAGTTTGATGTTATCTCCTCGTCTTTTACCTGACTGATTTCCAGCATACGCTTTGCCGTTTCGATTTGTTCATCGGTTAGGTAGGTATCAGTATCCCAAAGAGCAATTTGTCGCTTTACTTCCGCGGTACATTCTTTTATTTTGGACGGATTGGGCACCACGAATACACTGATAGGCCCGGTATGCTTTTGGGTCAAATAACCAATGTTCACCTGCAAAGCCAAACCTGCATCTACCAGAGCTTTACTAAACTTTGAAGAATTTTGATTAATGATAAAAGAAAACACATCTGCGGCATAGGTTGCAGGTAAATCATTCCTTGTATCCGGCCCCTGCCAATTCATCATAATAAACGGCACTCGAGAAAGATCCGACTCAACAATAAAATGTTCGGTCTTTGTTAAAGGCTTAAACTCCGGAACCGGCCATTTTTGTGCCGGATCAAAACCCGCGGGCTTCCAGTCTGCAAAAATTGCTTCTGTTTGTTTAAAAACGTCTTCGTGCTTTACATCTCCGGCTATGGTTAACAATGAATTATCCGGCCAATAGTATTTATTCTTTATGGTGTCCATCTGCGCCGGCGTTGCCGAACGGATGATATCATGATTTCCAATCACATTCTTTCTGCTGTAAAGATCGCCCCATAGCTTTTTATTCATTTCATCAAACAGAGCAAAATATGGATTAGACTCGTTACGCTGAAACTCGCCGTCGACTACCACATTCTCCTTTTTCATCTCTTCAGCATCGAATTTGGGATATCTTATTGCTGAATTCATAAACTCCAAACCATGCTGAAGATTGAACTTCGGGAGGGTAAAATAATAGTTCACCAGCTCCTGCGACGTGGTTCCATTAAAACTAATTCCTAATTCGCTTACCCTATTAAGAAAGGCTTCCTGACTGGGATAATCTTTATTTGCCTTGAAAAACATGTGCTCGTATAAATGACTGAGCCCATTATACTGTGGAGGTTCAGTATAGGAGCCATTCTTTACAGCAATTTCGATCGTCGCCAAAGGGACGCTGTTATCCTCTAAAACCAATACATCCAAGCCGTTTGAAAGCTTCTTAAAGAACATATTGGAAGGTAACTTGACTTTCGGAGTTGTAGGCTGCGCCTGCGCGGTTTCAAGTAGAAAGCAGGCAATAATCAGGTATAAAATTTTTTTTATCATCTATCGGTAATGCTTGGGAGTAAATATATCAGAAAAATCAAAAAACTTCTTCTTCATATTCTATTTATAATAGAAACAGTATATGAAACTAAACGAAGATTTGTTGAAAATATTAAGTAAGACTTATGCAAACTCGAGTTTAATAAACAGCTCCTATAAAAACAATGACATCTCATTTAAAACAGATAATGATGGTAATCCGATTGTATTTTTCATTGGAAAGAGACGGGAAGATGGCACCATCAAAGGCGAAAGATATGCAAGAACCTTAAAAATTGATAAGGATGGCCGTATTACAAAAGACCATTGGGAGCTAAAAGGTAAAGCTGGCGGGAGGTAATAAACTTGTAGGATAAAACTATTAGAAGAGAGAGGTGTTAGAAAAATAAAATTAGAATTATGCCCGCCAAATCCGTTATTGCTTGTTGCCACACTATCTTAGCAAAAGATCTGACTATAGCCTTTGTTGAAAGCGCAACTACCGGCAAGTTAATCTATGATTTCACGTCAGTGCCCGATTGCGGTCAAATTGTAAAAGGTAGTATTGTTTGTTATGATCGCAGTGTAAAAGAGAACTTGCTAAAGGTTCCTTCCCAAATTATTGATAAATACTCGGCCGAATCTCCTGAGGTTACCCAGCTATTAGCTGAAGGGGCTAAAGAACTAATACAAGCGGATATTATCGTTTCGGTGACAGGTTTAACTTCGCCCGGCGGAAGTGAAACCGACTCGAAACCGGTGGGCACGATGTTCGTCCATGCAATTATAAACGATAATGCCTGGAAAACATCTTTGCTTTTTGAAGGAACGCCGGATGAAATAGTCGAGCAGACGATTGACGCAATTGCCAGCCTGCTATTAGAAGAATTAACAAACTAAAGTATAAAAAAAGGAGCAAATCTTTAAGATTTTGCTCCCTTTGCTTTAATAGTTCTTTTCGGATGTCCATCGACTTTATCTACACCAAACCAACTGTTATGTGCTTTGTATGTTGAAGGCGGAGTATCTCGTATTGAGTCTGTCGGAGCCAGTTTCATTAAATTTTCTAAGGTAGGATCAAAATTTCTCATAGCTTAATACGTGATGTTATAATTGCGAAAACCGCAACACTGCCAATAAAGCAATAAGCGTTCCGAAAGCCCTTTTAGAAAGGCCAAATCCAACCGAAGATAATCCAGAGAGGGATTTTAAGCTGTATTAAGGTTTTTCATACCCCTAAACATCGAAAATTTTTCAAAAAATAAATACATGAAAGTATTGATTTAATTTAATGTTTAAACATTTGTCTGCGAAAGCATACGCATTTCATAAAAAAGTATACATTGTCTTAAAAATCAGGCAATTATACTAAAACTCAGATCTTACTGCTTCGACTCCGAATTTATTAAGAAAGTCTACTCCTTCGTCAGAAGGCAGGCCCTTATAATTTGCGTATGAGTTTTTATAAAACACTTTTTTCACTCCGGATGAGAAGATAATCCTGGCACAAGGCAGACAGGGTGAAAGTGTTAGGTACAAAGTAGAACCGTGTAAATCAGCTCCATTCTTCACCGCATAAAGAATAGCATTTTCCTCGGCATGCAGAGCCAGCGAACAACTCCCCCTTGCATCTCTGGGGCAACCTGTTTCAGGCCATTCCTCATCACAATTATGTGTTCCTGCAGGCGGACCATTATAACCTATGGAAATAATTCTGGTTTCCTTGGCGAGAACAGCCCCAACCTGAGCCTTCACGCAATGCGAGCGCTTGGCAAGGTCGGAGGCAAGATTCATGAAAATGGTATCGAAACTGGGTTTTTGAGTCATTAAATTGAAAAAATATTATTTCTGCGAAATTACACCAACTTTATGTCCCGCAATAGAATAATACAGAATAAATAAATAACAAGGCGCCATGACACCAAAAAATACCCATTGAAAATCATAGGCCTCTTTAAAATGCCCGAAGATCAAAGGCAAAATTGCGCCTCCTGCAATCCCCATAATCAAAAAAGCAGAACCCATTTCGGTAAACTTTCCCAGTCCTCTGATCGCCATTGGAAAGATTGCCGGCCACATTAAAGCATTTGCCAAACCTAAAGCGGCAACAAAACCAACCGAAACGTATCCCTCAGTAAGTAAAGCCCCTGTGGTGAAAATAATTCCGACGATTGCCGATATCTTTAAACCAGTTTCCTGACTTATATATTTGGGAATGGTTATTATGCCAATAATATACCCCACGAGCATGGCCACAAGAGTAAAAGACGTATAGTACTTTGTTTCGTCCAATGGGATACCAAAGCTCTTGCCGTAAATTCCGATCGCATCTCCGGCCATTACTTCGACCCCCACATAAAGAAACAAACATAAAACACCCAGCATGAGATGAGGAAATTGCAGTGCACTCGATTTCCCGGCGGCCAAAGACTTACCCTCGGGCTGAGCATTAGCCGTAGAAGCATCGATATCAGGCAAAGAAGATTTACTGATCCATAAGGCTAAGAATAATAAGGAAACTGCAATTATTATATACGGGGTAATTACCCGGCCGGCCAATTCATCCAGTAAAGCATTTTTACTTTGCAGATTTGTAGCAGAAATAATCCTGGTTTCTAAGGCAGTGGCGTCCTTTAAAACAATCGCCCCCAGAATTAATGGACTAAGTATACCGGCAACCTTATTGCAAATACCCATTATACTAATTCGCTGGGCTGCACTTTCGATAGGACCTACGATACTGATATATGGATTTGATGCTGTTTGTAAAATAGACAATCCAGCACCCTGTACAAACAATCCTGTTAAAAAAAGAGCAAAACTCCTGGAGTTTGCAGCGGGAACAAAGACAATCGCACCTATAGCCATTACTACTAACCCGAGTGCCATTCCTCGCTTCATGCCTGTTTTCTTTAATATCCACGAAGAGGGTACGGCAAGGAAAAAATATGCCATGTAGAATGCGAAGGTCACAAAAAAAGCCTGCGTGTCGGTTTCAAGATTGCATGCAAGCTTTAAAAAAGGAATAAGCGTTCCGTTTAACCACGTAACAAATCCGAATATAAAAAACAATATTCCGATAATAACAATTGGCTTAGAGGAGTTTACAGGTTTGTCATGCATAATTGGTCGATATTTTAAAAATTACAAGATAACGGAAAGGCGTAACATCTGCAATAAACTTA
This sequence comes from uncultured Pedobacter sp., assembly GCA_966210515.1. Lineage (GTDB taxonomy): Bacteria > Bacteroidota > Bacteroidia > Sphingobacteriales > Sphingobacteriaceae > Paradesertivirga. Next base: position 52,678 of record CBIHLM010000006.1, read on the forward strand.
TTTCTTGCCGAACATTTTTGCGTGTTTATACTTATATTATAAAATTGATGTTTTATAAAGAGGGTAATCTGTTATATAAACCGACAGAATTTTCCTTTAATTTGCATTTCGCAACATTCTGAAAAGAATACATTCATGCTTGAACTAATTATATCAGGAATAGGGTTAGGCATCGTGCTCTCATTTGTTACGGGGCCTGTCTTTTTTGCACTTATAAAGACCAGCATTGAAAAAGGCTTTCATGCAGGAATGTGGCTTGCAGCCGGTGTGGTATTAAGTGATCTTATTTACATTATTCTTACGATTTACGGTTCCTCGTTTATCCAGGTAGAAAACAGCTATAAAGTTCCGATAGGAGTTACGGGAAGTGTAATTCTCTTAGGAATCGGCCTTTACTATTTTTTTAAAAAGGTCAAAATCAATCATGAAAATATAAACTGTAAAAAACGCAATACAGGCTATTTCTTTAAGGGATTTTTGATGTGTATTTTCAATCCCTCGATGTTTCTGTATTGGGTTAGTGTAACAAGCGGATTCATTTCTATGCATGGTCAGCTAGACACCAGCGAAATATTACCATTTTTCGGATCCATTCTGATTACTCAGTTTAGCATGGATACCGTTAAAGCCTATTATTCTAATAAACTGCGCTACCGGATAAAGGAAAATACAATGGTGATGCTGAACCGTACGGCGGGTGCCCTGATAATAATTTTCGCTCTTAAGCTAATTTACAACCTGGTATTTACTCACTCGATCTTATAAGTAAAAGAGAAAAAGGATAAAATATATCGAATATTGATTCATTCCATCCTTCTTTAATCTTATACGTAAGCCCGCTGGTTCTTACCTTCTACCCAGTTCATATAAGAGCGGTTAACAACTTTATTTCCTCCTGGTGTAGGATAGTTTCCTGAAAAATACCAATCGCCTAAATGATTCGGACAAGCTTTATGAAGATTGTCCAATGTTTGATAAATCACCTGGACTTCGGCTTTTATATCCGGCGGAGAAATGATTTTTGCTATCCTGGCAGATATCTCTTCGTCGGTAAATGGTTCGTAAATCGCTTTAACGTAATTTGGAACTTGTTCTTTATCCAAAGTTACCGATGCTTTACATTTTTCGTAAACTTCCCAGATAAGGTGTTCGCGATCTGTTTCTTTTAACAAGGAAATTGCTGCTTCAAACGCGACAAATTCACCCATCCTGGACATATCAATGCCGTAACAATCGGGATAACGAATTTGAGGAGCAGAAGAAACTACAACTACTTTAACAGGACCTAAGCGGTCGAGGATGCGTAAAATACTTTGTTTAAGAGTTGTTCCACGGACAATTGAATCGTCGATAACAACTAAAGAGTCCTGCCCTCTTCTGATGAGACCATAGGTTGTATCGTAAATATGGGACACCATATCCTGCCTGTCAGCGTCCTGAGTGATGAAAGTTCTAAGTTTTGCGTCCTTGATGGCAATTTTCTCAACTCTCGGAGCCATATTCAGCATATCCTCCAACTCCTGATCAGAAATCTTATCAGCCCTGTTTAGCAGCGTTTCTTTTTGCAGCTGGTTTACATATTTGTATAAACCATCCACCATTCCATAAAAAGCAACTTCAGCAGTATTAGGAATGAAAGATACCACTGTATTTTTCAAATCGTTATTTACAGCTTTTAGAATTTGAGGACACAACAAACGTCCCAATTCCTTCCGTTCTTTATAAATGTCGGCATCGCTGCCTCTTGAAAAATAGATACGTTCGAAAGAGCACGATTTATGCTCTTCCGGCTCACGGAATTGCTCTTCCGAGATATCGCCATTCTTCTTGATAATAAGAGCATGCCCTGGTTTTATCTCCTTTATAGAAGAGATTGGAACATTAAATGCGGTTTGAATAGCGGGGCGTTCAGAAGTAACAACAGCTACCTCGTCATCAATGTAGTAAAAAGCTGGCCGGATACCCGATGGATCCCTCATTACAAATGCATCACCATGGCCAAATATACCTTCAATGGTATAGCCGCCATCCCAGGTCTTTGCCGAACGACGAAGTATTTTCGCAACGTCAATGTTATCGGCTATAAGCTGACTTATAATTGCGTTAGAGTGCCCATCACCTTTATAAGAGTCGAACAGTTCCTGATTTTCGGCATCAAGAAAGTGTCCGATCTTTTCAAGAACGGTAACCGTATCTGCCCTTTCTTTTGGATGCTGGCCAAGTTCATACAACTGCTCCAGTAATTCATCAACATTAGTCATATTGAAGTTACCCGCAATTACCAGATTACGGCTCATCCAGTTGTTCTGGCGAAGGAATGGATGACAATTCTCGATACTGTTTTTACCGTGAGTCCCGTAGCGTAAATGGCCCATCAATACTTCTCCCGTGAAGCTGATATTTTCCTTCAGCCACTCAGCATCTTTAAACAATTCTGGCGAATTACTTTGTACATCGGCAAACTTCCTCTGTACATGTTCAAAAACCTCTGATACAGCGCTTGATCCCATAGCCCGATAACGGCTTATGTAACGGTTCCCCGGAGCGACATTCAATTTTATGGTAGCTATACCCGCTCCGTCCTGCCCCCTGTTATGCTGCTTTTCCATAAGCAGGTACAGTTTATTCAGACCATATAAGGACGTGCCATATTTTTGCTGATAGTAAGACAGGGGTTTTAAAAGACGGATAAGTGCGATACCGCACTCATGTTTTATGGATTCACTCATAATTGTTAACGAGTATGCAAAATTAAGATATTAATCTAGAAAATATTAAAAGCTTAACGGAAAATATCAACAAAATACATGAAGACCTCCAAAAATGATATTTTTTACCAGGTATCGACAAACCGCTAGGTAAGTACATCGGGAAATATTCCAAATAATATTAATAATACCGTCAAAATGAGAATTAAAACAGTGAGAGGATTACGCCTTTCCTCTATCTTAAATTCTATTTCCGAATCTTTCAAAAATGCATAAAGCGGGATTTTCAGATAGTAAAACAAAGAGACTACAGTGGTTAAAGCTCCCGTAATCAATAAACCCAGCATCCAAACCGACCCGGTAGATGAGTAGTAATCAAAACCTGAGGAAAAGATCAATAATTTGGCTACAAAGCCCGCTGTTGGAGGCAATCCCGTTAAGGCTATGAGTACTATTACAAAACATACAAACTCGATTTTCAAAATCTTCCCAAGGCCTTTATACTTCCTGATGTCAGTTATACCGGTCTGGCTTTCAATTTTATCAACTAACATGAAAGCAGCCATGTTCATTATTGCATAAACAGCCATGTAAAAAATCAGGCTTTTGAAACCGCCCCCCTCAAAAGATATGACGGCCATCAATGCAAATCCGGTATGACCTATAGAGGAATAGGCTAACATTCTTTTAACGTTGTTTTGCCAAATAGCACTAAAATTCCCTACGATCATCGTTAAAAGCGACCCGACAGATAAAATTGTTTTGAAGTCAAAGAATGAGTTGTAAGCATCTCCAAACTCAAACATATAAAACGGCTCCATAAATCTGATCAGCACTGCGAATCCGGCTATTTTGGGCGCAGTTGAAATAAAGGCCGTTACAGGAGTGGGAGCACCTTCGTACACATCGGGAATCCAGAAATGAAAAGGAACAAAAGATAGCTTAAATCCAACCCCAACTAAAACGAGGCTTAAAGCCAATGTAACAGCCATATTGGGAGCTTCTTTCAAGCCGTTTAAGAAGTTCGCGTCGCCAATATTTATGCTTCCGGTAAGCGCATATAACAGGGACATGCCATACAGCATCACAGCCGAACAAATAGAACCAAACAGCACATATTTCATTGCAGCTTCTGTTTGCTTATCGTTGCCCGAAGCATATCCAACCATCAGATAGGACGCGATAGAAACCATCTCTACTGAAATATAAATCATGAGTAAACTCGCCGACATACTCATTAGATTCAAGCCAATCAATACTGCAGGTAAAAGCATATACATATCACCCACTCCTTTTTTATGATTTTGAAGAGCGGGATTATACCTGATAAAAAAGGCAAACAATATGGTAACGATACTAAATATCGATTTAAACGAAATACTTAAATCATCAAGAATCATGGTATTGCTGAAAAGCAAAATCCTTGAAATATCAATATTCTGAAGAAATCCGGTTATAATTGAAATCGTTATCCCTGACACACATGCATAGAATGCCAGCGATGACTTTTTACCTGGCACAAACAGGTCTGCCAGAATTACAATGATAAAAGTTAATACCAAAACAAGTTCGGGGAGCAAATAAGAGAACCCTGAAATAGTAGAATTTAATAATTGAGAGATATATGGCAGAAACTCGTTCATTATTTTAAATTAATCAAACGAATAAGTTCCAGTACCGAGGCGTTCATTTTATCGAAGGCTAAGAAAGGCATAATTCCCAAAAGCAACGCAAATACAGTTAGAGTTGTTAAAACGAAAACCTCTCTGCTGTTCACATCCACAAGTTTTAACCGCCAGTCCTCGCCTCCCATTAAACGGGTCTGGCCGAAGAACATGCGTTGCAGGGTCCACAACAAATAAGCGGCCCCCAACAGAATACCAAAGGAGCCACATACAGCCATCCATCGGGGCAGTAAATCGTTTACACTTTCGGATGTAAATGCTCCGATAAGACTAAAAGCTTCTGCTATAAATGCCGAAAAACCAGGCAGGCCAAGCGAAGCAAAAAATGCGATCATTACAAATGCTGTATACTTTGGCATAATCAGTGCGAGGCCCCTGAAATCGTATATTTCACGACTATGAACCCGGTTATAAATTACTCCAACCAAGAAGAAAAGCATGGTTGATAAAAATCCGTGACTGATCATTTGAAGCATTGCTCCGCTTATCCCTTCAGCCGTAACCGAGGCAATTCCAAGCAATACAAATCCCATATGGGAGACCGAAGAATAAGCAATAAGCCGTTTAAGATCTTTCTGAGCAAGAGCATTGAAAGCTCCGTAAACTATAGAAACTACACCTATCAGGCCAAGCCACCAGGCAGATTGGATGGCAGCATCAGGAAAAATACTGATACAAACTCTCAAAATTCCATAACCTCCTATTTTCAATAAGATACCCGCCAGGATTATTGAAACCGGAGTCGGCGCTTCTACGTGGGCATCGGGTAACCATGTATGCAACGGTACAATTGGCACTTTTATAGCGAATGCGATAAACAACACTATAAAACCTAGTAATCGTGCGGAAATGCCAAATATTTGTTGATTTGCTATCGCGGAAAAGATAGAACCTGAAGCATAGTTTGCAGGGTTCATCATGTGCAGCATATTGAAAGTATGATTACCTGTAACGGGGTCGGTTACAGAAAAATACAAGCCAATAATTACCAGCAACATGAACACCGATCCAAAGAGCGTATACAAAAAAAACTTTATCGCCGCATACTCTCTACGTACACCTCCCCACATTCCGATAAGGAAATAAAGCGGAAGAAGCATTAATTCATAAAAAATATAGAACAGAAAGAAGTCGAGGGCACAAAATACACCCATAATTGCTGTATTAAGGAGCATCAATAAAGCGAAGTACCCCTTCAGGTTTGTTTTAATTTCCCACGATGACAGCACCGCTATTAACATGACAACCGAAGTAAGTACAAGAAACGGCATTGAAAGTCCATCGATCCCTAAGAAATAATCTATTTGTAAAGCGCCAAGCGAGCCGAGATTCAGACTAATCCATGGCAAGCGTTCAACCAGTTGATATTTTGATTGGACATCTATACCAGAAAAAACAGAAGCATCAAATTTTAGATAAATGAAAGCACTTATGATAACTTGAATCATAACCGTTCCGAGTGCAACATATTTAAATTTCTGTTGCAAGGACGAAGGAAGTACTAGGATAAGCAAGCCTGCTAAAATTGGTATAAATATTAAGAGTGAAAGCAAACTCATATAACCTGAAGAAATATTTTAATTATAAAAAAAGTTAAGATTACCAGAACCATGGACAAGAGATAATGCTGTAGCCGACCAGTCTGGAAATATCGGGTAAGGTTTCCAATCGATTTGCTGATTGACCCGGACGCATTTACCAGGCCATCAACAATATATTTGTCGAACCAATGAGTAACTATTGATAGAATCACGCCTGCTTTAGCAGCATAATTAACAATTCCGTCTATGACAACCCTATCGAAACCATAAGATGATCGTGACAAAGAAGTTATTCCATTCACAAAAACGAATTGATAAAGTTCGTTGAAATACCATTGCCCTTTTGATAAACCAAAGAGTGCTGTTCGTGAGAAATCAGGAGATTTATCTCTTTTAGCATACCATATATAAGCGACGAAAACTACCGCAACAGCAATAACATTTACCGTTACCGGGATGAAAGTATGATAAAAATCAACTTTCCCTATTTCCTTTAAAACAGAAAAGCCTTTAACTATCCAGGAGCTATCATAATGCAGAGGATTGAATGAAAACGCCGGAAATAAGCAGAACACGGCTAAAATCATCAACACATACTTCATGGCATTTGGTGCTTCGTGCAGGGATAATTTAACACTGCTAACCTTTTGCAAACGCAAGTCGCCAAAAAAGACTTTGAATATTAAGCGGGCTATGTAAAAAGCAGTTAGCCATGAGGTGAGTAAAGCCGAGTAAGGAATGAGTTTTGTCCAATTATTCTTAACATCAGCCCATTCAAATGATTGAATTAAAATAGCATCTTTCGATAAAAAACCGGAAGTGAGAGGGATACCAGCTAATGCCAGTGCCGCCAGCACCATTGTAATAAATGTTACCGGCATCTTTTTCCTCAAACCACCCATATTCCGGATGTCTTGATGATCGAAATCCAATCCGCTCTTTTCTTTGACATGAGCCATTTCGTGAATAACAGCGCCGGCAGCCAAGAACAACAGACATTTAAAAAAAGCATGAGTCACGAGGTGAAAAATACCGGAAGAATAAGCGCCAACGCCCATAGCAATCATCATAAAACCTAACTGCGAAATTGTCGAGAAGGCCAGTATTCTTTTAATATCGTTTTGTGTGAGGGCAATTGTGGCGGCCATAAACGCTGTAAATGCTCCTATAGACGCAATAACCAATAATACAGTAGAATCGAAAATCGGATATATCCTTGCCAGAAGAAAAACGCCTGCGGCCACCATCGTCGCGGCATGGATTAAAGAAGACACAGAGGTTGGACCCTCCATGGCATCGGGTAACCAGGTATGCAATGGAAATTGCGCTGATTTGGCTGTCGCACCAAAAAAGAAAGCTAATCCAGCGAGGGTTAACCAGATTGCAGGCATATTACTTGTTTCATTCACCCACAAGCCATTCTCTATTATCGAGTTTAAAACCAATCCTCCCTCTTTGAAAAGAAGGTGAATATCGAAAGTCTTAAACTGAGTGAAAACAATCATTATCCCTGTAAGGAAGCCCAAATCACCCAGGCGATTCATGATAAAAGCTTTCTTACTCGCCCGATTGGCAGAATCTTTCGTAAACCAAAAGCCGATAAGCAGATAAGATGAAAATCCAACCAGCTCCCAAAACATATACAACACCAAAAGATTATCTGTAATTACGAGGCCCAGCATTGAAAAGCAGAACAAGCTCAGATAAGCCCAGTAGCGGGGTAAATAAGGATCACCCTGCATGTATTTGGTAGAATAAATATGCACTAACAGTGCGATTGAAGTTACCAGCGATAACATCAATACAGAAAGATTATTGAGCAGTATACCAACAGTAAGAGTCGTTTTACCAATCGTAAACCAGGTCGCTTGCTGATGAATATCTCCATTGTTCCATATCTGAATGAAAAGAAAAACAGAAATCAGAAAACTTATAGCAATTGTGGCGATTGATAAAGAAGCGCCCCTATCCTTTTTTCCCGGAATCAACAAAATCCCCAGAAATGATAGTAGCGGCATTAAAGCCGCTGTTACGGCTAACAAACTTAAATTCCCTTCTGTTAATGTGTCCAAATTAGTCTCTTAATTGATCTATTTTTGTTGGATCTATCGTTCGGTAATACTTATAAACATTCAATATAATAGCGAGCGCAACGGCTACAGCAGCTGCTGCAAGAACAATCACAAACAAAGCAAAAACTTGCCCTGTTGATGCCATTTTATCGTATTTACTAAAAGCAACGAAATTAAGAATCGCCGCGTTTAACATGAATTCTATTCCGATCAACATCAAAATTGCATTTCGCTTCGCTAAAACTGCGTACAGGCCAATGCAAAATAAAACTGCACTGACGACCATAAAATGCGACAATGGAATCATGAGTCCTTCTCCTTTCGCGCCAAATGAGCTGCTCCGATTAAGGCCATTAACAACAGCACGGAAACCACTTCAAATGGAAGCAGATATCGGGTCATGATATTAATTCCTATATAATGAATTGTATTATCTGTTGGCTTTAGCGTATTATCTTCAGCCTCCTTTATCCACTTCAGCTCTTCCGGATTAACATTTGAAAATACGAGCATCAAAATTCCGAAGAAAATTAATGCAGTTAAAATTCCGGGAACATAATGAAGAAACCCGGATCTGAAGTTAACGTCCGGATTATTTAGCAACTCCCTGTTAGATAAGAGGAAAGCGAAAATCATTAAAACCAGTACTCCACCAACATAAATTACTAATTGTGTAATTGCCACAAAATCAGCCAGCGCAAATACAAATAAACCTGCCATGGTAAATAATGTTAAAAAGAACAGGAAAATAGAACGCACAAAGTTCCGAAGACTCACAACTAACAATGCTGAGATCAATGCAACTGCACTTAAAACATAAAATATTATTTGTTCTATCGTCATCCGTCTTTTTTCTGGGCAGCCTTTAATGCAGCTTCCTTTGCGGCCTGGCGCTCGGCAAGTTGCTTAGCCAGTTCTTCGCGTTTCTCTTCCGCCTCTTTTGGAGACATATCCGAAAACTTATACGTTAATTCTGAAATATGAGTCAATGGGCGATCGTACTCATTGGTCATAGTAATACATTCGGTAGGACAAACGACTGTGCACAATCCACAAAACATACATTTACCCATATCGATATCGAACTTGGGAGCATATAAACGTTTTGTTGTTCCGTCAGAGGTTTGTCCGATCGGACCTGTGGATTTAATACTTTCTATCTCGATGCAATCAACCGGACATATTTTAGCGCAAAGATCACAAACTATGCAATCGTCAATTTCAACATGCAGCTGATAGCGACCAACTTCGGGAATAGGCATTTTCTCGTGAGGATACTGTACTGTAACCAACCCGGTGGCCTGTTCAAAATAATTGTCGTCCTTTATATTTATAGATTTCCTTTTTTTATTTATAGCAAATAAATGCTTTATGGTTAGGCTTAATCCTATCCAGGTAGTTTTAATTGCAGATATTGTGGTTTTAAATATCAATTTTTCTCCTATTTAGATCACCAGTAAAGCCCAGATTCCAGAAATCATCATACATAAAAATGCCAAAGGAGTTAAGACCTTCCAGCATAAATTCATTAGCTGATCCACCCTCAAACGAGGCAAAGTCCAGCGCAACCACATCTGAACTCCTACAATTAGCATCACCTTGGTTATTATCCAGAATATCCCCCAGAACGGACCTGTAGTCCAATCGGCCAGCCGAACAGAGCCAATATTGGGCAGCAGTGTATTCCATCCGCCTAAAAACAAAATTACGCCAAACATTCCGGTTAAAAACATCATCGAATATTCGCCTAAAAAAATAAATGCAAAACGGATACCGGTGTATTCAGTATGGAATCCGGATACAAGCTCCGATTCAGCTTCCGGGATATCAAAAGGAGCTCTATTACATTCGGCTAAAGATGCGATGAAGTAAATAACGTATGCAACAATAAGATGCGGGGCTTGAAATATGTTCCATGCAAAAAAACCACCAATCTCGTGGACATTCCAGAGTCCAAGGAACTTTATGGGTTCACCCGACAGTACACCTTGCTTGCCCGCTATCAATTGCAGATCAAGAGTTTGAGCTATCATTACGGCGCTAATAATAGCAATGCCAGCCGGAATCTCATAAGAAACAACCTGCGCGACTGAACGCAATGCGCCAAGCAATGAATATTTATTATTTGAACCCCAACCTGCCATAAGAATGCCGACCGATTCAATCGAGACAATCGCAAATACATAAAACACACCGATATTCAGTGCAGACGGCACAATATCCGGCCCCCAGGGCAACGTGGCAAAACCCATGTAAACCGATAGAAATATAATTACGGGAGCAGCTGCGAATAAAATTTTATCTGCCGCCGCAGGAATGATAAATTCCTTTTGGAGCATTTTGAGGATATCGGCCAGAGTTTGCAAGCTTCCATATTTGCCAACCTCCATAGGACCCAAACGATCTTGTATAAAAGCAGAAACCTTTCGTTCAGCATACACCGCAAATAGCGCAAAAACAGCAACGAAGGAGAATAATAATACAGCTACTAAAAGATATGTGATATAGAAATCCAATGTTTAAAATGCTGCTGCAAACTTAAACAATACGGCGGATATTTTTTGGCAAATGCAGAAGAGAATGAAATTAGGAATAAACAAAAAAAGCGAGACAATTTGCCTCGCTCTTCCATTTACGAATATTAACTTATTTTTTTGCTGTCGCCGGAGTTGCTGCTATTCCTAGTTTAGCTTTTACTAAAGCCAAAATATCATCACCACCATCAAAGTAAACAACTCCCGGTTGAGATACGTCAAATACGTAAGCATAACCTTTCTCTTTAGCAACTGCATTTACAGCGTCGCCGGCTTTCTTAAATATTGGCTGATAAAGTTCATCTTGCTTTGCAGCCATTTCTTTTTTTGCCTTCTCTCCTGTGTCATTAATTCTCTTACCCAGTTCCTGAAGTTCTTTTCCCATAACTTCAAGCTCTTTTCCTACAGTTACTTTGTTAGCCTCACTTAAGGTTTTTTCTTTCTCCTGTGCTACAGTTAGCTTCTTTTGGTATTCAGTTTGCATTAATTCAATCTCACTTTGCTTTTGCTTTTGGAAAGTTTGAAACTTTGCATCTGCTTGTTTAACATCAGGCATCACTTCTAATAAAGCTGCCGAATTGATGTGTGCAAATTTTTGTTGTGCATTAACTGCACTCCCGGTAAAAAATAATCCTACTGCTACTACCGCTACTTTAACGAATGTTTTCATTTTTAATTTAATTGTTGATTGTCCTTTTCTATTTTGCCAGTGTCCCCGGTTTATATCCTAAACGGGTTATTACATCATTGCTTTTATCTAAACGTAAACTTGCATACAAGAGTATAAGATCGCTGTTTTTGTCGAAGATCATGTCTAACTGACCGGCTTCGGCAACTGCTTTCACGGCATCCGATACCCTGTCTTGTATAGGTTTAATTAGTTTTATCCGCTGCTGATAAAGTTCCCCTTCGAAACCAAACTTTAAACGTTGGTATTCTTTTGCAGCCTTTTCCTTTTCTACTATTTCGTTTTCACGGCGCTTACGCATTTCCTCGGTTAATAAAACCTGGTCTGCCTGATACGCCTTGTATAATCGCTCAATCTCACCAAAACGATTATCTGCTTCCTTTTGCCATTGCTGCGAAAGGGCGTCTAATTGCTTTTGCGATGATGTGTATTCGGGAATATGTTTTAAAATATACTCCGTATCTACATAAGCAAAACGCTGGGCAAAAACAGAAATACTCCCGAAAAATAGGAAAGAAAATAGAAAAAGCAATTTTTTCATCGGTTTATTTTTTAAATGTTAGATATTTTTCATTACTGTCAAATGATGAAAATCATTTGACAGTAATAAATACCGTTCAAATTAGGTTTTAAAATCCGCCGTTAAGTTGTTGTGCTATACTGAAATGAAACTGGCCCTTACTCGATTGAATTCCAGGTATTGGATCAAAGCCCCATCCATAATCAATTCCAAGCAATCCAAAGATTGGTAAAAATATCCTTGCTCCCACACCAACAGAACGATGAACATTAAACGGATTAAAATCTTTGAAATTGTTCCATGTATTACCACCTTCTGCAAAAGTGAGTAAAAATAATGTTGCCTGCTGACTGGTTGTGATAGGGTATCTAAACTCGACAATATATTTATTAAAAATAGGGCTGCCGGAATTTCGTGCTATATTGGGGTTAGAACCTTCAGGAATTACACTATTGTTCTCATAACCACGCATAGCGATAACTTCAGAACCTTGTAAAAAGTCAAATCCCTGCATACCATCACCACCAAGTTTAAAGCGTTCGAATGCAGACTGACCTACAGCAGAGTTGTACTGTCCGAGGAAACCGAATTGAGCCTGAGTCTTCAATACCAGTTTACCATAAATCCGCTGATACCATTGCGCTTCAAACTTCCACTTGTGATACTCAGTAAATTTGTATCTGTCCTCATCTACCGCTGTTTCATAGTTCGTATTATTCCACAATGAGTATGGTGGAGTAGCCTGAACTGTCAATCTGATATGAGACCCAGATGTAGGATATATAGGAGCATCAACCGAATTACGACTTAATTCTTGTGTTAAGTTAAAGTTATAAGAAGTACCTGTATTGAATAAAAATCCAGGGTAGTTTTTCAACTTATATTGCTGAAGATTGATTGAGTGGTTAATTCTAAACCAGTCATCAGGCCACTTCAAACGCTGTCCCAAACTGAAAGTAAGACCATTCAACCGAATTCGCTGTATCTGATCATCAGGAATATTATCATAATACTGGTTTGATTGTAATGAAGTGAATGCACTTATCCCAAAGTAAATCGGCTTTTTGCCACCTAACCAAGGCTCAGAGAAAGAAAAGCTGTATGATTGGTAAGCCTTACCATTAGTTTGGCCCCTAATACTTAACTTCTGACCATCGCCTTTGGGCAGTGGTTTCCACTCTTTTAAATTAAACAGGTTACGGGCCGAGAAATTATTAAATGTTAATCCGAGTGTACCAATTATACGGCCGCCGCCAAAACCTCCCGATAACTCAATTTGATCAGACGGTTTTTCTGTAACGCTATATTCTATATCAACAGTTCCGTCGGCAGGGTTAGGAATTGGCCTTACATCTGTTTTTTGCTCATCAAAATTACCCAGAGCGGCAATCTCGCGGGTTGTCCGTACAACTAAATCCTTGTTGAACTTATCGCCTGGCTTTGTACGAATTTCACGCATTACCACACGGTCATTCGTTATATCATTCCCTTTCAGAGAAACCTTATTGATGGTGTAAAGTGGCCCTTCATAAATACGAACTTCCAGATCGATGGTATCCCCATGAACCCGTGTTTGAACCGGATCAGCATTAAATGTTAGATACCCGTTGTTCAGATACAAAGAAGAGACATCATCGCCATTGGCACTGCCATTGATTTTCTTCTGTAATTTCTCTTCGCTAAAAACATCCCCTTTACTAATCCCCAGTACTCTTTCTAATGCATCAGTTGAATACACCGCATTCCCAGCGAAATTTATGTTTCCAAAATAATACTTAGGACCTTCATGAAGGTTTATGGACAGACTTACTGTTTTATCAGGATTAAGGATTAAAGAATCATTAATAATCTCCGCATCTCTATATCCTTTTTCATGCATTTTAGCTATCAGATTCCGTTTATCCTCCTCATACTTTTCCTGAAGAAATTTAGCAGAGCGTAAAAAGTTGAGGGTAGATTTCTCTTTAGTCTTTTTAAGGAATTTTTTTAACTCCTTATCCTTAAACTCTGAGTTACCTGAAAAATTTATTTCAGCTACCTTCGTCTTCTCGTTCTTATCGACTGTGATTTCCAGTACAACATCATTTGTTAATGTTGTATCACGCGTTTGCTTGTAATTTACGTCAGTATACAAGTAGCCTTTTTCATTAAAGAACTTTTTAATAATTGCTGTTGTAGTACTTAAAAGACCTTCATTAACAACTTTTCCCTTACGATCGGCTAGCTTTTCTTTAATATCATCCGTTTCACCCTTCTTCATTCCTTTTAACTCAATCCGAGCTAAACGCGGCCTTTCGGTAACAACTATATTAAAAAAGATCGAATCTTCTCTTATACTGGAAATTTTAAGCTCAATATTGTCGAATAAGCCCTGGGCCCATAAAAACTTAACAGCGTTAGCTGTTGCCTCGCCCGGAACTTCAATCGTCTCGCCTTTGGTTAATTTAGAAATTTGAACCAAAATATCTTTATCCAAATACTCGGTACCAGTAACAGTTGTACCGCCTATAATATATTCCTTTGGATCTAAATAGCTTATTTCATCTTTAGCAGAAGGTACCGGACGCCGTTGAGTTGGGGCCGAAGGTCGGCCAATCTGCGCCATTGCAACAGTGCCAAAAACAAGAAGATATAGTGTAATAAAGAACTTATTCATTGAGTTTTAATGTCGTGCTAAATTAGCTTAATCAGTTGTTAATTTTTGTTAAAAGGTAAATTTTTAACTTGTTCGCCGGTCATACCAAAGCGACGTTCTCGTTTTTGATAATCGATAATCGCTTCAAACAAATCCTCTCTGCGGAAGTCAGGCCAAAGTTTTTGGGTAAAATACAACTCTGAATATGCAAGTTGATATAAAAGATAATTGCTTATTCTATGCTCGCCACTGGTGCGAATCATCAGCTCAGGATCAGGAATACCTGCTGTAGTCAGCTGACTGGCGAAAATATCTTCGGTAATATCTTCAGGACTTATAATCCCCTGCTTTACTTGTTCGCTTATTTTACGGGCGGCTTCAACAATCTCCCATCTGGAACTATAACTCAATGCCAATGTAAGCGTGCAAGCTTTATTTCCGGATGTTTTACTTATTGCCTCCTGTAACTGCTGATAACACTTTGGCGGCAACGCCTTTAGATTACCTATCGCATTTAAACGAACGTCGTTTTCCATCAATGTTTTAGTTTCTCTGTTAATTGTAGAAACCAATAATTCCATAAGAGCTGTAACCTCAAATTTAGGCCGGTTCCAGTTTTCGGTAGAAAAAGCGTACAAAGTAAGGTAAGATACCCCAGCTTCTACAGCGCCTTCTACCGTATCTCTAACGGCTTTTACCCCGTTTTGATGCCCAAAAACACGAAGTTTCCCTTTTTCCTTAGCCCATCGGCCATTACCATCCATAATCACCGCTATGTGCTGAGGTAATTTAGTTTTATCAATTTGCTGGAGTAAACTCATCATTTATTTGAGACCACCAAGGTCCGGCATTGGGCTTCAAAGGTAAGAAAATATGCGTATTTGTTTCAAGAGATAAGAAAAGCAAGAACATTGACGTCAAGAATGATTTTATTCATCAACTACAGGGCATTTCTGATTAAAGAAGGTGTATGAAATGGTGAGTCCAAGAAAAAGATAGGTATCTCGATTTCGGTAATCGCCACGTTGTGTGGCGGCCGAATGACGAGGGAATCCAACTTCTGGCGATCTGTCTGCGAGATTCATTCTCAAAGTAGTCATTGAGCCATCACCGGGAGAAACTAACGCCGCGTCTGAAGCATATTTTCCGCTTACATCATCTAAGTAATCGGTGTAGGCGGTTCTATAACCAATTTCCCCTCCCAGACTCCATTTACCTGCAAAATTATATTTAACACCTGCGCCTATTGGCATGGTCAAGGCAACTTTTTTATAGGTTTTATTAAGATCCTGTCCTTCAGTTCCGTATCTATCAAGCTCATAAACCTCATCATTGTAAATCGTCTTTGGATTAAACCCTACAACTCCGACGCCGACAAAAAGATAGGGTGAGTATTGCTTTCTACTGATTGAGGGAATGTAATTGAAGAAATTAAATTCGGTTTGCATACTTAACTCTGTAACAGGAGAAAAGAAACTCAAATTTCGGGATCTAAAATGGGCATTTTCTGAATCTGAGTCGGATGCTTCTATTTGGCCATGAGCTACATTTAATTTAAGAGCCCAGTACCCGTCTAAATTTCTCTTTATAAAGCCTCCGAATGCAAGATTTCGAATTTCAAAAGGATTCACAGGATTCAAATCTCCCATATAACCAGCAGAGCCAACAAATCCTCCCAGCTCCCAGGTTTGGGCAGA
This sequence comes from uncultured Pedobacter sp., assembly GCA_966210515.1. Classification (GTDB taxonomy): domain Bacteria; phylum Bacteroidota; class Bacteroidia; order Sphingobacteriales; family Sphingobacteriaceae; genus Paradesertivirga. The sequence continues at coordinate 68,758 of CBIHLM010000006.1, forward strand.
AGATCTGCGTGCACTAAACAGGATAATAATCAGAAAAATCGCAGAAAATTTTAAATTCACAGTATTTTGCCGGTTTCCTTTTTCAGATATAAAATCCTTAGAAAATTAATTTAATTAAGCTGGGCATTAATAGTTGCGCGTATCAATGCCCCATAACAACTTGTTCCTTAACGTCGATAAATAACTTTCATTATTCAGGCGTATAAGATTAAATTGAAACTCGGCCTTTCTTACCCTAAACTTCATCGAGCTGTCAATAACTTCGGTCCTCGAATCGCAGGATAAAAGATATTTTGAGCTGCGACCCTCAAGCTCAAAAGACAAGGTATTTGAATCGGAGATAATAACTGGTCTCACATTTAAATTATGCGGAGAAACAGGTGTAATTACAAAATTTCCTGATTTAGGAAATACAATAGGCCCGCCGCAACTTAAAGAATATGCAGTTGAACCTGTAGGTGTAGCTATAATTAATCCATCGGCCCAGTATGAATTCAAAAATTCATCATTCAGATAGGCATGAATAAGCATCATGGCCGAATTATCACGTCGGTGAATTATCACATCATTCAACGCAAAATTTTCGTCTCCGAATATTTCACTTTCCGAATGAAGCCTTACCAGATTCCGGGAGTCGAGTGTAAATTGCTTATTTATCAGTCGTTCAATCGCAGAATGAATCTCGTCTTTATTAATGCTTGCCAAAAAGCCCAGCCTTCCAAAGTTTATTCCTATAACAGGAATTCCTGAATCCCTCACCAGTGTTACAGTATCCAAAATAGTTCCATCCCCACCAAGGCTTACTAAAACATCAACCTCACCTTTTAGGTCATTATGATTTCGGAATAGGTGAAGCTTTTTCGGAAAAAAAACTTTCCCTGAAATGAAGTGATTGAATTTGTCGAAAACAATAGGTTCGATGCCAAACTGCATCAGGCTGTCAAATACCTGTTGGATATAAGGAAGAGCTGTATTACTAAATTCCCTGCCGTAAATTGCAATCTTCATGCTCTAGTTTTTAGAAACTAAGGTAGTTCATTAACTGATCGTACCTATCAGATGATCCGGCATCAGCTTTCAAATCATTATAAGTCGCTACTACGGTGTAATCATACCGTAAGAATGAAGCTACAATGGCAGAAATATCTGTGCGGTTTAATTTGAGAGTAATTTCTAAGCGGGTAGAATCTGGAAAAGAAGTTACGTATGAGCTTAACACCTGCGCATTGTTCGATTCAACAATTTGAGAAATATGTGCCAGTGAATTATCTCTGTTATTTATCTCAATAACAATAATCCCACCCGGTTCTTTAACAGAAGTAAGATTTGCGATATACTCAACAATTGAATTAATAGAAATAACACCGAGATAATTTTTATGTTCATCTACTACCGGAATCAGAGTTAAACGCTTTTCTGCAAAAATCCTAATTATATCGTAGATATGCTGTGACTGATTTATACAACCATTGCTTATTGAAAGCTTAACACTACCGATTGGCGATTCATAATCCTGAACTTCAATCAAATCTTCATCAGAAACCAGACCGAGAATTTGGTTTTCATTAACAATAGGCAAATGACTTACACGAAACTCAGCCATCCTCTCTACGACCTTCTGAATAGTATCAGAGGTTTTCAAAGGTGGAATCACATCCGATATGAGTTGTTGTGCTATCATAAGCTTCAATTATTTCAGCAAAACACGGTCTAAAAATTTGTTTAAATAAAAATTAAACTCCTCGGGTTGCTCCATCATCGGGGCATGTCCGCACTTGTCTATCCAATTTAACTCAGAATTCGGCAAAATGTTGTGAAATTCTATCGCAACATCCGGCGGGGTAACAGTATCATTCTTTCCCCAGATTAAACATACAGGAATGGTAATCTTATGCAGATCTTTTGACATGTTATGCCGGATGGCTGATTTCGCCATCGCCAGGATACGAATTACGCGTCCGCGATCGTTCACCGTGGTGAAAACTTCATCTACAAGTTCCTTGGTGGCGAAGTCGGGATCATAAAAAGTTAAAGCAACTTTCTCTTTAATGAAATCATAGCTCTCTCTTCGCGGGAAAGTACCGCCAAAAGAATTTTCGTATAGTCCGGAACTTCCCGTAAGTATCAATGCCTTAACAAACTCAGGATGACTTAGCGTAAAAATCAATCCCACATGGCCTCCAAGAGAATTTCCAAGCAGACAAATATTTTTAAGCTTTTTGAACTTTACGAATTTGTGCAAAAATTTGGAGAGACTGGTAACTCCGGTAGTTAAAAGCGGGAGCTCATAAATAGGCAGCAAAGGTATAACCACCTTGTACTTTGATTTAAATCTATCCGTTACTTCTTCCCAATTGCTGAGAGCCCCAAAAAGACCATGCAATAACAACAGCACTTCTCCTTCCCCTTCTTCAATATACTTAAATCCGTTTTCTTCTTTTATGTTAAGACTCATATTATCTAAACAAATGTTTAGTAAATTTTAATGCTGTTAATTAATATGTAATAAAAATAAGCTTTTGCGAAGATAACAAAGAACCGCACAAATATGCCTACGAAAGCAATTGCTTAACAATTTCGGAAATCATTTTCCCATCAGCTTTGCCCGCCAGTTGTTTATTTGCCAGGCCCATTACTTTTCCCATGTCCTTAATAGAACTGGCGCCACTGCTTTCTATAATAGCTTTTATTTGTGCCTGAACCTCATCTGCACTCAATTGCTTAGGAAGAAAGCCTTCGATAACATCTAATTCCTCAATCTCGATGGTATATAAATCATCGCGACTTTGAGTTTTGTATATCTCAGCTGATTCCCTTCTTTGCTTTGCCAATTTTTGCAAAACTTTAATTTCTGTGTCTTCCGTTATCTCCTCAGACGCCCCTTTTTCTGTTTTAGCAAGCAAAAGAGCAGCCTTTATCGCACGAAGACCTCTCAAGCGAGCTTCGTTTTTTGAAAGCATTGCTGCTTTTATTTCCTGATTTATTTCTTGTTCAAGCATAATTTATATTCTTTTGAGTGAGAGAACAATTAAAGATCTCACGCCTTTTCAACATACAACTCACACCCTGCAACCTCACCTTCAACTCACAACTTCCTCTCCAAATGGCTCGTACTTGCCTGGGCAGTTGGCATTATTATCAAATCGTTGATTGTAACATGTGCCGGTCTGGATATAGCAAACCAAATCGTTTCGGCTATGTCTTCGGCCTTCAACGGTTCAAATCCTTCGTATACTTGTTTCGCACGCGTTGTATTCCCTTTGAACCGCACTTCCGAAAACTCTGTTTCAACCGCACCCGGATGTATTCCTGTCACTCGTATGCCGTAAGGTAATAAATCGATACGCATAGCTTTATTAAGTGAATCGACTGCATGCTTTGTGGCGCAATATACATTACCATTTTGATAAGTTTCCTTACCTGCAATGGATCCAAGATTAATAATATGCCCCTGCCGACGTTTCACCATCCAATTTGAAACCACCTTGCTAACATACAGTAAACCTTTGATATTGGTATCGATCATAGTTTCCCAGTCAGAAGTATTTCCTTCATGTATTGGATCCAAACCAAGACTCAGACCCGCATTATTTATCAAAACGTCAACCGCTCTCCATTCTTCGGGTAAGGCATGTAAAGAATTTTCGGCTTCGCCTTTATTTCTTACATCGAAGGTGAGTAACTCGATCCTGATATCAGACGTTTCCGAAATTTCCTTTTTAAGGTATACTAATCGCTCTGTACGCCTTCCGGTTAATATCAGATCATAACCTTGCTTTCCAAGTAATTTTGCACAGGCCTCGCCTATTCCGGATGTAGCCCCTGTTATTAGTGCGATTTTTGACATACGATTGAAAGGCGAAAATACTATAAATGCTCTATGCATTTATAAAAACATCTCGGTTTTTTAATTATTCGAAGTACAAACTGAACTGAAAATTGCGTGTATAAAGCTTATCTAAAGGGGAAGAATAGGGGTGATCTTCGGGCTTTAAAACATTGTTGATAGAATTAGACAGCTTAAACTCAGGAGATAACTTAAAATATTCAAAATAGAAATCGAAGCCGATAGCAACTTCGTAAGACAGTATATTTTTCTGATTCTTGACAAATTTCTCGGTTAGCGCAAATCCTGAATCATCGGTCTTCTTCTTTGATATGATATCCATCGAATACTTACCGCCAGCTAAAAGGTATGCGCGAAAGTTCAATCTCCTGTCTGATTTTAATTTAAAACCTACCGGAAATTCGACGGTTGTAGTCGCTACTTTCTGTTGATAAAACTTTTCGGGATCAGCATATTCATAATTTATCAGCCGGTCTAAAAAAACTAAGGTGGGAGTTATCCGCAAATCTGTGTTGTTTCCTAATTTAAAACCTGCTATAAATCCTAAGCCGAAACCGGGGCTTAAAGGCGAGCTGATGCTCTTTAATGAATCGGTCAGGAATTGTCCGGGTACGTCAGGATTTGGATACGGTCTTTGCCAATCGACCTTTTTATAAATTTTGTATTCGGATGACAGATACTGAAAAGTAAATCCCGGAGAGAAAATCTGATCGTCTACTCCGCCCCCCCAGTTACCGCCCTGCCCCACCTGAGCAAAAGAACCAACACTTATTGAAATAAAAAAGATTATCAGCTGTAACCGTTTCTTCATTTAATACCGGTGTAAATTGAACAAATACCAAACGCCAAAGGACGGTTTTTGGTATTTCGGTATCCAACTCTTTCCATCAGGGCGATAAAATCCTTTCCGTCTGGAAAAGCCTCAACGGATTCGGGAAGGTATTTGTAGGCACTATTGTCTTTTGAGAATATTTTTCCGATGGATGGGGTAACGTAATGAAAATAAAAGCTATACAATTGCTTTACAGGAAAAACTTTGGGCTTTGAAAACTCCAGAATAACAGCTTTCCCACCCGGCTTTAAAACTCTTAACATGTCTGAAAGACCCTTTTCAAGATTTTCAAAATTCCTTACTCCATACGCTACTGTAACTGCATCAAACTCATTATCATCAAACAAAAGTTTTTCAGAGTCGCCTAATCTCACTTCAAATTTATCGCTTAAGCCGCGTTTCTGAATCTTCTCATTTGCAATATCCAGCATCCCTTGCGAGATATCTACCCCCACAATTTTTAAAGGATTAAGAATTTTTAAGGATTCAAAAGCAAAGTCCCCCGTGCCCGTCGCTACATCCAGGATATTTTGAGGATTATCTTTTTCCAGCTCGGCGATGGCTTTTTTTCTCCAGATAATATCGATTCCAAGAGACAGGAAATGATTTAAAAAATCATAGGTCTTTGAAATATTATTGAACATTGTTGCTACCTGCTCTTTTTTGGTAGCGTTTTCATTTTTGTAAGGAGTAACGGATTGAGGCATATCGTTACAAAGATGGCAAATATTTAATTTCGAATATGCGATAAGCTTAATTTATCTAAGGAATAATAAATTAAATTTAATCAGACATTTCTGAGTCAGCCAGCGCAAACACTTTAAAAACAGAGAAGCCTTGCAGCCTGTATCAAAAAACGATTTTTGCCGCCGATATTTTTCAATTAAAATATAATTGCATCTTTGGCCAAATTTTACAATTATATTCTCATGGCAAAAGCATCCGAAATTAAATCAGGAAATATTCTGCGCTTCAACGGCGAACTGGTAACCGTCGAAGAAATTATACATCGCACACCGGGAAAAGGTGGCGCTTTCTACCTGGGCAAGTTTCGCAATATTAAAACCGGAAAAATAGTTGAGGCCCGTTTGGCAACTGACGAACAAGTCGAGATCTGTCGTGTTGAAACCAATGACTACCAGTATTTATATGAAGAAGGTGATTATTTTGTGGTAATGGATAATGTCTCTTTCGAACAATTCAATATTCCTAAATCATTGTTCGGACCATCTGCGAAGTTTATAAAAGAAGGTATGAATGTAATTGTCTCCTTTGAAAGCGAAGAGCCCATTATGGCTCAGGCGCCAAATAACGTTGAATTGGAAATAACCTACACCGAGCCCGCAGTAAAAGGCGATACATCTTCAGGCGCTCAGAAATATGCAACTACCGAAAATGGCATAGAACTGAAAGTGCCTTTATTTGTAAATCAAGGCGATAAAATTAAAGTGGATACCCGCACAGGAGAATATATTGAGCGTGTGAAATAGTGTAATTTATCTTTATATGATTGAAGCGGCCTGAAAAAACTGGGCCGCTTTTTACTTGAATAGATTTAACAGGAGCTTCACGAAGTAAAAAGGATAGCACCAATACATCGAATTTATCGAAGCATTCCCAACAGACCATGAATATTCAAGGGCTCGGTAACCATTTGCAAATTCCCCTCGCCATCAAAGGGCCACTCCTCTTTGGGCTTGTCCCAATAAAGCTCGACGCCATTACCATCAGGATCATCTAAATAAATTGCCTCTGAAACGCCATGATCCGCGGCTCCGCTTAAAGGATATTCATTGTCAAGCAATCGCTTTACTACTTCGGCCAGTTCTCTCCTCTCTGCATATAATATAGCTACGTGATACAAACCTACAGCTCGTGCAGGAGCCTTGTCCGCACCTTTACTCTGCCAGGTATTTAAGCCGATATGGTGATGATAACCGCCTGCGGAAAGAAATACCGCACCCTCGCCATAACGTTGGGTTATTTCAAAGCCAAGCAGCTCCTGGTAAAAAGCCAGAGAACGTTCGAGATCCGAAACTTTTAAATGCACATGCCCGATACGGGTTGTGGATGGGGTTGTATAGCTATTCATCTTAAATCTATGGAGTATAGTTTTATAAAATTGTACATTTGCCACGATGATTATACATACCGCGGAATTTAAATGCAGCAACACACGTACCGATAAATTACCTCCTCCGGCTTTGCCTGAGTATGCGTTTATAGGACGATCAAATGTCGGAAAATCATCTCTTATAAACATGCTAACCCAAAAAAAAGGTTTAGCGAAAACATCTCAGACTCCCGGAAAGACCCAGTTGATAAATCATTTCCTGGTTAACGACAAGTGGTATATTGTGGATTTACCTGGTTATGGATTCGCAAGAGCTTCGAAAACCAGCCGGGGCGAATGGGAACGGTTTATAAAGTACTATCTTAAAAATCGTGAAAGCCTCCAGTGTGTGTTCGTATTGATTGATAGTCGCGTGCCTCCGCAAAAAGTCGATCTGGAATTTTGCTTTTGGCTGGGCGAGCACGGAATTCCGTTTTTACTGGTATTTACTAAAGCCGACAAACAATCAAAACATAAAACAATGCAAACGGTGGCTGCATTTAAAAAAGAACTTTTAGTTTCTTTTGAAGAAGTGCCGCAACAATTTATCACCTCTTCGGAAACACAGGAAGGCAGGGATGAAATTCTATCGCTCATTGACGAAATAAACAAAGCATTTGTTGCGCCTGTTATCGAATAACACCGGTTGTCTCAAAAAAATTAATATCATACATCTCAAATCTAATCGAGCAGATAAGATGAAAAAATACCTTTCACTCGTACTTTTCGCCCATACTATTTTCGCAATGCCTTTTGCCTTTATAGGCTTTTTCCTTGCGCTTACAACTACAGACAATACGTTTAACTGGATGCTGCTGGTTTTTATGATCTTGTGTATGATTTTCGCCAGGAATGCCGCGATGGCATTTAACCGTTATCTCGACAGAAATTTCGATGCCCAAAATCCCCGAACGGTGGCTAGAGACATTCCGGCCGGACGTATACCGGCAAAAAACGCTTTGCTGTTTACTATAATAAACTGTGTACTTTTTATATTCACTACCTACTTTATAAATCCGCTGTGTTTCTATTTGTCGCCAGTAGCTCTTGCAGTAATTCTAGGATACAGTTTCACCAAACGTTTTACTCCGCTTTGCCACCTCATCTTAGGCATTGGTCTGGGCCTCGCCCCCATTGGTGCCTACCTGGTAGTGACAGGAGAATTTGCGCTATTACCAATTTTCTTCTCGCTTGCTGTTGTTTGCTGGGTGAGCGGCTTTGATATTATTTATTCTTTACAGGATGATGAATTTGACCAGAGTGCCAATTTATACTCGATCCCTGCTGTATTAGGAAGGAAAAAGGCTTTACTGGTGTCATCTGCTCTACATGTATTAAGTGTAGTTTTTTTAATAATTCCACTCTTTATCACCCAGTTGGGAGGATTTTACATTGCCGGAATTATTTTCTTTATTGGCTTATTGATATACCAGCACCGCCTGGTAAAACCCAATGACTTAAGCAAAGTAAACCTGGCTTTTGGAACTACAAACGGCATTGCTTCGGTTATTTTTGCTATTTTCGTTCTGCTGGACATTTATTTCAGAACCAAATTCTAGAAGTATCAATACGATATATTTCAGTTCGCCTAAATTTGAAAAAGCTTTTGTAACGAGTTCCAATTCATACGAATAGGGCATCAAGTATTTGGCCGGTACATTTTATTCTCATAAAAATTCTTAAAACAAATGATCTGATTTTAACTTAGCAGGATAAATCACAAGATCATGATCGCGAAAAAGCCAAGAATATTTGTTCCTGAAAACCTCGAAATACTATGGGAGAAACTTGAACCATTATTGCTTGAATTGAAAAACAGAGAAATTAACTCTGTTGAAGATTTAGAACGCTGGTTAAAAGACCGCAGTGAACTTGAAGCTGCTCTGGAAGAAGACTTTGCATGGAGATATATTCGCATGACCTGCGATACCACAAACGAAGAATTACTGCAAAGCTTCCAATATTTTGCTACCGAGATAGAACCTAAAATTGCTCCCATTTCAAATGACCTGAACAAGAAACTGATAGATAGCCGTTTTGTAGAAAAGCTGGAAAAGGATAAATATTTTGTGCTGATCAGAAGCGTAAAAAAGGCCTTACAACTTTTCAGGGAAGAGAATATTCCGCTATTGACAGAAATCCAGGTTAAGCAACAAACTTACCAGTCAATTACCGGGGCGATGAGCGTTAGCATTGATGGAAAGGAATACACGCTTGAACAAGCTTCTGTATTTCTAAAAGATGTCAATCGAAACGTACGTAAGCAAGCGTGGGAAGCTGTTACGGCAAGACGCTTGCAGGATAAGGATAAGCTGGACGAACTTTTTAATGAGCTTTTAAAGCTTCGCCATAAGGTGGCCCTGAATGCCGGCTTCGAGAACTTCCGCGATTACATGTTCCAGGCTTTGGGCAGATTTGATTATACCCCGCATGATTGCTATAAATTCCACGAATCTATAGAGAGAGAGATAGTACCTATTTTACGGAAAGAGGCTGAAAAAAGGCGCGTGGCTTTAGGCTTACATGAGCTAAAACCCTGGGATATGGATGTTGACATTTCCGGAAAACCGGCGCTTAAACCGTTCAACAATGGTCAGGAACTAATTGACAAATCGATAAAATGTTTTCAAGCTCTTAATCCGTACATCGGCGAGCGTTTGGAAATAATGAAAGAGAATGGACTTTTCGACGTCGAAAGTCGTAAAGGGAAAGCTCCTGGTGGATATAATTATCCCTTGGCAGAAACAGGAGCACCTTTCATCTTCATGAATTCGGCAAATACTTTTCGCGATTTGACCACTATGGTACACGAAGGGGGACACGCCGTTCATACCTTTATAAGTGCTGATCTGGAACTCAACGACTTTAAACACCTTCCTTCAGAAGTAGCCGAACTGGCTTCGATGAGCATGGAACTAATTTCTATGGATAAATGGGATGTTTTTTTTGATAGTGATGAAGATCTAAAGCGGGCGAAAAAAGATCAGCTACGAGATGTTTTGAAAACGCTTCCCTGGGTGGCTGTAGTAGATCAGTTTCAACACTGGATTTATACGAATCCGGAACATACTACCACCGAGCGAAAAATCGCATGGAAAGAAATTATTGAACCTTTTGGCAATAATTTCACCAACTGGCAGGGATATGAAGAAGCGTTGGAAAACCTCTGGCAAAAACAACTCCATATTTTTGAAGTTCCGTTTTATTACATCGAGTATGGTATTGCTCAGTTGGGTGCGATAGCTGTTTGGAAAAACTACAAGGAAAATCCTGAACTGGCTTTACAGAAATATTTGGCGGCTTTAAAGCTAGGCTACACAAAAACGATAAAAGAAATTTATAAAACTGCAGGCATAGAGTTCAACTTCAGCTCTGATTACGTGCATCAGCTGGCTAAATTTATAAAAACCGAACTCGCCTTACTTGAAGATTAATCAATTCATTATGCTGAGCTTGTCCGAAGAAAAGCTCAGCATAACAAAAAACCATTTCCTAAGTTCCATTACATCATCCTCCCTGTAATCCTCTGGAGGATGTTATCGCCAATCATTGCTTTCCCGCCACGCCTCTTATTTTCCTTAAATTCAAATCAAATTATTTCTATGTTTGATTTCGCTGAAGATAAATACCACGATGGCAAACAAATACTTCCGGAGAAAACCTATCTCGACTATCCTTACAGATATTGAACAGGGCTTTACAGACACAGAAAACGCGAAATCGGGTATCACCCATTTAAAAAAAGTATTAGGAGTACGAGATCTAACTTTTATGGGGATTGCGGCAGTTATTGGCGCAGGTATCTTTTCGACCATCGGACAAGCTGCATTCGATGGGGGGCCCGGCGTTACTTTACTGTTCATTTTAACGGCTATAACTTGTGGCTTCTCTGCGTTGTGCTATGCTGAATTTGCTTCCAGAATTCCAGTTTCGGGTAGTGCTTATACCTACGCATATGCATCGTTCGGCGAATTGATCGCTTGGATCATTGGTTGGGATCTGCTGATGGAATATGCTATCGGGAACATCGCGGTAGCAATTTCCTGGAGCGAATACTTTACAAATCTGCTCGAAGGCTTCAATATTTATATCCCGGCACACCTCACTATGGATTATTTATCCGCAATGAGGGGGAACGCAAAACTTGAGCAATTAACAGCATCGGGCAACGTATCTGAAATAACGGAAACATTAAGATATCAGGCGATGGCCTGGACTAGTGCGCCTGGCTTCGGCAGCCTTAAACTTATTGCCAACTTGCCTGCGCTTGCAATTGTAGCATTAATCACTTACCTGGTTTATATTGGAATCAAGGAAACTAAAAGAGCTACAAATGCTATGGTGATACTTAAAATAGCGGTAGTCATCGCTGTAATTTTGGTTGGCTTCTTTTACGTTACTCCGGCCAACTGGAGTCCGTTTCTACCCAATGAGTTCTCAGGTGTAATGAAAGGCGTGTCGGGTGTGTTTTTTGCATATATAGGCTTCGATGCTATTTCAACCACTGCAGAGGAATGTAAAGATCCGCAGAGGGATCTGCCGAAAGGGATGATTTATTCCCTGATCATTTGTACTGTTTTGTATATTTTAATAGCATTGGTATTAACCGGAATGGTTAATTACACAGAGTTGCAGGTAGCAGACCCTTTGGCATTTGTTTTTAAAAGAGTTGGACTTGATGAAATTAGTTACATTATATCAATAAGTGCAGTTATAGCCACAGCGAGTGTTTTATTAATTTTTCAAATGGGCCAGCCCCGGATATGGATGAGCATGAGCCGCGACGGACTTCTGCCTAAAGCTTTTGCCCGCATACATCCCAAATATCAAACGCCGAGTTTTTCAACTATCGTTACTGGCTTTGTCGTAGCCATACCGGCACTTTTTATGAACCTATCAGAGGTGACCGACTTAACCAGTATTGGTACATTATTTGCCTTTGTGTTGGTCTGTGGCGGAGTTTTAGTTCTGGAAAAAGACAAAAATATTCAGCCGGGGCGTTTTAGAATCCCCTATATTAATTCCAAATACATTGTCCCCGGATTACTTATTGCTGCTTTGATTGTTTTTTGGGAACCTGTTTACGATCTATTTCGACTTGAGGGCGACTGGCATGATTATAAAGACAGTCTCCCTTATTTTTTATTCATCGTTCTGGCAATTATCATCGCCTGGCTTAGCTTTACAAAAAACCTCTCGCTGATACCTGTTCTGGGTTTGTTAAGTTGTTTTTACTTAATGACAGAATTGGGTTATCAGAGCTGGGAAAGATTTTTGATTTGGTTACTGGTCGGCTTGGTCATCTATTTTACCTACGGTCATAAAAACAGCAGACTAAATACCAATTAATTCCCCAAACAGAAATTATGTTATTCGCTGAAGCTGAATATTGTCGTGATATGATACCACCAGCGGAACTTTCTCGACTGTAACAAAGCTTAAATCTAAACCAAAACCACGCTCTTCAGACAAACTCAGATGCTTTAAAAGGAAATAATAATCCATGATTAAACGCTCTTTAAAAGAGAGCTTGTTGGATTTCGACATGATTTTTTCGAGCACCACAAACCTAAAATCTCCTATTATCTGATGCTTATTTAAAGACTCATACCTGCTTGTGATATCTACTTCACCTTTTTTAACAAGCTCTTCAACGACCATCCTGAAAAGGATATTTATCCTCTGTTCGATTCTGAATCCAAGCCTGAAATCTATTCTGATCAATTTCCCCGGAACAAGGAAGTTCACTTTATATTCCAGCGTATGAGGTTCATCCGTAACGTCAACATGTACCAGCCAGTACACATCCGCCCTCTTTGGCTGCTTTTGTAATATGGAATAGATGATCTTGGATTCAATTTCGGAGCTAAAGTTAGCACTTGTTAAGTAAACTAACTGAGACGCGTATTTAGGAACTGTTGAATCTTCGCTTAATTCTTTTAAGATGGGAAAGTAATCTTCAATTTCAACAAATTTAACATACCTGTTCTTGATTTTTCGGGCCGAGGACCAGCCAAACATAACTGAAAAGAACAAAACAGAAAGCAACAGAGTTAACCAACCTCCATGTAAGAACTTCGAAAGATTTGAAACAAGAAATAATAGTTCAAGTAATCCATAAACCGAGGCGAAAAGCACTATTAAATAAGTTGGGAAGTGCTTCCGCTGAAGATATACACACATTAGAATTGTGGTCATCAAAAAGGTCAGGGTTATAGCTAAACCGTAAGCACCCTCCATGTTAGCTGACTCTCTAAAAACCCCGATAACAACCAGACACCCGAGCCAAAGTAACCAATTTATAGAGGACACATATATTTGGCCCTTTTGATTTGAAGGGTAATTGATTTTGACTTTGGGCCACAAATTTAGTCGCACCGCTTCAGAAATAAGGGTGAACGATCCAGAAATCATCGCCTGTGAAGCGATAATAGCTGCTGCAGTGGCTATTGCGATTCCAAATATCAGAAACCATTCGGGCATCAGCTGGTAAAACGGATTCTCGCCCTGAAGAGTTGCCCCTTCGTGTTGCAACAACCAAACCCCTTGTCCGAAATAGTTTAACAGCAAACAGGTTTTGACGTAAATCCAGCTAACTCTGATATTTGAACGCCCACAATGCCCAAGGTCCGAATATAAAGCCTCCGCTCCCGTTGTACATAAGAAAACAGCTGCAATTATATAAAGAGCACCAAAATCATTATTGCTTATATCAATCGTACTGACGATGATGTTATAGGCATAATATGGATTTATGGCTTTAAATATTTCGGGAAAATTCACCACATAAAACGATCCTAAAACGGCTAACATGGTAAACCAAACAAACATTATTGGACCGAAAGCTTTACCAATAAACGAGGTACCGAACTGTTGAACAATAAACAAACCCGAAATGATCGCAATTACAATAGGTATTGTATGAAGGTCGGCATTGAAAATCCTTAACCCCTCAATAGCTGCCGAGACCGTAATTGGAGGAGTAATCATACCATCTGCAAGCAAAGACGCACCTCCGATCATGGCGGGTATAACTAACCATTTAGCGCGACGCTTAACCAGGGATAATAAAGAAAATATGCCACCTTCACCTTTATTATCTGCACGTAACGTGATTAAAACATACTTGATAGTAGTTTGAAGTGTTAAGGTCCAGAAAATACACGAGAGCCCACCAAAGATTAAATCCGTAGTAATAATTCTATCTCCGATGATTGCTTTGAAAACATATAAAGGTGAGGTACCAATGTCTCCGTAAATGATTCCCAAACTAACCAGCAGTCCTGCTGCCGACAGCTTATGAATGTCTTTATGATTTGCCACTTATCAGTTTCTAAATTGCGCACAAATGTACAGTTTGACTAACAATAAACAAAGCTGATAATCAGAGTATATTTTACCTGTTTGAGGCATGTTTTTTGATTGTTAAAAATTGTTAAATAAAACAAATAATACCTTGTATTTAAACTTTATAGAAAATTTATCTTTAGATTTGCTTATTATCTTTTTTGGATGAAAAAATTTTACTCTTCTATAATTTTATTTAGCTTTTTATTAATGAGTGCCCACGCGGCTTTCGTTACTGAAAATGCTATTCTTATAAAAGAGGAACTCACACCAGACTCTTTAAAAAAGGGAAATTCGAAGACGATATCAAAAATCACTGACACCAGACCGGGAAGACCATCGGAAGTTAAAAGTGTAAAAATCAACATCACTCCTTTCAAACCTTCTTACGTAAAAACGATACCCGTTTCGACCAATTCTAACCAAACCAAAAATGTGGCAGGCGCTGTAGATTCAAAGGTTTTGAGCAATGTTAAAGTATATCCTAATCCTGTATCCGATCATTTGAATCTGTCATACTTTGTTAATAAGGATTCTAATGTTACCATCAAGATCATGGATATTCTGGGTAATGAAGTGGCTACTTTACTATCGCAACGCTTATCCGCCGGTGAACAAATAAACTCCTTCCCTATCGCATCTTCACTAAATAGCGGATATTATTTTATTCGGCTAATAGTTGGTAATGAAACTATCATAAAGAGAATTTCTGTTCTCTAATATCTCCACGGCATACACATTAATATATATCTTCGCAGCATGAAAATTATCGCTGTTGGGCGCAATTATGCTGAGCACGCCAAAGAGTTAAATAACGAAATTCCGGTTGAACCTGTTATTTTCATGAAACCCGACACCGCGGTTTTAAAAGATAACAAACCTTTTTACCTGCCCGACTTTTCGGAAGAAATCCATCATGAAGTAGAAATTATTCTAAAAGTTTCGAAAGAGGGTAAACATATTTCAGAAAAATTTGCTGGAAATTATTTCGAAGAAATTGGCCTGGGCGTTGATTTGACAGCACGTGATATCCAACAGAAGCATAAAGAAAAAGGATTGCCCTGGGAGTTAGCTAAAGCTTTTGATAATTCTGCCCCCATAAGCCGTTTTGTTAATAAAACCACATTCGAAGATCTATATAATCTGAATTTCCATCTCGACATCAACGGCAAAACCGTTCAGGCCGGCAACACAAAAGACCTTCTTTTTTCGTTTGAAAAGTTGATAGTGTTTATTTCCCGATATATTACCCTTAAAAAAGGGGATTTAATTTTTACCGGAACTCCCCCCGGCGTAGGTAAAATAGCTATTGGAAATAAGTTAACAGGATATATAGAAAACGAAAAACTACTCAACTTTGAAATTAAATAACAAAAAATTAATAACAGCTCTCCTCGGTTTAATATTCCATCTCCAATTATATTCTCAGGACACACTAAAAAGCACAAATTATCCAAACGAATTCAGACCTCCCTTAGATTTAGCGCCATCTCTGGCGGGTTCGTTTGGCGAAATAAGAAGCAATCATTTTCATTCGGGACTTGACTACAGGACCAATCAACGAGAAGGATATCCTGTTTATGCTGTGGCTGATGGATTTATATCCAGACTCCGGGTGCAGATCGGTGGATTTGGAAATGCAGTATACATTAGTCATCCGAACGGATATACCTCAGTGTATGCTCACCTACAGCGTTTCAATACGGCAATCGCACGAACGGTTAAGGATTTGCAATACAGACGACAGTCGTTTGATGTTGATTTTCCCCTTGCTTCGATAGAGATCCCGGTAAAAAAAGGCGATATTATTGCATGGTCGGGAAATACGGGAGGATCCGCCGGTCCCCATCTGCATTTTGAGCTTCGTGACTCCAAAACCGAAGAAACTATCAATCCGCAACTTTTTGGACTTAAAATATCCGACAACGTCAAACCGGTACTATCTGGGTTGTACATGTACCGGCTCAATAATTATCCTTTCTCAGAAAACACACCCAGCCAATACTTCCAGCTTACAGGCTCCAATGGAACATATGCATTAAATAAAAACCCGATACTAAACTTCAATAGCGAAGTTGGTTTTGGCATTGTTACCTATGATCAGCAGGTAAACGGCGGAAATAAAAACGGTGTCTATTCTATCGAACTACTTCTAGATGGCAAAACAATTTACACATCAATTTTGGAACGTTTCTCTTTCGAGAACAGCAGAGCCATAAATTCGCACATTGACTTCCCTGCGCTAATTTCGCATGGCCGGACCATTCAAAAAAGTTTTGTAGAGCCGGGAAACCCTCTGAAGATCTATAAGGGCCTTGTAAACAATGGGATCGTAAGTTTATCAGACGATGCCATCCACCAATTACAATACGTTGTAAAGGATGTAAGAGGCAATACCAGTACACTAACCTTCCGCATTAAAAAAAACCATCAGTCTGTAATTCCTCATAAAGAAACCGGGGGCATAAAATTGGTGAAGTACTCGGACTCTACAAACTACGAAAGCAACAGGATGAAATTGGCTATCCCGAAAGGGGTACTATATAGTGATATAAACTTAAAACATTCTGTATCTGCCGGAATACCAACCGGTGCTTATTCTGGTATTCACAATGTGCATACCCGCTTAATACCAGTACATAAAAACTATCACCTGTGGATCAAGCCAGATATAGCACTTCCGGAAGCGCTCCAGGAAAAAGCCGTTGTTGTTGATACCCGAGGCCTGTACCATGGCGGAAGTTATGAAAATGGTTTCATTAGGGCGAGTCCGCGAACGTTTGGAAGTTTTTACATAAAGCTTGACACCACCGCCCCTGTTATACGCCCGGTAAATATTACGGATGGCAAATCGATGACGGGCATCAGTAAAATAGTTCTTAAACTTTCGGATAATCTGTCAGGAATCCGCTCATTTAAAGGTACTATTGACGGACAATGGGTGCTTTTTGAGTACGATTCAAAAACGGCTACTTTATGGCATACCTTTGAAGACAGTCTGAGTCCGGGTAAGCATTTATTGCAATTTATTGCAACGGATATGAAAATGAACACAAGCACATATAACGCAACTTTTTATAAATAAACTATGGCTGAATTAAAGGAAGGCGATATTGCGCCAAAATTTACCGCGAAAAATCAGAATGGAGATACCATTTCTTTAAGTGACTTTGCTGGCAAGGATGTAATTTTATATTTCTATCCAAAAGATGATACTCCGGGATGTACAGCAGAGGCTTGTGACTTTCGTGATAATTATCAATCGCTTCAAAAGCAAGGTTTTAATGTGATCGGAGTGAGTACAGATGATGAGGCTTCACACAAAAAATTCGTGAATAAATACCAGCTTCCTTTTACCTTAATCTCTGATACTGACAAAAGTATTGTAGAAGCTTACGGGGTGTGGGTTGAAAAAAACATGTACGGAAAAAAGTATATGGGAACCGCCAGAAAGACCTTTTTAATTGATAAAGAAGGGAAAATCAACAAGATAATTGACAAAGTGGATACCAAAGAATCTTCCAAACAGGTTTTGGATCTATTAAATAATTAAGCTAAATAAGCAATTGAGTAAATCAATTGCTTATTTTCTTTTTTGATGGAGTGACCGAAGCTGTAATACTGGCAACAGGATTTATTTTTACCACTTTAAACTCCGTCCGTCTGTTCAACTGATGATCTTTTAAAGGACATTTAACTCCGTCTCTGCACCGGTTCAGCAGTTCTGTTTCACCCAAACCTACTGCTGAAAGTCTGGACGATCCGACGCCTTTTTCCACAAGGTAATTCACGGCGGACTGCGCTCTTTTCTGTGACAACCATTTATTATAAACAGCTTTTCCCCTGGAATCAGTATGAGAACGCAGTTCAATGCTAATATTTGGCATATTTAAGACAAAAGAAGCTACTTTATTTAATTCAATAGCCGCGTCAGGCCGAATATTCCATTTATCGAAATTATAATAAATGTTTTGTAGCTTAACCATATAGGTGTCGTCCTTTGACCGTTCAAGTTCAAACTTCACATTAAAAATAGTCGACTCGGTTAAGGCAACGGTTGAAATATTGCCTTCCTGCTTTGAGTAATACTGGTCTTGATTGCCGGTAATAATGTATTCCATTTCCGGTGATAAATTAAAAAGAAATTTACCCTGCATATCCGAAACCGTGCGCAACTGCTGATTTGTTTTTTTATTGAAAAGAATAACTTCTACGTTGCTTAAACTTGCACCGGTCGATTTATCAATAACTTCACCTTCCACAGCAAAAAGCAATGGTTTTTCCTGAGGAGAATCTATCTTGAATGCATAAATATCATCTAAGCCCATCCCTCCTTTCCGGTTTGAGGATAAATAGCCGTTTAGGTCATCGGTGAAAATTATTCCAAAATCATCGTAAGAAGAATTAATCGGCGCTTTCAGGTTCTCTACCATCCCAAATTTATCATAAGAGCCTTTGGCGGTAAAAATATCCAGTCCGCCCATTCCTACATGCCCTTTAGAAGAAAAATAAAAAGTTCCATCCTTGCGAACGACAGGAAAAACATCAGGTTCAGGGCCGTTAATATTCGGCCCGCAGTTTACCGGAGTACCCCATGACCCATCCGCTTGTTTTTGTGATGCATAGATATCCATCCCCCCAAATCCGCCCGGCATATCCGAAGCAAAATATAATATATCGCCATTTGGAGATAAAGCCGGATGCTGAATGGAATATTTATCATTACTTAAAAGAATCGGCTTAGGATCTGACCAATTAAGGCCCATCTTGTAAGCAACATATATCTTCTTTTTAAGAAAAGTAAGGTTCTCCTTATTTTTACGTTTTTTCGATTCTGTAACAGTAAAATATACTGTATCCGCATTATCGGTAAAAACAGCCAGACCTGTGTGAAACTCCTGATTTAATTCGGGCATTACCGCTACCGTGAAACCGTCATTAAATTTAGTAGCCTGATATAATTTAAGGTATGGATTTCCAGTCCAGCCATAAACAACTTCCTTTTTTTTATTTTCTGTGCTTTTTACAAACCATCTATCGGAGGTAAAAACCAAATCATCCTTATAAAACACAGGAGAAAAATCAGAATTCTCGCTGTTTAAAGTTGCGACATTTTCAATACGAACAGAGGGATCAGGGTTTTCTGCCCACATTCTTGCCACATCAGCTGAATTGGCAAGACTTGTGGCCTCGTCCAATTTTTCTGGCAACTTCTCTCCATAGAGCATGTAATTCTTCTTCGCCTCCTCGAACTTTCCATTCAGCTTCAGCGCATCAGCGTAGTATTTATAATTTATCACATCAGCATCAGGGAAAGCGAGCACTGTGGCGTAGGCCTTTTCTGAACCCTCAGAATCATTAATAAAACGATAGCAATCTGCAAGCTTTTGAGCTATCTCCAAGCTTGGTTCTTTTTGCATTATCTTTTCGTAAATATTCAGAGCGAGTTTAAAATCATATGTTGCAAAATATTTATTGGCCCGGGAGATATTATCTGAGAAGATATTCCCCGGAGAAAAATAAACTATTAAACAAACTAAAAACGCAAGAGAT
This sequence comes from uncultured Pedobacter sp., assembly GCA_966210515.1. GTDB lineage: Bacteria > Bacteroidota > Bacteroidia > Sphingobacteriales > Sphingobacteriaceae > Paradesertivirga. The sequence continues at coordinate 88,450 of CBIHLM010000006.1, forward strand.
ATCTTTCTATATTTCATTTGAATGCTTATAATTAAAAGTAACGCGGGCTAAGCGCCACAGTTTTTTTGTTCGCATTTAAGATAAAGCCCAAGGATATCTCATGTGTTCCGTTTGAATGATCTACTAGTTCAGATAACGAATAATCATAAGAATATCCTACCCTCATATTTTTTAACACAAATGCTTCAACCAAGCCTACCACAGAATTTTGATTAAAAGTACTATTATCCCAACCTGTTTTTTTCCATAAATTAATACCTGTTCGGTACGAACCTCCTATCCAAACCGATTCTTTTATCAATACAAACGAGTTAAAATCCAGATTAGTAGGCCCTTTTGTATCTTCCCTAATCAAAAAAGAAGGCTTTAACTTAAAATTGGAGTTTAAATTAAATAATCCTCCTGCTGTTAAAAAATAATGCCGGCCCTGTCTTGCAATTGTGTTTTTACCGACCTGCTGATAATCAATAGACTTAGAAATTAGATCGGTAGCAGAAAGACCCGCATAAAACCTCGAGGTGCTGTAATGAACACCAAATCGTGCGTCAGGAACAAAATATGTTTGTTTATCACCAAAATTAGGATCACTTTCATCCTGGATTTGAGCATCGCCAGAATTCAAAGAAAACTGGCCTACCCCAATAGATACTCCCAAAGCTAATCGTGCGTCCGCCCCCACTGGAATTCGGTAGGCATAATTCGCATGCGCAGATGTTTGCCTTTGCAAACCAGCTTTATCGCTTACCACCGAAAGGCCCAGGCCCACCTTTTTATCGGTACCAAAAGCTCCATCAGCTACTACCGACTGAGTTTTCGGAGCCCCTGCAAATCCGGACCACTGATCACGATGAAGCAAGCTTATATTTGTCGCTTCTTTGTATCCGGCGTAAGCCGGATTAATAACCAGTGTATTAAACATGTACTGGCTGTATTGAGGATCCTGCTGCGACAGAGCAGGTTTTACAAGCATTAACAGAAAACTGAGCGTTAAATAATGTTTCATATCAATTCTTATTGATCATTGTTATAAATCCCTTAAACACGCGCGGTTGATTTTCGATTGTAGCAGTTAATATGTAATAATAAGTACCCGATTGCAAATTTCCGCCGTCCCATGCTTTATCGTTGGTATAACCTTTAACATTCAAAACTTCATCTCCCCATCGATTAAAAATACTTAGCTTATTCTCGGGATACAATTCTATATTATTTATAGTCCAGGTATCGTTTTTATTATCTCCGTCAGGAGAGAAGGCATTATAAAAAGTGAAAGGATTTGTAACATCTATGTCTGAGCTGAACGTTACTGGTAAATTTTGAAAGGGCAATAGAAAGCTATAGCTAATACTTCTATTCAACCTGCCACTATTTAAATCATCTCCGAATGTCCCAGTAGAAATGGCTGAAGGAGTTGCTTTCTCCCATTGTAAAAAACTGCTCCAGTTAACAAGTTGCGAATATGTCTGGTCAACAGTTAAATTTTGATAAAAAGTAACATCAACGTTCGAAGTACCTGTTTTCTGACTCATCATATAATAATACTTATTAGAAACGGTCCTGATGTCAACACTTTTCTTTGTTTTGTCAAAGCCATCATTTGTCGGATCATAATTAAGCAGAGATGCAGAGAATGTATTATTATTTGAATCTTCCGGTTTAAAATGTACAGGACGATACAATATGTTTATGCTTGCCAACGCGGGATTAGGAACTGAACTTCCCAATGGAAACAGGTAATTACTGTTTGTATTTGTATTTCTGACAAGGTTACCTTTTAAATCTGTGCTGATAAATCCGGTTCCGGGAGTGCTTATATCGTCAGATCGAATTATTGCATTGGGGTTTGTATTAAGGACATGGAGGGTAAATTCGTTGACATGAAGCTGTTTATTACCAAGGGATAGTACTCCTGCAATATCACTATTAACTTTGAGTATTTTATCGCCGCTGCCAGAAAGTGCCAGATCAGGAAAAACCGTCTTATTAAGTCCGTTAATTTCCTGGGTTCCGCCTGAAAGTGCGACTACCCCAGTAGATGAATTATCGAAAACGAAAGAAGATAAATCATTATTTGTGAAATGACCTGTCATTTCTAACTTTCCATCATTAAAAACAGTTCCTTTAGTATTAATAAATGCATCCGAAACATATACAAGACTATTAGCAGTTAGCGTAATGATTTGATCTGAGTTTACTAGCTGTGCATTACTGCTTAAGTAGAGCAGGCAGAAAGCACTAAGCAATATCTTAGTTCTTTTCATCATAATTATTCTACAACAGTGATGTTAAACTTCATACTACCGGGATCGACAGCGACACCAGAAGCATTCCATAATGTTACTTCCACAGTTCCCGGCAAGGCGCCTACAGCATCAACTGAAACTCTTGCATAGCTAATGATCAGACCAGCTGGCAAGGGTGACTCAGGTGAAACTGTTACTACTGAATTCCTGCTGCAATTGAGTACAGAAAATACTTCGACTTTCTCCGTTGCAGAAGGAATACTAGGTATATCCTTTGTTATTGATACTTTTAGAACTTTGCTTATTGCGTCACCTAAAACGCCGATTTTAATATCCCCCGCTACGTGCAATTTAACGTTCGGAGTTTCAGTTCCAATACCGACGTTCCCTGTACCTGTAACTCTCATTCTTTCCGTGCCGTTGGTGGCTACAATTAAAGGCTGAGCATCTGTTGTACCTAAATATGTACTGCTATTACCTGGCGTTCCTGCATTTCCGCTCATTAACCATGCATTTACAGGAAGTCCCTGCGGACCTTGAGGCCCTTGAGCGCCTTGTGGGCCAGCCGGACCTGCGGGGCCTGGATTACCAGCGGGTCCCTGTGGGCCTACAGCACCACTAATCACAACCCAATTATTATCTTTCCAAACATTGAATTCCTTAGAATCTGTATTGTAAATCAGCATTCCGTTATGAATGGGTGATGATGTTAAAGGTGCCAGAAGCGCATCGCGCTGAGCCAGAGTAAGGCGTGGAATTAAAAGACCTTTACTATTTGAAACAATATCTAAAATAGCCTTTGTGTCTGGTGTGGTTGTACCAATTCCTACCGAACCATTTTGAGCATTGGCTCCTATGGTTAAACCGAGCAGAAAAACTAAGGCCCAATAAAATTGAGTTTTTTTCAAAATAGAATTGAGAGCGAAGTTGGGTAGAGATATTCCCATAAAAATTGTTCCTTAAAAATGATGCGCTTAAATATAATCGTATTAATTAAATACTCAACGGGTTTTTACGTTTAGGTTTAAATTAAAGTTGCACTTATTAACATTTAATTGTTAGTAAAAAGCGCTACATCATTATTTCCATTCCATTTTAATATTTACTTTTGCCGGATTATATACTTGATATGAACGCAGATATAAATAAATTAAACAATATTGCCAAGCAGGTGCGCCGTG
>CBIHLM010000007.1:0-91658 GCA_966210515.1 uncultured Pedobacter sp.
AAAAATGATCCAACTCTCTAACCTGCACAAAACCTTTAATTCCGGAAAGTCCAATGAGGTAATTGCCCTGGAAGGTCTGAATCTTTCAGTTGATGCAGGCGAGTTTTTGGTGATTATCGGCGCAAATGGGTCAGGGAAATCCACTTTGTTAAATTGCATTGCAGGTAGTATTCTTCCAAGCTCCGGCAATATTTTAATAGATGGAAACAGGGCAACCGGATTAGCAGAACACCGGCGTAGCAAGTGGATAGCACGTGTATTCCAAAACCCTTTAAGCGGCACCGCGCCAGATTTAAGTATTTTAGAGAACTTCAGACTGGCAAGTATACGAACCCGTGGAAAGAGCTTAAAAATCGGGATTAACGATGCTTTTAAGAATACAGTCAGGTCTCAAACCTCTTTGCTTGGAATGGGTTTGGAGGATAAGATTTCGCAACCTATGGGTGCTTTATCAGGAGGACAACGTCAGGCTTTAACCTTGTTAATGGCCGTTATGGATGATGTGAAGATTTTATTATTAGACGAGCCTACCGCAGCTCTTGATCCGCGTTCAGCGGAAATTGTGATGAGAACAGCAGATAAACTTATAGCAGATTACAAATTGACCGCAATTTTAATTACCCATAATATGAAGGAAGCTTTTAACTATGGAACCCGGATTATTCAAATGGCTGAAGGTAGAATAGTACGGGACTTAGATGGGGATGAAAAAAGTAGATTAACCCATACAGACCTGTATGAATGGTTCATGTAGCCAATTAAGTGCATAAACTTAATGCTACTATTTGTGCATTAAGTTTATACACCATCGTATGTTTTCTAAAGCCGGAAATCGCTTTACCTTCTACCCATCATTCCTTGTAAGTCTGAATACGAAATCTCTTCATACTCTTTACCTGCCGAAAATGATCCGGCCGGCACTTTCTCTTCTTTGATGGCCTTAACCGCAGCTTTAATTGTCATTCCTTGTTGATATGTAGTAAACTCTAATGGAAATCCATAACTTCTATCAAAGTACTGAGTAAACGAATTGGCAGGTATTTCTATGTCTTTAGTAAAATACGCTTCGTTGATTTTACCATTTTTTTCGGTAACTGTATATTTCTTAGCTGTGTAATTTGCCACGGTTTTTGTTTCGGCTGCTTCCTTAAACGTTAATTCAGGAAAGCCTTCTTTCATAGTTTCCATGTCATCCGGTGTAAACCGAACAGAATATTTTTTCCCCATCATAGGGATGTCGAGAAGTAAACGCTGAAACTCTGTTTTAGGATTCATGATGAAATTTGTTACAGCCATCGGTGTTTTATTCTGCGCCGAGGTTGAGTCTCCCTTGAAATAAACGGTTATCTCTTCTGGAAACATCGCTTTCAGTTGCTGCATATTAGGTGGCAAATCATATTGTACCTTATAAGTAATGCTTCCTTCGTTAATTTTCTTTTGTGCGAAACCAAGTGTCGCGATAAGCGCAAAAGATGCGCTTAATAATATTCTTCTCATGTTTTGTATTTAATGTGTTAGACGCTTTTATTCCTAAATGTAACGCTCAAAATGCAAAATATTTCATTTTAATTTAAAAATTTATACTTTCATGGAATGAAGCGTTTCTACCTAAGTGCTTTGTACTTGCTTTTTAGCTTTGCAAAACCATTGTATTCCCAGGAAATTAATTTAGGCCCCCGACTTACCGCTCTCGGAAATATAGGTGTGGCCATAGTCGACGTTTGGAGTCTCCAATCCAACCAGGCGGGAATTACGGGTTTGGAAAACCCTGTCGCCTCGGCTTCTTATCGAAATACTTTTTTAAACAAGGATTTGAGTACTCAATCTGCAGTAATGGCTTATCCTATAGGGCGTAGTGTCGTTGGACTCAGTTTTCAAAACTATGGTTTCCAGGCATATAACGAACAAAAGGTTGGGTTTAGTTATGCAAAACGATTTGGGAAGTCTGTGTCTGCATCACTTAACTTTAATGTGCACCAGGTAAAAATCGCGCAATATGGAAGCGCCGGGGCAGTTTCAGTTGAAGCCGGATTGCTATACAAATTAGGCGAAAAATTAATTATCGGCACACACGTGTCTAACCCAGGTAGAAATGGTTTTGATGCCGATGTTGATGCTTTTATACCGGTAAGTTTAGAATTTGGTGCATCCTATAAGCTTTCTGATAAGGTTTTATTTAACAGCGGGTTTGTAAATACACTTGATTCGGATGCCGATTTCAGATGTGGTCTGGAGTATTCGGTTGTAAGCTGGCTCGCTTTTCGCGGAGGAGTAGCGGCAGACCCTTTTCGGCAGTTCGCCGGATTTGGGTATACATTACAGGATATAAAAATTGATGCCGCAGCGGCTTCGCACCCTAACCTTGGGTTTTCGCCTCAAATAGCGCTTAGCTATGAGTTTTAAGCTCGGTATATCAATCGGCGTCTTACTGTTCTTCACTTTAACTGTACGAAGTCAAACGCCAGTCGATCTGATGGTCGAGCAGATCATAGAATCTGTCACAGAAAATGCGGAGGAGGATTTCGATTACTCAGAGCTGGTAGAGCGGCTGAATTATTATTCCAGAAACCCGTTAAATATTAATAAAGTTACTTCTGAACAACTGCAGGAATTAGTTTTTCTATCGCCGCTGCAAATCAATGCATTTTTAAACCACCGAATAACAAACGGCAATTTCATTGAGCTTTTTGAATTGCAAACTATAGATGGATTTGATGCCGAAACGCTGAAAATGCTCCTGCCTTTTTGTTGCTTAAGCGATGTTAATCCCTTGCAGAATCTCGGATTTAAAAATTTTTTGACTGAAGGCGTCAATGAGGTGATGCTTACTTATGGGCAAGTTCTTCAAAAGAAAAAAGGTTTTTTGCCACCTGAAAATTCTGATAATTCGCATTACCAGGGGACTTCTGAAAGATTCCTGAGCAGATATCGCTATCATTTAGGGCAGTCACTTTCTGTATCCTTAACGATGGAGAAAGATGCGGGTGAATCATTTTTTTCAAAGGATCAGCGTCGTGGTTTCGATTTTTATTCGGGCAATATCAGTTATAAAAGTTCAACCCGATTAAAGAAACTTGTTTTAGGTGATTATTCCCTGCAGTTTGGTCAGGGCTTAACCATGTGGTCGGGTTTAAGCTTCGGAAAAGGTGCGGCAATAGCAACAATCACAAAAAATAATATTGGTTTAAAGCCTTATACGTCAACAAACGAATTGCTGTTTTTAAGAGGAGTGGCAGGTGCAATAAGCGCCGGAAAGGTAGACATCACCCCGTTTGTATCGTATCGTCTTGTCGATGGAGGACTGGAAGCCGGGGATACTGCTGAAGAAATAAAATCGATAAACACAACAGGCTTCCATCGAACTCAAAGTGAGATAAATAATAGAAATACCATTAAACAACTGGTTTATGGTACGAATGTTCAATACTCAAATCAAGGCTTGCGACTGGGAGCTACAGCTTACCAAACTAATTTCAATAAGGCATTTGGAGAGGGAAAGCTGCCATATAATGCACAGCGGTTTTCTGGCGACAAGCTGAATAACTTCGGCGCATATTATAATTACAACCTTCGCAATCTATACTTTTTCGGCGAAGTTGCTCACAGTTTGAATAGCGGATCCGCTTTCTTAAATGGAGTTATAACTTCTCTGAGTCCTAAAGTTTCCTTGATTCTCTTTCAAAGGGATTATAAAAAGAACTATCATTCCTTTTTTAATCAAGCTGTTTCTGAGGGAACTAATGCTGTAAACGAAAAAGGGTTTTATTCTGGATTAGTAGTAAGCCCCAGCCGGAAAGCAGAATTCAATATCTATGCTGACTTTTTCAAATTCCCCTGGTTAAGATTTAGGGTCGATGCGCCATCATCTGGCTACGAGATTCTTTCTCAATTCTCTTATTCTCCGTCAAAAAAACTGAAAACAGTTTTACGTTATAAATTCGAGAACAAGGAAGAAAATGATTCTCAGGATAATTCGATGAATTATCTTACTGAAGTGCTCAAGCAAAATTATCGTTTCGAGATCAATTACAAAATATCTGATGATTTTCAATTGCGAAACCGAATCGAAACAGTTCTCTATAAAAAAGAGGATGTGCAGGAGCAAGGCGTTTTGATGTATCAGGATGTGATTTATAATCCTATGTCTTCCAGGTTCTCCGGCAACTGCCGGTTTGCAATTTTTAACACTCCGGGTTTTAATTCTCGTCTTTATGCCTTCGAAAACGATGTTTTGTATAGTTATTCTGTACCGGCCTATCAAAATAAGGGCCTGCGCTTCTATCTTAATACCAGATTGAAAATTAACCGGGCTGCCGATGTGTGGCTTAAATACGCAATGAGTTATTATTCCGATCTGAAAACGATAGGCTCAGGACTGGAGGAAATTGATGGCGATAAAAAGTCTGAGGTGAAACTTCAACTAAGATTTCAATTTTAATGGATGTAGTTCAAAAAGGTGAATTAGTTTTTGTGCGCTTATTGCTGCCACTTATATTGGGGATTGCAATGGGGTTCTTTTTGCCGCCTTCCGATCTGTTATATCAGTTTGTTTTAGGTCTTTCAATTGCTCTCTTCTTCTATTTATGGACTTCAGTAGCATTCTATAGTAATTTCAAATTGTATTTAAGCCGCTGGAGGCCGGGGCTCACAGTGCAGTTGTTTGTGGTGGCATTGGGAATTGCATTGACAATTTGTAAAAATGAAAAGTTCAACGAAACCCACTTTTCGAGATATAAAGATGAGGGTTTGGTGGTTACCATTAATTCCGAACCTAAACTTGCTGCCGGTATCTTAAGATTTACTGCCAGGGTTGAACAGGGTTTAAACGCTGATAAATTTCGTCCACGAAGCGGTTCATTATCAATGGCTTTAAAGTTGAAAAATGAGAAGCATGGTTTTGAATATGGAGATGAATTGCTAATTAGTCAGTTCTTTACAGAGGTCGATCCGCCGTTTAACCCTTTTGAATTTGATTATAAACGATTCCTGGAATATCACGGAATATATCATCAGGCTTTCATTAATGAAGCGCAAATTCGTGTTTTAGCAAAAGGTAAAGGAAATCCTGTTATTGATTATGCTTTGAATTTGCGCAGGTCACTGGTCCGGAAATTTGATCATTATATAAAAGATAAAGAAGCTGCATCGGTCGCCTCTACGCTGATTTTAGGCTACAAAGCAGATTTGAGTCGCGAAGTTTTGAGCGCATATTCAAAAACCGGAACAATGCATGTCCTTTCCGTATCGGGCATGCATGTCGGTATTGTGTTTTATATACTTAGCAAAATGCTTTGGTTTATGAGCCGAACAAAAAAGCTAAGAATTTTAAGGGCGGTAATCATAATCAGCCTGATCTGGTTCTATGCACTGATTACAGGTTTTTCACCATCCGTTTGCCGGGCAGCATTGATGTTGAGTTTTTATGTGCTCGGAAAAGCAGTGAGCAGAAGCAGTAATTCCTATAACCTGGTTGCTATTTCGGCTGTCTTCCTGCTTTTGTATAATCCGTATTTTTTGTTTGACGTAGGATTTCAATTGTCTTATCTGGCAGTATTGGGTTTAATCTATTTCTATCCCAAAATCTATAATATACTCTATGTGAAGAATTGGTTTCTTGATAAGCTATGGGGATATCTGGCATTGTCTTTTGCAGCCCAATTGGCAACATTTCCTCTGGGGATGTATTACTTTCATCAGTTTCCGGTTTACTTCCTCATAAGTAATTTATTTATAGTCATTCCTGTAATTGTTATAATGTACCTGGGGATATTATTTCTCTTCATTCCCTGGGATTCCATTTTAAGACCCGCAGGTTTACTACTAAAACAGGGCATAACGGGAATGAACAAAGGCTTATTTTATATAGAGGATCTGCCTCTGGCAACTTACTCAAGCTATTTTGGGTTTGGATATTATCTGTTGATTTATTTGTTTATAGCGGGCTTAATACTTTCTGTCCAGCATAAAAATAAACGATTGCTTTATAGCACCATGGCGCTTGTATGTGTTTTACTGGGCTATCAATCTGCGCATGCTATAGCATTGTCTAAACAGAATAGCATTACGTTTTACAGCTTAAGAAAAAATGTAGCTTTTAGCTTTTTTGACGGAGATAAAGCTTTCGTGTATTCCGATTTAGATAGCGTTGATAAAACTCTCGCCTTTTCTGTACATTCATCAGTTCAGGCCAATTCTGAGCAGGCACGATATTTTAACCTGAAACATCGCTCCGGGAATAGTGTAGTGTTTTCAGATGGAAACTTCTTTAAATTTAAAGATTGGAAGTTTTTGATTTGGGACAAGAGGATGAATGAGAAAACATATGGCGAAAACGTGCGGGTGGATGCCTTACTTTTGTCCGGAAACCCGAAAATAAAAATAGCCGATCTTTCAAAGATCGTAAGCTTTAAGATGTTGTTGATCGATGGAACCAATCCTGATTATAAAATTAAACAGTGGGCAAATGAGAGTAACAACCTGTCGCTTAATTTCTACGTGTTGAAGAAAAATCCCGCCTATATTATATCTTTAAATCAATGATTCTATTATGGCACAATTTATCTTAGTCGAAATTTTAAACAGAGTTGCCAGCATAAGTCTTAACCGACCCGAAAAGCATAATGCGCTTAACCCTCAACTTATAGCCGAATTAAGTTCTGCGATAAAAATGGCTGATTCGAATCCCGATGTTAAGGTTATAATTTTGAAAAGTTCGTCCGCAACTTTTTGTGCCGGGGCAGATATTTCCTACCTGAAGGAGCTGCAGGGTAATACGTATCAGCAAAACCTGGAGGACTCTCAATCTCTACAACTGTTATTTTCTACCATCTACAATGTTGAGAAGCTGCTTATTGCACAAGTTGAAGGAAATGCCATTGCAGGCGGTTGTGGTTTGGTTTCTGTTTGCGATATAGTATTTGCCGTTCCGGAGGCATTATTCGGTTATACAGAGGTTAAAATCGGATTTGTGCCTGCAATAGTAGCCACCTTCCTGCTCAGGAAGATAGGAGAGGGGCGCAGTCGCGAAATGCTTTTAAGCGGAGAACTGATCGCAGCTTCTACTGCACAGCACTATGGCTTGGTGAATTTTGTGGAAGGGGAAGAAAATATCGCGGAAGCTGTACAGAATTATGCCAGAAAAATGGTTCAAAATACCTCGCCTCAGTCGGTTAAAGCAACGAAAGCCTTATTATCGAAAATTCAGTCTATGGAAATTAGTGAAGCCTTAAATAATGCTTCCATGGTTAATGCTCAAGCCCGGCTAACAGAAGATTTTAGAAAGGGAATAGACGCGTTTTTAAATAAAAAGCATCCGCAATGGTAAATCACCCCAACAATCTCCATAACGTCTTGTTAGCAAAGTATGACTGAAGATCAGCCTAAAAGTGCTTTTGACTTATTTTTAATTGGTGACACAGGTGATATTTCTCTCACACGCCCAGACTTGGTGCTGCAAACTCTCACTTCTCATTTTGACCCGGATCAATCTTCGGGTGTGATTTTTTTAGGCGATAATATCTACCCCCGTGGTATGCCGCCTATTAGTAATATTTTGCGAAAGAACGCGGAGAGCACGTTAAAGCAGCATTATGAAGCATTAAAAGGATATCACGGTAAATTAATATTTATAGCAGGCAACCATGATTGGAATAAAGGCCGGATTGACGGTTATGAATACATAATTCGCCAGGAGCAGTATTTGAAAGGACTGTTTGGCGAAAGAGAAGTTTTTCTGCCTGCTAACGGATGTCCCGGCCCCGTTGAAATGAATCTAACCGAACATCTTACGATTGTGGCCATTGATACACAGTGGTGGATGCAAAAAGGACTTCGGCCCATCGGAAAGCAATATGGATGCGATATTTCAACCGAGGAGGAATTCTTTGAAAAACTTATTGAAATACTTGATCGCAATCAGCATAAACACATATTGGTCGCAGGGCATCATCCTGTTTATAGTTATGCCATTCATGGCGGAAAATTTAAGTTAAAGCATCACCTTTTTCCCTTAACCCTCTATGATGAAAATGCTTGGATACCCTTACCTGGAATAGGATCTCTGCTGCCTCTTTACCGTAAGTTTTTGGGTGCCCGCGAAGATATAGCGCATCCGCGCTACCGCCGCTTACGAAAGAAGCTCAAAGAAATTCTGGCGAAATATCCAGGCCTGATCTATGCCGCCGGGCACGAGCATAATTTGCAGTATATCTGTAAAAATCACAATCACTTCATTGTTAGCGGATCAGGATCAAAGGTGAAGTACGTTGTTCAGAACGGCAAGTATCTGCGGTATGGAATCAAAGGCAAAGGTTTTTTTAAACTTCGTTTTGAAACGGATGGTTCAGTCTATTTGTCTGCTTGGATAGCAGATACTTCTAAGCGTTTACCTCAAGGAAAGCTTGTGTATGAAGAACAGATAATTTAACTCTGTTTACACTTCCCTGCTGCTCAAACTCTTTCCCATACTACATCTGTAAACCAGTTTTTTGAATCGAATAGCTGGGTTATCGGTTTAAAGCCTGACTTTTCTGCCAGGGCACGAGTTTCTTCCACCGTGTACTTGTGAGATGTTTCCATAAAAATATATTCGTTTTCATCGAAATGAATCTCTACCCCCTCAATTCTGGCTGTTTGTTTTTTCAGACTGAATAGATAGCTTTTACAAGCACCTGATTCCGGATCGTAACTTTCATAATGCTCGAACTGGTCAACTTCGATATCGGCATTTAGTTCACGATTAATGCGGTGAAGAAGATTTAGATTAAACTCTCTTGTGATGCCTTCTTTATCATTATAGGCATTAAAAATCGTCCAGGGGTTTTTCTTCAGGTCAAAGCCCATTAGTACTTTGTCACCTGTTTCTAAACGATTATGGAGTTTTTTACAAAAGCTCAGCGCTTCCTGCGGAGACATATTGCCGATGTTTCCACCTAAAAAAAGAATGAATTTTGGGTTGTTGGAATACTGTTTCGCTTCATCCAAAGCATCGAAGTAATCACCCACGATCCCTTGAATTGTCAATCCTTTAATTTTATTAGGTAGTTCTTTTTCAATTATTTGTATGATGTTACCTGAAATATCAATTGGGTAATACTTGAAAGTGATCCTTGCATTTGTCAGGCATTTCAAAAGTTCCCTTGACTTTAAAGCATCGCCGGCACCGAGTTCAACCAAATCAAATCCGCCTTTAAAGTCACTAACAATATCCAGCATCTCTTTACATCGGGTATAAAAGATCTCCAGTTCAGCATCAGTGAGGTAGTACTGTTCGGTATCCATTATTTTCTGAAAAAGCTTGTCGCCTCGTTTATCGTAAAAGTATTTCGACTGCAAATGCTTCGGACTGGATGTAAGTCCTTCGATAACATCTTTTCTAAAAGTTTCGAGCGTCTCCGCCTGTTTCTCATTCGTTGTAGTTTGATTCATGTTTTATTCTGCCAGGCGAATACCTGTGTATTGCCAGCGTAAGTATGGGTGAAAGAAATTGCGGTAGCTTGCACGGCTATGCCCCGGAGATGTAACTTCCGACGCGCCTCTAAGAACCATTTGATTTACCATAAATTTGCCATTGTATTCTCCAAGGGCACCTTCTTCTTTTTTATATCCGGGGTAGGGAAGATACGCGCTTTCTGTCCACTCCCAGCGTTTTCCCCAATTGAGCTTCCCGGAGGCAGCCTCCCATTCGAATTCTGTAGGGAGTCGCTTTCCAAGCCAGTCGGCAAAAGCATGGGCTTCGTAATAGCTTATGTGACAAAGCGGAGCCTCTTTGTCCAACGGTTTTAATCCATTTAATGTGTATTGATGCCACTCATCATTGATAAAATACCAATATAACGGTGCTTTGATTTGATTGTGTTTCACCCATTCCCATCCCTCCAGGTGCCAGTGTTTAAAATTTTGATAACCAGAGTCTTGTATAAACTCAAGATACTCTCGATTAGTCACCAGGGCGGTACTTATTTTGTAGCTATTTAAAAATACCCTGTGTCTTCCCGATTCATTGTCAAAAGAAAAATCTTCACCCTCAAATCCTATTTGATAAATACCTTCCGGGATTCCGATCATTCCTGATACTTCATTGCTGCCCGTTGTCGAAAACTGCGTTTCATCGTAGACTGGGAACAAAGGATTGTGACCCAGAATGTATTTTATATCTGTATATAGAAGTTCCTGATGTTGCTGTTCATGGTTTAACCCGAGGACAACAAGTTCAATTAATTTTTCGTCGTTTTCTTCATTTTGTAAAAGGACTCTCATATGTTCGTCCACATATTTGCGGTATTGATAAATGTCATCTACTGTAGGGCGGCTTAGGTTGCCCCGATCGGTTCTTATTACCCGGTTACCGATGGTTTCATAATAGCTGTTAAATACAAAGTTGTAGTTTGTATCGAACTCTACATAGTCCTGTTGATGAGGTTTTAAAACAAAAGTTTCAAAAAACCATGCAGTGTGACCCAGATGCCATTTCGGTGGACTCACATCAACTATCGGTTGTACGACGTAGTCTTCAGTTTTTAGAGGCGAACAGATTTTTTCTGTAAGAGCTCTTACTTCGTTATATTTATCTAGAAGCATAATTAGATAATATAAAACCTCCCGATGGTAAATTGTTTTGAATGTAGATGTTTTAACCGGTCTTTGCTGAATCTCCCAAAAGGGTTTTATACTTTTGATGATTAAAAGGTTGTGTGCCTTCAATGTTTAAATAAAAGATCTCACATATGAAATTTGGAACCAAAGCTATTCACGCAGGACAGGAACCTGATCCAACCACTGGTGCTGTAATGACACCGATATATCAAACATCTACTTATTGGCAAAAATCGCCAGGCGAGCACAAAGGCTTTGAATATTCCCGCGGAACCAACCCTACTCGTAAGGCTCTTGAAGATTGTTTGGCAGCACTCGAGAATGCAAAATTCGGCTTGGCTTTTTCGAGTGGGATGGGGGCAACAGATGCCGTTATGAAATTACTGCGCCCTGGCGATGAAGTAATAACCGGTAACGATTTGTATGGTGGTTCGTTCAGGATGTTCACCAAAATATTCGCCAATTATGGCATCAAATTCCATTTTGCGAATTTCGCAATTCCAACATCTATTGAACAGATAATCAACGATAAAACTAAGCTTATATGGATAGAAACTCCAACTAATCCCACCATGCAGATTGTGGATATTGCAGCCGTTGCGAAAATCGCCGGAGAGCGCAATATTTTGCTTGCTGTCGATAATACTTTCGCCTCACCATACCTGCAAAACCCTATCGATCTGGGAGCTGATATTGTGATGCACTCGGTGACCAAATATTTGGGTGGGCATTCAGATGTAGTTATGGGAGCTTTGATGCTAAACGATGAAGCGCTGTACAAACGCTTGTGGTTTATTTACAATGCATGCGGCGCGACTCCAGGACCGATGGATAGTTTCCTGGTTTTAAGAGGAATTAAAACACTGCATTTGAGAATGAAGGCACACTGTGAAAATGGCCGTCAGATAGCTCAGTTTTTGAAAACGCATCCTGCGATAGATAAAATTTATTGGCCAGGTTTTGAAGATCATCCAAACCATACCATAGCTAAAAATCAAATGAGGGATTTTGGAGGGATGATTTCATTTACCCTTAAAGATGCAGATTTAAAAAAGACATTTGAGGTTGCATCGAGATTCAAACTCTTCACGCTCGCCGAGTCGCTGGGAGGGGTCGAGTCGTTAATTAATCATCCCGTGAGCATGACCCATGGGTCTATTCCAAAAGAGGCCAGAGATGCCGTGGGAGTGACCGATAACTTGCTACGTCTGAGCGTTGGAGTAGAGGATATTGAAGATCTTCTTGATGATTTAAAACAAGCTCTGAGCCTTTGACCCAGAAATTCTCTGATTCTTCGCTGAAGATGTGTTTAGGTTCTGTCTCAAAAAAAAATGCGACCCTTTTTTCGATAGGGTCGCATATGTTAGAGCTTTAAGTTCCTGCTCTTATTTTTTCTCCGCCTCAGCATCCTTGTTGGGGATTATTAATACCGGGCATTTTGCTCTTCTTACCACTTTCTCTGCAACGCTTCCTGAAAGGAAATGATCGAATCCGGTTCTTCCATGCGTGCCCAAAATAATTATATCAGCATTCCATTCGTCTGCAGTTAGCAATATTTCATCTTTGGGATGGCCCATTTTATGAAAAGTATACACGGTCAACTCTTCTCCGATTGATTCTGCGATCTTATTTAAAAGTTTTTTGCTTGCATCCTCTTGTGCATGAACCATTTCGGGCATCATAATAGGAGGCTCGTTAAGCAATGGATCCGCTACATAGGGCGTAGCAACGGGAACTTCATTCACATGTAATAATGCAATCTCGGCACCCAGTGTTTTCGCTAAATCCACACCATAACTTGTTGCTCGTTCAGAGTACTGACTGTCTTCGACGGCAATTAAGATTTTTTGAATTTGATTAAACGTTTTCATTATTTGGATATGTAATACAGGCTGGTTTCATTTCTATTAAAACAATAAAGTAAAAGGTAAGTTTTTTTATTTCTTGAATCTAATCAATTTTCTTTGATTTGTATTTAATATGACTAAATACGGTATTTGCAATTTATCCATTGTTCCAATAAGGTC
Source organism: uncultured Pedobacter sp. (assembly GCA_966210515.1). GTDB lineage: Bacteria > Bacteroidota > Bacteroidia > Sphingobacteriales > Sphingobacteriaceae > Paradesertivirga. The sequence goes on from CBIHLM010000007.1 coordinate 12,621, forward strand.
TGAAGCATCCGACAAAAGTGAAATTTTAACTCAGTTGCTCTTTGGTGATTGTTTCGAGATTTTGCAGGTTACAGAAAAGTGGACTTTCATTAAAACATGCTTCGACGAATATCAGGGCTGGATTGACAGTAAGCAATACACATCTTCGAAAAGCCGTTTGACAGAAGACGGAACAAAAGGTGCAATTCTCGGTTTGGGCATTAATCATGAGGTCGTTAAACTGTCTACTGGCGAAAAACTGCATTTGCTTGCGGGGAGTAGTATTCCTGAGATGAGAGACAGAAAATTTTTTCTCGGAAATGAAGAGTATCAGCTGCTATCCGATTCATTGCTTCCCCGCTCGGTGGATTTTGACAGCTTCGTGGTAGAATATGCAAGATTTTATCTGGGAGCACCGTATTTATGGGGAGGGAAAACCTTATTTGGAATCGATTGCTCCGGATTAACGCAGATAGTTTTTAAAATGCTCGGCAAAAAGTTGCTCCGGGATGCCTGGCAACAAGCGGAACAAGGTGAGATAGTAAACTTTTTACAGGAAGCTAAAGCTGGTGATCTGGCTTTTTTCGATAATGAAGAAGGTCGTGTTGTTCATGTAGGTATAATGCTGGATGATCAGCACATTATTCATGCTTCGGGAAGAGTGAAAATTGATCCAATAGACGGACAAGGTATTTACAGTCTCGACTTAAAACGGCATACACATAAATTGAGAATTATAAAGAGAATTAGCTAGGGTCGGAAATTAAAACTGAACATCCCAAACCATAACCCGGGTATCATCACCTACGGAAATCAACAACTCGGTAGAATTTTCCCAGCAGATTTTATTAACTGAATGGCTATGCGATTCCATGCCTTTTTCACGACTAATTACTTTCCTTAATCTAAACGTTTCGGCATCCCATATTTTTATGCTTTTATCACGACTACAGGTTGCAAAATAGGGCTTTGTGGGATGAAATTTTATATCGTAAATAGCGAACATGTGAGCCACCAAGTTCTCTTTTATGGAAAAGTCGGCAAGGTTCCACACTATTAGTTTTGCATCTCTGCTGCCCGATAAAAGGTATTGTCCATCTGATGAAAATGCTATTGATGTTATAGGTAAAGAGTGTTCCTTTAATTCAGTTATGAAAGAATAATCCTCCAGGCTGTAAATACGAATACTATTGTCCTTACAACCAAAAGCAATTATTTTCTCGTCCTTACTGATGGCGATACATCGGACGGTAAGTTCGGAAACCTTAAAATTATATAGTAATTTGAAGGCTGTTAAATCAATTACAGAGATTGTTCCATCTTCAGAGGCAGCTAAAAGTTCTTTTTTACGATTAACCGAAGCCAGGTCGAATATCGGTAATCTATGCTGATCTAATTGTGCTATTATTTTTTGTTCGGTAAAATCAAATAAGCTGATTGTTCCGCTCCTTTCACCCACAGCCAGCACAGGAGCGCATTCAGGAGCATGCAAGGAATAAACCGAGCTTTTAACAGGCATAAGAACCTTTATAAAAGACATGGTTTTCAGACTCCATTCAACGACACCTTTATCGTTTCCGCCCGTAAAAATTATTCCCGGTTTTTGAGAAGATTCAAGAGCATAAACAGGATTCTGGTGACCAGACAGGAAAGCTGCTTGTTTAACCTCAACCATTATTTTACCTACTGATGTCTGCTCTCAAGATTTTTGGCAAGAGTTTCAAGACTGATGTTTTTCTCTCTTAATAATACAAGTAAGTGAAACAGTAAATCTGACGATTCATTTATGAAATCATGTTCTGTTTCATTTAAAGCTGCGATTACTGTTTCTACACCCTCTTCACCAACTTTTTGTGCTATTTTGTTCAGGCCTTTAGAACGGAGTCTGTTTACATACGATCCCTCAACCGGATTTGCATAACGATCTTTTACAATCTCTTCGAGTTTGAAGATGAAGTTTTGGTTGAATTCTGTTTTAAAACAGCTTCTTGAGCCTGTGTGGCATGTTGGCCCTATTGGCTGAACTTTAATAAGAAGAGTGTCGTTATCGCAGTCAATGCTTATATTTTTAACTAACAAAAAGTTTCCGCTTTCTTCGCCTTTTGTCCATAAACGGTTTTTGGTGCGCGAAAAAAAAGTCACCTTACCTTCCGACTGAGTTTTGTTGAATGCTTCCTCATTCATATACCCAAGCATCAGCACTTCTAATGTTTGCTCATCTTGTATTACAACCGGAACCAATCCGTCAGATTTTAAAAAATCAATAGTCATTATAGCCTCACTTCAATATTAAATTTTCTTAACTCTTCTTTCAGCGAAGGTATAAGGATTTCCCCGTAATGGAAAACAGAGGCAGCCAGGGCCGCGTCAACATTCGTTTTTTCGAAAACATCAATAAAGTGCTGAACATTTCCGGCGCCGCCTGATGCAATTAAAGGAATGGAGATTGCATCGTTTATTTTCTTTAGTAATGTATTGTCGAAACCTGCTTTTGTGCCATCATGATCCATGGAGGTTAAAAGAATTTCTCCTGCTCCGCGTTCTTCAGCTTCTTTGATCCATTTTTCAGTTTCAAACTCTGTAGCAATCCGCCCGCCATTCAAATGTACAAGGTTTCTGTTTTCAACAAACTTTGTATCAACAGCAACAACCACGAACTGTTTTCCAAAAGCCGCAGCTAACTCATCAATAAAATCAGGATTTCTGACAGCTGCAGAATTGATAGAAATCTTATCAGCACCAGCGTTCAGCAAAATTTCTGCATCCGCGATCTCATTAATACCACCACCTATTGTAAAAGGAATATTAATTTGACGGGCAACTGCTTTAACCAATTCCACCATTGTTTTGCGGCGTTCATGGGTGGCAGTGATATCGAGAAAAACCAACTCATCAGCGCCTTGCTGAGAGTATTGCCAGGCGAGTTCAACAGGGTCGCCTGCATCACGCAAGTCGACGAAGTTTACACCTTTAACAGTGCGACCGTCTTTTACGTCGAGGCAGGGGATTATGCGTTTAGCTAATCCCCCCAAGCCCCCTGAAGGGGGAGTTTGCAAAGCGGCTTGAATTGTGTTTAACACTTGTTTGATATTCTTAAATATTTGGTCGTTAGTAAAACGTAAAACCCTGACTCCAGAGGACTCCAAATTGTTTTGACGTTCTATATCATTAGCTACGACTTCAGGTAATAAATGAATGGAGCCGTCTATTTCAATGACTAATTTATGTTTATGGCAATAAAAATCAGCGATATAACAGCTTATTGGATGTTGTCTTCTAAATTTACTGCCTAACTGATTTCCCCTCAAATGTCCCCAGAGCAACATTTCTGCTGCTGTCATATTATGTCTTAATCTTTCAGCATTTTGAAAGATTATATGGCTTGCCCCTTGAAACATTCTTTGCTTTGCCATTTACATGGTTTATTCCAACGTCCTTCGGTGGTTCGTTAGTAATTTTGCTATGAACGTTTGCATTCCCCCTTTAGGGGATAGGGCTAGAATGAAATCAAAGATTTCAAGTTCCAGTCTTTAATTTCTTCAATCGAAACCCGGTTTTCGTATATGGCTTTACCAACCACACAAGCTTCAACTTTAATATCATTTAGTGCTTCGATATCAGCCATAGAGCTAATTCCGCCCGAAGCAATTAATTTGATAAAAGGAGAGTGGTCTAATAGTTTTTGATACAGCTCAATACCGGCTCCTCCAAGTTTACCGTCTTTGTTTATGTCGGTACACAGAAAGCGGAAAAAGCCAAGGTTAAGGCAGCGGTCAACATAATCCATTAATTTGATAGGTGAACTTTCCATCCATCCTGAATATTTGATAACTTCATCCAATACATCAATAGCGACTACTATTTGATCTGAACATTGTTCTTTACCGCAAAGCGTTTCACTAAGTGAAGGGAGGAAATCAGGATTAGTTAATGCCTGAGTACCAACGATAACACGATGAATACCTGCATCGATAAGCTCTTTTACTTTTTCAATACTTCTTACACCGCCACCGTATTGAACTTTCATTTCGGTTTTTCGGATGATATTGAAAAGATATTCCTGATTGCTGAAATCACCCTTAGCTCCATTAAGGTCGATGATATGAACAAACTCGGTACCATTTGACTGGTACTTCTCAATCATTTCTTCAAGTGTTACGTCGTATAGAGTAGCCTGATCGTAATCGCCCTCTCTCAAACGTACAACTTTTTTGTCAAGAATGTCAATTGCCGGAATTATGTACATGGTTTCTTAAATTAATGAAAAGTTTTTTAATATTTGTTCGCCAGCCTCTCCGGATTTTTCGGGATGAAACTGAACACCGTAATAATTATCTTTTTTTAACGCTGCTGAAAACTTAATTCCGTAGTCAGCCGAAGCGAGTGTAAAATTAAGATTAAATTCTATAAAATAGGAATGTACGAAATAGAAGTACGTTTCTTTACTTATGCCTTTAAATAATTCATTATCAGATATTGAACTAACTTTGTTCCAACCAGTATGGGGGACTTTAAGTTTTAAATTATCTGAAAAAAGGCAGGTTTTAACAGGAGCGATGCCCAGAAGGGTAGAATTTCCCTCCTCAGAGGATTGAGTAAGCAGTTGCATCCCGACGCATATCCCTAAAACGGGTTTTTTAGTGGCAAGTATTTTTTCAACCATTCCACTTTCCTGAAGCTTCTGCATCGCTGCGCCTGCATGTCCAACGCCCGGTATTATATATCGATCAAATTTATCGAACTCCTCCGGCGAGTTTATCATTTCATACGAAATGTTCTGCCTGTCCAGAGCTGCAGTTAATGAAAATATATTTCCAGCACCGTAGTTTACAATACCAATCCCCCCGCTGCGCGCAAGGCCAGCACTTCCCTTTAAAGGGAGAGTTTGGGTGCTTAATTGATCTCGAGTATTTTGACTCATTATTTAATAAGTTATCAGTTTTGCATTTACGCTTTGCATCCTCTTAAGGGGCGGAGGCTTATAAAAGACCCTTCGTACTTGGCAGTTGCATATTATTGACGTCGCGTCTTGCAGCCATTTTTATTGCTTTTGCGAATACCTTGAAAATCGCTTCAATTTTATGATGCTCATTTTGACCTTCCGCTTTAATATTCAGGTTTGTTTTTGAAGCATCGCTAAATGATTTAAAGAAGTGGAAAAACATCTCTGTCGGCATTTCGCCAACTTTTTCACGCTTAAACTCCGCATCCCAAACAATCCAGTTCCTTCCGCCGAAGTCAATGGCCGCTTGTGCAAGGCAATCATCCATCGGCAAGCAAAATCCATAACGCTCGATACCTCGTTTATCGCCAAATGCTTTCGCAATAGCCTCACCTAAAGCAATTCCTGTATCTTCAATCGTATGATGCTCGTCGATATGCAAATCGCCTTTGGCAGTGATCTCTAAATCGATACTACCATGACGAGCAATTTGCTCAAGCATGTGATCAAAAAAGTGTAAGCCGGTAGAAATTTTCGCATCTCCCTTTCCATCAAGGTTTAACTTAATGTAGATGTCCGTTTCTTTGGTCGTACGCTTATGTTCAACTTCACGTTTACCAACTTTCAGAAATTCATAAATATCTTTCCAGTTAGTTGTATCTAAAGCAATAAATTCCTTTAATACACTTTTTTGCTCAGCAATTTCATCTGCCCCTAAATCAGCATCCTGTTTAATCCAAATAGCTTTTGAACCTAGATTTTTTGCTAAAGCAACGTCAGTAATCCTGTCGCCAATTACAAACGAATTAGCAAGGTCGTAGTTTTCAGGATTAAAATAATGAGTTAACAGGGCAGTGCCGGGTTTTCGTGTCGGAGCGTTCTCGTGGGGGAATGTCTTATCAATAATTACTTCACTAAAATCAATACCTTCTCCTTTAAACGTATCGATAAGGAAGTTTTGTACCGCCCAGAAATTTTCTTCCGGATGTGAGTCTGTTCCAAGGCCGTCTTGATTGGTTACCATTACCAAATCGTAGTCAAGTTCTTCGACGATTTTAGTCAGGTATTTAAATACCCCAGGATAGAACTTCAATTTTTCAAAAGAATCTACCTGGTAATCTTCCGGTTCGAGGCATAAGGTACCGTCGCGGTCTATAAATAATACTTTCTTCATCCCTGAAAGGATTTTAATGCTTCAATTAGTTTGTCGTTTTCGGCTGGCGTTCCCACGGTTATGCGCAAGCTGCCTTCGCAAAGTTCTATTTTAGAACGGTCGCGGACAATTATTCCTTTTTCGACTAAATAAGTATAGATGCCTCTAGCGTTGGTAGTTTTTACTAAAACAAAATTAGCATCTGATGGATAAATTTTACTGACGAAAGTCAGCTTTTCTAAATTACTTACCAGCTTTTCGCGTTGGGCTATCGTTTCTTTAATCCAGGTGTTTACCTGATCTATGTTATTTAAAGCTTCTAAAGCTAAAGTCTGTGATGCCTCGTTGATATTATAAGGCGGCTTAACGCGATTAAAAACCTCGATAATTTCTTCGCTGGCGAAAGCCATTCCGACGCGTAGGCCGGCTAAGCCCCATGCTTTAGATAGAGTTTGAAGGATAACAAGATTACTGTATTCTGTTAATTCCTGGATAAAGGATTTTTGACGTGAATAATTAATATATGCTTCGTCAATAACCACAAGGCCACTGAAATTGGCAAGAATAGTTTCTATATCTTCCCGATTTATCGAATTACCGGTTGGATTATTTGGCGAGCAGATAAAAATCAATTTGGTGTTTTCATCGATTGCTGCAGCAATTTCTTCCAGATTTAATTGATAATCGGGGGTTAATGGTATTTTTTTAATTGCAACGTCGTTGATGTTCGCCGAGACCTCATACATCCCGTAAGTAGGAGGTACGGTAATTACATTATCAATTCCGGGACGACAAAAAGCTCTGAAAAGTATGTCGATGGCTTCATCGCTGCCATTTCCCAGGAAAATATTTTGAGGCGGAACACCTTTTATTTCACTTAGTCGTGTTTTTACAGCAAGTTGCAAAGGATCAGGATAACGATTGTATTGATTTGGAAGGGGTGATCCAAAGCTGTTTTCGTTGGCATCTAAAAATACTGAGGCTTCTCCTTTAAACTCATCTCTGGCAGAGGAGTAAGGCACCAGGTTTTTTATATTTTCTCTTAATATGTTGTTTAAATTGAATTCCATTGTTTTGATTTTTAAACATTCCAAAAGTTTTAAACTTTTGGAATGTTATCAGCTAATCAGCGGTGATTGTAACCGCACACTTATCGCATTTTTATGCGCCTGCAAACCTTCAAGCTCGGCCAGAACTTCTACAGTATTTCCGATGTTTTTAACGCCTTGCGGCGATAGATGCTGGAAAGTGATTTTTTTAACAAATGAGTCAACAGAAACGCCTGAATATGAACGGGCATAAGCGCTGGTTGGCAATGTGTGATTTGTTCCGGAGGCATAATCTCCCGCACTTTCAGGAGTTAAGTTGCCCAGAAATACGGAACCAGCATTGCTGATTTGAGAAGTGAGCGATCGCCAGTTATCAGTCGCCAGAATTAAGTGCTCGGGAGCATATTCATTACTGAATTTCATCGCTTCGCTTAAATTAGAAACGAGAATCGCATATGAATTGGCAATTGCTTTTGCTGCGATCTCCTTTCTCGGCAATACTGCTAATTGCTGTTCAAGTTCAATAATGGTATCTTCAATAATTTCATGAGAAGTAGCAACTAAAACAGCCTGAGAATCCGCACCATGTTCTGATTGCGCTAACAAATCGGCAGCCACAAAGATAGGATTCGACGTTTCATCAGCAATTACCAATACTTCGGAAGGACCCGCAGGCATATCAATTGCCGTGTGGGTAGATGACTGGATAATGGTTTTTGCCTTTGTTACGTACTGGTTGCCAGGGCCAAATATTTTGTCAACTTTTGGAATCGATTCTGTTCCGTAAGCCATCGCAGCTACAGCCTGAGCTCCTCCAACGATGTAAATTTTATCTATATCGAGCAGCTGAGCAACATAAGCTACGTAGCAATTAATCAAAGGCTGACTTTCTGTTTTCTGTGGAGGAGAACAAACCACCAATTCTTTGCAACCCGCAATTCTGGCTGGAATTCCAAGCATCAAAAACGTGCTTGGTAGAACCGCCGTTCCGCCGGGAATATATAAGCCCACTTTTTCAATCGCTCTCGTTTCCCGCCAGCAAATTACGCCGGGCATTGTTTCGACCTTAGCTTCTGTTGTTAACTGACTTTCGTGAAACTTTTTTATGTTTTGGTAAGCTACGTTAATAGCTTCTTTCTGCGTTTCGCCTATTGTTTGGGCAATAGCGGTAATTTCTTCCTTGTTAAGATAGATTTGATTAAGCTTTATTCCATCAAACTTCTCGGCAAAAGAAAATAATGCTTTATCGCCCTTAAGCTTAACTTCGGATATAATCGAAAGCACACGATCTTCAATAGTATTGGTTTCGTCGGTATTCCTGGAAATCAAACTTTGAATTTGTGCTTCAGATAAATCTTTGTATTTGTGAGTTTTAAGCATTCTGATTTAGCTCGCTTTATAAGTATATCGGCTCACAAAATTTTGTGAACTGATAAACTACAATCCTGGTACTACAAAATTATCTTCTCAATTGGCATTACCACGATCCCTTCGGCACCGGCAGCTTTTAATTCGCTGATTTTACTCCAGAAATCTTTTTCAGGGATAACGGTGTGAACTGCAACCCAACCTTCTTCTGCTAATGGCACAACAGTCGGGCTTTTTATTCCTGGAAGGAGCGCTTTGATCCGATCAATATTTTCGCGATTGATATTCAAAACCACATATTTGGTTTCTTTGGCGCGAAGCACAGATTGAACCCGCTCGATTAGTTCAACGATCAGCGGATTTTTTTCTTCGCCTTTACGTCCGATTAAAACTGCTTCAGAGTATAATACATCGCCGAAAGGTTTTAAACCATTACTGATTAAAGTACCACCCGTCGATACCAGGTCGCAGATTGCGTCACTTAAACCAAGGCCCGGTGCAATTTCTACTGATCCTGAAATAGTTCTAATATCAGACTTAACATTGTGTCCGGCCAGGAACTTTTCTAAGATAACGGGATAAGATGTAGCGATTGATTTTCCGTTTAAATCGGAAATGGCTTTAATCTCAGAGTTATTCGGAATTGCTAGTTTTAATGAACACTTGCCAAATCCTAATTTTTGAAGGTAAGCCACATCTACCTCGGTTTCGTTGATAACATTTTCTCCAACAATACCCAGATCAGCAATACCATCCTGAACATATTCAGGAATATCATCATCTCTTAAAAAAAGTATTTCTAAAGGGAAATTTGATACCGGAGATATTAAGGAGCTTTTGTAGTTTTCGAAGCTTAAACCGCAGTTTTTAAGAAGCTCAACAGATTTTTCGTTTAACCTACCCGATTTCTGGATAGCTATTTTGAGTGTTTTCAATTGTTATATTTTTATTAATCAGACCAATAAATTATTCGGGAAAAACAGTTTCACGTAGAAACATACATATCATATCACGCCAAACCGGCGATGGTGAAGATGCATGTGGTGTGTTAAAACTGTTACCATAAATTGGGTTCCTGATTAAATCGGGAGCCGCAAATATACGTATACATGTTAAAAATTAAAATTAAATCTAGCTCTTGCTTTCAATTGGCGAGAAAACTGTTTACGCCTGAATTATTTCATAACAATACTTTAAAACGCAGGTTATATATCCAGCATTTATATTATTTTACAGAAAACGGATCCGGTTTAGTATAACACCTATTTTAAAATAAACATGATAGCACTCGATCAAGCTCTTACCGAAACGATTAACACAGGGTATACATTCAAAGGTGAAAAATTAAAGATAGGAAGAGCCATGCTAAATGGCAATGTGCTGGAGGGTGCCGAAATATACATACCATTAAAAACAATGAGTCGCCACGGACTTATTGCAGGCGCTACAGGTACTGGTAAAACGAAAACGTTGCAGGGAATAAGTGAAGGTTTAAGTGATGCCAGTGTGCCGGTGTTGTTGCTGGATATCAAAGGCGATTTAAGCGGAATTGCCATGGCCGGGGCAACTAACGCTAAAATTGAAGAACGCGCCCAATTGCTTGGACTTACATACAGCCCTGAACAATTTCCTGTGGAGTTGCTTACTTTAAGCGATCAAAAGGGGGTAAGATTACGCGCTACCGTAAGCGAGTTTGGCCCGATACTTCTTTCAAAAATATTAGGACTTAATGATACTCAAGGTGGCGTACTTGCGATGATATTTAAGTATTGCGATGACAATAAACTGCCATTGCTAGACTTGAAAGATTTTATCAAAATACTTCAATTTGCTTCTGAAGAAGGAAAAGCTGAAATGGAAAAATCGTATGGACGAATTTCCACTACCACAACGGGCACAATTTTAAGGAAGGTAATTGAATTGCAACAGCAGGGAGCTGATTTGTTTTTTGGAGAGAAAAGCTTTGAGGTAGATGATTTAATGCGAATAAACCAGGATGGGAAGGGAATGATCAATGTACTTCGCGTAACCGATTTGCAAGACAGGCCAAAACTATTTTCTACTTTTATGCTACAGTTACTGGCAGAATTATATGCATCCAGTCCTGAAGAGGGTGATTTGGACAAACCAAAACTGGTAATGTTTATTGACGAAGCTCATCTAATTTTCCAGGAAGCCAGCGACGCGCTTTTGCAGCAGATTGAAACCATAATTAAACTTATCCGCTCAAAAGGCATCGGGATATTTTTTGTAACTCAAAACCCCATGGATGTACCGGCAAGTGTGCTTGGTCAATTAGGTATGAAAGTACAGCATGCACTTAGGGCATTTACGGCTGCAGACAGGAAAGTAATAAAACAAGCATCCGAAAATTATCCGGAGTCTGCTTTCTATAAAACAGACGAATTGATTACGCAACTTGGAACCGGAGAGGCCCTGGTTACAATGTTAAATGAAAAGGGTATCCCAACCCCATTGGCCCATGTTATGCTACATCCGCCGCGAAGCAGAATGGATATTCTGACAGACCCGGAAATTGACTTGATTGTAAGTAAAAGCAAACTTGCCGGAAAATACAATCAGATAGTCGATTCGCATAGTGCCTACGAGATGTTGAATGCAAAATTAGAGGAAGCAGCAAATAGGTCGGTTTTAGACGAAAAAGATACAAAAGCAGTCAAAGAAGAGAGCTTTTTTGATCATCCAATAGTTAAAAGCGTAGGCCGGACGGCTGCTACTATGATCACCAGAAGCTTATTAGGTGCTCTGGGTTTAGGTGGAAGGAGCAGAAAGAGTATCTGGTAAGAATCATATAAAATGCTTTGCGTTTGATAGCGAGCTAAGTTTTACCGCATAAATTGTCAGCCATCTTCATAGATTTGCACGGTATGATTGATGCGATAATAATTGGCGGAGGTGCCTGTGGTTTGATGTGTGCCGTACAAGCAGGCTTCTTGGGAAAGAAAGTTTTAGTGCTCGAAAAAACTGATAAGCCAGGGGCTAAAATTTTGATTTCTGGTGGCGGCAGGTGTAATTATACTAATCTTTATAGCACACCCAACAATTTTATATCTCAGAATGAACATTTTTCTAAGTCTGCATTTTCTCAGTGGACTGTTGATGATACGATTAGTTTTTTTGAAACTTATGGAATAATTGGACAAGAGAAAACTTTAGGTCAACTATTCCCCGTTAGTAACAAAGCCAAGGATATAGTAGAAGTATTTACAAGTCTTTGCTCAGACTTTGGTCAGGAAATTCGCTGCAATTCGGACGTGAAGCGAATCGAACAAGCCGAGGGAGCTTTTTTGGTTAGTTATGAAAAAAACGGGAAGCTGTATCAGATAAAATCCGCAAAAGTGGTAATTGCTTCTGGTGGATTGCCCGTTCAAAAGATGGGAGCAAGTGATTTCGGGATTAAAATAGCAAGGCAGTTCGGCTTAAGGATTGTGGAAACAGCCCCGGCGCTGGTCCCTTTAAGCGTTACAGGAAAGGATGCTGAGTGGTTTGCTAACCTGTCGGGAAATAGTATTTTCTGTCGCGTAAGCAATGACAGAATAAGCTTCGAAGAGAATATCCTTTTCACACATTGGGGATTAAGCGGTCCTGCGATTTTACAAATATCATCTTATTGGCGTGCAGGCGAAGAAATTAGTGTCGATATGCTTCCGGGTCAGTCTGTTATCCGCATATTGGAGCTGGAGCGTCAACAGAATGGAAAGAAAACTTTAATGAATCTACTGGCGGGATTGTATACAAGGAAGTTTGCGGAGGCATTGGGAAAATACCTTCCTGTCGATAAAAATATTGCATCCTTAAACAGGCAGGAACTTGAAGAAATTAATGCATTTATACATGAATTTAAAGTTAAGCCGGCGGGTGATAAGGGTTATGACCGGGCGGAGGTTATGCGGGGCGGAGTAGCTACCGACGAACTTTCTTCAAAAACGCTGGAAGCGAAGAAGGTACAAGGTTTATTTTTTGGCGGTGAATGTGTGGATGTTACCGGCTGGCTTGGTGGATACAATTTTCAATGGGCATGGGCTAGCGGCTTTGTTATAGCTCAAAATCTGTAGGCAAACATAGCTGGAAATCATTTGTTCTGATTAAAAAAGAATTATGAACAAGTTTTTACTTTTTATACCTGTAATTGTGTTTTTTTCAGCCTGCAATGCCTTAAGGCCTGAAAATGTTCCCTTAAAACTGGACGGACCCGAATGGAAGCTTACCGCGATTAACCATAAAGTTGTGAGCCCGGTTGGGAGGGCATATCTCGTTTTCGACGGCGAGGATCTCGAAGTAAAAGGAAAAGCCTTTTGTAATAGCATTAGTGCCGATTATGAGCGAATGGGAGATGATCAGATAACTTTCCAGGAAATAACTTCAACCAAAATGTATTGCGATGGCGTTATGGATCTGGAAAATCAAATGGTAACTAATTTGAGGAACGTAAAACGTTTTGAGATTCGAAATGGAATGCTTTATCTTTCGGATTCGGACAAGGTACTTTTGACTTTCAAAAAATAATTATCGCCTTCCGGGTTTAGTTTTTCCTTTAGCGGCAGATCTGCCGTTTGAAGGTTTGGCTGTGCTTCTTGCGCCGGCGTTTTTTCCTCCGGTTTTATTTCTATCTGGTTTGTTCTTCGTTTTGTGATTATTTGGCCTCGAATGAACCTTATTCGATGATGCAGAGTTTGAGGTCTTTGCAGATGCAATCGCAGGTTTACTTTTAGGTTTAGTAGGTTCCTTTGTCGAACTGGAATGTTCAATCATTTTGAATAGGCCTGCTAGTTCTTGCTCGGTGAGTTCACGCCATTCGCCCAGAGGCAAGCCCTTTAAGCTGATGTTCATAATTCGAGTTCTTTCCAGCTTGGTAACTTCATATCCAAAATATTCGCACATTCGTCGTATTTGGCGGTTCATACCTTGAACCAGTATTATCTTAAATACAAAAGGACTTTCTTTAGTAACTGTGCATTTTTTTGTCATTGATCCCAGAATGGGAACACCCGACGACATGGAACTTATAAAATCATCAGTTATTGGCTTGTTAACGGTTACCAGGTATTCTTTCTCGTGGTTGTTTCCAGCTCTTAAAATCTTATTTACAATGTCGCCGTTGCTTGTTAAAAATATCAATCCCTGCGAGTCTTTATCTAATCTGCCTATCGGGAAAATCCGCTCGCTATGATTAACATACTCAACTATATTGTTTTTTGTGCTTGCTTCGGTGGTACTTGTTACTCCTACAGGTTTATTGAAAGCAATAAAAATTGCATCTTCCTCTTTTCTGGGCTCAATTGCATTTCCATTTACAACTACCCGGTCGGTAGGCAATACCTGATCGCCAATTTTAGCTCTCTTCCCATTGATAAATACGTTGCCATTCTCAATGAATTTATCGGCCTGTCGCCTTGAGCAGATCCCGCTTTCGCTGATGTATTTGTTTAGCCGTGTAGTATTAAATGACATTTGATTAAGTAAAGTCTCCGCCATATAATCAGAAATTATAAAGCATTTCCAGAATGGCAAAGTTAGCATGCAATAACTCAAATAATGAAGTATCGCGAAATAAAGAACCGAAATTTAAACTTTATCGGGATTTAAAAGTTTATTTAATCAGATTTAAATATGACAATTCCGTTAAGCACACGTATTCTGGGTTATCTTATTGAGAAAGGTTATTCCCATGTCCTGGCAAAAAATGAAGAGGATTCTGAAACTGGTATTTTAACCATAACGCTGTTTCCGGTCCGGCAAAAACCCGAACTTGAAAATCTGCCTGATGGAATTGAGACCTATTATCTTATTACGCAGGAACCTTTACAGATGGCTTGCGGGGTTGATAATTCTACAGTTGTGGCGATTGACTTACCGATGGATGAAAGTATGCCTGATTTACTTCCCAATGATGTTTTGGAAGACAGCTCGTTTCGCTTAAGTGAAGATTTTTATCAGCAGGTGCTTGAAAGCTTAGAAGAATACGCGGTTTTTACCACCGACAAAATGGGGGATGTAAGCAGTTGGAACAAAGGTGCTGAGCGTCTTTTAGGGTATTCTGATAAAGAAATTCTTGGTGTAAATGCTAAAGTGTTTTTTACAGAAAAAGATCAGGAAACCAACGAACATCTGAAAGAATTGGAGAATGCTATAAAATATGGTAAAGCCGTTGACGAAAGATTTCATGTTCGAAAAGACAAGACAGTATTTTGGGGAAGCGGACTGGTTTTTCCGTTATTTGACACTCAAAATGTTCACCGGGGCTTTACCAAAATTATGAGGAATCTTGAAGAGATAAAAGATGCTAATTCACATCGCCCGAAAACCAGTTTATAACATAGTTAATCTGGTCTAAACTTCCAGCGCTTATGCGACCAAATCCAGTACTGGGGCTCTTTTTGGATCATTTTTTCAAGATATTTTACATGAGCTTGGGTAATTTCGTACTCTGCTGTTGATTTAGGTTCGTTTACCAAGGGTACGAACTCGCAAGTATAATGGCCACGCTTTATTACTTTGACGTCGCAAAATACGATTGGGTAATTATATGATTTAGCAAGTTTTTCTATGCCCAGAAAAACTGCTGTTGGCTGGTTAAGAAAAGTTGTAAAACAGTGTGCATCGCTCTGAACCGGGGTTTGATCGCTTATCAGGATAGAAATAGTTGGCTCTTTTCTGTACGATAGAATTTCCCTGAATGAGGTTTTCATCGGAACCATTTTCGCGTTAAAACGAGAGCGAACTTTCTTAAGAAATCGCTCGAATATCTGGTTTGTAAGAGGTTTATATACTACAAGCGTATTTTTGTCGGTTGTTAAACCGATATTGCTTGCCATTTCCCAGTTTCCGTAGTGACCTGCTGCCGCTATTATACTTTTATTCTGGGCAAAATATTCTTCTAATAATTCGGGATTGACAAACTTGAATCTTTCCATAGCCTCGGCTTTGGAAATACTGATCATCTTTACCGATTCGATAATCAAATCACACAAATATCTATAATACTGTATGGTTATTTGATTCCTTTCTGTGATATCCTTTTCGGGAAAGGCATTTTTGAGATTTTCGGCAACTACGTTTCTGCGATATTTTGTAACATGAAAGAGGATCAGAAACAAGCCATCCGAAAGGATATAGAGAACATTTAATGGTAAATAAGATAAGAGTTTTAATCCCAGTATTGCTAGTCGGGTAAGCATGGCCAAAGCTAAGCAAAAATGGGCTTTGAATATATGAGCAATGCCTGAAATTAAATTTCAGGCCATTGGGATCCATTTTTAAGTTAACCTGCTACACTTCGAACAAAAAATATCCTGATTTATGTCCTTCCCGGGCAAGAAGCGGCTTTGCGACATTAAACACTTTCACTCCCCCAGATGTTTCGCCCTGGAATGTTCCGATATGAGCATGGCCATGAAAAGCAGCTTCGACACCTCGTCTGCTCAATGGCTCTGCCAGACGAGAGGATCCCAGAAATGGAAAAATCGCTTCAGCTTCTCCGATAACTGTATCACGGATAGGTGAGTAATGCAGTAACGCGATTTTCTTGAGGTTAGGCGTTTCATCCAAACGAGCCAGGGCTCTGTCGAGATGCAGTGCTTCATCAACTGCTTCCTGAACAAATGATTTCATGGCCCCTTCACCAAACATAGAAAGCATGTGATGGTCAAACCCGCCGCCAAATCCCTTAACTCCTGCAAAGCCTACAGTATCAATAACTATTGCTTCTCCGTCAAGGATATGTACATTTTCATTCTGCAGAATACTTCGTATAAGTTTATGCCTGCCTTTTTCAAAATCGTGATTGCCCAGAACAGCGACCACTGGTATTGTACAGGCTTTTAGCTCATCAGCTAACACCTGGGCCTCCTGTTCATCACCGGTATCTGTTAAATCACCAGCAATAACCAAAACATCAGCATGTTTTGAAATATCTTTAAAATATTCAACCCATTTGCCTTTGTCTGATTCTTTAACATGTATGTCTGCCACAGCAGCAATTCTTGTGCGCTTGTTTTCCTCGTCCATCATTACACTGTTTTAATGGTGGTAACCTTATAATCCCATTCTTTGATATCTATCATGTATTGAGTTTGATCAATTACCGGACCACGGCAGACTTTTTCCAACGATGGAGGTAAGTCGTATTGTTCATGAGCTCTGTTCATCAAGTCGTCAAATAGCCATCTGGGGATGATTTCGTGAAAGTCAGCAGGATAAACGAATTGAAAATTAATGATTTGCGATAACAATAGGTGCCAGTGCGAATCTAAACGGAACATCAATCGTTTCCAATCTAGTTTCTTTCCGTGTTTCAGTATTATGTGATTGATATCTGCACCATCAAACCGCTCCCGGTTTTGTACATATATTTTGCACCAGATCAATTCTTCGGCGGGTAAAAATTTAACAGGCAGACCTACAAATTGACCTTTGGTGGCATATTTATACCAAGTATCGTCAACCGTGCAAATATTATTAACTGTGTCGAATATTATATCGATAAAGTATTCGTCTTTAAAAATTTTAGCCAACCATCTGGAGTCTGACAGTTCTGTCCGATAACCTTTTTCTGCAAAAAATTTTAAAATTTTAGTATATTCATTTGGTTTGCAGAAAATGTCGAGGTCTTTTGTATCGCGATGAATTCATGTGTTTTTCGACATTGAAAATCCACCTCCCAGATTGAAATTTGTGCCGCATTCTTCTTATAATGTAAGTGCTTCTCTATAAAAGGCCTGGGCCTCATTTTTCTGTTCTTCTGTTTCTATCATAGCGTGTTCCTGTAGGAAACATAAATTTATAAACCTAAAAAAAACCATTCTGTTTTATTCCTGCAGAAGCCCTTTTAAAAGAGATGTTGTTTGTTATTATCTTTAGCTAATAAATATTATTATGGATTTTGGAAAAGTACCTGAAACAGAACTTGATAAGATAAATTTTAGTTTGCCAGCAGATTCTGAGCTTACGCTAAAAGTGCTAAAAGAGGCGCAGAAGCCTGAGTTTCCAGAGATTTATGTTGGTTGTGCAAAATGGGGGAGAAAGGAGTGGGTGGGCTTAATCTATCCCCAAAAAACCAAGGAAGTAAATTTCCTGGATGAATATGTTAAGCATTTTAACAGCATTGAACTGAATGCTGTTTTTTATCAAATGCCAAAAGCTGATCAGATTAGGACATGGAAGGAAAAAGCCGCCGTTGAGGGAAAGGATTTTAAATTCTTTCCAAAAATCAGCAGGACCATAAGTCATATTCGCCGCTTAAAAAATGCCGAGGAGGATACTACAAAGTATCTCGAAAGTATTTCTGAATTTGGCGAATTTCTTGGGCCTTGTTTTTTGCAATTGAGTGATAATTTCGGCCCTAAAAATTTCGACATTCTTCGGGAGTACCTGGAGCATTTACCGAAAGACTTTAACTTGTTTGTTGAAGTACGTCATCCCGATTGGTATAGCGATGCAGTTGCCCGGAAAGATTTTTTTGAACTCCTGTACAGTGTTAAAAAAGGTGCGGTTATTACCGATGCTTCGGGCCGACGTGATTGTGTACATATGGAACTTCCAACGCCGCAAGCTTTTATCCGATTTGTTGGGAACGGTTTGCATCCAACGGATTATAGCCGAATTGATGAATGGGTGGAGCGACTGGCCCAGTGGACAAACAAGGGCTTAAACTCAATCTACTTCTTTCTTCATCAACACGACGAAAAAGATACGCCTATTCTCGCTGATTATACAATAAAGAAATTAAATGAAAAGCTTGGGACGAAACTGGCTGAACCAAAATTCATATCTAAGTCAGATTCTCTGTTTTAAGAAAACAATATTTTTCTTTCAAGCTTAAACCCCTTAGTTTAGTAATCATTAATACTTACCTAAATATTTAAAATCATGAGCTTAAGATTAGGCGATACCGCACCAAATTTCAAGGCACAAACATCTATGGGCGAGATAGATTTTTATGAATATCTTGGAGATAGCTGGGCTGTTTTATTTTCTCACCCTGCAGATTATACCCCGGTTTGTACTACAGAATTAGGACGTACAGCGTCATTAAATGCTGAATTTGAAAAACGAAATGTAAAAGTACTTGCATTGAGCGTTGATCCGCTTGATAAACATCAGGGCTGGATTCAGGATATTAACGAGACTCAGGGAGTGGAAGTTAATTTTCCGATTATCGCCGACGAGGATAAAAAGGTATCCCAATTGTATGATATGATTCATCCTAATGCTTCCGAGTCAGCTACGGTACGTTCCTTATTTATTATAAGTCCTGATAAGAAAATTAAGCTAATTATTACTTATCCGGCTTCAACCGGCAGAAATTTTACGGAAATTTTAAGGGTGATTGATTCACTTCAACTAACAGCCAATTATAGCGTGGCTACACCGGCCGACTGGAAGGAAGGGGAGGATGTGGTTGTCGTTCCGGCAATAAAAACCGAAGATATTCCCGCTAAATTCCCGAAAGGACACAGAGTTGTAAAACCATATTTGCGTTATACGCCCCAGCCTAATAAATAATTTAAGGCAGTATTACGTTTTGAGCAGGTAATTGGTTGATTACCTGCTTTTTTTCTGAATTTCAAAATCTTCTTTCAAACCTGTTGATGTTATTGATGTTTAGCAGGTATGAATACTCAGAACATTAAGGATAAGATTTCTGTAATGCACGGTGACATTACAAAATTGGCAGTAGATGCTATTGTAAACGCAGCAAACTCGTCTTTACTTGGAGGAGGAGGTGTTGACGGAGCTATTCACAGAGCAGGGGGACAAAAAATTCTTGAGGAATGTAAGGAGATAATTGCCAGGCAGGGAAGTTGTCCTCCCGGCGAAGCAGTAATTACCACTGGGGGAAATCTTCCGGCGGAATACGTTATCCATACTGTCGGGCCGGTGTGGGAAGGCGGAAGTCATGAGGAAGCGGAAAAGCTTCGTAATTGCTATCGTAACTCTCTTGAACTTGCAGTAAAGCATGGAATCGAAACTATCGCATTTCCCAACATAAGTACGGGTGCTTATGGCTATCCTAAGACAGAGGCTGCAAAAATTGCTACCAACACGGTAAAAGAGTTTTTGTTAGAAAATGATCAGCTTCAAAAAGTTCATTTTATGTGCTACGACGAGGAAAACTTTAAGCTTTATACAGAGTTGTTAATGAAGCTTTAATCTGTTAATCCACTCACTCCGCCGGAAACAACAAATTTCATGGCAGCGCTTGCCGTCATATTTAAAGGTGTTACTCGCTCGGTTTTAACAATTACTAATTGGCCGGCAAATGAATAGGAGAAGGGTAGATAAACGGCTACTTCACCCGGGAGTTTTATTTTTTTAAGGTTTTTGTGAGTTACAAAACCAACTTGTTTTAATCCGGAGTCGTTAAGCTCTACCAATACAGGTTCGCTGAATTTTTTTTCATCCCCTACAAAGGCTTCTGTGAAATCTTTAATCGAAGAATAGAAAAAGTTTAATAGAGGAATGCGCTTTATCCAGCGGTTAAATGCCGCTTTGATAGGATCGGTAATGAAATTAGTTACTATTATTCCGACGATCATAATAATAACAATAACAGTCAATATACCCAGTCCGGGTATGTAAACAGGTTTCCCATGAGAATCAACAGCAATGGCATCACTCAGATTTAGGGCGTTATCTATTGATGAAAAAATCCAATAAATCAGAAAAATAGCGGCACCAAGAGGAACAACAACTAATACACCTTTAAAAAAGTAATTTAATAAGGCTCCAGCAATTTTTTTCATTATGCCGCAAAGGTAGTGCAAATGAATTAATGTGCAGATATGCAAATCTGAAAATGATTGTATTATTCATAAAAATATACTCTTTTCACCCGTTCTGAAATGCCGGTAAGCACTTCGTAAGGAATAGTTCCGATTTGCGCTGCTATATCTTCTACCCGGATTACATCGTTAAAAACAATCACTTCGTCGCCTTCATTGGCGGGTACACCTGTAATATCCAGCATGCACATATCCATACAGATATTTCCAATTGTTGGCACTTTTACGCCATTAATCAGCATTTTCCCGACGCCATTTCCCAGCTTGCGACTATATCCGTCGGCATAACCAATTTTTACCGTTGCCACCTTGCCACCATTAGGCATTATTCCCTTTCTGTTATACCCTACTGTGTCGCCGGGCTCTAAATCTTTGATTTGTGAAATGCTTGTTTTTAGGGTGGTAACCGTTTGTAGAGGTGATTTTTTGTTCCTGAATGAATTGTCTATCCCGTAAATGCCAATACCCAATCGTACCATGTCAAATTGCGCTTCAGGAATGCGGCTGATACCTGATGTATTTGAGATATGTCGTAAAAATTTATATCCAACGGCCGATTCTATTTTGTTTGTAATTTCCTTGAAAACGGATACTTGCTGATGAGTGAAGTCATCGGACTCTGGATCTTCACTTGCTACCAGATGCGAGAAAACGCTTTTGATAGTTATGGCGGGGCAGTTCTCTATCTCTTCTAATAAGAGAGGGATTTCGTTTGGTAAAAAACCTAATCGGTGCATGCCGGTATCCAGTTTAATATGCACAGGATAGCTTTCCTGATTTTTGCGGTTCAGGACTTCAATGAAGTCTTTCAGCACGCGGAAGCTATAAATCTCGGGTTCTAATGATTGTTCAATCATAACATCAAAGGCCATCAAATCCGGATTCATGACCATGATTGGCAGAGTGATGCCAGCCTTTCGAAGTGTTACGCCTTCATCGGCATAAGCCACAGCCAACCAGTCTATTTTATTAAACTGTAACAGGTTGGCTATTTCAAAGCTTCCGCTTCCGTAAGAAAAAGCTTTAACCATAACCATTAGTTTAACGCCTTTTTTTAATTGCGATTTATAGTAATTCAGGTTGTGTTCGAGCGCGTTCAAATTAATTTCGAGCATCGTTTCGTGTACTTTTTTGGCAAGTACCGTACTTACACGCTCGAAACCGAAGGCCCTCGCTCCTTTAATCAGAATGGTTTCGTTATAAAGTTTTAAGGTGTCCAGGTGTTGAATAAGTTCATCGGTATTTTTAAAAAATGACTTCTCCAGATTAAATATATCTGCATGCCTGGTAAGCTCCTCACCAACGCCGATTAAGCGGTCAACCTCTTTATTTTTAAGCAGTTTAGCAACCTGTTTGTAAAGTGATTCAGAATCGATTCCTGCTTCCGGGATGTCTGATAAGATGAGCGAACGTCGTAAATGCTGATTCTGCTGTTTAAGAAAATCGAGAGCAATAGCCAATGATGAGATGTCAGAGCTGTAGGAATCATCAATTATGGAACAGTTGTTTATCCCGTCTTTTAGCTCTAATCGCATTTTAATGGGATGGAGTTTTTCAAGCCTGATGTCAGCATCATGAGGCAGATATCCAAGTGCTAATATGGTGGCCCAACAGCAAATGGCATTTTCAACCGAAGCTGCATCAATAAAAGGGACAACGCATTGAACATCACGACCTTTATATGTTCCTCTGATAAACAGATATTTATCTTCCAAAACCTCATCGTCGATAAGACGCAGATCTGCTTCTTCATCCCATGACCAAGTAAACTTCTCCCTTCCGGGGATTTCGCCAGTGTATCCTTTAAGGTACTTCGGCGAGTAAATAAACAGGTCGGTGTTTTCGAAAAGCAAAAGCTTCTCCCTTATCTTTTCATCGCGATCAGTGAAACCCTCGTTATGGGCCTCTCCAATATTGGTTAACAATCCGATGGTTGGTTGAATAATTCTTGTCAGGTTAATCATTTCGCCGGTATGCGAAACCCCTGCTTCAAATATTGCCATAGAATGTTCGTCATTCATCTCCCAAACCGAAAGAGGAACTCCGATTTGGGAGTTATAACTCTTAGGGCTTCTGATAACGTTTTTTTCGGGCGCTAATAACTGGTACAGCCATTCTTTTACCACCGTTTTGCCATTACTTCCTGTAATTGCCATTACTGGGTAGTGATAGTGCGTTCTATGCCAGGCGGTAAGTTTGTGCAAAGCCTGCAAGGTATCGTCTACCAGCAGTATATTGACATCATTATATTTAGCGAATATTCCGGAATCATCCGAGATTATGAAATTTCTGATGCCCTGATCATATACATCCTGCAAGTATTCATGTCCATCCCGGCGACCCTTCAACGCAAAAAATAATGAATGTTCTATGTCGCTAAGCTTGCGACTATCGAACACCAGAGAACGAATGGTTGCTTCGGGTGCATTCAAAATCCCTTTGGCGTGAACTACTTCCTTAATTTCTGTAACCTGGTATAGGGGATGCGACATATCGCCTAATTTCTATAAATTTTTAGGATTTGAATGATATTTTTACGAATTGATCAAGAAAAAAATGGAATTCGAAAAAGCTGTAAAAAAAGTACTGGACAAAAGAACTGCGCTGGCCAAACTCGAGCATTACTGTGCTTACCAGGAACGTTCGCAGCAGGAGGTACGTGATAAGCTTTATAGTTATGGGCTCCATTCTGCGGAAGTTGAAGATGTGATATGTGATTTAATAAGTGCGAATTTTTTGAATGAAGAAAGATTCGCAATTGCTTATACACTGGGGAAATTCAGGATTAAACAATGGGGGAAGATCAAAATTAAACAGGGACTTAAGCTAAAAAGGGTAGGAGATAACCTGATAAAAAAGGCGTTGCTTCAGATCAATTATGATGATTATGAAGCGGCGTTAAAGGCTTTGTTGGAGAAGAAGGATGCTTTACTTAAAGAAAAAGATGCATTTAAACGCCGTCAGAAACTTATTTTGTATGGAATATCTAAGGGCTATGAACGAGATATGATTTTTGATTGCCTGAATTCCAGTGGTTTATTAGAAAAGTGAAAAAAAAGTTCAATATTTTATTGACAAGGAAGCTTTTCTGTCTATATTTGCACACACAAAAAACGGTAACATTCTTTAGAAAGCCAACGTTCAATGTGAATACCAACGCGAAAGTAGCTCAGTTGGTAGAGCACGACCTTGCCAAGGTCGGGGTCGCGAGTTCGAATCTCGTCTTTCGCTCCAGAATCCCTTTCTACCAGGAAGGGATTTAATGTTGAAAAAGGTTCTCAAAACCTGCTGAAGTGGTGGAACTGGTAGACACGCAGGACTTAAAATCCTGTGACCCTTAAAGGTCGTGCGGGTTCGATTCCCGCCTTCAGTACTGGACGGGAAAGAGTTGAAAAATCAATTTCTTTCCCGTTTTTATTTGCACGTAACTTGCGGATCCCGGGTCAAGATGGATCATGTAAATCCAATTTCTTAAATCCATTTCGCGAGATCCAGCCTAATACAAAACATACGATAATTAAAGGCAAAAGCATTTTTAGCAAGGAAAACTCCTGCTTCACCTCAAGTTTTTCTACCTTAATGCTGCTCCAGTCTACGCTATTAACCGGCCGATTGGCAAATATTCGTTCGTAGAAAAAGAGCCGCTTTTTTTCGTGAAAGGCTTGCGTGCTGTCTAAAAAAAGCAGATGGTTTTTTAGATCCGTTTGAGACAGACTATTCAGCGCCAGCTGTGTATGCAACACCGGAAGAAAAAGGGCGATTGTGCGGGTTTTATTTTCTCTTAACCGGAGTTTCTCCCGCAACTCAGTAGATTGCTTAAGTGATTCATCATCTCCCATCTGGTGCATGGCATAGTACCATAACCAGCTAAACTGCTTGTCCGGCAACGGATACTTTTTAAATTGCGGATAGTGCGAATAGAATTTATTCATGGTGATGCTCTTTTCCATATCCCATTTTTCGTGGTAACCTTGTCTTTGTTTTACAACCGTGTGCAAAGCTTCCGGAACAGGATAACCGTTAGAGATGTAGCCGTTAACTATTGCCGGGCTCAGAATTATAAGCACTACCCAGAGCGCCGATAATGCTACAGCATTGAAAGCAGAGCTCTTTCGCCATGATACCACCCATAAGCACAACGTAAACCAGAATAAATGGTAGCATGCAAATAATAAAACGGTAGCCAGCAGAGATTTGTTCAAAGGAATAGAGAGGATGACCACAGCTAGTAGCAATAGGAACGCAGTAGCAATGTAAATCAAACCCACCCGAACAACTAGTTTGTTCCAAATAGTACGCAATGGCGCAGGCGATTGAAATTGAATCATTCGCCATGTGCCTCCTTCTTTTTCCTCCGACAATAAATTAAAAGTAAAGGCGATTATAAGCAAGGGGAAAAGGTAGATCATCACAAACCCCAGGTCCATATTACCCAGCAGCAGATTTGCAGGATTGTTTAAATCGGTGTCCCACTTTTGATTTTCCAGGTTCCGGATAGTAACACTCTGAATAGATATGTTCACGTCGCGCTGGCCGATTGAGATGCCGGCTAAAGGTTCTGAAGTGTTTACCAGAGAAAACTTGAGGTAGTAGAGTAGCAGCCCCAGATCGTCCTTAAAAAAGTTTACATAATTGGCTGTGTATTCCTTTTGAAATACTTCAGCATTCTTTGCAGCTTCTTCCTGCTGTCGTAAAAATTGTTTTCCAATAAACACACTCAGCACGCCGCTAAGAAGAATAAAGCTCAGACCTATTATTGTAGCTCCTGAGCGAATGAATTGTTTGAAAGCTAGCTTGACCATGTTAAAGAGATTTAAACTTTTTTGTGATTGTAAAGAGTAAGACGATTGGAAAAATTAGCCAGAACATTAAGGCAGCTATTGAAAGCCACTCATTCTTCAATACAAACTTTGTAGTATTGAATTGATATTTAAAATCGGGCATGTCTTCCCAGTGTTGCCGGCTTATAGAATAGGGCTTGTCGTGGTCGCCCTGTTTTTTATTGCTTATGTGATCCATTTGCAGCTTATTCATCCGTTGCGCAAGGCTGTATCTGAAAGTTTCAGCTTGCTCCTGGAAATCCGCATACGACTCAAAATCCGACCCTGTCAGCGCCATCGATAGATTTTTGATAGCGATATATGGGTTGATGAAGGAAGAGTAGCGATTGAAGCTGTTTTGTTGCCTGTACCGGTCAAGCAACCCGTTCCGGTGAAAGTTGTAGATCTCAGAGCTGATTTGTTCTCCCTTATACATTAGAAAACCGGCATAATTGAAAGGTAACTGAGATACACTGTCAACCGCATATTTATTGAGCAGTGAATCTTTTATAGCTTTAAATTTAGGGTCGCCCGGGTTGTGCCGGTCTCCATCCTTTTTCAGATCGTGCTCCAGTGCAGCTTCGAATGCAGCTTTTGAAGGGGTAGGGTAGCTGTATGCCCCGAGTGCCTGCGCTCCCCGCGGGATAACAAGGATTGTGAAAATCCATATTCCGGTGAGTGTAGTCAGCGCTCCTTTAGAAGTTTTGCTTAACGCAGATATTAACACTTTTATAAGTGACCAACCTACAAAATAAACCATATAGGAGAGAAGTAAAAGCAGCAGTCTGATTGTATCATCACTGTTTTCCTGAAAGCCGGTTAAACCCATCCATAGCAAAACGGTTATGAGTATCACCGGTAAATAGAGCAGCAGTGCCATTGCTGTAATTCCGAGCGTTTTTCCCAAAACCAATTCCTGCCAGCTAACTCCTTGTGAGAGGATTATTTTTAATGTGCTGCTTTCTTTCATAGCCGCTACTGCATTAAATCCCATAAAGATTAGAAAGAGCGGCACCAGAAGCTGTAAAATCATAGCAATACTCATCTCGCCAAAGCGGAGTATGCCGGTAGAAAGACTTGCCTCAGAAAAGTTAACGGTATTTTGCTTGTGAGCCTCCAGAAACAATGACACACCGGTAAAGCTTTCCATACCAAAATCAAAAAAGCTTAAAGGATGTTTTGGCCGGAAAGCAAAATAGCCGTAATGAGCCATACGGTGCGGATGTTTGTCGGGATTACTAACCCATTGTTTTCGTATCAGCTTTTGGTAATTTGAACGGAGCTCGTGTTGTTGTTGGTAGTTATCCCATCCCAGGAATGTGGACATGAGTAATAGCATGCTCAGCGTTGCAATAAGCCAGCGTGTGGCTTTGTTCTTAAGGAGAGTTTTGAAAAACTGCTCCGAGATAATCAGAATTATTCGTTTTCGCATCGTATTTTCTTAAAAGCTGTAACTGGCAGTGGCTATAAAATTCCTCGGTGCACCCGGGAACAGACGCAAATAATTTTGAGCGCCTATCCAATACGTTTTTCCTGTTATATTATTGACATTAGCAGCTATACGAACATTGCTTTTGCTCGGCTTATAATAGATAGCAGCATCAAATAATGTGTATGCCGGTACCTTGAAAGAGCGGGTGAACCAGGGAACTTTATCTCCGCTATATTGAACTCCAAAGCCTACACCGAGGTCTTGCAGAACTTTTCCTCTGTTGAAATTATACCGAGTCCATAGGTTAGCGCTTTTGAAAGGAGTATTCTCTTTTCTTTGTCCTATGAGTTCGGCATTAGCATCTTTTACAATTTTTGCGTCGATATGGCTGTAAGAGGCGTTGATTTGCCAGTTTGGTAGAATGTAACCTGCTATGTCGAGTTCAAACCCGCGACTCCTGTCAGCGCCTCTGGTAACCAGCGAATCCGGGAATTGAGGCAGATTAGCATTCATCAGGATGTTTTTCTGATTGATCTCATAAACCGCCGCATTCAGTTCAAGGTGCTGATTAAACCATGATGACTTTACACCAAGTTCTTTCAGGTTACTTTTTAGGGGTTCAAACCGGTTGGCTGACCTTGCTGCCCCGAAGAAAGCTCCTGTACTGGGCATTAATGACACAGTGTTAGACTGAGGTTGAAATCCTTCCAGGTAGGTAGCATAAACACTTGCATCAGCTGTAAGTGAATAACTTAAACCAGCTCTCGGAAGCAGTGCCATTTGGGTGAACGCTAATTCTTTTGAAGTATCATAATTGGTGATGTCTTTGAACCATTCCTGGCGGAGGCTCAGCAAGACTGTGAGTTTTTGCCAGGTTAGCTGCTCCTGAATATATACTGCTTTGTTGGTAGTTAAAGCCGACGGAAGTTCGGTTCTGACATTCAGGTTATAATCATTTAAGTTTCTAACAGTGTTCGCAGGATTGGCAAGATTGAAATGTGAAACGTTTGGCTTCGGTAAGGCTACACCGTCAACAGTAATTGTTTGATAGTTAGCAGCATTAGCTTTAACAAAAGAACCGGCCACGGTTCCGTCCTTCAATAAATAACCCCTTGCGGAGTTCTGACCGCCTCCTTTAAGTTTTTCCCAGTACTGAAGGTCGTAACCTACCAGTAATTTATGTTTAGCAGCTCCGGTAGCAAAATCCAGATTGAAATATGAGTTCAGGTTATCTGTATTCCAAAACTGCTTGCGCTGTATAAACTGCATAGCGGCCAACGAAGAAACCGGGTTTCCCTCAATATCAGGAGCAAAGGCATTGGTTGTACGATGCTCTTGCAGGTCTTCGGTCCAGGTTTGTTTCATATAAGATGTAGAGAATGAAAGCATGCGGTTGAACTTATGAGAGAGGTTTCCCATCAGCATCAATTCCTTTGAACGAAAAAAATCATTTGAAGCACCCAGGTTTGAACTGATTGGCGTACTGTTGAGGTTTGTTACTCCCGCCACGGCACCAAAAATCGGCTGCCCGCGGTCGAGATTACCATTCATATTACTTAATATCATTTCTACACCAAGAGCCGTTTTATCATTAGGGATGTATGACAGTGACGGAGAAATCAGGAAAGATTTGGTACCTACAAAATCACGATAGCTTCTGGCTTCCTGGTAAGCTCCGTTAACCCGGTATAATAGCGTGGTGTCTTTGTTCAGCGGGCCAGTGAAGTCAAGTGCGCCGCGCAAAGTACTGAAGCTTCCTGCGCTCATGCTGATTTCTTTTCTGCTGACGGCCAAGGGCTTTTTCGTTACGAGGTTGATGCTGCCGCCGGGGTCCACCGATGCGAAGGTTGCGCTTGCCGGTCCTTTAATCACCTCAATTCTTTCGATATTAGTTGTTAATGGCTGAAGGAAGTAGTATTGCCTTGTACGCATCCCGTTGACAATCTGACCTTCCTCATTCTGGCTTATTCCACGGATAGCATATTGATTGTAAAAGCTGGAGGGGATTACACCGCTGCTTATTTTAACGGCATCTGTTAATTGAAATGCCTGCCGGTCCTCAACCAATTCTTTCGTGATTGTAGATATGGATTGAGGGATATATCTGTTTAGCGTTGCCGTTTTAGTGGCCCCGAACGAATAATCGCTGTTGTATTTCTTTGAGCTTCTGCCGATAACTTCTACTGTTTGTAAATGATTAGCCTGACTAAGCAACCGGATGAGGATTGTGTCCATTCCCTCGCTTACATCCGATGTTTTCAGGTAACTTTCAAAAGCGAAGTGACTAATCGAAATGGTATAAGTACCCTTGCTTATTTGCGGTATCTGGAATTTTCCGAGTTCACTTGTTTTTGTTGTATGAGAAAACGTTTTGTTTTTAACGATTACTGTTGCATCGGCAACCGGCTCACCATTTTCAGTCGTTACTTTTCCTTCAATAGCTTGTTGCGAAAAAGCTGCAATGCTTAGTACTAGCAGGATAATAAAAGTTGATATAAATTTCATGTGAGTGTGCTAAATGGTTTCGAGATATAGGTTTTGTAATTCACTGGCTGTAACTGATGCTGCGTTCAGGGTGTGGACAAGGGAACCAGCTTTCATAATTCCAATTCTTGAGCCGATATTTACGGCATTGAAGATGTCGTGGGTAGCCATTAAAATTGATTTTCCCTCAGCCGCAAGCTGTTTAACAATAGCGGTGAACTCGGCGGTAGCCTTAGGGTCAAGGCCACTGGTGGGTTCATCCATTACAATTCCATCGGCATTTTTTGCTAATGCTATTGCAATTCCTACTTTTTGTCGCATCCCTTTAGAATAGTTTTCCAGCAGCTTATGATGAGCATCTTCAGCCAGTCCTGCTTTTGTTAAGTAAGCAGAAAGTTCCCGGCGGTCGTAATTAAATCCTGCCAGCTTGCTGAAGTACTGAAGGTTTTCGATGCCGCTTAGATTTCCGTAAAGCATCACCACTTCAGGGATGTAGGCCAGATGCTTTTTAGCAGTCTTGGAATTCAGGGAAATCTCAAGGTCGTTTACTCTTGCCGAACCCGATGTGGCCTGTAAGAAACCTAGAAACAAATTAATAGTTGTGGTTTTGCCGGCGCCGTTTTGCCCGAGCAAACAGAATACTTCACCCCTTGAAACGGTTAGATCCAAACCGTTCAAGGCAGTGTGCTCACCAAAGCGTTTGGTGAGACCAATGGCCTGTAACATAATAAATTAAATTATAAAATGAGTGAAAATACAGGACATAATCCTGCAAGAAATTTGAAGAAAAAAATTAAATAAGAGAAGGAGGACCCCGGTCGGAATAACTAAGTCCTATAGAAGTTACCGATCTGCTTTGGTAGAGATCAAAATACTGAGTAGAGTCAGATGTTTTTTGTGAAATAATGAAAGGTTCGGTAGTGAATGAGTCTTTAGCAAAGTGGTAATCACATATATCACATTGCTGACTTTTCGAGCCTAACTCAATTTTTGTCCTGTGATTGTCGCTTGAGTCGTGATCGTGAGTGTGAGAAAGCTTTGTGCCCTGAATAAAAAATAATACCAGCAGCAAGAAGTATGCAGCCAGTTGCTTTTTTTGTATGGGTTTATTCCTAATCACGGGTCAAAAGTAATTGAATTTTCTTTTTGCCGGTATTTTTTTTATGAATTCTAAATTAAAAGGAATTTACTCTTTACCGTTTTTATTTCCAGATAACTTGCTTGATCTGGGCAAACTGGCAAAAGGCACTGAATATCCAGGATCGTTTTTGAGACAGCTTATAAGCTTTTTGTAGTGCAGGTATTTGACAATGTGCGCTACCAAATAGGTACCACTTTCGAGCCACCCAATCACTTTTAAAGGAACAGAAGAGAATACCTTACAATCCTGTCCATTCAAAGATTTGATAATAGCTGATTGCAGTTTTCTGCCTTTCCAGGTCATGTCAATTTCAAAACTGCCTCTTGCTTTAAGCCCTTTAACACGACCTTCAGCACAGGCATCGGGCAATGCTGGTAGTAATTAATAAAGTTAAAATGACTTTGTAAAATCCACTGATTTCATGCGTGCTTTTCTTGTTTAAAATCTAAGGTTTCTGCCTGCTTAATCATTGTCTCGCGAGATTGAAAAATAGGAGTGTATATGCGTTTTGGCGATGATATGATGGTTTTAGTTAACATTTTTCCTTTAGATAGAAACATTTGATCTGTTATGACTCATCGCTCCAGGGTAAATTTGGATACTAACAATTAGTTAAGGAGACCAAAAAGGGAAATTCAATTTGCAGCTTTAATAAGCGCGCCAATAAGTAGAAGTAAATAGAGAGATAAAAGCATCGTTAATCTTAATTAATACGGTCCAGGCTTTCACAATATTTTATACCATCGTTCGCAGCATTTGAGACCTCTGTTTTAGAATAATATAAAATTAGCTTTTCATTTTAATTTAAATATCGATTACTGTTATATGAACCGATTGCTGTTGCTCAGCTTGCTGTGCGTCTCTACTGTAAATGTTTTACTCGCAAAGCCTTTGTCCTATATTAAGGAAAAAGATGGGGTTACTGTTTTCACAGACCCATTAATTACAGGAAAAAGTAATACGGTTAAACTGGAAGTTGTAGCAGATAATATTATACGGGTTATTGCTACACCAGGAAAAGAAAAGCCGGTAAAGAAAAGCCTCGTTACCGTATATACCCAAAAAACGGATTTAGTTTGGGATGTTACATCTTCAACAGAAAGCCTTATACTGAAAACAAAGAAACTTATCGCTACTGTTAATCTGAAAACCGGAGTCGTAGACTTTCAGGATATTCAGGGCAGAAAAATCCTCGGAGAAAAACAGGTAGGCGGAAGGAGTTTTCAGCCTGTCGTGTTTGATGGCAAACGTCAATACAACATTGTTCAAACATTTCAAAGTACCAGTGACGATGCCTGGTATGGCTTGGGGCAGCATCAGGATGGTGTATTTAACTATAAAGGACAACAGGTTAATTTTTTTCAAAATAATACGGAAGTTGCTGTTCCTTTTTTAATCTCCAACAAAAATTATGGTATCCTTTGGGATAATTATTCGCTTACAACCGCAGGTGATATCAGACCATTCCACCAACTTTCTTCACTAAAGCTTTTTTCCAAAAAGGTTGAGCCAGGATGGCTTAATGCTTCTTATGCTAACGATAAGAATAAACCCGGACAAGTCATTTGTGAGCGCGCCGAATCTAGTATTAATATGGAGTTTTTGGGCGAATCAAAGATTCAGCTTCCGAAAGAGTTCACACCGGGAACAGGCATAGTAACCTGGGAAGGTTCGCTTGCGAGTCACCTTTCAGGACTACACCAGTTCAAGTTCATATTTGGTGGTACCATTAAAGTCTGGGCAAATGGTAAACTAGTTCTTGACCGTTGGCGCAAAGCCTGGAATCCCGCTCCCGCACTGCTTCCTCTACACCTGAAAAGTGGTGAGAAAATCCCTGTCCGCATTGAGTGGACACCTGAAGGAGATTCCTATCTGTCATTGAAATGGCAGGAGCCACTTTCAGAGGAGCAAAGGAATGCCTTTAGCTTTAGCTCGGAAGCCGGCCAGCAAGTAGATTATTATTTCATACATGGTAAAAATATGGACGAGGTGATTGGCGGGTACAGAGAACTAACAGGGAAGGCCGTTATCGTTCCCAAATGGGCATTGGGTTTTTGGCAAAGCCGTGAGCGATACAAAACTCAGGAAGAAATCCTGTCTACAGTTGCCGAATTCAGAAAACGAAGAATACCGCTTGACAATATTGTGTTGGACTGGAACTATTGGAGAGAAGCCGAGTGGGGAAGCCAGGAGTTTGATGAAACCCGGTTCCCTGCACCTGATAGTATGATAAGTATTCTGCACAAAAAATATAATACGCAGATTATGATTTCGGTATGGCCGAAATTCTATGAAGGCATTCCAAGTTATAATGAATTTGATAAGAAAAACTGGCTGTATAAAAGAAGTATAGCCGACAGAGAAAGGGACTGGATTGGCAAAGGATATATTTCCACTTTTTATGACGCCTTCAACGAAAATGCACGAAAAGGGTTTTGGAACCTGATCAATAACAAAATTTATAGCAAGGGAATAGATGCCTGGTGGATGGATGCAAGTGAACCAGATATCGTGTCAAATGTCTCTCCTGAGCAGAGAAAATTGCAAATGACACCGACTGCTTTAGGAAGCGCTGCAGAATATCTGAATGCTTATCCTTTGCAAAATGCAAAAGGTATTTATGAGGGACAACGTTCAACAGATCCTGACAAGCGGGTATTTCTTTTAACCCGTTCAGGCTTTGCTGGCTCACAGCGTTATGCGGCAGCTATCTGGAGCGGAGATATTGGTTCGACCTGGCATGATATGAAAACCCAGATATCGGCCGGACTTAATTTTTCTATGTCCGGACTTCCGTATTGGACTATGGATATCGGCGGCTTTGTGGTGCCGGAAAAATTTGAAAAACCAAATGCAGAAGATCTGGAGGAGTGGAGAGAGCTGATCACACGGTGGTCACAGTTTGGAGCCTTTGTTCCTTTGTTCCGCTCCCATGGACAGTTCCCTAGTCGTGAGGTGTTTAATACTGCACCCGAGACCCATCCCGCTTATCAAAGCTTTCTTTATTACGACAAATTACGCTATCGCTTAATGCCTTATATCTATTCGCTTGCCGGTGCCGCTTATCATGATAACTCTACGATTATGCGCGGACTACCGATGGACTTTGGTACAGATACGGCAGTGTTAAACATTGGTGATCAGTATATGTTCGGTTCTTCATTGCTGATAAACCCTGTTTATGAGCATAAGCAAACCAGGCGACAATTGTATTTGCCAAAATGTGCAGGCTGGTATGATCTATATACCGGAAAATGGCATGCGGGTTCGCAAAAGCTTATCGCTGATGCCCCTTACGAACGAATGCCTGTGTTTGTAAAAGCAGGTTCAATCATACCTTTCGGTCCCGAGTTGCAATACACTGCAGAAAAACTTGCCGATACAATTACTCTTAATATTTACACCGGAGCTGATGCCTCATTCAATCTGTATGAAGATGAAGGAACCAATTACAACTACGAAAAAGGTGCTTTTGCCACCATCCCGATAAGTTATAATGAAGCAAGCAAAACAGTTACCATTGGCGCCCGTAAGGGCTCGTTCAACGGAATGTTGCAGAAGCGAATGTTTCGTATTAACCTGATTACGCCCAACAAAAGCAGACGTTTGGATTTTGATGCGAAGGGCGATAAGGAGATATTCTATACCGGTGAAAAACTAATTACAAAAATGTAACCAAATTAAATAAACATAATATGATTCTAACTAAAACTATTCGTTTGCGATTATTGCTGCTCTGGGGAAGTCTCTCCGTACTCCTATTCAGCACAAATACTTATGCACAGACAAGAAGGATTAGCGGTTCAGTTATAGAACAGCGAACCTCGGATCCGGTACCGGGGGCTGTTGTTACTGTAAAAAGCACAAAACGAGCCACAATTACGGATGCATCGGGTATGTTTACTATCGAGGCCTCAACCGGTGATGTACTGGAGGTAGCAATGCTGGGGTTTCAGAAAACTGAAGTAGTTGTTGGTAGCAGCAATTCTGTAAAAGTGAAACTAACTGAAAGCTTTTCACAGTTAGCAGAAGTAGTAGTTAACATTGGCTATGGTACGGCAAAGAAAAAGGACCTTACTGGAGCCATAAGTTCCATTACAGGGGAGGATCTGAGAAAAACACAGCCTGTGACATTCGAGCAAGCACTACAAGGTAAAGTTCCTGGAGTCGTTGTTCAGCAGGCATCTGGGCAGCCAGGAGGGGCCGTTTCGGTGCAGATCCGCGGGATAACGTCTTTTGGCGGTGGTGAACCAATGTACGTAATTGATGGTGTGATTGTGAGCAGCGCCGGTTCTGTAGGTACTGCAACATTAGTAGGTAATGGACCAAATGCACCCGGTAATAACCCTTTGGCCGGCATTAATCCTTCCGATATTGAATCGGTTGATGTGTTAAAGGATGCATCCGCTACCGCTATCTATGGTTCACAGGCTACAAACGGCGTGATTGTAATTACCACCAAAAGAGGAAAGGGGGCTACGCCCAGCATTTCTTATGAGGGCTATTCCGGCTTTCAGCAATTGCCAGCTAAGGTTCCGGTGATGAATTTGCGGGAATTTGCAACATTTATAAACGCCAGGAATACTGGTTTTGGCTGGGGCTTCGATAACAGGGAAGAATTTGTTAACCCTAACTATTTAGGCGAAGGTACCGACTGGCAGGATGTGATGTTTAGAAATGCAATGCAGTCCAATCATTCCCTTACTTTAAGTGGAGCTGATGCCAGGACAAATTACCTTCTTTCTGGTTCCTATTTTAACCAGAATGGGATTGCCATCGGTTCTAATTTTAAGAGAGCTTCTTTCAGGCTTAATCTTGATAACAAGACTACCGACTGGTTGAAAATTGGAACCAGCCTTCAATATGCGAATATTAAGGATAAAGTAACTACAAGCACTTCAAATGTTATCAGCACTGCGCTAAGCCAGACCCCCGATATTGCCGCTAGCAATCCTGATGGAAGCTGGGGCGGGGCCTATAACCCGGATGGCTGGGTGAACGCTATAGTAAACCCTTTTGCTATAGCCATGATCAATAAAGACGAAGCGGTACGAAACCAGGTATTCAGTAACACCTATGCAGAGGTATCTTTTACCAAAGGCCTGGTATTGAGAAATGAATTCTCTGCGAATTATTCCAGCGCCAACCAGGATCGCTTTTTTCCGACTTATACATTTGGGCGGATAGTAAATACGAATAACAGCGCTTCACTTAATTCCTCTCAAAATTTGAGTACTACTATACGAAACTACCTGACCTATTCGCATGTATTTAAAACCAAATACAATGTGAATGTAATGACTGGGCACGAGGCGCAGTTGAGCCGGGGCGAGAGCGCAAGCGCTAGCCGTAATACCTTCCCATCAAATAATGTTCAGGCTGTTAGTAGTGGAGACCCTCTTACGGCTGAAAATACCGGTACAAAAAATCACAATTCTCAGGAATCGTATTTTGGCCGTTTAAATCTGGGGCTTAGCGACAAATACCAGCTTACAGGTAACCTGCGTTTCGACGGTACTTCGAAATTTGATCCTTCAGACCGTTGGATAACCACTTACTCGGGGGCTTTTGCATGGAAACTCCATAATGAGGAGTTTCTGAAAGGAGTAAAGAGCATCAATGAACTGAAATTGCGTGTAGGCTATGGTTTAACGAATAACCAGAACGTAAGGGATTATGCCTATACGGCTACGCTTGGAACACAGGCCACCGCCTTATCAGGTATTGCCCAGCTTACCGAAAACGTTGCCAACAAAAAGGCAAAATGGGAAACTACTAAAAATGTTAACATTGGTTTAGATGGTAATATGTTTAACTGGCGCCTCAATTTCGGTGTTGATGTGTATAACCGCCGTACAGACGACCTTTTGATGCAGGTGCCTTTGCCAGTGTATTCAGGAACTGCTATCGGATATTCTCCAGGGTCCTTAGCCGCTCCCTATGTAAATGTGGGGTCGATGAACAACAAAGGTATCGAGTTCAGGATAGGATCTACCAATATCAAGAGTAAGAACTTTACCTGGAGAACCGATGTGAACATGTCGCATAATATCAATAAAGTTTTGAAACTGAATTCCGAGGGCGCATCATTAAACGGGCGGTATAGTAAAACGGTTGTAGGCAGGTCAATAGGTGAATTTTATGGCTATATGATCGATGGAGGTGTTTATGCCACTTTAGAGGAGCTTGAAGATCATCCCATCGTGGTCAGAAACGGCGAAAAACAGAAAATTGGTCCTAACGGCGGTAAAATTTGGTTAGGCGATCTGAAGTTTAAGGATAAGAACGGGGATGGTATCATTGATGAAGACGACCAGTATTTTCTTGGATCGCCAATGCCTAAGTTTCAAATGGGTTTAGGCAATAGCGTTACTTACAAAAATTTCGATTTCTACGTCTTTCTCAATGCCAATATCGGGAACAAAGTATTTAATCAAATGCGCGTTCAGGGGGAAAATCCCGGTACAAGTTTCGGATACCTGAAAAACCTTAACAACTTTGCGAAGTTCGAAAAGACTGATCCATCCTTACCTGACATAAACCCCAATAGGTTATATGATCCTCAAAATCCAACAGACAGGGAAATACTTAATAACTATTATGTAACTAACCCTACTACAAGGATCCCAGGTATAAGAAATGACAATACCAATGATAATAACAGGTTTTCAGACAGATATATCGAAGATGGTTCTTACCTGAAATGTAAAACAATTGTATTAGGCTACACGCTTCCTGGTAAACTGACCGATAAAGCTCATATCAATTCTTTGAGACTTTATGTAAACGTATCTAATGCCTTTGTGATCACCAAATACTCGGGCATGGATCCTGAAATTGGATCATGGGACCCCTTAAATGCAGGTGTTGATGGAGGGTATTATCCTCAGCCTCGAGTATTCACATTTGGCGCCAATATTAAATTAACCAAATAGTCATCTGTCAATAAGATTAATTATGAAGTCAATAACAAAAATATTTATCTCATCTCTTTGTGCTGTCCAGTTGCTGGTAGGTTGTTCAAAAGACTTTCTGGACAGGCCGCCTTTAACAAGCATAAGTGTTGACAATTTTTATCAGACCCCAGAAGATCTGCGACTGGCAACTGCTGCTTTATATGCCGGCAAACCATGGGCCGACTGGAATTATACGTGTTATTTACCGGTAGGAGAGGTGCTTAGCGGTAATATGGTGCTAGGCTATTGGGGCGATGCCGTGCAATTGAACAATTTTGCTGTTACAGGTTTGAATGGTATTATGAACGCAAACTGGGCGGCGATGTACAGGGTTATTGCTCAGTGTAACGCAACGATCAATGCCATAGAAAAGAAAGCGCTTGCTTCCATTCCTGCTGCAAATAAGAACGCGGCTATTGCCGAAGCAAAATTTATACGGGGCTTTGCGTATTATAACCTGGCTGTTTTATGGGGAGCCGTTCCGGTGATAGAAGATAATGAGACGCTTGTTTCTTCACCTTTGCTTAACAGAATTAAAGTAGAGGATGTTTACCAGTTTGTGACCAATGATTTAACCTTTGCGGCACAGCACCTACCGGCAAAAGATGCGACCGGAAGGCTAACCACCTGGTCGGCACAGGGTATGTTGGGCAAGGTATACCTAACCCGCTCGGGTCTGAATCAAAGTGGGGGTATGCGCAACCAGGCACTTTTAGACAGCGCAGTAAAATATGCCGGTAATGTGTGTAAAAAAAGCGGACTGGAATTGCTTTCAAATTATGCCGATCTGTTTAAAACCCAATTTAACGACAATCCGGAATCTTTATTCGCATTGCAATGGGTTGCTGGTGGTGGCTGGTTAGAGGGAAATATGTTGCAGATCTATTCTCCCGGAGGTGCCGAAATATCCGCCAATGGGTCTGCGGGTTGGTTTGGTATACGTCCTACTATGGATATGTATAAGCAGTACGATTCGAAAGATTCAATCAGGCGTAAAGCAACCTTTATGCTGAACGGTGATTATTACCCTGAACTGAATTCTGCAGGCGGAGGCTTTACGTTCAAATCGAATTCCGGCCTGAAGAAGCATATTATAGGTACGAACAAAGACAACAATTCACCTAAAATGAACCTGACCGGATCTGCCGAACATAATTCATTATTAAGGCTTGCTGATGTGTACCTAATCTATGCCGAAGCAATACTTGGTAACAGCAGTTCCACAACTAACGCTGACGCTCTTTTGTACTTCAATAAGGTGCGTAAGAGAGCTGGCCTTCAAGAACTGAGCTCATTGAATATGGATATCCTGATTAAAGAAAGAAGGGTTGAGCTTGCCGGCGAAGGACAGTATTGGATTGACCTGGTAAGACTTTCATACTACAATTCGGCAAAGGCTATACAATTGCTTGGTGATGACGGTACTGACACGGCGATTACTAAACGGGTTCCGTTCACCTATAGTAGTAATGGGGTTGTAACACCAGAGAGTCCGTTCGGAGAAATAGCGCCGCCTACTATCGGTACGTTTACTTTCCCTCTTCCATCTGCCGAAATTACGGCGAACCCGAAACTGTTAGAGGCACCAGTATCCTATTATTAATCCAAATTATTTATTCTTTGAATAATAAAATATGAAAAAGCTGCTATACAAGACTAATAACTATTTATTACTTGTTTTACTTGCAACAACAATATTCTTTTTACAACAGAGCTGTAAAAAAGATGAATCATCGTCTGCAGCACCTGTTATTACCGGCGTACGCTACTATGTAGCCAGCCCGGGCGACTCACTTATAACTTCAGTGGGTACTGGGAAATGGGTGGTTATTTCTGGCCGTAATTTAAAAGGCGCTCTTCAAATTTATTTTGATGGCGTAAAGGGCACTTTTACTGAAAGCTTGTTTTCTGATACCAGTGCAATAGTATTAATGCCTTCAGTGATTTCCTTTCCTTTGGTAGAAGATTCTCAGCTTAATACCATACGTTACGTAACTACGCATGGAGAAACCACGTTTTCATTTCCTATTGTAGCTCCAGCACCTACAATTTCAGGAATCTCTAACGAAAGTGCCAACCCCGGCGATTCTGTGAAAATTAATGGATTTAACTTTTTCTTTATTAAGAATGTTAAATATGCGGGCGTAGACATTACCAATTATAAGGGAGCCGATGATGGGACCTCTATTAGTTTGGTGGTGCCTCAAGATGCCACAGTCGGACCTGTTACCGTTACTACAAATTCAGGAACAGTAACCACAGTTTACAATGTGCATGATTACGTTACCGGGGTATTGAATAATAATGATGGTATAAACAAATATGCCTGGGGGGTAGCAACATCTGATAATTCAGTTGATTTTCCAGGAAACAACGGAAAGTATAGTGTGTTTAATGTTTCGAATTTGGGGGCACCGAATACTAATTGGTGGGAGCGGTCAATCAACCTGAACGCAGGACAATGGATACCAGTGGACAAATTGCAGGATACATTAGGTAACTATGCGGTTAAATTCGAAATTTTTGTTAAAAAGCCTTGGGTTAACGGCTCCATCCAAATCGTGAAGGACTATAGTTGGGCTTATACTGCTCTTTATCGTCCATGGAAAAATAGCGATGGTTCGATTGTTCCGTTTACAACAAAAGGATGGCAAACCGTTACGATTCCATTGTCGGATTTTGTAACAGACAAGGGCATGCCTGCTTCAAAATTGACGGATGTAGTAGGCGCAAGTGGAGCTGGCGGTACAATGATTGGGTTTATAAATGATGGCTCAACCATAGTTGCCAATTTCGAAGCCGCTATCGATAATATAAGGGTAGTGAAATTTAAATAACCACCTAAACAGGGCCATTAATTAAAGGCCCTGTTTTTTAAACTGTTTAAGATGCGAAAGTAGAGGTGTTCACAGCTCAGTTGCACTAAAGGTAAACGAGGTTGGAACTAGAGCACATCCACTTAATAATCTTGATTGATTTCAATTAATTGGTTTCCAGGCTGTTGTAGCGCGAATAAATCTATTCTTATCAGTTTCCGGCTGTGAGGAAATCACCTGCTGTGTAGTTAGATAGGATTTAAGTAAGAGAAAATGAGTTATTTACAAAAAATAAAAGGGCAACGTTCGATTTTGTGTATGATGTTGCTTTCCGCAATGCTTTTTTCTTTCTGTAAAAAGAAAGAGGTTGCCCAACCAGAGCTTAACGTTTCTTTGTCGGAGGTTTCTTTTCAACCAGAAGAGGGTCAGGCTGATTTAACAATTGTCAGTAATGGTAACTGGACTATTAGTAATTCTGCTTCTTCATGGTTGAAGTTAAGTAAAACTGCTGGTGACGGTGGTAATACAACCTTAAAACTTACGGTAACACCTAATAGCACCGGACTTACCCGCTCGGTTACATTGGTTATAAATTCAGGCAGCCAGGCCCGACGGGTTAAAGTTTCGCAAATCAGTACATTATTTCCGTCCTATAACACATCACCGCAAGCTCCTGATTCGATAGGAATGAGTACAGCTGTGCAACTGGCTGCCAAATTCAAATTGGGATGGAATATTGGTAATACACTGGAAGCTACCGGAGGTGAAACCAGTTGGGGTAATCCATTAATCACAGAGTCGTATGTGAAAGCTGTAAAGCAATTAGGTTTTACCGCTATTCGTTTACCATGCGCATGGAATCTTCATCTTGACAACAAAGCTAATGCACACATAAATCAGGAATGGATGAAGAGAGTTAAAGAGGTTGTTGGTTATTGCGTTAATAATAACTTGTATGTTATGCTGAATATTCATTGGGATGGCGGATGGCTGGAAAATAACGTTACCAAACTAAAGCAGGATTCTGTCAATGCTAAACAAAAGGCATTATGGGAGCAAATTGCTACCGCTATGCGTGATTTTGACGAACACCTGATCTTTGCCAGCGCTAATGAACCGGCAGCTCATAGTGTTAAGGAGGTGGCAGTCTTAGCCTCATATCACCAGACGTTCGTTACGGCTGTTCGCTCTACAGGTGGAAAAAACAGTCACCGCGTTCTTATCGTTCAAGGTCCAAATACAAATCCGGGAGTGACATTTGATTTGATGAACACGCTTCCTAAAGACCCCACGGCTAATCGCCTGATGGTTGAAGTGCATAACTATGCGCCATCACAGTTCTGTTTCGGGAACAAAGACGAGACCTGGGGTAAAATGATTTACTACTGGGGTAACGGCTATCATTCAACCATTGAACCTGACCGTAACGCTACATACCAAGAAGAGGACGTCATACTCGCTGATTACAACATGATGAAAACTAAATTTGTGGATAAAGGGATACCGGTTATAATGGGTGAATATGGCGCTTACAGGCGTGATAATACCGCTAATGTTCCCAAGGATTTGGCCCTGCATAACGCTTCGGTGGATTATTGGATAACCTTTACAACCAAAGAAGCATTAGCCCGTGGCATTAAACCTTTTTGGTGGGATATTGGTGCTGCTTTGGACAGGAGCAACTTTACAGTAAAAGATCAGCGTACGATTGATGCCCTTCTTGAGGGAGGTAAATAAAACAGGGAAGGAACTACAATGTCAACTGACTTATAAAATGATTTCGCACGGAGACGCAGGGGAGAACTTTATCTGCGTTCTTCTTCCTCTGTGTGTGTATCATTAGGATGAAAAATTCATTTATTTAATCAAGACTGGCTATTAATGAATAATTCCTCTTTTAAAGTAAATAATAGAATGTTTAGAAAAAAAGTGTTGTTAGGCACGGTCATCGCTATATCTTTTTTGGCATGTAGAAAAGACACGAACGCTCAAATCAATACGGACAAAATCCAAGACGTGAAAAAAGAGGAAGAAGTCAAACCCGACCCTAACCTTCACATTTATCTGGCATTTGGGCAATCGAACATGGATGGTGCGGGTGCAATTCAGGATCAGGATAAAGTAGGGATTGATGCGCGCTTTAAAGTAATGAGTGCAGTCAATTGTACTGACGATCGCACACGTCAGATGGGAAAATGGACGACAGCCACTCCTCCCTTGGTGCGTTGCCAGACCGGACTCGGTATTTTAGATTATTTTGGAAGAACAATGGTCCAGGAACTTCCTTCAGGAATAAAAATTGGCATTGTGCCCGTGGCTGTTCCGGGGGGCGACATAGCCCTGTTTGATAAGGTAAAATATAATTCTTACGCAACAACAGCTCCGTCATGGATGAAAGATGTCATCAACTCGTATGGTGGTAATCCATACGCGCGATTGGTAGAAATTGGTAATCTGGCACAAAAAGAAGGCGTGAT
The DNA here is from genome assembly GCA_966210515.1 of uncultured Pedobacter sp. GTDB lineage: Bacteria > Bacteroidota > Bacteroidia > Sphingobacteriales > Sphingobacteriaceae > Paradesertivirga. The sequence continues at coordinate 55,042 of CBIHLM010000007.1, forward strand.
TAAAGGAATTCTTTTTCATCAGGGCGAAAGCAATACAAACAATACTGAGTGGAAAAACAAAGTTGCGAATGTGGTTAGCAACCTTAAAGCAGATCTGAAACTGGGCGATGTGCCTTTTCTGGCAGGTGAGTTGCTGGCTTCAAAAGAAGCATGTTGTGGTTCTCACAACGTGGAAGTAAATAAGCTCCCTTCCGTGATCACCAATGCACATGTTATTTCATCTGCGGGTCTCTTGGGAACTGATGCTGCGCACTTTGATTCTGCCTCATACAGAGAGTTTGGAAAGCGTTATGCACAAAAAATGATTGAACTAATGGGACCGGACATTATTACGAAAAGATAGCTCAGGGCAATATGAAGATATAGATCGATTCTTGGCTTAAGGAGGATTTAATCTAAGTAAGCTTTGCGTTAATTGACAAATCTTTAAGCAGTTTTTAGAATGCTTCTCCGGGTATCAACTAAAATAGATCATCACAATGGGCATTTCGCTCAGATAGTTAGGTTAAATAAAAATTCAGGCCGGAGCATCTGAATTAAATATACAAGCAAAACAACATGAAAAAGAAATTTTTGTTGCTGGCAATCTTGCTTTCTTCGGTTTCCGTAAGATTGATTGCCCAGAACCCAAAACGTAGTAAAGCGGTACTTCAGGAACGGGTAATTAATGTCGACTTCAGCAGATCAGCCGGGAAATTGAACACCATGTTTAAAGAATGTGTTGGAGCCGGTCGAGCAAACGAAGGTCTTCGGGCCGATTGGCAGCAGCAGCTTGCATACGTTCGAAAAGAATGCGGTTTCAAATACATCCGCATGCATGGACTGTTAACCGATGATATGGCAGTGTATACCGAAGACAATAAAGGCAACCCGCAATACAATTATATGTACATCGATGCTTTATTTGATTTTTTACACAGCATCGGCATTAAACCTTTTGTTGAACTTGGTTTTATGCCCGGCCGGCTTGCCAGTGGACCTCAAACAATTTTTTGGTGGAGAGGAAATGTAACTCCGCCGAAAGATTACGACAAATGGGCTGGATTGGTTAAAAATCTTACCGAACATTTCACCGAACGTTATGGTGCCGATGAAGTGAAGACCTGGTATTTTGAAGTGTGGAATGAACCAAATCTTTCGCCTGGATTTTGGACAGGAACACAAGAAGACTATTTTAAATTATACAAGTTCTCAGCCCAGGCAATTAAAAGCGTAAATAAAGAATATCGGGTTGGTGGTCCCGGTACTGCCGGAGCGGCCTGGGAACCTGAAATGATTGAGTATTGCCGTAAAAACAATGTGCCGATAGATTTTATAAGCACTCATGCTTATGGCGTCGGGCAAGGATTTTTGGATGAATTCGGACAAGGAGGTACGGTACTCGATAAAAACCCACTGAGTGTAAGTAGCGATGTCCTTCAATCAAGAAAGGAAATAGCAGATTCACCAATGCCAGGTCTGGAATTACATTACACCGAATGGAGTTCATCGTACACTCCCGCTGATCCGGTTCATGATAGTTATCATAGTGCAGCGTATGTGTTGCAAAAATTGAAGCAGGTAGGAAATGCACCCAACTCCATGTCGTATTGGGTTTTTACGGACGTTTTTGAAGAGCCCGGACCAAGATTTACACCTTTCCACGGAGGTTTTGGAATGTTGAACACACAAGGTATTAATAAGCCGGTATTCTATTCATATCAGTTTTTAAACCGTTTGGGAAATATTGAACTGGTAAATACAGATGCTGCTTCCTGGGTTTGTAAAGATTCATCCGGAAACATGCAGGCCTTGGTTTGGGATTATACCTACACGCTTCCCGATTCGACCAATAACCAACAATTCTATACACGCGACCTTCCATCAAAATCAAAAGGAAAACTGAAGATTAATGTTGCAAAGGTACCTGACGGAACTTATGCTCTTGAAGTGTATAAAGTAGGTTACCGAAGTAACGATGCCTTTTCTACCTATCTATCAATGGGTAAACCTTCCCAACTCAGTAAGCAACAGGTTGAACAAATAAAGAAACAAAATGATGGCTCTCCAATTGTCAGAGAAATCGTCACAATAAAAGATGGTCGTCCTTTTTCAAAAGAATTGGAGCTTCGTGAAAACGATGTTTTCTTTCTCAATCTGATCAAGATTTAAATTAAGAAAATAAGATGAAACAAACAATGAAAATACGGATATCAACATCGTTTGTGTTGTTTACACTATTGCTTTTAATACAAGCACAAGGGTATGCTCAGGTTACTTTGCCAAAAGTATTTGGAAATTATATGGTTTTACAAAGAGGTATTAAAATTCCTGTTTGGGGAAACTCGGCTCCGGGAGCGTTTATAACAGCAAAACTGGGAACGGTACATACAACTGCAAAAGCTGATCAGGAGGGGAAATGGATGGTTCGTTTCCCGGAATTTAAAGCAGGCGGCCCCTACGAATTGAAAATTTCCGAATCGGGAAAACCGGGTTCAGAAATCAGGCTGAAAGATATTTTGATTGGAGATGTTTGGTTAGCTTCCGGTCAGTCGAATATGGATTGGCCGGTACAACAAGCGATGGATGCCAAAAACGAAATCGCAGATGCTAAATACCCTGAAATACGCTTTTTAGTAGTAGAGCATGATAAGAAGATCAGTCCGCAAACAGATATTTCAAAGGGCGAATGGAAAGTATGTGATACTTCCACAGTGAAGAACTTTTCGGCAGTAGCTTACAGTTTTGCCCGTAAAATCCGGAAAGATCAAAATGTTCCTGTAGGTATTATACAGAGCTCCAGGGGAGGAACGCCCGTTGAAGCCTGGACGAGCCGGGAAAAGCTGTTATCATCTTCCATCACCAAACAAAGGATACTAGCCAATGATACACTATCTCAAGATGATTTTATAAGGGACAGTTTGAACTCGGCTGAATTATGGAAAAATGTTTACCAGCCGACGAATAACGCAGATAAAATTATCCCCAATCCGGCCTATACAGACGGGAACTGGCCAACTGTAGAGATGCCCGGTGTGCTGCATTCTTTTGGAATCGGTCAATATGAGGGAATTGTGTGGATGCGTAAGAAAATAGTTTTGCCGAAGTCTTTTTCGGGCAAAGATCTCACCTTAAATCTGGGGCATCCCGAAATGAATTATTCCCTTTATTTCAATGGAAATCCAATCTGCAAAATGGTATGGAACAGTAACCCTACCCATAGTTATACCATTCCGGCGAGCCTGGTGAAGGAGGGGGAAAACTCCGTTGTTGTAAGGTTAGCTATGTTATGGGGAGGGGGAGGCTTAAATGGTCCGGCAGAAGATCTTTATGTCACTGACGGAGCATCAAAAGTTTCGTTGGCCGGAAAATGGTTGTTTAAGCAAGGTATAGAGCTACCAGGTTCTCCGGTGAACAATTATCAATACTATCCAACCGTACTCTTCAATTCAATGATACATCCACTTATTCCCTATGGCCTTAAAGGATTTATCTGGTATCAGGGAGAAGCGAATGACACAGCGGCATACAATTACCGTAGATTGTTTCCAATGCTGATAAGCGACTGGCGTAAGCGTTGGAAACAAGGTAAACTTCCATTCTTATATGTTCAGCTGGCTAATTACAAAAAAAGGAAAGAGGAGCCTTCTGACAGCGAGTGGGCAGAGTTAAGGGAAGCACAAACCATGACCTTGTCACAGCCGAATACGGGCATGGCTTGTATCATCGACATCGGCGAAGCCAATGATATCCATCCCAGAAATAAAAAGGAAGTAGGGCGCCGCCTGGCATTAAATGCTAATAAACTGGTGTACAAGCAAAATTGCATCGCATCTGGCCCTATGTATAAAAGTTATCGAAAGGAAGGTAATCGTATCCGGATCAGCTTTACCAATACGGCTTCAGGTATTTCAACCAGCGATGGTGCCGCTGAAGTGACAGGTTTTGCTGTAGCAGGTAAAGATCAGCAGTTTCAGTGGGCAAAGGCCGTCATTGAGGGAAATGAAGTAGTGATCTACAGCGATAAGGTAGCTGATCCGGTTGCGGTGCGCTATGCCTGGGCAGATAATCCGGAATGTAATCTTATGAATTCTGAAGGCTTGCCTGCTGTTCCGTTTAGAACAGATAACTGGAGGGGAATTACTCAGAAAAATTAGATATTCCTGCCAGTGGGCATGTTAAAATGAATGCCGCTGTGCTGGAACTAAGTTTTACAATTACAACTGCAACCAGTGATAACAACATTGAATATAAATAAACGGGTAGTGGCAAGCTTACTTTTTTTAAGCATCAGCTCTGTACTATATGCCCAAACAAGTAAAACGAAGACAAAAATAACGGTTGATGTCAACAAGCCAGGGCATCGTATCCCATCAACCTTATTCGGGGCATTTTTCGAAGACATTAACCATTCAAGCGATGGAGGCCTCTATCCTGAACTTGTCAGGAACCGATCGTTCGAAGACGCTGACACACTTCAGAACTGGAAATTTACTAGCGATGGCGGAATGAGCAAAGCTTCAATAATCAATATAGATGCGGACTATCCACCCACGGGCAGCCTAAATGTGTTTAACCGGAAATACCTTTCTGTTCAGGCTAAAGGAGCGTTTAAGCTTGAGAACAAGGGCTTTTTTGGGATGAATATTGTTAAAGGTAGGTCATACACCTTCAAATGCGCAGCGCGAAGTGCCGAAGGTTTCAATGCGCCGCTAAAGGTTAGTATTGTAAATGCTGCCGGTATTAAACTTGCTGGTGCTGAAGTAAACGGCTTTGATGGGGGCTGGAAATATTATACCGTTACTTTAACGGCCACAGGCAGCGACCCCAAAAGTCGTATTGAGATAGGCGCTGATGGAAATGGTCGCTTGCATCTGGATATGGTTTCGCTCCTGCCTGATCAAACCTGGAAAGGCCATGGGCTACGGACAGACCTGGCGGAGGCCCTTAATGCTATGCATCCCAAAGTTTTCCGGTTTCCGGGAGGTTGTTGGGTTGAAGGAGCGTTCTTCAAGCAAATGAACAATTGGAAAAAAACAATTGGTAATATTGATACTCGCACTTCATGGTGGAATTTCTGGGGTTACAACGCTACTCAGGGTTTAGGGTTCCATGAATACCTGCAATTATCGGAAGACCTGGGTGCCGAACCTTTGTTTTGTATCAATGTAGGAATGTCCCATGAAGATCACGTTCCCATGGATCAAATGGGGCAATGGGTGCAGGACGCTTTGGATGCAATCGAATATGCCAACGGACCAGAAACTTCCGTTTGGGGAAGCATTCGTGCAAAAAGTGGCCATCCAAAACCCTTCAATATGAAATATTTAGAGATCGGGAACGAAAACGGCGGCGATAAATACGCAGAGCGATGGAAGCTACTTGGCGAAGCTGTTCGCGCTAAATATCCTGAGATTAAGTTGATCGTTAACAACTGGGGAGGTTATCCTAAAGCTCCTCAGGCAGATCTTGTTGATGAACATTATTATGATAATCCCGAGTGGTTTATCTTGAACACCAACAAGTACGATAGTTACGACAGAAAAGCCCCAAAAGTATTCATCGGCGAATATGCGGTAACCAGCAAAACCGGTAAGGGAAACCTGCGGGGGGCTATCGGCGAGGCCGCCTTTATGACAGGCATCGAGCGCAACTCGGATGTGGTAAGTATGAGCGCTTATGCACCCTTGTACTGTAACGTAAATCATAGGGTATGGCCCATAAATCTGATCAATTTCGACAGTAATCGCTGGTATGGCCTGCCAGGCTATTACGTGCAGCAACTATTTGCTCAAAATCAGGGTACTGTCTACCTGCCTGTAAACATACAAGGAGCACCTCTGCTCAGCTTCTATGAAAAAGGAGGACTTGGATTGGGCACCCTGAACAATTCTGCAGAATTTAAAGATGTAAAGGTACTTGCACCTGATGGCCGCGTCTTATTCGAGTCCGATTTTTCAAAGAGTATTGATAAATGGCAGAAAAACGGTGGCGACTGGTCTGTAAAAGACGGCGTATTGAGTCAGGCAGCGGTGACCGGAAATTCTTTCGTGTATTTCGGTGATAAGTCATGGACGGACTATACCGTTACCTTTAAGGGGCGTAAAATATCCGGCGAGAACGGCATACAACTTCTTTTCAGGAACCAAAGTAAAGATGACCAGATGCGCTGGGAACTGGGCGGTAATAAAAGCACCGAGTTTATTTTAGATAATGGCATAACGAGGAAAAGCTCTCCGGGAAGTATAGAAACAGGCCGCTGGTATGATGTAAAGCTGGAAGTAAAAGGGGGTACAGCCAAAGGTTATGTTGATGGTAAACTTGTTCTGGAAGTTTCCAATCCTGCTGCCAAAACGAGTAGTCTGAGTGTGAGTGCAGCCCATGATGAGCGTTCGGGTGATATTATTCTGAAGGTGGTTAATGCCTCACCCGGTAGCCTAAAAGCAGGAATTAACCTGGCTGGTACAGCAAATCTTACAGGAAACGGTAAAGCTATTGTACTTACTTCGGCTAGTCCGCTGGATGAGAATACCCTGGAACAACCAACTAAAGTTTCGCCAGTGACGACGAACTTTAAGTTCTCAGGAACAAGCATCGCACGTTCTCTCCCCGGCAATTCATTAACTGTATTACGGTTAACAACTTCATCAAATAAACAAGCACTGGTAAAATAGCAATACAATGAACAAGAAGGAAATAAAAGCTTGGTTCCTTGCAGTAGTTTCAGTTTTTATCGGCGTGTCTTTGAATGCGCAGGTGTTATATGTTGGGGCGAACTATCATCCCCATGATGATAAAGACCCTGAAAAGATAAAGAGAGATATTCAGCTTATGAAAGCCGCAGGACTGACGGTAGTCCGCATGGGGCATTTGGCCTGGGATAGTTTTGAACCTTCGGAAGGGAAATTCGATTTCGGATGGTTTGACAAGGTGATGGATCAAATGAACCAGGCCGGCATTAAAGTAATATTGGATATCGCTATCCGGCCTGTGCCTATATGGCTGCATCATAAATACCCTTCTATTGATGTTACAAATCCAGGTGGTATAGCGCAATATCCCAATCACCGGTACATGGACGATCCCGGAGATCCAATGTTTCAAAAATATGCTTTACGATTTACGGATACCTTAAGTAAACGCTATGCCAAACATCCGGCACTACTGGGTTATGGCATTGATAATGAATCGGGTGACGGACCGATATCCTACTCAGAAACTGTAAGAAAAAGGTTTGTGACATGGTTGACGAAAAAATATTCAAACCTTGATAATTTGAACAATGCCTGGGCTACGCAGCGTTGGTCAAGACGCATTAATCAATTTAATGAAGTTGGGCTGCCTGTAGCCGGAGCTAAGAATGGCGCACCTGAAAAGATACTGGATTTCAGACGTTTTATCTCTGATGAAACAAGTCAGTTTTTAATTAAGATTCTTGATAAAGTAAATCAGAATGCCCCAGGTGTTTTAACCAATACAAATGCATGGTATTATAGTTCAATGAGGTATTTTGACTATTCAGATATTGCCTATTCCGGCAAAATGACCCGCCATGGCGAAGGGTTTTACCCCGGAAACACATTGGTGACGAACTGGGGAGTAGTAGCCTCTTTATTCGGGATGTCACGTATCCAGTTTGAAAGTACAAATCCTTTCTGGTGCAGCGAATTTACCACAATGACAGCCGTGCCAAATTCGATCCGTAAATCGGCTTATGCCAGTTTAATGTATGGCAATCAAATGGTTTGCGGCTGGACCTGGCAAAGTATGCATTCGGGTGAGGAGCAGTATCTGGAAGGCATGATCGATTGGGACGGGATCCCTAATCGAAAATACGATGAATACAAAAAAATCGCGACCGAGTTTAAAAAGATAGAAAAGTATTTCCCTTACCAAAGGAAAGCGGAGGTTGGCATGGCTTTTTCTTTCCCAAGCCAAATCGCGAGCAGCGCATTCCCGGAACAGCATGATAATCAACTACAGTCCTGTTTTGGAATTTTCCACTACCGGAACATGGATGCTAACGTAGTTGAAATCGGTAAAAGCAAACTTAATTATAAACTACTAATAGTTCCCGGGGTGACTGTTATGGACGAAGTGTCGGTCAGTAAAATCAGAGATTTTGTTAATAATGGCGGAACGGTTATTATGACAAGCAATTCGGCTTTTGTTGATGAAACAGGGAAAGTATTTGCTTCTACCCGTCCGGGCGGCCTAAGCGACGTATTCGGGATTCGTGTTGGAAGTTTCGAAGAGACCGAAATGATGAATGAGCTTTCCATGAAATCTTATAAGGGTAAACGGATAGAATTTACTTACAACGGGAAAACTACTGATCTCGAATCGGAAAGGTTTGATATTGTTGAACCGAAAACCGCTCAGGTTGTCGGAAAGATCACCAGCCTCGATAAGGATTATCCGATAATGACTGTTAACAAGTTTGGCAAAGGTAAGGCAATTTATGTGGGGCTCCATGCTAATGGCAATGCTTTGAACCTCTTGCTTGATGATTTGATCAATGAACTGGGTATTAAAAAAGGTCCTGATGTGCCCAACGGCGTTATGTCCAGGCAGATAGACAAAAACCATTACCTGTACTTGAATGTGACTGGAGAACCGAAAGAGATACAGATGAATACGAAGTCAAGAAGCCTTCTTTTTGATAGAAATTACACGGGAAATTTTACGATTGCCCCTTACGAGCCGGAGTTTATTGAAATAAAATAATTCATTACTGTATGGCAGACCTGATAGTAATTATCGAAAAATAACATGAATAGGCTTATGTATTAAGTGTTTTTCAAAGCCCTGTTTTTTAGACGATAATTAAGGTCTCAAACGATGAAAGTCACAAACAAACAAATAGAAATAACTCACAATACACATAATAAAATGAAAAAATTCTTCACCGCAGCCTTTATGCTTTTCTCGTTTTCTCTGCTGGCTCAGCAAAAGTATGCTTCACCAGTAAGAGAAGGTAATGAACCCATTGCTTCAGGAAAGTTTAAGCCAACATGGGAATCGCTCCAGCAATACAAAAGTCCCGAATGGTTTAGCAACGCCAAATTCGGCATATGGGCACATTGGGGGCCTCAATGTCAGCCCGGCCAGGGCGATTGGTATGCCAGACACATGTACAACGAAGGCAGCAATCAATACAAATGGCATTTAGAACATTACGGGCATCCCTCCAAAGCCGGCTTTAAGGAAGTGATAAACGATTGGAAAGCAGAAAACTGGGATCCTGAAAAGCTTGTAAAGTTATACAAACGGGTAGGGGCACAATATTTCTTTGCCATGGCCAATCACCATGATAATCTGGATATGTGGGATAGTAAATACCAGGAATGGAACTCCACACGTGTAGGACCTAAGAAAGATATAGTGGCAGGATGGGCGAGCGCTGCTAAAAAATATGATCTTCCATTCGGACTAAGTGTGCATGCTTCGCGACCATGGACCTGGTTGGAAACTTCGCAACGTCATGATAAAAAGGGTGAATTGCAAGGAGTCCCATATGATGGAAAGCTTACAAAGGCAGAAGGAAAGGGAACTTGGTGGGAGGGACTTGATCCGCAGGAACTATATGCCCAAAATCATCCTATGAGTCAGAATAGTTGGGATATCAACGGTATATTTCCGCAATGGGATTGGGGAAATGGTGCTTCTATTCCTTCGCAGCAATATTGTGAGAAATTTTACAACCGTACTGTAGACCTGATCAACAAGTTCAATCCGGATTTGCTATATTTTGATGATACCGCACTACCCTTATATCCGGTAAGTGATGCCGGATTAAAGATCGCTGCGCATTACTATAATCATAATATGGCAACTCACAAGGGCAAACTTGAGGCTGTATTGTTTGGCAAAGTACTTACTCCGGAACAAAAAAAATGTATGGTGTGGGATGTGGAGCGGGGTGCGCCTGATAAGATACAACCTACCCCTTGGCAAACCTGTACCTGTATAGGCGATTGGCATTATAATACTTCGGCTTATCAACACAACTGGTATAAATCAGCAACTACTGTAATTCATATGCTTGTGGATATCGTTAGTAAGAACGGGAATCTACTGCTTAATATTCCTGTCCGTGGAGATGGTACTATCGATGATAAGGAAGTTGCAATCCTCGAAAATATAGCAGCCTGGATGGATATAAACAAAGAGAGCATCTTTGATACTCGTCCCTGGAAACAGTATGGCGAAGGGCCTGCAGCAGATGTAGCGAACCCGGTTAATGCACAAGGATTTAACGAAGGAAAAGTAAAGTTTTCAGCAAAAGACATTCGCTATAACCAGAAAGGCAATGTGCTTTATGCTACAATATTAGGCGTTCCTTCAGAGGATATTAGCTTGAAATTACTTGGTGAAAAGAACGAAAAGGGCACCATTAAGAGTATAAAAGTGCTTGGTAGTACAGAAAAGCTCTCTTGGAAACAGAATTCGGATGCCCTCGTAATCCAAAAACCTAAGAACTTTCCAAACAATATAGCACTAGTTTTTAAGATACAGAAATAGGCAAACAGAGCTCATCGTTTTGAGCTGTTTAATAAGTTTAGTATGAATAATCAATTAAAAATAGTCCTGGTCCTTCAGATAGTACTGTTTACCTCGGTTTCAATTGCGCAAACCAAATCAGTAACTGTAACCTCGCCAGATGGTAAAATAGAAATGGCCCTCGAAACCGGGTCGGAAATCCGATGGTCTGTAAAACATGAAAAAACAGAAGTTATCAAACCTTCAGCCATTTCGCTTACGCTTGATAAAGGCGTAGTGCTTGGAGCAAATCCGCAAATAAGCAGTATAAAAAGGGCTACTGTAAACTCTTCGTTTAGTACTCCTTTTTACAAAAAGAGTAAAGTTTTAGACCACTATAATCAGGTCACCGTACAATTTAAAGGTGATTATGGCCTCATTTTAAGAGCTTACAACGATGGAGCTGCCTACAGATTCTTCACCACCAAACGTGGAATGATTACGATCATGTCTGAAGATGCCTGCTTCAATTTCGCTGATGATTATAAAGCCTTTGTACCATATGTTCGGGATCTGCGCGAGAATGATATGTACAGCTCTGCTTTTGAGGCAATGTATGATGAAATTCATCTTTCCAAGTTTGTAAAAGATTCACTGGCTATTTCTCCGCTTTTGGTTGAGATAGGTGATGGTAAAAAAGCTGTTATTACAGAAGCCGATTTGCAGGATTATCCAGGACTTTTCTTAACTATCAATTCGGATAACCGGAAGGGCTTGAAAGGAAAATTTGCTCATTTTCCAGTGAATGAGCGCCTTGGTGGTTACAATAAAATGAACTATATGGTAACCAGCAGAGCGCCTTTCATTGCCAGGACAAGTGGTACAAGATCTTTCCCCTGGAGGACGGTCGTTGTTAGTTCAAATGATAAAGAGCTGGCCAATAACGATATGGTGCAGAAACTTTCAGCTCCTTCGAAGATTGCGGATGTAAGTTGGATAAAACCTGGTAAAGTGGCTTGGGACTGGTGGAACGACTGGAATATATCGAAGGTTGACTTCAAGGCTGGAATTAATACAGAAACATACAAGTATTACATAGATTTTGCGGCCAAAAATAATATTGACTACGTAATACTGGATGAAGGCTGGAGCGAAGAAAATGACATGCTGAAAATTTCACCTAAGATCAATATGGAAGAAATCATCAGTTATGCAAAACAAAAGAACGTTGGAGTTTTTCTGTGGGCCACCTGGTATGCAATTAATCAGGTTCTGGATAATGCATTTTCAAAGTATTCTGTAATGGGAGTTAAGGGCTTTAAGATAGATTTCATCGACCGGGATGATCAAAAGATGGTAAAGTCTCTCCACAACATCGCTAAAAAAGCAGCGGATTATAAATTGCTTATTGACTATCACGGCATGTATAAGCCGGCAGGTATGCAGCGTACTTATCCCAACGTCCTCAACTTTGAAGGGGTTAAAGGTTTAGAGAATGTTAAGTGGACTGCAAACGATGATTTACCCCGATATGAGACTAGTATCCCTTTTATCAGGATGCTTTCAGGACCAATGGATTACACCCCGGGGGCAATGCGTAATGCCACGCGGGCAGATTTCAGACCCAGTAATTCCTTGCCAATGAGCCAGGGAACAAGAAGTCATCAGCTCGCAATGTATATCGTGTTTGAGGCTCCGTTCCAGATGATGTGTGATAATCCAACTGCCTATATGAAAGAACAGGAAAGTACGGATTTTATATCTAAGATGCCCGTAACGTTTGATGAAACTATTGCCCTTGATGGAAAAATAGGTGAATATGTTGCTATTGCTCGCAAAAAAGGCAATACATGGTATGCTGGAGGATTAACCAACTGGTCTCAGAGAGATATGACCTTTGATCTGTCATTTTTGGAAAAAGGCAGCTATATGGCGGAGGTTTTTAAAGACGGTGTGAATGCTGAAAAAGACGCCACCGACTATAAACGCTATACGGTTAAGGTAAATCCGGAAGATAAAATGACGCTTCATTTGGCACCCGGAGGTGGTTTTGCAATAAGGTTTGATCCTATAAAATAGGATGTTGCGAGGACTGAGGCCGATGAGGAAATTGCCAAAAAGGAAAATAATAAAAGAATTAGTCCTGTTAGCTGTGTTGATGATGTTCACAGCCAATAAAGGTTATTCGCAGCTACCCGTTCAGGTAAAAGTTGAAGAGGGATGGATACAAGGAACCAAGGAAAATGCCTTAACCGTATTCCGTGGAATTCCATTTGCAGCTCCGCCAGTCGGTAATTTAAGATGGAAAGGTCCTCAACCACTTAGAAATTGGGATGGGGTAAAGCAAGCTTTTCATTTTGCAGCTTCGCCTATGCAGGGAGGTAAGCCAGCCTCGGGAAAAAGCGAAGACTGCTTATATTTAAATGTCTGGACTCCTGCAAAATCAGAAAAAGATCAGTTACCTGTAATGGTATGGATTTACGGAGGTGGGTTCGGTTCCGGATCAACCGCCGAACCATGGTATGACGGACAGAAACTGGCGCAAAAGGGAGTTGTATTTGTCAGCATAGCCTATCGCGTAGGTCCACTTGGATTTTTGGCTCATCCCACGTTAAGCAACGAAACGCCCCAACATACATCGGGCAATTATGGTTTGCTCGACCAAATTGCAGGTCTTAAATGGGTGCAGAAAAACATTGCTGCTTTTGGGGGCGACCCCCAAAAAGTAACCATTTTTGGCGAATCGGCAGGAGGAATCTCAGTTAGTATGTTATGCGCTTCCCCGCTCGCTAAAGGACTTTTTCGGGGAGCAATTTCGCAAAGTGGCGGATCGTTTGGACCAACAGGTACCATAACATACCCCGGCGAAAATATGAAGACACTGAAACTAGCCGAAAGTGACGGGACTAGTTATGCAGCAAAAGCAGGGGCAGCTTCAATAGAAGAACTCAGAAAAATGGAGGTTGACAAGCTCCCAATGGGTTGGGGTGTGGGCAGTTCATGGCCCATTGTTGATGGATACGTAATTCCGAATATTCAATATAAATTGTATCAGGAGGGAATGTACAATGATGTACCAGTATTAATTGGTTACAATTCAGATGAAGGCCTAAGCTTCTCTCCTGGGAAAACCTCACAGGAGTATATTAATGGGGTAAAGACACGATATGGAAAATTTGCCGATGATTTGATTAAAGCCTACCCGGCTGGTAGGGGTCCTGTTCCGCGATCTGCGAGGAATTTGTCCCGCGATGCTGCTTTTGGATGGCACAACTGGACATGGGCAACACTCCAGTCAAAAACAGGAAAATCGAAAGTGTTTTACTATTTTTTTGATCAACACCCTAATTATCCTGAAGGCTCTCCTGAATACGGGCATGGCTCGCCTCATGCACAAGATGTTTCGTATGTTTTTCAGCATATAGACCCATCAAATCCTCAAATTTCTAAATCAGATGTGACGATTTCGATGGCGATGGGAAACTACTGGATAAATTTTGCAAAGTATGGCGACCCAAATGGTAAGGGGCTTCCCCGATGGCCTGCATTTACCGCTGATAAAACAGCCGTTATGTATTTCGCTGAGACACCGCATATTGGGCCGGTTCCCGATGAAAAGTCGCTTGAGGTATTGGATCAATATTTTAAGTGGCGACTTGGTTTGAATGGAAAAGATGGGGTGTCGGTCAGATGAACAGAAGAAAATCGAATATTTAATCTTTATGAACCTGATATTTAGAAGAATGAAGATAGTTGGAGACCCCTTATTATACCTGCTAAGGGATAATAGGCATCAAAAAAATTGCAACCACCACTATTTTTATTCCAAAGTATTAACAATAGTTTTTCTGCTTTTAACAGGTGGCATTTTAGCTCATGCTCAAAATCACAGTAATGCAGGTCGAAAACAGTTATTTGATTACGACTGGAAATTTGCTCAGGGGGATAAGACATCAGCCCAATCCAGAGATTTTGACGACACAGGTTGGCGTAATCTGGACTTACCGCACGACTGGAGTATCGAAGGGAAAACACACCCCAAAAATCCAACCGGTAATGCCGGAGGCTACTTTCCTGCAGGTATTGGTTGGTACAGGAAAACGTTTAAGGTTCCGGGTGAATGGAAAGGTAAAAACGTTTCTGTTTATTTTGAAGGAGTGTACATGAACTCCGAAGTGTTTATTAATGGAAAATCGCTTGGCGTTCGTCCTTATGGTTATTCTTCGTTTAGTTACAACCTATCACCTTATCTGGATTTCAACAAAGAAAATGTCATCGCGGTCCGTGTAGATAATTCTCAGCAAATAAACTCCAGGTGGTATAGCGGCTCTGGTATCTATCGTCATGTTTGGTTAAATGTTACCAATCCATTGCACGTGGCTCAATGGGGTGTTGCAATTACAACTCCGGCTGTATCTGTTAAAAAAGCTACGGTTCAAATAAAAACCCGGTTGAAAAACGAAACGGCATTTCCACAAAGCATTATACTCAAAACACGATTGATGACTAGGAAAGTAGGAAATGCAGGAAGCGGAAAAATAAAAGTTGAGTTAGCTGCAAATAGTGAAAAGGAGGTTACCCAAACCATTAATGTAGCTAATCCCTTATTATGGACACCTGAAACTCCCAATTTGTATAAAGCGCAAATCCAGATATCAAAAGGTAGTAATGTAGTGGACGAAACGGAAGCCAGTTTTGGTATCCGTTCGATAAGCTTTACTGCTGAAAAGGGGTTTCAGCTTAACGGCAAAACAGTGAAAATAAACGGTGGCTGTGTGCATCACGACAATGGTTGTCTCGGTGCAGCTGCTTTTGACCGTGCCGAGGAGCGTAAGATCGAGCAACTGAAAGCTGCCGGGTTTAACGCCGTAAGAACTTCTCACAATCCTCCTTCCGAAGCTTTCTTAAATGCTTGTGACAGATTGGGGCTATTGGTTATGGATGAATCGTTTGATGGCTGGAGAGGTGGTAAAAATAAGCATGACTATTCGGTCTGTTTCGACCAGTGGTGGAAGCGCGATTTGGAAACAATGGTGTTGCGTGACAGGAATCACCCCTCAATTATCATGTGGAGCATTGGCAATGAAGTATCCGAAAGAAAAACACCTGAGGCAGTTGAAACAGCTAAGAAACTTGTCGCCGCTGTTAAAAATATAGATTCAACCAGGCCGGTTACATCAGCTGTTGTAACCTGGGACGAATGGGAAGCTTTTGATCCTTTGATGGCTGCTCATGACATTGCCGGTTATAGTTATCAGTTGCATAGCGCACCTGCGGATCATAAAAGAGTTCCTTCCCGCATTGTTGTACAGACGGAATCGTACCCACGGGATGCTTTCGCTAATTGGAAGCTGGTGAAAAACAACAGCTATATTATCGGAGATTTTGTATGGACAGCAATTGATTATCTCGGTGAGGCAGGAATTGGTCGTTCGTATTATTCGGGTGAGGTTACGGGAGAAAATTGGGACAACGATATGTTTCCATGGCACGGCGCTTATTGTGGAGATATTGACCTGCTCGGTTGGAGAAAGCCTATATCCCATTACAGGAGTATCTTATATAATAACCACGAAAGGCTTTACATGGCTGTTCGTGAACCTAACCCCGAGCCATTGCAAATTAAAGAAACAAAATGGTCTGTATGGCCAACTTGGGAAAGCTGGACCTGGCCAGGATTCGAAGGCAGAAATATCGACATAGAGGTATATTCGAAATACCCGAGGGTAAGGCTTTACCTTAACGATAAATTTATCGGCGAAAAGCCAACAAGTGAGGAGCAGGAATTTAAGGCCACTTTTTCAGTTCCTTATACACCGGGTATTCTCAAAGCTGTCGGTGTCGAAAATGATAAGGAGAGAGAATCGACCAGTTTGCAAACTTCAGGGAACGCTGCAAAGATTAAACTCGTTGCCGACCGTAAGGAGATATTAGCTAATGGTCAGGATTTATCGTACGTAACAATCGAAATAACTGATAAGAATGGAATATTTCAGCCGAATGCTGCAAATCGCTTGCATTTTACAATCGAGGGGCCCGGCGTAATTGCCGGTGTAGATAATGCAGATCTAAAGGACCTTGATCAATACGTGGGCAATACGCGTAAGGTATGGCATGGAAGGGCTTTGGTGGTTATCAAAAGCACGCGTAATGCAGGTGATGTCAAGCTTACGGTTACTTCTCCTGACCTGGCAGCGGCAACATTAACAATCAAAGCGTTTGGGAAGTAGCATTAGGAAGTCCTTTAAATCACCTCCGAGAGGCTATTACTTTAAGTTTTGGGGACAACGTAGAATTTAGGTTTGTAAATGATTATAGCGGGTAAAGTATCCGGTGGTAAGCAAAAACTATCTGACCGCCCTCGATTCTTCTGCTATTCTAACTATTTAATATGAATAAGGATAAAGTTTTTTTATTTAAACGTTATTGCAAATCAATGGAATTGCGTAACAGCCCCTCACTAATCGAAGCTTATAAAAAGGCGCATGCAAAGGGCGCTGCCTGGCCTGAAATAAGTCAGGGCATGAAGGAAGTTGGTATCATCGATATGGAAATTTACCTCCTTGGTACGAAGCTTTTCATGATTATGGACACTGAAGCAGATTTTGACCATGATACAGCAATGGCCGAATTAGCTCAAAAACCTCGACAGAGCGCATGGGAAGCGCATATGTCTCAGTTTCAGGATACTTCCGCCGAAGCATCTGCCGACCAAAAATGGCAACTCATGGAGCGGATTTATAAAATGGATGAGTAAGCAGAGCAAATGAAGAATTTGACTTGCGGTGGTAAGGGATTTTCAGTTTAATCCCTAACGCAAAACCCGCCTGGTTTGAATTGTCTTATTTTAGAAAGAATATTTTAAAAGAAAATGAAACGTGCATGCGCTTGCCGCTCGCAAATCGAGTAAGCTAATGCAAGCTTCATAGCCATTAAAAAACATTATATTCAAATGAAAATCTCAATTTACAAACAAACAGTTTTAGCGCTTACATGCCTCATAATGGTAAGCGGTGATCTTTTTGGTCAAAATAAAATAATTGATATCTGGAATGGGAAAGTGCCGGGTTCAATCCCCAATTCCAACTATAAGCAAATAGTTGACTCTGCCAGCTGGATTAAAATGAGGTTTATAACAAGACCCACCATTCGGGTATATCCAGCACCTGCAGATAAAAACACCGGAACAGCAGTACTGGTATGTCCCGGAGGTGGATATTATGGTATTTCATTCGTTAATGAAGGTACGGAAGTCGCCAAATGGCTAAATAGCATAGGCATTTCGGCTATTGTTTTATATTATCGTTTGCCCGACGATGCAATTATGAAGAACAAATCCATAGCTCCGTTGCAGGATGGTCAGGAAGCAATTCGTATTGTACGTCGTCGTGCGCGGGAATGGGGCATCGATCCTCATAAAATCGGTATTATGGGTTTTTCGGCGGGAGGTCACCTTGCATCCTCTGTTTCAACTCATTTTAATGAAAAAGTGTACAATCCGATCGACTCTACCAGCGCTCGGCCGAATTTTTCTGTGTTAATATATCCCGTAATCTCTATGGATTCTACCATTACGCACATGGGATCGCGGTGAGCTTATTGGGTGAAACACCGTCGCCGGAATTGGTGAAGCATTTTTCAAACGAGTTGCAGGTAAGTAGTGAAACTCCACCGACTTTTCTGGTGCATTCTTTGGATGATGGTGCGGTTCGGGTGCAAAATAGTATTAACTATACGCTTTCAATGCATAAGTTTAACATTCCCTGCGAACTGCACATCTACCAGACTGGCGGGCATGGATATGGTCTGGGCAAGTCGGCAAATACCGAATCCACATGGCCGGAGGCCTGCCGTAAATGGCTTGATATTAATGGTCTTCTTAGAAAGAGATAGATAGTTCAATATTTAAGTGTAGGATGAGCGTATTAAATCTATCAAAGCAGTTAAGTAAATCGTCTAAAAGATAGCCGGTTAATAACAATTCTGATGAGAGCACTTATCTCAGGCAGGACAAGTCATTAAAAATGACAGGTTCATATTTTGTAAAAAACACTGAGAAAAATTCTGGTTGGTTGCCAGTTTTAAAATCCCATCGGGCCAGCTTCGTTGCAGTGGTGCTCCGTTGCTGGTTGCTTGGGAGATATCATGCTTTAACAATTGTGCGAGACGTAAGAATTCTGCTGTTCAAACTTTGTTGCTGAAATTATCATTTTTCATTTTCTTGTATGAAAACCGGCTGATCATTAACATTTGAGCCATAGTCTGAAACATTTATTCGCCTGTTTTAAGCAACACAGCGATACCTTTACAATGTTAATTGAGATTAAATTACAGCATAAGATTTTGGCGAAGGAATCTCTTGAAGAGGTAAGAGAATGTGATAAACAGCAAAGTATGCACAGGAAAATCCATTTCGAACGGATTTCAGTCGGGAGGACTTCATAATTATTTAAAACACCGCAGTCCTCCCGATTGGCTAGGGGCAATTTAAACCATTATAAACAATTTGCATTTGATGAGGAAATCTATAACACTATTCATATTAACTATACTTCTTTCGTTATCGACAGTAAAATCGCAAGACGCTAACCGTTACTTTCCTGAAAAAAATCTTATCACAACGGGGATATACTATTATCCCGAACACTGGAAGGAAAGCCAGTGGGAGCGAGATATAAAAAAGATTTCTGACATGGGCTTTGAGTTTGTCCATCTGGCTGAATTTGCCTGGTATAAAATGGAGCCAGAAGAGGGCAAGTTTGACTTTGCCTGGCTTGATAAGGTGGTAAATCTCTGCGTTAAATATAACCTTAAAGTGCTCATGTGCACACCATCTGCAACTACGCCGGCCTGGATGCGCGTAAATTATCCTGAGACTTTTTCGATGGACGGTCATTACATCAGGGCCGAAAACGGCACACGCGGGTTGGGATCCATTTTCAACTCCAAATACAGGCAATTTGTAGAAAAAATCGTGGCGGAGATGGCCAGGCGTTACGGACAAAATAAAAACGTGATCGGATGGCAGATCGACAATGAGCCTCCGGCAATTTCCGATTACAGCCCATCTTCTCAGGAGGCATTTCGGGTATGGTTAAAGAATAAATATAAAGCTATAGATGCCTTAAATGAGGCTTGGGGAGCAGCCTTCTGGAGCCAGTGGTTCAATAACTTTGATCAGGTTATTATCCCTAACACGACCTTGGTTGGTTGGTGGGGCAATAATCCGCACGCATTGCTTGATTTTAAACGGTACCTGGCTGATTCTCAGGCGGAATTTTTGGATCTCCAGGCTGGTGTTTTGAGGAACCATATTTCAAAAGACCAGTATGTTACTACAAATTATACAGCAGTTTCACCTGGCGCTGACCCTATTCGTACCAAAAAACTTGATTTTGCGGCTTATACTGCTTATCCCAACGGCGGCAATGATAATATCGGCGATCAGGGCTTCAGATTGGGCAACAGTAAAACGGTTCTCTTCGCTGCTGAATATTTTAAGGCGATAGGAGGGGTATCGGGTGTAATGGAAATGCAGCCGGGGCCAGTAAATTGGGGAGGCTATAACCCGCTTCTATTACCAGGAACTGTACGTATGTGGTTATATCATTCATTCGCGGCAGGCGGAAAAATCGCATGTTCCTATAGGTTCCGTCAAATTTTATATAGCGCAGAACAATATCACGCAGGTATAATACTTACCGACGGGGTAGCACCTTCGCCGGGAGGTGAAGAGTATATGCAATTCATAAAGGAAATAAAAGAGCTGCGCAAGTGCTATAAGCCTGCGGCGAAAATGCCTGAAAAGCTGGCTGCCCGGTCAACGGCAATTCTTTGGAACCTTGAAAATTACTGGAGTATTGACAGACAGAAACAGACCTGGCAATGGGACACATGGAACTATCCTGTTAAGTTCCTGGAAATTGCAAAGTCTTTAGGGGCACCGGTTGATGTAATACCAGAAACCTCTGATTTGTCGAAATATAAGGTTGTAATTGTTCCTGCCTACGAGATGGTTGATTTTGCTTTAGTGAAGAAATGGAATAATTACGTAGCAGAGGGCGGACATCTGATGTTAACCTGCCGAACTGCTACAAAAGATCGCAATGGGCATTTCTGGGAGGGTAAGCTGGCCGCACCTATATCCGGTCTTATCGGAGCTCAAGTAAAAGCAACCGATATGCTTTCAGCTTATGCTAAAGGCGATGTGCTGATGAAATCAAAACATTACAATTGGAACAACTGGGGAGATTTGCTCGTGGCTGATAAAAATACCGAAGTCCTGGCAACGTACGACAACCAGTTTTATAAAGGAAACGCGGCTGTTGTAAAACACAAAATCGGTAAAGGTTCTGTAACCTATATAGGCATAGATACCGACGATTCTAAGTTGGAAAAGGATTTACTACGCGACCTTTATACAAGCATGGGGGCAAGCACCGAAGACTATCCACAAGGTGTTTATGCATACTGGAGAGATGGCTTTTACATGGCTGTAAATTATTCATCCAGCGATTATACAATGAATATTCCCGGAACTTCTAAAATCCTTGTTGGGGAGAAAATGATAAAACCAGCAGGGGTATTGGTGTGGACTGAATAAGTGAACAAGAATAGTAAATAACATAAGAACAAATTAATCAATGAAATCAATAATCCTGGCAATAGCTTTAGGAACCTCATTAACGGTTGCCGCTCAACAGAAAACATCCGTTTACCTTGATGTAACCAAACCTATTGAAGAACGGGTAGAAAATGCCCTTTCACTAATGACCACCGAAGAAAAAGTGGCGCTTTGCCATGCCCAGTCGAAATTCAGTTCGAAGGGAGTTGCACGTCTGGGAATTCCCGAAGTATGGACTAGCGACGGGCCTCACGGAATCCGCGACGAGGCCCTTTGGGATGACTGGAGCGGAGCTAAATGGACTAACGACTCCTGCACAGCCTTTCCGGCGCTTACTTGTCTGGCTGCCTCCTTTAATCCTCAGCTTTCTTTGCTTTATGGAAAGTCTATTGGTGAAGAAGCTCGCTATCGCAATAAAACCATGTTGTTGGGGCCGGGGGTAAACATATACCGCACTCCACTGAATGGCCGTAACTTCGAATATATGGGCGAAGACCCTTATCTGGCTTCCCGTATGGTGGTGCCTTATATTCAGGGAGTTCAATCCATAGGGGTTGCAGCCTGCGTGAAGCACTTTGCACTGAACAATCAGGAGGAGTGGAGAGGACATATCAACGTTAATCTGAGCGACCGTGCCCTGTACGAAATTTATCTCCCGGCATTCAAGGCCGCAGTGCAGGAAGGGAAGTCCTGGTCAATTATGGGCTCCTACAACAAGTTGAGAGGCGAGCATTGTTGCCACAGCGACCTTTTGCTGAATAAAATCCTAAAGAATGACTGGAAATTTGACGGAGTGGTAATCAGCGACTGGGGTGGGGTTCATGAGACTGGCCAGGCTGCAAAAAATGGGCTCGATCTGGAAATGGGTACCTATACCAATGGTTTAACAACCAGCGGAACTTTCCCTTATTCGGAGTATTATCTGGCCAATCCCTTTCTGAAGGGCACTAAAGATGGTAAATATGAAATTGCCCTGCTGGATGATAAAGCCCGTCGTATCCTGCGCATGATCTTCCGCACTTCCATGAGTGCAAACCGACCTTTTGGCCGCTTCGTATCTCCTGAACATAGTGAAGCAGCACGTAAAATTGCACAGGAGGGAGTGGTGCTTTTGAAAAATGATAAACAGTTTTTTCCTGTTCCGGCGGGTAAATACCGTAAGATTGCCGTTATTGGTGAGAATGCTACCCGTAGTTTGGTAGTCGGTGGCGGTTCATCGTCCCTAAAGGTGGCTTATGAGACTTCCGTATTGCAAGGATTGACCGCTAAATACGGTAACGATCATATCGTTTACAGTATAGGTTATGCTTCAGGGCCGCCGATGTACGGGCGCGAAGAGCCATCAAAACTGAACACTGATTCCCTGATAACCG
This sequence comes from uncultured Pedobacter sp., assembly GCA_966210515.1. GTDB lineage: Bacteria > Bacteroidota > Bacteroidia > Sphingobacteriales > Sphingobacteriaceae > Paradesertivirga. Next base: position 77,500 of record CBIHLM010000007.1, read on the forward strand.
CTGCTGTTAATGTTGCAAGAGATGCAGATATTGTACTCTTTATAGGAGGCTTGAATAAAAATCACTTTCAGGATTGTGAAGGTGGCGACCGCCAGTCGTTAGACCTTCCTTTTGGGCAGGATAAACTAATTGATGCTTTGCAGAAAGTAAACAAAAATACGGCTGTAGTGCTGCTTAGCGGAAATGCAGTGTCGATGCCATGGGTAAACAAAGTGCCTGCCATTATGCAGGGTTGGTACCTCGGTTCTGAAGCTGGTAATGCATTAGCCGATGTTATTTCGGGTGAAGTAACCCCATCGGGTAAGCTGCCTTTCTCTTTCCCAAAGAAGCTGGAGGATAACGCAGCCCATTATTTCGGCAAACTGTCTTACCCGGGCGACAGCATCAATCAATATTACAAGGAGGACATTCTGGTAGGTTACCGCTGGTTCGATACTAAGAAGATAAAACCTCAGTTTGCATTTGGACACGGACTTTCTTATACAAATTTTGAATTAGGGAAGCTTAGCACAGATAAAACCACTTACGAAAAAGACGGTGTTATCCGTTTAAGGTTTTCGGTAAAAAACACCGGTCCGCGGGCAGGCGCCGAGGTCGCACAGTTGTACGTAAGCGACCCGGTTTGTTCAGTGCCTCGTCCCGCCAAAGAACTTAAGGCATTCGAAAAAGTATTCCTGCAACCTGGAGAAACAAAAACTGTGGAGATGAACATAAAAGTTGCCGATCTGGCTTTTTATGATGAAGCTAAACAGGATTGGAATGTAGAGGCAGGAGACTTTGCACTGCAGCTGGGGAATTCATCAGATAATATAGCTCAGAAGCTGAAAATAGCTGTTAGATAGCCGGTAGGCAATTTATTAAATTCAGGCTCAAGTTGATCCAGTATTTAAAATACTGTTTCGGCTTGAGCCTGTTGAACTTGTGCCCTCATCCGGTGCCATTTGCAATTATCTACAAGTCGAGAAGTCCGCGTGGCAGTTGAAAGGCAATCGCAGTTTTAAAAGCGAATAACGTTTTATATAAGCTTACCAATTATAGTATTGCCACGAACCAGGGTTTAGCTGAACGATGAAGGTTTATTAAATTGTTTGCCAGATACTAATCTGTCCAGGGCGGTTATAGGGTTTAACTGGAACGCAAGTGATTCTCACTGAGTCACCTAGATTGTGGTTGTTTTATAATCGTAATATCCTAACAAGAAGTGTTTTACAAATCTACTTTCCATGCTATAATTTCGTGTTTTATAAATGAAATGTCAGGATTTAGCCGTAGTTTAGCTAACCATTTAGATAACCAATTGTATCACTTAATGCTTTCAACTTGAATCATTTAAGGATTTCTGATAGTGATCTGTATTGAGTAAAATATATGTTTAGGGTTTTAACTTTCATAAGCACATTCATACTGTGTAATTCTCTTCTGGCTCAGGAAAATTCCTATCAGTTTTCTCATCTGGATATTTCTAACGGATTATCAGACAATCAGGTCAATACTATTTATAAAGATCATAAGGGATTTATGTGGTTTGGCACTATGGCAGGTCTCAACCGTTATGATGGGTATGAGTTCAAGGTTTTCAAACATGATTCACGAGACAGCACGAGCTTACCGGATGATTATGTTACGAATATTTTTGAGGGGCCAGAAAAACGTTTGTGGTTTAAATGCAATGGTGGTTTCAGTATTTATGATCCCTCAACAGAAAAATTTGAAAGGTTTCAGGACAGGCATTTTAAAAAATACAAGCTTCCGGGAGGATATCTTAAAGAGATAAAAACAGACAATCGGGGAAAGTACTACTTCTACATTGATTATCAGGGTATTTTTTGTTATGATGAGAAAAGTAATACAACGCAGTATGTGCATAAAAATGGAATCACAAACGCTTTTTATTCTCATCAGATAAGCGATTTTGTTGCAGATATTCATGGTGCTTTATGGATTATTTATACAAACGGAGTACTTGATAAGTTTGACTTAAACCAAAGAAGAGTAACCAATCGATATTTTACAATAAATAAGCGTTTCGGTGGGCGTGAAGATTATTATAGTATTAGCCACGATTCGAAAGGCAATGTTTTTATTTATAGTACAGCCAACCCCTTCGGATTATATTGTCTTGATGCAGCAAGTAATAAGTTCAGGTATTTTGGTAAAAAACCTGATAATTCGGGTCTCAGCTCGAACAATGTAACCAACATCATCGAAGGAAATGACGGAGATATCTGGATCGGGACAGATCATGGGGGTATTAACATCTTAGATGTTCAAACCTCCAAAATAAATTACATTCTGGCTAATGAAGACGATCCAAGGGGATTAAGACAGAACAGCTTTGGAGCTTTTTATAAGGACAATAACGGCATAATATGGATAGGTACATTTAAAAAAGGGATCTGTTACTATCACAAAAGTGTTTTCAATTTTCCACGTAACCAGTATTTCACCGGAAAGAAATCAATATATAAAGACGTTAATGCATTTGCGGAAGACAATAGTGGTAATTTATGGATCGGGACCAATGGTGCTGGTTTGGTACATCTAAACAGAAGTACGGGTGAGCTTAAGATATTCCGAAACAACCCCTCTAACAATAATTCTTTATCCAGCGATATTATTGTCAGTCTTTACATTGATCATTCCGGTCTTTTATGGATCGGAACCTATTTAGGAGGATTAAACTCTTTTGATGGCAAGACGTTTACGCATTACAAACGTACTAACCATCCGGCTAGTCTTTCAGATAATCGGGTTTATGCAATATTAGAGGATTCTTTTAATCGGCTTTGGGTTGGAACCCTGTATGGCGGGCTTGATTTATTTGATCCAGCCAGTAAGTCTTTCAGGCATTTTAATCCATCAGTCAAGAACACACTAAATTCTTACTTTGTATCCTCGTTATACCAGGACAGGAACAAAAATGTTTGGATAGGTACTACACAAGGCTTAAGTATGCTCAGTTCGCGGGACAATAAATTTACCCATTATTCATATAACGATAAGGATACGAATAGCCTGGTACACAATAGTATTAATTCTATTGTTGAAGATAGCAGAGGGTGGATTTGGATAGGTACCAGAGAAGGAATTAGCATATTTAATCCGAAAACTAAAATCTTCAAAAACTTAAACTACAGAGTCGGTTTGCCGGAGAATCATGTGTTCGAAATGGCCGAAGATGAGTATCATAACATTTGGTACAGTTCCAGAAATGGGCTTTATAAAGTTTCTGTAGTTCCATCCGGAAAAAGCTATCAGTTCAGATACAACACATACAATGAATCAGACGGTTTGCAAAGCAGGCAATTCAATCTGAACGCTGTATGTAAAACAAAAGCGGGCGAACTGATCTTTGGTGGCCCTAATGGCTTCAATATTTTCAGATCAGGACAGATCAGATATGATCAGCGCCCTTCTCTATTGGTAATGACAGGGCTGGAGATGTTTAATCACAATATTAATGTTGGAGAACGTGTTGATAACCATATTATTCTTCCAAAAACGATAACAGAGCTTGATGCGCTTACTCTAAACTATAAAGAGAATATCTTTTCACTTAAGTTCGCATTACTCAATTATTTCAATAATCAAAAGATAGTTTACAAGTACAATCTGGAGGGGTTCGATAAGCGCTGGCTTACGGTTCCGGCAGAAATGCGTAAGGCCACCTTTACAAATCTGGACCCGGGAGAATATATGTTCCATGTAAAAGCTTTTAGTGGAGACTCTCCGGTCGCTTTGGCTGAAACTCATCTGAAAATTACCATTTTACCTCCTTTTTGGCGTACAACATGGGCTTATGTTCTGTATGTTCTAGCAACTGTCTTTTTGTTGTTAGCTGTTCGAAACAGGGGAATAAAAAGGTTAAAAAAAGAATTTGCCTTAGCTCAGGAAAGAATTCAGTCGCGGCAATTGCGCGAACAAGAACGGAAGGAAGCTGAGAGACTGCACGAACTTGATCTGCTAAAGATTAAATTTTTAACAAACCTCAGCCACGAGTTCAGAACGCCTATTTCATTGATCCTGGCTCCTGTGGAGAAGCTTTTGAATGAGTCCAAAGAGAAGCAAAGAAATGGACAACTGTCAATGATTAAAAGAAACGCAAGGCGACTATTAAATCTTGTGAACCAGTTGCTGGACTTTCGTAAAATGGAGGAGCATGAATTAAGGTTAAATACAAGCGAAGGCGAAATAGTGTCTTTTATTAAAGATGCAACCGATTCTTTTTTTGACCTGGCAGAAAGAAAGCAAATAAGATTAGACTTTAGTAGTACCGTTAAAAAATTATACGTGTTGTTCGATCACGATAAGGTAGAAAGAATATTATTTAATCTATTGTCGAATGCATTTAAGTTTACACCAGCAGGAGGTAGAGTGAGCGTTGAGTTGCATGGGGCGCCACATCCGGAGGGTGATGAGTTTTTACTAGAGCTTAAAGTTATAGATTCGGGAATCGGTATTCCGCAAGATAAGCAAGAGTTGATCTTTGAACGGTTCTTTCAAAATGAAACGTCCTCTGCCATTATCAATCAGGGAACCGGAATAGGCCTTTCGATTACTAAAGAGTTTGCGAAGATGCATGGCGGAGAGGTAATTGTTGAAAGTGACCCTGGTTTGAGAACTTGTTTTACTGTCCGCCTGTTACTGTCCTCTTCGGAAATTTCAGAGCATGATATACAGGAAGATCTGGAAAATGTGGCTTTTGAAAATGATGACGAGATATCCGAACCAACAGCTGAAATAAAATCGCTTGAAAGTGACATCCGTAAAAAAAATGCGCCTCTTGTTTTGTTGGTTGAGGATAATGAGGACTTTAGATTTTATCTTAAGGATAACTTAAAATCCTCTTTTAAAATTTTAGAAGCTTCGAATGGCAAGGAAGGGTGGCAGAAGGCGCTTGCTCTGCATCCACAATTGGTTGTAAGTGATATAAGTATGCCCGAAATGAATGGTATTGAGTTGTGCAAAAAGTTAAAATCAGATAAACGGACGAAACATATCCCGATCATTTTATTAACCGCTTTAACCGCCGAAGATGAACAGTTAAGAGGACTGGAAACAGGTGCGAGTGATTACATGACCAAGCCTTTTAATTTTGAAATTTTACATTCTAAAATCAAGAATTTACTTAATCTTCACCAAACGTTAAAAAAAACGTATTCCAAGCATATCAACATTCAATCCCCAGAAATGGAGGTCGAATCGGATGATGTGAAATTTCTTAACACGGTATTACTTTACATAGAAGAGAACCTCCATAATCAGCAATTATCTGTTGAAGATTTGAGTAAACATGTGGGTATGAGCAGGGTTTCGTTGTATAGAAGATGTTTAAACGTAACCGGTAAAACACCCGTTGACTTTATCAGATCTATTAAGTTAGAAAAAGCCGTTTTATTAATGGAAAAAAGCAATAAAACTATTGCCGAGATTTGCTATATGGTTGGTTTTAGTACTCCAAATTATTTTGCTAAATCGTTTAAAGCAAAGTATAATATGCTTCCGTCTGAGTATATGGCGGCAAAAAAAAAACCGGGAATACGATGAGTAGAGGGTTTTTATCAGGAAAAAAAGAGTCGTGATTGATAGCTCATTAACAGCCAAACGACTCTTCTATTTTGTTCGGGTTACTTCCGTAATTTCCTTTAGAATAACCATCAGATCTTCCGTTTTAAACAGTTTAGACATATAGCTATCCATTCCAGCGTCGATACATTTCAAACGGTCCTCAGCCAGCGCATTGGCAGTCGCTACAATCTTCGGTTGATGAGCACACCTTTTTCTAATCTCAATAGTCGCCTCGATTCCATCCAGTTCGGGCATTTGCATATCCATCCGACTAAATATAAATTATATGATAAATTGGAAATTTAACTTCTTATGCTACCGGTGCAGGCGAACCTACCGTAGTTTGAAGTATTTTGGTTAACAAAAGTTGCCACCTCTTTAACATTTGAAGCGTTCGCGGTTTTAAATGCAAGTTATATTTGTCTCATAAGTAAGTTAAGTTTGATAGCAGAGCGAGGTAAATGAGAAATAATTTACAATAGTTTGAGAATCGATTTTAAGATGCAGATTATGCTTAGTTAGCTTTCGGTTCTCAGACGAAGGGCTGTTTAAAACTATTAAAAGAATACCTATAAACGAATATGCATCAGGCAAATTTCAGCGTAACCAGCGAAATAAGTCACCTGTAAACTATTTAAGAAACTTAAAAATAGCTTTGATGCTCTAGGTAGTAATTACAGCATTAGCCCGGAACGTTAATCTTTATACTAACGCAAATATTGCCTTAATTTTATTTATGAATTTAACCCATACATTGTTGCTCGGTACAGTTTTAGCAACAGTTGTTTGTAAGCCTGCACGTTCACAAGTTAACGATAGTGCATTTGTTGCACGTGTGTCAGCAAATATTACCGAGTATTTTACCGCCTCGCTCGCGAAGGGGGCTCCTATTTATAACGGAAAAGTGTATTATCGTACACATCCGAGATTCATTAATGGTGGACATGCTTTTTTTCTGACTTCCCAATACCAACCCGGAACAGTTATTTATGAGGGATATACTTATCGTAGTGCCGAACTTATGTATGATATTATACGAGGTGAGTTGTTGTTGCTGCACTTTGACAAAGTAACAGATATAGTCCTCGACCCTGAAAAAGTTGATGCTTTTTCGTTTCTGGGACATAATTACATCAATATAGAGGACGCCGAAGCTAAAGAAAATAACCTTTCAGCCGGATACTATGACGTCCTGTATCAGGGTAAAATCTCTTTGCTGGTAAAAAGATCAAAAATGGTAACTGAAAGGATCACTCAGGCAGATGTAGAGCGATCGGTTTCTCAGCGTAATCGGTATTATCTTTTAAAGGATTCGGTTTATACCGTGTTGAAAAATAAAAAGAGCCTAACCAAGCTGCTCAAATCTACCCAAAGCCAAAATCAACAGTACATAAAAAACAATCAGCTCAACTTCCGTAAGGACGAGGAAAACGCAGTGCTTAATCTGGTCCGGTATCACGATTCAATCACGAAATAAATGAAACAGTTCCTGATAATTTTTATTTCGATTTCGCTGGCGGTATTAAATGCGAATGCTCAAACTGCTGCAAAATATGTAGATATTCATTTAGATAACAAGCCTCTGGTAGATCTCGTGAAACATATTGAAGCCCAAACAGACTATCACTTTTACTATGACAATATGGTTTTTGATAGTTTGAAGGTGAGCGTGGATCTTACTTCGGCTTCAGTTGGCGAGGTGTTGGAAAAGGCATTCAATAATACAGCATATCGCTATTCTATTTACGAGAATTTTATTTTCCTTACCAGGGAAAAGCAAATAATTACCAGTCTGCCGACCCAATTTCAACCGCAAAAGGGCAAAGAAACGTTGCTTCCGACCGGTGCCTCTCTGGCCGATCTTGCTCCGGAAAAGAATAGTTTGCCTGCAACCCTCGAAAACAAAGTATATACCATTGGAAATAAATCTGGTGGAGATAAGGTCAATGCTACTTTAGCGGGCTATGTTAGAAGTTCTAAAACAGGTGAGCCCGTTTCCGGCGTGGCTATATTCACAGGGAAACCCAAAGTAGGCGCGGTTACAGATCTGTATGGATTTTATTCTCTGAGTTTGCCAAAAGGGCATCACGAACTAAGTATCCGGGCCGTGGGTTTTAGAGATACCCGCCGGCAAATTCTGCTGGAGGGGGATGGTAAGCTGGATATTAATGTGAATGAGCAAATGCTTTCATTAAGAGAAGTGATAATCACAGCCGACAAAGCTTCCAACATCCGGCGTACGCAAATGGGTGTTGAAAAGCTGGATATTAAAACTATAAAACAAGTGCCTACAGTTTTTGGCGAAGCCGATGTTTTAAGAGTGGTTTTAACCTTGCCGGGAGTAAAGTCTGTAGGCGAGTCGAGCACTGGCTTTAATGTTCGCGGTGGGGCTGTTGATCAGAACCTGATTTTGTATAACGAAGCTACAGTTTATAATCCCTCCCATTTCTTTGGTTTCTTTTCGGCTTTTAATCCAGAAGTAATTAAAGATATACAGTTATACAAAAGCAGTATTCCTGCAAAGTACGGAGGGCGATTATCGTCTGTGCTCGAACTTACTTCCCGCGAAGGGAATAAAAAAGAATTTAATGGAACTGCCGGTTTGGGCTTAATTACCAGTCGATTAAATATTGAAGGACCCATTATCAAGGATAAAACCTCGTTCATTTTTGGCGGACGTACAACTTATTCCAATTGGATAATGGACCTGTTGCCACAGAAATCGGGCTACCGCGATGCAAGTGCCAGCTTTTATGATCTTAACCTGAATTTAAGTCACCAGCAAAACGCTAAAAATAGTTTTTACTTTACAGGATATTTAAGTAAAGATAAATCTAATCTGAGTACCGATACCACTTTTCGTTATCTTAATGAAAATTTGGCTTTGAGGTGGAAACATAGTTTTCATAACAAGCTTAATAGCATTCTTTCTACAGGTATTGATCGTTATCAGTATAACAATTATAGTAACTATAACGAGGATATTGATTATCGGTTGAAATTCAGCATTCAGCAAACTAATGTTAAACTCAATTTTAACTACTACCCTAATCCGAAGCAAAGCCTTGAATTCGGGTTTAGTTCTATTTATTATGTAAGTAAACCTGGTTCATTACAGCCTTACAGTGAAAAATCGCTGGTTATTGCTGATGCCCTGCCTGGAGAGCAGGCTCTTGAAAGTGCTGTGTTTGTGGAGGATCGTTACGATGTTACAAAGTGGTTAACCTTAAACGCCGGGTTACGATATTCGCTGTTTAATAGTCTGGGGCCGGCAAATGTCAATCTTTATCCCGATGGATTTGCAAAGAGTGATGCCAACCTTGCAGAAGTTAAAAGTTACAGTAAGGGCGACATCGCTAAAACCTATCAGGGACCCGAATATCGTTTAGGTGCCCGTTTTGCTATAACAAGTGATTTTTCATTCAAGGCGAGCTATAATTCGCTGCGGCAATACATTCATATGCTCACTAATACAACTTCTATTTCTCCTACAGATGTTTGGAAGCTTAGCGATAGGAATATACGTCCGCAAACCGGTAATCAGTTGTCGGTTGGTTTGTATAAAAACTTTAAACACAATACGATCGAAACATCTGTCGAGGGCTATCAGAAAGAGATGAACGATTATCTTGATTATAAAAGTGGCGCTGTGCTAATCCTCAATCATAAAATTGAACAGGATGTATTGCCAACGCAGGGCAAAGCTTATGGTGTTGAGTTTATGGTGAAGAAGTTAACCGGAAAGCTGAATGGCTGGGTGAGCTACACCTACAGCCGGACCAAGTTGAAAACCGAAGATAAAACCGGAGCTAATTCTATCAATGAGGGAAACTACTATCCGTCCAATTACGATAAACCACATGATTTTACGCTGATTGGAAACTATCGTTTATCGCACAGGGTAAGTGTATCGGTAAATACAACCTACAGCACTGGTCGTCCGATTACCTTGCCTGTTGGCAAATATTACTATATGGGCGGGCAACGGGTTTTTTACTCCAACAGAAACGAATATCGCATACCTGATTATTTCAGATCTGATTTTTCGCTGAATGTCCTTGGTAACCACAAATTAAAACAGTTTTCCCACAATTCGTGGACTTTCGGGGTGTACAACCTTACCGGTCGTAAAAATGCCTTCTCAACCTATTTCGCATCAGAGAACGGCCGGCTAAATGGTTATAAATTGTCCATTTTCGGAACTGCTATACCCTTCGTTAATTACAATATCCGATTCAAATGAGACCATCATGTGCATTGCACACAAACGGCGATGAACAAAAACTGCTGCACATGATAGCTTCATTACCATTAAAAAACAAATTATTTAAATGAAAAACCTTTGTATTTATATCAGCTTGCTTTGCCTTAGTTTATTTGCCTGCAAAGATCCTTATAAACCAGAAGTTGATGCACGTAATAAAAACCTGCTGGTTGTTGAAGGCTATATTCATATTGGTGGTTCTACTACCATTCGCGTTAACCGCACAGTAGACGTAGCTGTTACAAGTACACTCGCCCCGGAGGCGAAGGCTGAAGTCGCCATAGAGACTGCAGATGGCGCAGTACTGGTTGGTGGAATTTCCAACGCTCAGGGTACTTGTGTTTTAAATACGTTTAATTTGAGTGTCAATAAGCAATACCGCTTACGAATTACTACTTCAAATGGCAAGATCTATCGATCTGAAGCGTTGACTTGTAAAGTAACTCCTGCATTAGATAGTTTGAATTTCGGGATAGAAAATGGAGGATTTCAGGTATACGTCAATACTCATGATGATTCCAATAATACCCGTTATTACACCTGGGATTATGACGAAACCTGGGAAATTCACTCAGCCTTTCCATCTTATTTCGAGGTCAAAGACAATAGAATAATTAGTCGGGATGCAAGCATTAATATCAGTCGCTGTTGGGTAAATGCCAGCTCTAGCCGGATTATACTGGGTACGTCTGAACGTCTCCTTGCCGACAAAATCTCCCGGGCTCCAATAATTTTTATTAAAGGTAATACTGAACGGGTTGCAGAACAATATAGCATTCAGGTGCGTCAGTATGGGTTAACAAAAGAGGCTTACCTGTACCTGGATAATATGCGGAAAAACACCGACCAGATCGGCGGTATCTTTGACCCGCAGCCTTCTGAGTTAAAAGGGAACATGGTGTGTGTCTCTGATCCGGCAGAGGCGGTTATTGGTTTTATAAGTGCCGGCACGGTGGTTCAGAAACGTTTGTTTATAAGCAAGTCTGATAAACCCGCAATCAACAGGGAGTGGATGTTCCTGCATTCCTGTGAACGCTTTTTTGTAAAAACTGGAGATGTTCTCAGCAGCGGTAGTCTGATTATACAAGCAAGTGCAAATGAAAAGGGGGAGGAAGGCTATGATATGGCTACCAGAACATGCATTGATTGCCGCTTTCTGGGATCAGATATTAAACCATCTTACTGGCCAAACTAACCTCCGCTTTTATGAAGAATACCTTTATTTTAATATTGCTTTTTATTTTAAGCTTTCACATTGAAACCAGTGCCCAAAACGTATGGGCAGGAGATTTAGAGAAGCAGTTTTCTACTTACCTGGAAAACAACTTTCGGGAAAAAATATATGTTCATACCGATAAATACGCTTATCTGGGGGGTGAAATTCTCTGGCTAAAAGTTTATAATGTAGAACCCTATACCAATTGGCCTTGCAATGTAAGTAAAGTGGCTTATGTAGAGGTACTCAATAATGAAAATAAGCCGGTGCTTCAAACCAAGATCGCGCTTACAAGGGGAAGCGGGGCAGGGTCTTTGTATCTTCCGGCAACACTTGTTTCGGGTAATTATACACTTAGGGCTTATACTGCCTGGATGAAAAATTTCGATCCTGAGTTTTTCTTTCACAAAGAGATCAATATTCTTAATACATTAAAAGATGAGCCTGTATCGGCGCAAGCTTTAACTGAAAAACAATATGCCGTTCGTTTTTTTCCGGAAGGAGGAAATTTGGTGTACGGCTTGAAGAGTAAAGTAGCATTCCGTGCAGTGGATTCTGAAGGTAAAAGCTTTGGGTTTAGCGGGGCCATTGTGAACAGTGTTAATGATACCATTGTAAGATTTCAGCCTCATAAATTCGGCATCGGAAGCTTTTGGTTTACGCCGCTTGAGGGTCAATCCTATAAAGCGGTTATAGTTCGTGATAATGAAAAGCAAAACTTGAGTTTGCCGGAGATACATACCGCTGGAGCGGTTTTAGCAGTTAAACACGAAACAGCTCCGGTTTTGAAGGTGGATGTTCAGGCAAAGATTGCCAATGAAAGCGCCTTTACATTAGTGGTACACTCGGGGCGAAAAATGGTATTTACGCAATCGCTTAATGCAAATAAGATTGCTGAAGGCTTTTCAATTCCTGTAAATAAATTGAATGACGGGATTGCTCATATTACTCTTTTCAATTCAGGGCGTCCCTTATGCGAACGTTTGTATTTTAAGCAACCGGAACATCAGTTGCAAATCAGGCTAAAGACCGATAAATCCGAATATTTAACCCGCCAAAAGGTCGATATAGATATAGAGCAAGCTGTTAATGCAATTCCGGCTTCTACCAATTTTTCGCTGGCAGTTTATCGTGCAGATTCGATCCTTACCGAGGAAGCAGACATTGTAGGTTCATTGCTGCTAAATTCAGAATTGAGGGGAAACATAGAAAATGTGAACTGGTACCTGAAAAACCCGTCAGAAGCGGCGGCTATGGATAATTTGATGCTTACGCATGGCTGGAGCAGGTTTAAGTGGAATGATGTACTAACTGCGAAACAGCAAAGCTATCCGTATCAACCCGAAATGCATGGTCATATAATAACAGCCAGATTGAGTAAACAGGGAACGCCAGTTTTCGATGAATCGGTTTTCTTGTCAATTCCGGATAAAAAGGTGAGGCTTTTTACGGGCACCAGCGATAATAAAGGCGAGGTGAAGTTCTATACCAAGGATTTTTATGGTCAGTCCGAGATCATAGCCCAGGTAGATCCCCGATCAGACAGTCTTTCCAAGATAGAGATCCTTTCTCCTTTCGCGAATAAGTTTTCCGAAGCAAAAAGGCCAGCGTTCTCTGTTAAACAGTTTCCTGCCGATTTGCTTGGCCGTAGTGTTGCCATGCAGGTTAATAATGTATTTAACTCAAAGTGTTTAAATGAAGAAATCGCCGTTCCTGTAGATTCTGCTGCCTTTTATAATCACCCTGCAAAGGCTTATCTGCTGGATGATTATGTGCGTTTTGCAACAATGGAAGAGGTGCTTAGAGAATACGTGCCTGAGGTTCTTGTAACTATCAGAAAACGCGAGTATCATCTGAATGTTCCTGATCTCAATATTCTGGATTTTGACCATGGGGCGCCTTTTATTATGGTTGATGGCGTGCCTGTGTTTGACGATGGAAAGTCCATAATTAGATTCGATCCGCTGAAGTTGCAAAAGCTGGAAGTGGTAAACAGAGCGTTTGTTTATGGGCAAAATATTTTTCATGGGATAATCAGCTTTCATACCTATAAAGGCGATTTGGCCAGCTTTGAATTGCCAAAACAAGCCTTGGTGGTGGATTACGAGGGTATGCAAAACCGAAAAGAATTTTATTCGCCGATGTATGAAGGAGATAATGCACAAATCTCCCGATTACCCGACTACAGAACAACGCTTTTCTGGAGTGCCAATAATCAAACCGATGCAAAGGGAAAAGCTCGCTTAGGTTTTTTTACTTCAGATCTGGCGGGGAAATATTTTGTTGTTGTTCAATCGCTATCAGAGCAAGGACAGGTGGGTTCTCAGGTTTTAGAGTTTAATGTGGTTAAGAAGGCGGAGTTTAACTAGAGAAGGGAGTATCGGATATAGTATAAATTCTTGTTCTTCCTAATAATTTTAAGTACGGGAGATATCATATTAAAACAAGGTGTTAAAATTTTGGCCCAAGCTGCAAAGCAGAAGGCCAATAGTAGAGTAATCATGAAACATTTTATAAATATTTTTTTAACTGCTCCGGCAATTTTATTGGTTTCGCTCGCTTATTCTCAAAGTAATGTAATCCACGTAAAGTCTCCTAACGGGAAGATTGACATGGCTTTGGAAAGCGGATCGAAGATTTCATGGTCTGTCAAACATGAAAATACAGAAGTTATTGCTCCTTCAGCCATTTCATTAACACTTGGTAACGGGGGCATTTTAGGATAATGCAAAAGTTATTAATACTAAAAGCTCAAAAGTTAACACATCTTTTGCAACACCAGTTTATAAAAAGAAAACGGTGATTGATGAATATAATCAGCTTACGGTAAGCTTTAAGGGTGATTTCGGTTTGGTTTTAAGAGCCTATAACGATGGTGTAGCTTACCGTTTTTTTACGAATAAGAAGGGGCAAATCATTGTTGAATCTGAGGAAGCTACTTTTAACTTCAGCAAAGATCAGAGGAACTTTCTTACTACAATGACAAAATAAATACATGGATTGCAGAACCTGGTAATTTCAAAATTATGATTGGAGCTTCTGCTACCGATATCAGGAGTACAGAAAATTTTAAAATAGGACTTTATAATTGATTTTAATTAAGTCGTAACA
>CBIHLM010000008.1:0-89966 GCA_966210515.1 uncultured Pedobacter sp.
ATTACACACTGATTGTCAATAACTTAACCCTATAAAAACCTCAACACGGTTCGCTTCAAGCTAAAGGTGCAATAGTGTATTCTTTATATTTAGACACCTTTGGGTATAGTTTCATACCCTACAAAATTTAATTTTATTCAAAATAAAATTTTGTCCGAAACAGCTTGTGGAGGCGCTGGAAAAGGATTGATTTAACACTGCATGCCGAAGATACGATCAAGAGATGTTGCACATCATGAGCAAGATCATCAAGATCGAAGTCCAGGTTTGATGTTGAGAATATAGTTAAGGGACCCTCACGAATCCGAGGAGCTTAAGAGGTATCAGAAAAGAAGGATCCCTGAAATCAGCTCCCCGGAGCCCGCAAAAAAGTGCGGCGATATTTTTTTATATATTCTGAAGGGTTTAAGCCAAATACCTTACTGAACTGCTCCCGAAAGTACCGAGCATCATGAATTCCTACACTGTAGCCCACTTCTTTAACCTGAATATCTGTTTGAATCATCAATTCTGCAGCTTTCCTTAACCGGATATACCTGATGAATTCACTTATAGAAAGTCCGGAAATCGCTTTAACTCTCCTGAATAGATTTGAGTGACTCATGCCCATCTCGCTTACAAAAACCTTTACATTAAAATTGTCATCCTGTAATTTCACTTCTATTATTTCTATACATTTTTTCAGAAATACGCTGTACTCTTCTGATACTTTTTCGGTATTATTCTGAAGAGTTACTTCATTAAAAAAGTATTTTTTCAATGAATCCAGTCCCTTCAAAATACTTTTGATACGAGCAATCAACAGTTCGTTTCCAAATGGCTTGGTTATATAGTCATCCGCTCCGCATTCTATTCCCTTTAATTTTACTTCTGGCGACGATGTTCCTGTAAGTAGAATAACCGGTATATGACTATATTCTCTCGACTCCTTAATTTTCGCGCAAAAATCTACTCCGCTAATTCCCGGCATTACAATGTCTGAAATGACAATATCAGGATCTGATTTTTTTAACAGTTCCCAGCCCTCGAGTGCGTTTTCTGCCTCGAGTATATTGTAAGAACCCGCCAAAATTTGTTTGACGTACGCTCTTATCTCTCCATCATCATCAACTAATAACACCTTCGGCTTCTTCTCTACCAACCCTTGATATACATGACTCATGTCCTGCGAAAGCGTTCTCCTGCCGGTATTCTCATCAGTTATATCTACAAATAATTCATCTAACAAATGTGTATTTCCGCTTTTATTTTCTACCAGCTCTGATAAATCTATGTCATCGATATTTTTTGGGATTGTATAGCTAAAAGTAGTTCCATCTTCCGCACTGCTTGTGTAAGAAAGTGATCCGCCTTGCTTCTCGGCTATTTTTTTTGAAATAAATAATCCGATGCCAAAACCACTCTTTTTAGAAGATTTGTCTGATTGATCCAGTCTGAAAAATTTCTCGAACAGCATCTCACCTGTTTCGGCAGGAATTACAGGACCCGTATTCTTCACCAACAACTCTACAGTCTGTTCAGAATCTCTCAACACAAGAAGCACCAATCCTTTTTCAACTGTATATTTTATAGCATTCGACAATAAGTTAAATAGAACGATCTCGATTTTCTCCCTGTCCGCAAACACCTTAATATCTCCCGCCAAATTTTCAAAACGATAATCGATCGCACGTTTTTTAACCTGATTAGTGAAACAGAGGAAAACTTCATTACAAACTTCACTCAGATCTAACAGCTCCGGCTTAAGATCCGACAGCTCATTTTCGGTGCTTTTGAACAATAACAGCTGATCTACCAGGCTTAACAAGCGTTTTGTATTGCGGTGCACGGCACCAACATCCACAAGGTTAATATTCTTGCCATCGTTGTTTAACAGATCTTTAATAGGATTAACGATAAGCGTTAAAGGAGATCGCAGTTCGTGCGCGATATTGGTAAAAAAGGAGATTTTCTTTTCGTTCAATTCTGCTTCCTGGGCAGCTTTCAGTGTCGCCAGTTTAACATCGAATTCCAGTTTGGCTTTTTGCTTAGTGTAAAATATGTAGGCGTACACCGCCGAACCCGCCAATGCCAGATACAAACAATAAGCCCACCAAGAACGGTACCATGGTGGCAGGACCTTTATTTCAATAAGTTTGCTCTTTGAATTCCAAAGGCCAGAAGCATTAGTTGATTTTATTTCGAGGGTGTAATTACCTTCGTTTAAACGGGAGTAACTTAACGTGCGAATATTATTTGTGTAATTCCAGGCTTTATCCCAGCCTTTTAAAAAATAAGCATATTTGATTTTTTCGGGCAACGAGTATTCAAGGGCTACAAAATCAAGTGAAAACATCGATTTCTCGTAGGGAAGTACAATGCGGTTTAAATTGTAAATATTCGTTGAGTTCTTTATATATCCGCTTCCGGCATCAACGGGCATATTCAAAACTTTGAGACCTGTTATAAGTACCGGCGGAAAACCTTTGTGAACCGGAACATGGGCAGGATTGAAAATCGTAAACCCTTTTATCCCTCCGAACATCAACTCGCCGCTGCGTAGTTTTAATGAAGCATTATAATAGAAATGACTGGATTGAAGACCATCCTCGCCATAAAAATTTTCAAACCTGGCATATTTACGATTGAATCGGGATAAGCCATTAAAAGTTGCCAGCCAAATGTTTCCGCCACTATCCTCCTCGATATTAACTACAATGTTATTTGTAAGTCCATTTTTCTCCGTATAATACTTTAATTTATCTGTTTTAGGATTATAAATTGCCAGGCCATTTCCATAAGTACCCATCCAAACCAGGCCTGCTTTGTCTACGTAAACCGCTCGTATAAAAATACCCTCATTAATAAACGTTTTCAGCTTTCCCGTTTTCTTATTCAGCATTAATGCACCGTCTATGGTGCCCACCCATAAATTCCCCGAATGATCTTCTGTTATTGAGAGAACGTCGTGTGTAACAGGAAAAGGCTCGCTTATAAACCTGTTCCCGATAGGATCATACTTAAATAGACATCTGGGTAGGTTACCCGCCAAGCGTCCTCTGATACAGCCCGCCCATATATTCTTATCACTGTCAATAAAAAGCCTAAAAACGTATTTAGCCCCTTTATCAGTCTGCAAAAAAGGAATATTTTCAAACTTCCCTGTTTTTTTATTATACCTCTTAACCCCTGCTCCATAGCTTGCTATCCATATATTCTGTTGCTGATCTTTAACAATTGATGTAACCTGATTAGCTCCGGAATGAAACTTATCGGCATTACTAAACACATATGGCTTAAAGGAATTGAGTTTTCTATTCCAGACACTAATTCCGCCTCCGTCGGTACCAATCCAAATGTTATTTCCATCTTCGCAGAAAGAAAAAACTGTATTATGGATCAGGCTATTTGAATTGAAAGGCTCATGCTTTATCGTTTTAAAAACGTTCTTTTTTGCATCGATAATATTAACCCCGCCTCTCATTGTGCCAATCCACTTCCGGGCTTCATTATCGATGTAAACGGTATAGAGAGAATTACTCGATAAAGAGTTGTTATCACTTTGTTCTAACTTCTGGACAACTTTGTTAGCCATGATATCGACCACAGGTAAACCATCTCCATCCGTAGAAACCCATAAAAGATTGTGCTTTTCGAAAGTTATATCCATTATCCGGCTGGCAGCGAGATTTAAGCCGGATAAATCGTAAGGAATGAATTTCTTATCGGCTTTGCTATATTTAAACAAACCTGAATTCGTCCCTACCCATAAATCACCATTTGAATGAAATTTTATACAGGTCCCATTTTTCAAATTAGCATCAACAATTTCAACTCTGCCCGATTTTCTATTATATAAGCCTACTCCCGACTGTACGGAAAGAAACCAAACATTATCATTTTTGTCTACTGCAAGTCCGGCGATTGAGTTATCCGTACTATTATTGATGAGTATCGGGGAAGCATATTTCTCGTATTTTTTCAACAGGAGCAAACCGAGACCAGTTGTCCCTATAAAAACATCTCCCTTATTAGTGGCTTTGATGGAAGTTACCGGGCGGGAAATAGCCAGCGAAGTTAATGATTTGGAGGAAGTTCGATACTTTACAGAAGAGAACTTGAATACTTTGTCGTCTAATATAGCGGCGCCACTTTTTGTTGCAACATATATCTTCCCGTCTGGAGTACCCTCGATAGCATTTATGTAGCTATCGGGAATGCTTGTAGAATCACCTATCTGATTACGAAAACGGGTAAATGTATGACCATCAAAACGATTTAAACCGTCAAAAGTGCCAAACCAAATAAAACCGTAAAGATCCTTATAGATTGAAGTAACGGTACTATTGGATAAACCTTGTTCCATACCCAGGTAAGTAAGGTTTTGCCCGTTACTTGTTGGTAAGAATATAACAAGGAAAGAAAATAAACTAGCAAAAAGCCTGAACTGCATTAATAATTCGAATTGTAATCTCTCATTCTCCGGTTCATCATCCCTCAGTTTATAAAGGGAATCTGAATACACTCTCTCCTTTGTGTATTCACATATTGGTTATCTCTAATTATAAAGGGATTACTAATTTACTACATTTTCGAGACTATAAGAAATCTCTTGAAATTTAAACCAGGAACATCCCTTTGACTATTTTAGCGCCCCCTGGTTCCGCCCTAAATTTCATTTTTTCTCTATGTATAAAATAAAAAGGTGCCTCAAGGACACCTCTAACCAATTTACCCATGAAAATTTTTTAAACACTTATACAAGGATCTTTAATGAATTATGCAACAGAAAGCTCCTCTCCATATCTGAATTCGTCTCTCAATGTTTGGATTGCCCTATGAACATGATTTATTACAGATTGATACTTAATTCCTGTAATATCAACTATCTGATTATAATCCATACTTTCATAAAACCGGAGATAAATAACCTCTTTCTGACGCGGAGGAAGTCTATTTAAGGCATTGCTTATCACGGCTTTGAGCCTTAGATTACTTTCTCTTTCTGTAATAACATCTTCTGCGGAGAACTGAATATCGGCAAAAATGAGCGAAGCAAGTTTCGTATCCTGCAGCTTGGTACGTCTAATATGATTAAGAGCAATTGAACGGATGCTTGTATAAAAGTACGACTTCACATTTTCTATCTTTCCGATACTTGTCTTTTTAAGCCATAGCTTTATAAACATATCCTGCAACAGATCGTTCGCCTGATCCTCATCTTTTAGGATACTTTTTACATAAGTAAAAAGGCCGGGATACAGGTGGAAATGCAGGGTTGCATAGGCTCCCTGATTACCGTTACAAACATCTTCCCAAAGCTTCGAAAATTCTACAGTGTTCTTTTGCATCTTATACCTGAGTAAATCATGTATTATATTGATGAGATACTGAGTATAGTTTGACTTATAAAGAATCAGAATCTTGTTCCAATTTTTCAATTGCTTTCCGAATTGCTTCCCAGTTTTCTCTGACAGATTCTTCTGATATCTGCAGTTTGAAATTGAAAGGCAAAATCCTGTCTTCCTCAAAGTCGTCCAGTTTTTCTGCTTGCATCTTATTAACAAGACAAATAAAATGGATTCTTATACTCTACTTCATCTGGTTTATTTTTTTTGTTTGTTTTTTGCGAATTCCGATCGCCTTCACCAAGCCATTTTTGATATTCACATGCGTGGTTACTTTACAATTGGCGCTCTAACTGCTTTATCGATCAATCATTTTTTCGAGGAAATGATTGAAGAATTATACTTGTTAGAACCTTACTAAGTTCGCGATTAGCAGGGCTGTACAGAAGAGGTAAAATGGTCAATCAGAGGGGGGATAGATTGCAAAAAATCTCCTTTTTAAGGAGAATGAACGCCGTTTGGCTGTATTATCAATAAAACTGTTTATGCTTTTTAATTTAACACCACTGAGATGTATACGAAGACTCTTCTTTTACACAAACTGACGAATTATGGAGGCTTAAAACTTATGCAGTTGCGTAGCTTTACAAACTGACCTTAAATTGCTCCACTTTTAGTCAGAAACGAGCACTTATTTAACTTTAATTAAATTTTAGTAAATTAAATTTAATTAAGGATAAATATATTTCTTTATTTAAAAACATAAATAAACTTGATCCTCTGCTTGCAAAAGCCACTACAACACATGTCCTCGTTTATAAAACTTTATGCAAATTATTTCAGGCCCTTGTTTTGCAAGTAAGGTTGATATAGAAAATCTCATACGTCTTTATTGCAGGATTGCAACCAAGCCTGAGTTGGAAAAACTCAGATTAGAAAACACCTTTATTAACTTACGAAACCAGGATTATCACTCCGGGATCCGCGACTTAAGAACCATTACTATTTCCACACATTTAAAGGGCTTCATGCTCGTCCATCAGTGCATAGCCAGCCGGATGCGCACACGTCCGAATCTAAAATCTTAACACCCTGTCGTAAATAAAAAGACAGGTGTCATCTGAATTTCTCTCTCAAGAAATCAAATTAAAAACTAAAAATCATGACTACAAATCTTACATTGTTCAGGAATAGTACTGCTGCGCGTCAAAGCCGGGGCTATTCAAAAGTATACGCTACTTTACTCTTATTTCTGGTAATACTCGCAGCCTTTATTACAGGATGCAAGAAGGATGATTTTGAAGGTGAAATTTCGGGCGCTTGTCCGGTAGTTACCACCGACCCTATAAACGGTGCGGTGGATGTAGCCGTGAATAAAGTTATCGGTTTAACCTTCAATACCGACATGAAGGGCTCAACCGTTAATACTACAACAGTTCTTTTAAAGCAAGGCAGTACAGCTATCACAGGCACAGTAGGCCCCTCTGCAGATGGGAAATCATTTACTTTTGATCCCGCGACAGACCTGCAACCTTTCACAACTTACACCGGAACTGTTACTACGGGTGCGAAAGACACTTTACGTACCTCCATGGTTGAAGATTATGTCTGGAGCTTTACAACTGTTCCAAGAATCACCTTATCATCAAATCCGGTAGCGGGCGGAACATCTGCCGGTGCGGGAGATTTTGCCCAGGGCTCGTCAGTTACAGTAACAGCCACGCCAAATGCTGGATATACTTTTGTTAACTGGACAAAGGCAGGTGCACCAACTGTTTCCCTTTCTTCCAATGCAAGCTACCAGTTTAATATGGCAGGGAATGTAGACTTAGTCGCAAATTTCAGTCAGGTTCCAACTTTTACGGTTCTTGTTACATCAAATCCAACGGCAGGCGGAACAACAACCGGCTCGGGTGTATATGCGTCAGGAACATCTGCTACAATCAGAGCAATACCAAATAGTGGTTATTCATTCACAGGCTGGGGCGGAGATGCAACAGGATCAACCAATCCATTGACATTGACTGTAAATGCAAATAAAAACATCACGGCAAACTTTGCCCTTGGGGGTCCAATTGCAGGTACAGGAGTTGGTCCGAATCTTCCAGGTTTAGGAGGTGCAGGTAATTTCTCTATCTTAACAAAGGCTGGTATTTCAACAACAGGCATCACGTTAGTAAACGGTGATATGGGTGTGAGTCCTGCAGCGGCAACTGCAATAACAGGATTTGGCTTAATCATGGATGCCAGCGGACAATATTCACGCTCACCTATTGTAACCGGCAGAATATATGCCTCGGATTATGCAACTCCAACGCCGTCAAACATGACTACTGCTGTATCGAACATGGAAACCGCATATACTACTGCAAACGGCCTGGTAACTCCTGCGCCGGTTCTCGAAAGAGGGGCCGGAAGTATTTCCGGATTAGACCTTGCTCCCGGTTTATATAAATGGAGTACCGGCGTACTTATTGATCCGAATACTACGCTTACACTTACAGGTGGTGTAAATGATACATGGGTATTCCAGATAGCACAGGACCTTACAGTAAGTAATAGCGCCAGAGTCGTACTTCAGGGTGGTGCACAAGCCAAGAACATTATGTGGGTAGTTGCAGGTCAGGCAACACTTGGAACGAACACTAACTTTAGTGGTATCATTCTGAGTAAAACATTGATCTCGGCGAACAATGGTACCATAGTAACCGGCAGGTTGTTAGCACAAACAGCAGTTACATTAATTGGAACTACAATTATCCAACCTTAAAATACAATACCCGTCTGTCGGCGGGTATTTTTTAAAGCTATTTGTCAAACAAAAATTAATCTAAAAGATATTATTATGTTACCCATAAATAAAAGTACAGTAAACGTTATCATCTGTTCTCTGGTGATAATCCTTAGCCAAAGCATTGCTATGGCTCAAACAACACAGCCAAGATGGTGGTTCGGTGTATCAGGTGCAGCAAACATAAATTTGTACAGCGGTACTACACAGCGTTTAAACAATTCACTAATTGTTCCGACAGCCTTTCACAAAGGAAACGGAATACGTCCATATGGTTCACTTTTAATGGAATATCGTCCTGCAGGTATGCTGGGCTTTATGCTTAATGTTGGTTACGATGGTCGTGGCGGCAAGTTTGACAGTGTAATGGCTCCATGTGATTGTCCGGCTACACTAAAAACAAATCTTGATTATATCACCGTCGAACCTGCCTTACGCTTGGGTGTACCTAAAACAAATCTTTTCTTTTTTGCAGGGCCCCGTGTAGCATTTGCAATGCAGAAGGAATTTAACTACACGCAACTAAAGCAGCCTGATACAAATGAGGATTTTAGCGAGATAAATTCAACTATATTTTCAGGTCAGATTGGAATGGGTTATGACTTGCCGATTTCTTCAGCGAACAGCAGAACAAAGGCATCTCTCTCACCTTTCATCTCCTACCATCCATACTTCGGTCAGGATGCTCGTAATATTGAAAGCTGGTCGGTATCGACAGTAAGAGCAGGTATAGCGCTGAAGTTTGGCAGAGCAGGAAAGGCAAAAGAAACAGAGGTCCCTACGGTTGCAGTCCCTCTACGTGATGTTACATTTGCTGTTCGTGCGCCGAAAACAATCCCGGTAAAGCGCCTGGTAAGCGAGACACTGCCACTTCGCAACTCTGTGTTCTTCAATGAAGGTTCAACAGCTATTCCAACCAGGTATATACTTCTTACAAACAATCAGGCATCCTCGTTTAAAGAAGTGTCATTGCAAAATGAACAGTCCACAAATATGACCGGACGCTCGGCAAGACAATTAAATGTGTATCACAATATCCTGAATATTTTAGGAGACAGAATGAGAGCTAATCCAGGTGCTGCGATTGCATTAAGCGGAGCATCAGCAAACGGACCTCAGGAAGGCAAGCTGTTTGCAGAAGCCATTAAGCAATACATGGTATCTGTTTTCGGAATCAACGCTTCACGTATCTCGACTAATGGACGTACAAAACCACTTATCCCATCAGAACAACCAGGTGGCACAAAAGAACTGGTTCTTCTTCGCGAAGGAGATCGCAGGGTAGATATTACTAGTGCATCACCAGAACTGCTAATGGAAGTTGGTGGTGGAATGATGAAACCTGTACAAATTCTTGCCACACAAATTGATCCCCTGGATAGTCATGTGATATTCAATGTCGACGGGGCAAATGCGGTCCTTAAGTCATGGACATTAGATTTAACAGATGAAAAAGGAACAGTTCAACACTACGGACCATTTACGCGTGACCAGGAAAGTATGACCGGCGCATCGATTTTAGGCAATAACAAATCGGGCAGTTATAAAGTGATAATGCTCGGTGAGACTAAAAATGGACTGTCTGTAAGAAAAGAAAGTACGGTTTCTTTGGTACGCCAGGATGAAACTACAGAAAAGGGATTCCGCTACAGTATCTTATTCGATTTTGATAAATCAAACTCGATATCATCGTATGATAAATTCTTATCTGATGTAGTTTCACCGCTAATCACTTCTGGCTCTACTGTGATTGTACATGGTCACACGGATATCATCGGAGAAGAAGATTATAATCACAAGTTATCTCATAGCAGAGCAATGGAAACTCAGAAAATAATTCAAAGAGCTTTAACAACTGCAGGCAAAAGCAATGTAAGGTTTGAAACCTTTGGTTTTGGGGAAGATTCAAACCGCACGCCGTTTGAAAATAAGCTTCCGGAAGAACGCTTTTATAACAGAACAGTTATAATTGATATAATTCCAGGAAAGTAAGTTCAAATTAAATATAAAAAAGAGGGGTCAGATCGTAAGATTTGGCCCCTCTTTTTTATATAAATCTTTAATACGGTGTCTGTTCTTCCGAAGCGACAAGCAGCAGAGAACCAACATATACCTCAACCTCATGCACTATACCATCATCGACTGACTGGATCATATTGCCTTCGTAATTATTGCACGCGATTCGATGATATGTTCTTTCATCCATCGATTGAAAATAACAGAACTCCAGGAAAAAGGTTGAAATCGAACATAAAAAAAGAGGGGTCAGATCGTTAGATCCGGCCCCTTTTTTATATAAACCCTTAATTATGATGTCCGTTCTTCCGAAGCGACAAGCAGCAGAGAGTCAACATATACCTCAACCTCATGCAGTATTCCATCATCGACTAACTGGATCCCATTGCCTTCGTAATTATTGCCCCCCATTCGATGATATGTTTTTCCATCCGTGGATTGAAAAATGACAAATTTATAAACAGCCTTTCCATAACGATATTGAATCTGCACTGAGGGCCACTCCTGCGGGAAACAAGGTTTAATAATCAGTTTGTCACCCCTCAGTTCCAACCCGAGCAACGAACTGGTAATGAACTGATACATCCAGCCTGCCGAGCCCGTATACCATGTCCATCCGCCCCGGCCCCTATGCGATTCATTTGCATACACATCTGCAGCCATCACATAAGGTTCAACTTTGTATATCTTCACATCAGCAGCGGTTGATGCATGGTTTAAAGGTTGGATAAGACTGAATAATTCATAAACCTTTTCACGATCGCCGAGGGCCGCAAAAGCCATTAAGGTCCAGATGGCAGCGTGTGAATATTGGCCGCCATTTTCACGAACACCGGGAACATAACCACGGATATACCCCGGATTCGGTCCTTTTGCGTCAAAAGGGGGATCGAGTAGCTGAATAAGCTTAAGATCTCTTCTAACCAAATGTTTATCGAGCGAGGCCATACCCATCTTGCTCCTCTCTTTGCTCCCCGCGCCCGATAAAACAGACCAGCTCTGTGCAATAGCGTCAATGCTACATTCGGCATTTTGAGCCGAGCCTAAAGGTGTACCATCATCAAAATATGCGCGGCGATACCATTTACCGTCCCATCCTGATTGTTCAATATTGATCTGTAGCCTGGCTGCTTCTGTTTTACAAGTTTCAGCAAAGACGGCATCCTGAAAATCAGCAGCGACATCAGCAAATTTTTTAAGAATATCATACAGGAAGAACGCCAGCCAAACACTTTCGCCCTCGCCTTTATGACCAACCTGATCCATACCATCGTTCCAGTCGCCGGCCCCGATGAAGGGCAAGCCATGGCTGCCAAAGCGCAAACTGTACCCGATGGCGCGTTTACAATGCTCATATAATGTTGCCTGGATACCCCCGCTAACCGGCAGATCGTAGAGTGTCTCTTCTCCATCAAAGAGAGTACGACTTTCAAGGAAGCCGATCGGAACGCCTAATATTTCTGTATCGCCTGTGGCTGCAACATATTTCGAAACCACAAATGGCAGCCAGAGCATATCATCCGAACAGCGGGTACGCACTCCTCTGCCCTCCGGCGGATGCCACCAGTGCTGTACATCTCCTTCGGTAAACTGTCGGGATGCACTTAATAAAATCTGCTCCCGGGCCATATCGGGCTTGTTATGCAACAAAGCCAACACATCCTGTAACTGATCGCGGAAGCCAAAGGCACCACCCGATTGATAGAAACCACTGCGGGCGAACATTCGGCAAGCCATTGTTTGATAGGTCAGCCAGCCATTTGCCAGAATATTCAGCGCTTGGTCCGGTGTATTTACCTGGATAGTTCCTAAGGCTTCATTCCAGTATTCTTTTACCTCATCGAGCGATTGCATCACTGCATCGCGATTAGAGAATTTTCTGATCAGCACTTCGGCGGCCTGAGTATTTTCCTCATTTCCTAGAATGAAGATAATTTCTTTTTCGGCGCCGTCCAGTAAATCAAATTTGACCTGAAGAGCGGCGCAGGGATCTATTGCCGCTCCTTTTTTCCCGGAAAGTCTTTTGCGGGACATGGCTTGCGGTTCGGCCAAATTCCGGTTTCGGCCGATAAATTCTGTGCGGTCGGCGGTATAACTAAAATCCACACCCCCACCTACTTTAAAAAACGTTACCCTCTCTGAAAATGCCGAATTATACCTGTTTCTTAAAAGAATTGCACCGGTATTCGGATCCTGTTCGGAAACAATGTGCATATTCGTTTTAGAACGTACATCGCCAAGGACAATCTCCATAAATCCGGTCGCAGAGAGTTTAACTTCCCTGCCCGACTGGTTCTTTAGTTTAATCACAATGAATTTTACAGGCGACTCTTTATGCACAAAAACGCACATTTCTGAATATATACCTTGCTCGATGTACTCAAACTTTGAATAACCGAAACCATGGGTAATGATATAGGGTGATATCCCCGCGGCAGGAAACGCGGATGGCGACCAGAAATTGCCGGTTTCTTCATCACGCAGGTAAAAGGCCTCACCGCCTGTATCGCTAACGGGGTCGTTGCTCCAGGGAGTGATACGATATTCGTGGGCATTAATAGCCCAGGTATAAGCGGATCCGCTTTCTGAAATCACACTTCCGAAATTTGGATTTGCGATAACGTTTACCCAGGGTGCAGGAGTGGTATTTTTGTTATCGGTTAAAATTTTATACTCTTTTCCATCTGGCGTAAAACCACCCGTTCCGTTATAAAAAAGCAGATCATCGGGCAATTTCAGGGTATGAGAAACAGCCCGCGACGCAATAGATTTAGGTTCAATTACAGGCGGCAATACCCGTTCGGTAAGATGCGTGTTCACCTGCTCGGATAAGCTGCCTTTATTATCATAAATGATTACCCGGGCAACGCTCTCAAACAATATACGGTCTTCTGAAGAAAGCTGATCAACAGATTTTACATAAATAGTGCCCGGAGTAGTATGATTTGCCTGGTTGTTTATTTCGGCTGTGATAAGGCTGAGAATCTGATCCTGCAGCACTTGCCGGTAAGTACCGTGATCTTCGTTCCATATTACCAGGTCTACCGCCAGTCCTTTTAGTCGCCAGTAGGCATGGGCCTGAACCATTTGACGTACCAGTTCCATACTTTCCGGATCATATATGTGGAGCAGCACAATAGGCAAGTCGCCTGAAACAGAATGGCTCCAAAGCCATGACTGGCCACGAAAGTTGTTTTGTACCACCGCGGCATCCGCCCGTAATTTAGCGTTACCATAGATTATGGAAGAGGCCAGGCGTCCGTATAGCTGAGCATCGCTTTCGGTGGCATTGATCTGACGAAGCAGAACCTGACTGTGTGTCCAGGAAAGGTCAAAGGCCCGGTTTTTTATATGCTGATCATGGTATTTGTGCATCAGACCCAGACATCCCTCTTTGGTATCGCTGATACCGTGGATGAGCTCAAATGTTGCGGTTTGGCTGGGCTTGATAGTAATCCGGTAACGGATAGAAAGAATGGGATCTAATACCGACCCGTCTTTGCCCGACAACTCGTCGGTATCCATTGCCTGCGGCCACACTAATGTTTTGCCGCGCCCCGTGAACTGCATACGGTCGGTTTCGAACGATATGGCTTCAACCGAAACACCACGAACATCCATTAAATGAAACATCCATGGTGGTGTTTCACCTTCAGAACGGGGTCTGCGGGTACAGAGTACAGATTTTTGGTCAGACATTATTTCTGTCTGCACAAACAAATTACTAAAGGCGGGGTGAGCCTCGTCCGAAGGCTGACTTGCCATCACAACCTCTGCATAACTTGTAACCTCCAGTACTCTTACACGCTGTGTTCGGTTGGTGATTTTTATGCGCCTCATTTCGGTGTCATCCTCCGGAGACACGACCACTTCGGTACGCGTATGAATCCCAAAATCCTGGCGTCGAAACTCAACATGCCCCTGCGAAAATGTAACTTCATACGACTTTGCGGGATGAAGCGTCGGCTGATATGTATTTGACCAGAATATACCGGTATCTACGTCCTTAATATAACAGAATATGCCACGATCATCTTTCGTTGTATCTTCGCGCCATCGCGTAAGGGCTATGTTTTTCCAGCGACTGTACCCGGCACCCGAATTAGTAACCATCACCTGATAATTGCCATTGCTTAAAAGTTGTATTTCAGGAATTGGCGTATTAGGCGTCATGATATTACGCACCTGAACATCGTTTTCTATGTTATGGGTTTCAATAATATCTGCCGTATGAGCATAAAATAGGGTTGTTCTTGGAATTCGTTCCTGGAGCAGCAGTAAAGTTGCCTGAAACCGAAGCTCTGATATAAAACGCCTCTGCATAGGTTTGTTAAGCAATACATAAGCGAGCGAAAGAAATCCCATTCCCTGGTGATGCACCATATAAGATTGTATGATGCTGTTTGTTTTACCTCGTGGAAGACGTGTAGCCGTATAATCAATCGCTTCAAAGAAACCGTGTTCGCCTTCAAAACCCTCTCTCGACAGGAGCTGAAGATTCATACAGGCCTTTACAGGCGAAACCATAAGCGCAAGCATAGACGCGTAGGGCGCTATTACAAGATCCTCCTCCAATCCACGTTTCAGGCCAAGCCCCGGAACGCCGAATGCCCGGTACTGGTAATTGAGATTGGCATCGACAGTATTATACCCTGACTCTGAAATTCCCCATGGCACCCCCCTTTGAGAGGCATAATCAATTTGGCGCTTAACTGTAGCTTTGTTTGTTTGATATAGAAGCGTATTTTCATACGTGGGCATTACAAGCTGAGGCATTAGGTATTCGAACATTGATCCACTCCATGACAGAAGTATAGGATCTCCGCCGGAATTCGTTAATAAGCGTCCGAGGGCGAACCAGCTTTCCTGCGGTATTTTACCCTGTGCGATCGCTACGAAAATCCCTAAGCGGGCTTCGGAAGCCAGCAGGTCATAAAAACTATCATCCTTTCTCTGATCATCAACGTTATAGCCGATTCTCAGCAGATGGGTGGATCTGTCGATTAGGAAATCATATTCCACATCGCTCAACTCCTCACATTGATTTGACAATTCGTCTATGAGACGAATCTGATCGGTAGCGTACGAACTTCCGGCCTTAAGCAATACCTGTATTGTACTTAAATATGTTCTTTCTTCTTCACGATAATCAGCATCACTATAGTTCTGAAACTCCTCAGCAAGTTTTATTATTCCTGCCATGGACGGTACAGATTCAAACACAGAAAAATTTTCTGGAGTCTGCACTTCTATCCATGGAACCAGTTGCGACAAGGTTTCCCGGAAGGTTCTAACTTGTTGAGATAAGCGAGCCGACCAGTTATAGAGTTGCAGTTTTTCACCATCGGTTTGTTTAAGCAACCCGGCAGTGAGTATTACCAGTTGATCGAGATTCTTTTTCACTACATTCAACGAATTGCTTTCTTCTTCGACAGCAGAAGCAAGAAATTGAAGTATCTGATCAATCAGTTGGACATGCTGGGCCGTAGAAAGGTCTTTAACAATTTTTGCTGTAGTGATTAGCCCTTCGTATACTTTAGTGCTGAATATCGGTTCGTCAGGAAGTGCGAGCAGCCCCTGTCTTAACGTAAGCAAATGGCCAACCAGGTTACCGCTATCAACAGTGGACACATAACGAGGTTGTAAAGGCAGTAATGATAAGGTATCGTACCAATTGTAAAAATGCCCTCGGTAGCGTTCGAGCTTAAGCATCGACTGTAAGGTATTGTTACAGCGGGTTATAAGTTGCGGGCCGGTGATATAACCGAAATCGTAAGCACCAAGATTGGCCAGCAAAGAAAGTCCCATATTAGTGGGTGAGGTCCTGTGGGCAATAACGGCTGTCGGATGTTCCTGAAAGTTATCAGGTGGCAACCAATTTTCCTCTTCACTAACAAAGTGTTCAAAGAACGACCACGTTTTACGGGCGGAAATATGGAGAAATAAACTTTGTTCCTCTGTAAACTCCGGAAGCTCTTCTTTTTCGGGTTTATTAAGTTGCCATGCTATTGCAGGAGCCAGCAGCCAAAGAACTAATATTGGAGAGGCGACAATGAGCGCCTGTGCCTTAAAATAAAAAAGCAATCCGATACACACCAGTGCAAGAAATGGCGTAATCCACATGGATAAATAGGCGGATAAAACGTCTTTATTAGCTTTACGCGACACATTGGCTGAGGGTGTCCATTGCAAAAGCTTTTTACCGCTTACTATCATTCGCCAGTTAGTACGAATAATAGCATCCAAATAAATATAGGCTTCGTAGGGTAATACAGCCAGTCCGAATACAAAACGAATCAGTAAATCCCTCACTGTAGTACCTACTTCTGCAAGGTGAGCATTAAGCGTTAGTTCAAGTGGCTTATTCAATAATTGCCAGCCTGCAGCGAGGGTGACAGGTAATAAAACCATAAGAGTGACAGTCAGAGTCCAGAACCACGGGTAAGGTAAAACCGTCCATCCCAGCACCAACAGCAATGTTAATGATATCGGAACCAGGCTTCGGCGAAGATTGTCGAAAATTTTCCACCGTGACAATGCCGATAAAGGATTTGAGCCCAGCTTCCCATTACTATCCGTTACAAAGGGAAGCATCCAGGCGCCAATTTGCCAGTCGCCCCTTATCCACCGATGATGGCGTTTGATATCCGCAGAATATTCTGCAGGGCCTTCTTCGTATAAAAGCACATCGCTTATTAACCCCGATCGCGTATAACAGCCTTCTAGCAAATCGTGGCTCAGAATACGATTTTCCTGAAAAACGCCATGGACAGTCCGTTCAAATACATCTACATCGTAAATTCCTTTCCCAATAAATGAGCCCTGATCAAAAACATCCTGATACACATCTGATGAGACCCGGGTATAAGGGTCGATACCGGTTACGTTTCCCTGCATCCGCAGATACAAAGAGGTTGCTGTTTTAGGAATACTTGACGCAACTCTTGGCTGCAGAATTCCGTAACCCTCCGTTACACGCCTTTTATCAGTATTAAAAACTGCCTGATTGAGCGGGTGAGCCATAGTTGCGATGAACTTCCAGGCTGCATCCCGAGGGAGCTGTGTATCCGAATCAAGTGTGATAACATACTTTACATTACTAAGAAGTGTAGTGTTTCCAACTATCGCTGAGAATTCGCTCGTCCCGCGCCCACGCAAAAAAGCATTCAGAGCAGACAGCTTGCCGCGTTTCCGTTCATATCCCATCCACATCTTTTCTCGTGCGTTCCAAATTCTGGGGCGATGAAAGAGAAAGAAAGTGTCTCTTTCCACAGGATTATATTTTTCATTTAAGGCCTCAATACTCTTAGTTGCCGCTTCGAGTAAAGCAACATCGCCAGGCATGATTTCTTTCGGCGCATCTGTAAAATCCGTGAGTAAGCCATAGTGTAAATGCGCCTCTCTGTTTGCCAGAAACCGGATTTCTAGTCCTTCAATCAATTCATCAATATAATCACGACTCGAAAGCATGGTAGGAATAACTACCAGGCTTCGGCACTCAACCGGAATGCCTTCAGAAAAATCCATCCTTGGCAAAAGATATGGCCTTACCCAGATTGTAGAGAACCAGTTCACCAGAGAAACTGCTAATTGGGTTGAACCCGATAGAGACAGTATCCCAACTAGGCTCAACATCGGCCAACTCTCAATACCGTGGATATAAGCAAGGTAAAACATCGCCGCGGCACCCGAGAACGAAAGCACAGCAATAGCTGAGAAATATAAAAATACGGGCATTTGCCGGGCATGCCGGTTCAGTGTTTTGCGAATGGTGTACCGCATTCCCGCGGTTTGTTCTGCCTCGGCAAGTCCTTTATCAATTAGGTAATACCCTAGATGATTTTTTCTGGCTGTTGTATCGTTTGCTTCCTGATGTTTACTTGTTAAATCAAGCACCTTTTGCGCGACCTCAGTTTCTGACAAAGCAGATGCTTTTGAAATGGATTCTACCACATGGCGATACCTGTCGCGGGTGGCAAAGTCCATAAGCGGATAAATGCCGGTTGGGTCCATTCGCAACACCTGCTCCACGCTGCTTAAGGTTTCCACGAATTCGCGCCAGTCTGTGGCACCTATAAAACGAAGAGTACCAATACTGTTCCGCACGGACACCTGGTCGGTGGCCTGCTTCTGGGTCTCCTGACGGATCAGATCGCCGCTGCTCAGACCTAGTCCGCCCAGTTGTTGCTCCATCCAGCTAAGCGGTAAGGCAAGCGCCGGACCTTTTCCCTGTAAAGCGCGGGTAAAGCCAGCCACAAACGAAGAATTCAGCACGGGTTTTGAGCGGGCCATATCGGCAATGGTAAGAATGAGGTTACCGGGTTCGTCCTTAACTGTAGTGAGCATGCTGTCTGCCCAGTAATCGGCAAAGCCCTGGTCAATCATATCGAGGGCAATCATCCCTGCAACCCGGCGAAGATTTTCGATAATAGCCAGTCGAACCATAATTGGAATGGCCCACAACTCACCTAATGTTAAAATAGAGTGTGTTTGGTAAGCGGCAATAAAGCTGCTGAGGCTTTTTACATCTACGCGGCCATCGCTGTGCGAGATTATTTCGAGCACAATATCATAGACTCGAGGCATACCGGTAGTTAGATACGGCAAACCTTCGCTATAGCCTTTAGGTAAATGTTTCCGGGCAATAACGACCTGCTCTTCTATAAGGTAAAAATTATCGAGCAGCCATTCAGCACCCGGTGTAATGTCCTTTCCCTGGCGGATACCTTCGACAAGCAGATTGCGAACATCAAGCAATGATTTCTCATTTACTTCAAGTCGTTTCAAAAGCTGATCGGAAGTTTGTCTTTTTTGGGGTTTATGAGACCTGGCGACGGCCCTTGCGTGATCATCCATTTGCCCTGAGCTAAAAAGCTCTGAGCGGAAGGGCTGATCGTTCTCAGAGTTAGGGTCTGCTACGTCTCCAAGAAAAGATGTACGCAAACCTGATAAATTATCGAAAACTGTACTGGTTGTGACTTTCATTTTATATTGATATCCCCCGGAATTTTTGTAAGATCTAGGACCCGGTGCTAAAATCTGATACGCATTTCACTGTAGTAATGTGTATCAATCAACTATTATTGAGAAAAATTTCCTGAGAATCTCAGGAACAACATCAAGAGGTGAGATTTTAAAGGTAGTTATAATTAAATGGTTACAGAGAAATCATTTCTTTTAGATTCTTTTTATCAGAATAAGTTCGAACCTGATAAACCGGCATGTATCGGCGAATGCCGGCTTACGAAATAAGAAATAAAAACCACTGATAATCAACAAATAACACTACCTTTAGATAAATGCACTAAGCATCTCATTCCTTCTACTTAAGAACTACCCGCTCTGATTCGTAGTTCTTGATCCTAACAGCGTTTTATCAGAAAAAATCATGGAGAGACATTGTTTCAAAAGTTTTTATCGTGTTTTTAAAAATGATACAGCAGTAACTGAAATATCATTTAATGATTTCAGGCATGTTGTACGAAATTTCGGGAAAGAATCGCAAGAAGGAGATTCGGTCGGTGGACTATTTTCTATTCCTTACACTACCTATTCCCTGATGCCTGAGAACGAAAGATACTGCGGATACGAAGTGAGAACACATGCAATGGAAATGGCTAAAGCCGGCGCGTTAAAACACATTGAGGAACTCATTTCAGAGGGACCCACCGGAATAGACAAAGTATATCAATATCGTTTTGACCATTATGAGGATTTAAACATCAACCTGACAGATTCAAATATAACCCGGTTGAAAAACCAATATAAAATAGATTATGAGTAAAGATAAAGGCAGTAAGAACCAAAAAAAAGCAGCGAGTACCGAGAGCAAAAAAGCACCCTCCGATTACCAGAGCGGCAAGAATTCAGTATCAAAGATTGACCCCATACCGGTAAAAAAGAAATAATATGACAAATCCAACGGTAGAGTTACAGGCGAAAATGTATGTGTTTGATTTGGGTAACTGCGCCAAAGAGTTTTGGTTCAAGGAGGATGAAGACTGGGACCTTTGCCTTGCATCTGGTGAGCAGAAATTAGAGCTGGAAAAAAGATATCTTCCAACAATCTCTAAAAAAGGGCTTCCTGAAACCCTTATTCAACTGCAAAGGCTCGTAAAAGCAAAGCTGTTAAAAGTAAATCCTCAATTTCTAAAGTCAGAGCCGTCAGAAGAGATGTCGTCCGCACCAGAATTTTTAATTGCTTTTAACAGAAACAGACTGCGCTGAAGGACAAATTCTAATATCTGGCAGATAGTCAAAGAATCTTTTATTCAGGAAGCGTTAAACTAATAAGACACCTAAATATATTAGAGCAAAAATCAATTAAAGAGTTGTGGATACAGACAGATGATGTTTTACGGTTTCGATCAGGTCGTTAATCTGAAAGGGCTTGAGAATAATCGCGGAGGCTCCAAAATCGCAAACTGCTGTATGTATAGAATCATCCGATGATATAATGATCACAGGTGTATTCTTACTATCAATATAAGATTTCACCTCTTTGCAAACTTCCAGTCCATTAATCTCACGCATATTGATATCCAGCATGATTAAGTTTGGATCAAACTCCAATATAAGTTGAATGATATCAACCGGAGAAATTGAGGTTTTGACCACGTATCCTTCAGAAAGTAAAATTATTTCATATATGTCAAGAATTTCCTGATCATCATCAACACACAATATCCGTTTCATTTAGCTTGATTAATAGGGGGAGTTACTGTTACAACTCGATTTCAACCTTAATGTTTCGATTATAGCTTCGGGCATTCTATTCCCTCCAAAATAGCTTCAAATCAGCCTGACAAACACGTCTTTAATATCGTATCATGAATGCCTGTGAAGGTTCGGCCCTTAGTCGGAGAAAACTATATCGTATCCAAAGAAGCGTTTGCCGAATTTTGATTATGATGGGATTAGATAAATACATTTGCTGCCCGGCAGCAGCAAAGACTTATCGTTGACTAATAGCTTCCATAACCAACTTACTTCTTGATAAATACTAAGTTTGATGTGATTGATAACCTTCTCAGTAATTTCGAGCGCTATTTGAACATTTTGTACAAGCGGTCAGAAAAAAGCGTCTGATCATCATACCCAGAGACAGCCGGCCGGGCAAACAGCAGGTCATATTCAAAGAAACAGATACCGAATTCAGTTACTGGTAATAAACGTCAGAGCTTACTCTTCATTTTTGTTAAAACAAACGAAAATGAAAAAATCGATTACCGTCTCTTTCCTTCTCTTGATTGCCTGTTCCTGCCTGGCACAGTCTATTGATACTACAGCCCTGCATATCCTTCAAAAATCCTACGACAGGCTTTCTGCCATGGAGAGGATCACGTATCGGCTGACTAAGATAGATACAATGATTAGAGAGAATAATTTCAATGTCCGTTGGTATACGGTACGCGGAACGATAAAAAAGAAAGACTATTGGCACCTCCGTCTGGAGAACAATGCGGAATGGCTTATCCGCGGCGATACTTTGTATAAAAATGATGATCCGGATACTAAGCCGGTCAGTTTTACTACTGACTGGAAAAGGCATGAAATAGGGTCCTTTAATATTCATAACATCCTGGGGGAAAAACGACCTATTCTAGACGGGAATGTCACCTCGCTCCAGTTTGTGCAGGATACTTCAGGTCAGGAGTTTTATGTAATTGACGAAATCAGAAAAATGAACTACGCCGGAACTGATGAAATACAGAGCAAAGTATATTTTAACAGGTTTTGGGTAAGCAAGGCAAGTCTTTTCACTACGCGGAGAATGTTATATTCGAAAAGCTTGGACAGAGGCAAAGAGGCTACAGATATTTATGATTTTACAGCATCCCTGGAGCCAAATAATTCGGGTTCTTTCAATCCCAGCGCATTTTTTCATACTTCACCGGTACAGGAAAAAAATCGCTTCGAAACTTTAAAGGTCGGCACTAAAGCCACTCCCATAATCGCCACCGATGTAAGAACGGGGAAAGCTCTTAATCTGAATGAATTTAAAGGGAAGGTTGTGCTTCTGGATTTTTGGTATCTTTCGTGCATGCCCTGTCGTATGCTCATGCCGAAGCTTCAGAAATTACAGGAAAGATTCAGGAATGAAAACGTAGTTATTATTGGTATAAACGTAAGGGATACTGCTCCTAAAGAAATTATAAGATTTTTAAACGAGAAGCAGTTACTCTATGCGCAGTATTATCAAACCGGCAAGCTCCTCGCCTGGGACTATAAATTGCAAGCTTTTCCGACCACAGTGATACTGGGTAAAGACGGTCGGGTAAAACTGGTTGAGACCGGGATAGCTGAGAATACTGAGCAAAAGTTGGAGGAGGTGATAGAAAAAGAGCTGAGGGCCACAGCAAATGCGAAGCAATAGCATATTGATAAAACACACGATGACCAAGAGATTTAATACCATGCTTCGACTTTTTATCTTGCCGGCGATATGTGCTATCTTCCAGAGTGCGGCAGGCAGGCAAATATCGACATCTGAATATGAGCAGACTTCTTCTTTTAAATACGTTAAGGTAAAGAAGAGAATCGGCGGCAAAATATGCGATACTTGCCGGGTAGATTTCGCCCACAACGCCGAACCGCACTTCAGCTATGTGATTACAGGAGCAGGAAATACACCTAATCGGTTTTATCCTTTAATGCACAGTAGCAAACCGGCTTATAAAGGAAAGCCATTCCACTCATCTACCCATCTCATTTCGGAAAAACGCATCGGGATTACCTTTCTGCCGAACTTTTTAAAGGAAGCAGGAAAGACGATTCAGCTTTATCGGAATTTTGGAGGCGATGACTATACTGACCTGGAATTCAGCGCTGAACATAACGGTAGGGTTATCAAACCGTGGACCGCATTCTTTACCTTGGGAGAAGACAAAGAGCATGCTATTCTTGGCGAGATGGAAATCTCCGGTCGTACTGTTTCAATGCCCTGGAAACGGACCTTTTTTGCGGGAAACTTCAATCTTAATGTTAAGGACTCGCTGGATATTACTGTTCGGAACGCTCAGACAAAAAAAATAATTCAGAAAATATTACTCATCCGTGCGGAAGATAGAGCTACCAACTTTGTCTATTATCAGATGCCATTAATAGGCGATCAGTTTAGCATCAACCTTCAGGAGATCCTAAATATAAGTTCAGACATACCAAAAGTTTATCATGGAGATTCTGTAAAAGTATTTTGGAAGGATTACGCCTCTATTGGATTAATACGATTTATTGGATTAGAACGAAATGAGGTGGTTCAATACTCATTTGAAAAAAAACCTTACATGTGGAAGTCAGTAAGCTCTATTAATTCAGAAAACGGAGTTTTCATCATTTTGGGCAATGATATGCGGGCAGGCACATACCAAAATATCTATCTCAGATATAAGAGTCAGCCGGAAACAGTTCATAGAATAAGGATCTTGGTAAAAAAAAAGCCCTTTGAAATACCCTGGGGAAAGATCGCGGCTATCAGTATACTGTTATTAGCGGCTAGTATTATATGTTTCTATCTCTGGAATAAGAGAAACAAACAACGGCTCGCTGTGCTGAGAAGCAAAAATCAGGATATTGAAACCCGCCTTTCACTATTGAGCGGCCAGCTCAATCCACATTTTCTTTTCAATTCTCTAAATGCTATACAGGGCACCATCAACAGCGGCAATCCCGATAGGGCAAACGCCTATATCGGTAATGTAGCAGGTTTTATGCGCGATGTGATGGACAACGGCAGAAAGGAGTTCGTATCTCTGCAGGAGGAATTTAAAATCGAAGAAGATTATTTAAGGCTCGAACAAGAAAGAATGGCTTTTAACTATGTTATCAACATTGCACCCGGCCTAAATCCTTCACTGATAGATTTTCCTCCGCTGTTGCTGCAACCGATATTGGAGAACAGCATCCGTCATGCCTTCGGTGCAGAGCTTCCTGATCCTAAGGTAGCCATCACAGTTTCAAGTGTTATAGATGCACTCCGGGTCGAGATCACTGACAACGGTAGGATTGGCTGGGATCCCGTCGGAACTGGGGAAGAAGGCTATGGCTTATCGTTAATCAGAAAACGCATCGCGGTCTATAACGAGAAATTGGATTCGATGTCCATTAAGATGCAGATAAACTACCAGTCTGGAAGAGGCACAATTACTACCTTTACTTTTAAAAACTGGCTGGTATGAATAAGCTAACCTGCTATATTGTAGATGATGAACAGAATGCCCTTGACGCACTCTCGGTGCTGATAGAGCGTTATTGCCCACAACTTACCGTTGCGGGTAGTGCAAACTCTGTGAAGTTAGCACTGGAATTTCTGACGAATACGAATAACTCTGCCGACATCCTGTTCTTGGATATAAGAATGCAGCAAGAGACAGGCTTTGACCTTTTAAAGCTACTTCCATCCAACACTGCGCATATCATCTTCGTTACAGCCCATGATGAATACGGTATCCAAGCCATTAAATTCTCGGCAACAGATTACTTGCTGAAACCCGTCAATCCCGAAGAGCTGATCGCGGCAGTGCACAAGGTCGGGCAGCGGAAGAAGATGCAGGCTGATCAAATATCCATGTTACTTCAGTCTTACCAAAACCAGGGATCGAAAACACAGAAAAGAATTGCTCTTGCTGATCAGAATGAGGTCAGGTATGTCCTTATCGATAATATAGTATGTTGCAGGGCAGACAATAGCTACACAAGTTTTTACCTATCCAATGAAAATAAACCTGTTGTTGTTTCGAAATCAATTTCTGAATATGAACAGATCCTGGGTTTATATGGCTTTGTCCGCATCCATCAGTCCTGGCTTATCAACAAGAACCATATTGATACTTTTAAAAAGGCGGATGGAGGTTATTTGATAATGGATAATAAAATGAGTGTGCCTGTAAGCAGACAGAGGAGGCATTTATTAAAGGAACTCTAAAATTTCTAAGATATATTGCTTGAGGTTTGGTTTTCCCATAACGTTTCGATTTAGTCGTATTGAATTTATTTAGTGCTCCATTTATCTATTATTATGGTACGATGAAAAATACAGTCATGGGAAAAACCAACAAGATTGTAAAAGACAGCACGGCTCGCCCTGCTTGCAAAACCTTCCATAAATCTGGCGAAACCAGATGGACTTATGGAAGTCTCTATTTTTTGTCAGATAATCTTCAACTCTTCTGATCAAATAAATCCGACCCGATACCTAGTCGGATAATTACCTCGCTATATACTTCTAAGTTGTTTCCAAGTTCCAGTTTAAATTTGCACCGAGCACCCGTCGGTCACTTCTTCCGGAAGCGAGAAAGGCTAAACACGTCAAGTGCGCTATCCTTATTTATCTCAATCTTTACAACAAAAGACCACCGTTGGTTAAGATCCGGTTCACCAATCACTTAAATTACGCTAATGGCATTGGGTTATGGATGAATTATGTTGTCCAGAAAGTAACAACGTTTAAAGGTCTTTGTCTTTCTTGAACTTCTTTTTTTCTGCCATATACTCAGAGGGGGATACATTATATTTTGCTTTAAATGATCTAGCAAAATAATTAGGGGCGCTAAAACCTACCATATAGCATATCTCTGAAACTGTTTTATTGCTTTTCTCTAGTAATACAGCCGCTTTCTCCAGCTTAACAGATCTGATAAAATCAACAGGCGTTTTACCTGTTACCTGCAAACACCTTCTGTATAAAGACACTCTGCTCAAACCCATATGGTTACTCAGATCCTCAATGGAGAACTGTGGCTTATGAAGATTCTCTTCAATGTAAAGCAAGGCTAGGTTAACGAATTTAACATCATCAGACTCGATTTCCACTTCCGAGGACTGAATACTAATTTGCCGGGAATACGTTTTTTTAAACGTTTGATGAAGAGTAAGCAGGTTTTTGATTTTAAAATGTAATATCTCAAAATTAAAAGGCTTCGTCATGTAATCATTCGCACCGGTCTCCAACCCTTTAAGCTGCTCTTGTTCAGCAGTTAATGCCGTCAATAAGATAATCGGAATATGCTTTGTTCTTTCGTCCGATTTTAGCTTTTTGCACAGGTCGGTGCCGTTCATTTCAGGCATATTAATATCCGAAACAATTAAATGAGGATGTAGAGCAAGAGCCTTTTGCCAGCCTTCCTTACCATTCGAGGCTTCTACTACCTTATAAAAAGATCTTAAGTTATCTTTAAGATAAAATCTAAAGTCTTCATTATCTTCAATCAACAAAACAAGAGGCGCATTTGCTATGCGAATGTCTGCATCTGGAGATTCACATCCGTCATTTTTTTTATTTGATTCTGTATTTAGCAAATCAGCATTATCAAGACCCTTTTGATTCTGCTCTGAAAATGAACTGGAAGCAAGTTTTAGGCGAACGGTAAAACAAGTATCTAAACCAGGCTCACTTTCCACCCATATTTCGCCTTCGTGCATTTTCACAAACTCTTTAGTGATGGACAGTCCAATTCCCGATCCCTGGTTAAGAATGGAAGAAGATGTTTCATTTTGAAAGAACCGCTCAAAGATCATTTCCTGTCTATCTTTCGGAATTCCAATTCCTGAGTCGAACACTTGTATCTCCAGCGAAACGCAGCCATCTTCTGTCTGATGCGGCGGCTTTTGTAATTCAACCCTTACCATTCCGCCTGATGGTGTAAATTTAAATGCATTTGAAAGCAAATTGAACAATATTCGCTCTATCTTATCGTGATCAAACGATACATACATATTTTCAATAGAACTTTTAAAAGCGAACTGTATCTGCTTACGCTCTGCCAGATCATAAAAAGAGTCTGTTGCATCTTTAATAAAGGATACAATTTCACCATCGCTCTTATTTAATTGCAATTCCTGCTCCTCCATTTTACGAAAATCGAGTAGCTGGTTTACAAGGTTTAATAACCGCCTTGCATTTCTTTTTATCATGGCCACCTGGCCGTAGCGTCCTTTATCTCTGGTTTCAATTAAAAGTTTATCTACAGGGGCGAGAATCAAGGAAATAGGAGTCCTGAATTCATGGCTCAGATTTGTTAAAAATTTTATTTTCAACAAATCCAGCTCACGCAACCTTTCAGCTTCTTTACGGTCCAGCTCGCGTAATTGCCGGACCTGAATTCTTTCCTGCTCTAAAGCAAATTCTCGCCTTAATCTTTTAATCCCCCTGTTTCGGATAAACAACAATAAAAAGCCAATCGCTAAAACATACAGAATATATGCCCATGTGGTGCGCCAGAAAGGAGGTAAAATAGTAATTTTCAAGTGCGACTCCGCCAGGGGTACCGGATCGTTTCCATTAAAAGCCTTTACATGAAATATATACTCTCCCGGATCAAGATTTGTAAAAGTGGCTTTACGCATTTCTGATGAAGCAGAGAACCAGCGTTTATCGAATCCTTCTAAGTTATATCTGTAAGTAACTTTTCCACGATTGAAATAGTCGAGCAGAGCAAACTCAAGTGAGAAGATATTTTCTTTATGAGTAAGGATTAAGTCCTTAAGCTCGGTTATTGATTTGGACAGTATGGTATGTCCATTAACAATTTCGCCGACCCTTATGTTATGATTAAACATCTCCAAGCCGGTCATAACCAACACAGAAGGATACCGATCATTATTAATTTGGCCTGCTCTGAAAATATTAAAGCCGTTGGGCCCTCCAAAAACTAATTCGCCGGCTTTTGTTTTACATACAGAATTGACATTAA
Organism: uncultured Pedobacter sp.; assembly: GCA_966210515.1. Lineage (GTDB taxonomy): Bacteria > Bacteroidota > Bacteroidia > Sphingobacteriales > Sphingobacteriaceae > Paradesertivirga. The sequence goes on from CBIHLM010000008.1 coordinate 27,825, forward strand.
ACTGTGTATTATTCAACCCATCAGATTCATCGTATTTGCTGTACATGAATTTATAGGTGTTCCCCTCTTGCTCTACGGTAATTTTGTAGAGCCCATTTCGGGAACTATACCAGATATTATGGTTCTCATCTTCAAGAAGCGCAAATACTGTATTTTCCGGCAAACCAACCGCTTCGTTTAAATTGTTAAATTTCTTTGTTATAGGATTGTATATACTTAAGCCTTCTAGTGTGCCTATCCAAATCCACCCTCTGCCATCTTCGACAATTGAATGTACATCATTGTGTATTAAGCTGTTTGTATCCTTACTATTATTTATTAAATGCCTAAATGCAAAGGTTTCAGGAGCCAGAATACTAACCCCTTTGGTAGTGCCAACCCAGATATTTTTCTTCTTATCTTCATATAAACAAGAAACCACCTCATCATTTAGCGTGTTTTTAACCGATGGACTAAAGTGCTTAAATGTTTTGGCGCTTCGGTCAAATAAATTTAATCCACCATTTAAAGTGCCAATCCAAAGCCTGTTGGAAGAATCTTCTAGTAGGGCATAAATCCGATTATCAGAAATACTGGACGGATCTTTAGTAGGTTTATAATGCGTAAACTTCTTTCCGTCAAAAGAATCAAGCCCCCCTAAATAGGTTCCAATCCACAGAATGCCAGCATGATCGATACGAAGCCGTACCACAATATCACTACTTAAGGAATTATCGTCTGAGGGATTATTGCGATATGCTTTAATTTCCCCGGTAGTTCTATTTAAATATAATAGCCCTTCCCCATTTGTCCCAATCCACAAATTCCCTCTACTGTCTTCGGCAAATGAATTAACGTCCTTATAGATGGCGTTTTTGCCGGTTAAATATAAATTTCGGGGGAACTTAAAGATATTTTTATGATAGTAATTGATCCCCTTTTTAAAGGTGCCGATCCAGATTATCCCATTGTTGTCTTTATATAAAGAGGCAATGCTGTTATCGGTTAATCCTCTCTGGTCATCATCTTTGCTTAAAATATAACTTATTTTGAATGTCCGTGTATCTAAAATATTAATTCCGCCATGATCAGTCCCTATCCAAATCTTACCATCCTCATCTTCAACGATATAAGCTACATTATTCGAACTTAGACCCGAATTATTTGGCTTTTTCCCAAAATAATTGAACGTGTTACTTACAACATTAAAGAAATATAAACCGAAAGGGCTACCCGTACTATAAATAAAAATATTGCCTTGGGAATCATAACTGAGCTTGAAAGAATTTACTTGTGCTGCGAAACGTTTGTTTATTTCAAAGTATCTGTTTGTTACCCTCTGTTGTTTTAAGTTAAACTTGTCAAGAACACCGTTGCTGTAAATAACCCATAAATTACCCTTTCGGTCGTCCACAAAATCGCTTATCTGAGCAGAGTATAAAGAATTTTCTTTTCCGCTTTTATGAGCATATCGGGTAGTTGCCTTAGTTTCTGCATCATAACAAAAAACACCTTGATTTTCGATGTAGAAATAGTATTTGCTCTTATTACCGGTTTTTATCTCTTCAAGGTCTCCGCCCGGTAATTTATATTTTTTAAAGTGTTTATCCTGAAACCGCTCAAATTTTTCCGTCGAAGGATTGTAAATACTAAACCCCCCAGTGGATCTAATCCATAGTTGTTCCTCCGGCCCCTCAAATATATTGAGAACATAGCCATTTGGTATACTGGTGGTATCCCTTGAATTATGTTTAAATATCTTGAATTCACGCCCATCATAGCGGTTGAGGCCGACTAATGTGCCAAACCACATAAATCCTTTGTGATCTTTATATATAGCGTTTACCTGATTATCCGATAAGCCGTTAGAGATATCCAGATGAGAAAACTGGTACGAATTTTCCTGAGCTAGAAGTGACTTACACAGTATGAATGTGCTTATTAAAGCTAAAACCCGAAACATATATTTTCTGCTCAATATGAACTCATACACAGAAGCCCCTAAATGATTAAATTTCCAAGGACTAATTGACTACAATTACGGCTTAATAATGGCATAGCTAAATTACGCTTAAATTGATGTTTTTTTTTAATAAAATACAATTTTCCAGGCAGGCAAGAGAAAATCGCAGGCTTCTGCCTAAGAAGAAAAACAGGCAAGAGACTTCATAAATTGACAATTTCTTTGCTGCTTTGACATGGTCCAATAAGCCAATATTTCCTCTGAGGCTTACCACCAAAACTGGACAGAAAATATGGCATACTAAACGAATGCGCTAGCTTACAATCCGTTTAGAATCATCTAAAAACTAACAGCGTCCGGCATCGAAATGGTTACCGAGGTTGCACTCCATTCTCCAATTAGATTAGGTTCGCGCCTACCATTGAGAGAACAGAGGAACTGCTTGAAGCGGCAAAAAAAATCAGAATTCATTTTTTGAACAAAGTTTATTTGTGTAATGTGGGGCGTGTATGTTTTGTTGGGCCTTTCAGAAAGGCGTAAAATATTCAATTGCCTCCAAGTCAAGGGAAGTCCTTCAATAAACATAGCATTAAGCAAAGTCATTCAACTCCTTCTAGTGAGGTTGCGATTACTATCGCCGGCTGGACTCTCTGATGTGCAACGGCGCCGGAAAAACAATTTCTTTGTTCTCATTTTCCCTCTTTTGGATTTTACCCATCAAGATCTCTATCAAGCTATTAGCCATCTTTTCAACCGGTTGTTCTATCGCGGTTATGGTTGGTGTATTCAGAGAATAAAAAGGTTGATCATCAAACGATACAATAGAAATATCGTCAGGAATAGTCAACTTCAACTTTCCGATTGCTTTAACTCCTGCCATTGCCAGGTAATGAGTAGAAAAAAACAAAGCATCCAAATCCGGATTATTCATAATAAACGAATACACTTCTTTTTCTAAAAGGTCATCTTGGGAACTAAATTTAAGCTTTTTAATCAGAGGAGTCAGTTTATTTTCAAACATGGCTTTCTCGTATCCGCGCAGTCTGTCAACCATTTGATTCTGGTTTGAATCGATTGCAACAAAGGCGATATTAGATCTTCGACATTCGGCGGCTAAATGATTAGTAGCCAAATAGGAGCTCTGAAAATTATCAATGCCCACATATGAGCATTCTACATCGGGATACTGCCTGTCAAACAATACTACCGGAATATTGTCTTTGATCAACGTTTTAATTTCCTTTCGTATTCCTGGTGTTGGCACAATAATAAAAGCGTCCACTTGCATTAAACGAAACTGATTAATTAAACTTCGGGCTCTGTTATTATCATTCTCCGTACTGCAAAACCACACCTTGTATCCATGCCCCTCGGCACTTTTTTCTACATAATGCGCTAACCTTGCAAAAAAAGCATCTGAAAGCCGCTCTACAATCAATCCGACTATAAAAGTTTTTTCGCTCGCTAAGCTCTTAGCGGCGTGATTACTTGAAATGGATGTCAATTTCATTTTTATTAATGCAAATTTTCTTGTCGCTCTTTAATTCATTTTTCACACAACCAAAACGCTGCTGAATAAACGTCAATTTTAATTTAACATCGTCTAAAAAGATGACAGTTTTTACACAATTTTAGGTAATTATGTTAATATAAGTGGTCGTATTAGTGACGGTTCCGCATTTTCAGCGACCATATCAATCGTAGTAACTCTAAGTGTTTAAATTAAGTTCGATGGAGGCGCAACCAGGGATAAAAGCAGTCCCTTGTAACAATTTCATGGAATGAACATGTCATCAACCTCGTGTATAAATAGTATAATGAGGGTATTATTGGCTAACGTATCCTTGATAAAATATCTCCTGGCATTCTATATCCCTTGTACTATTTACCTTCCATTAACTACAAGCAATATTGGTGTGTGTATGTGACCAAATAGAGACATCTGAATATTATTCAAATGCCTCCATTGTTGGCTTATTAGTAGTTAAGCCATACCCTTCCGTCGAGTTTTAATGTCTCAGGTATTGGCAAGGTTAACCAGCTTAAAATCTGTCTTGGCAAGTCGTAGGTACGAGGCACCAACAAGCCCAGGTTGGTGGTACTGGGTGGGCAGACAATATTGTTAAGCTGAGTCCATTGCAAAGTTGTACCAGTTCCAACTTTAACAGTAAAATCATTATTAGCCAAACTTTCATCCTTTAATGTTAATCCGGTACCTTCTGTAAGCGGCCAGGCTCCAATTAACTCATTGTAATAAGGATGGCTGGAATTTATACGCGTATCACAAGCAAAGTTTGCGATCGTCTCATCCGGCAGATTAATTTTCCAGATTCTTATATCACTAAGATAACCATCAAACGCAGCCCCATCTGACCCGGCGGTTTGATAAAACCCTATCTTTAAAACGCCATTATTGTCTGTATTATATTTAGCTATTGAAAGTACGTCGTTCTGAGCTACTCTCTTTCCATCTTGAAACGTTCGCATCACACGTTTGCCGTCAGTATTAGTGTAAACCGTTACGGCAATATGATGCCAGTTCACATCAGTAAGGGGAGCACCATTTATAGCTGTTCCGACCTTATTCTCGTTAACCATTAAAAAACGCCAGGTATTATTTTCTAAGGCCATACTCCAGCCCGCTCCATCCCTTTTATTGGCTGATGCTGCCTTCTTTGATAAAAATATAGGCCAGCTGTAATTACCAGCAGTGGGTTTGCGTATTTTAGCCTCTATGGTAAATGGTGTATTTTCTCCAAAATCGTATATACCGTTATTATTTGTTACCGTTCCATAAACAGCTTTTGATTCGTCTACAGCAGATGCATAAAACCTTAAAAACTTTCCAGGAAATTTATTACCGGCAAATGGTCGTACAATCTGTTTTTGTTTATAACCGGCATTATACAGAATTGTAAACGTATTTGATTTTGGATAGCTTAATATGGTTTGATCATCCTGGCTGGCAGGTACCACAGCCGGACCCCCATGATTGGATGTAAGTACCACCAGCCAATCTTCATTTTCATAATTTTTTCTTGCTCTTAAGGCAGTCAGGATTTCTCCCAGATAAGTATCAAACTGTAAAATGGCGTTTTTGTACTGGGTAGTTGAAAGCTCATAACCGAATTGCAAACCGGCCTGGTTTACATCTTTAAACTGACCAACAACTACATAAGCCGAATCTTTACCTAATTCTGCTATAACAGAAGATTTTACTTCAGCATCATTAGCTTCAACAGTACTAACATTTGCATAATCAGTAAGATTATCTTTGAAATTAACTGAAGAGGCAAAAGAAGCAATCCGAATAGAGGCATTGGCGCTTTTAATGTGTTTAAAAAAGACAGGATAGTTCACCAGACTATTCCCTGTAAACCCGGCGTCCTTTACATTATGCTTAAGTTTGGTTACCCCTGCCATCAAGTCCGTCCAGCCGTTAGGGTCATTGCTAAGACTATCACTCAGTGAAAACCATGAATACGTAGAGTTTTTGAGTAGAGAATTTATATTAGAAGCACCGGCATCTCTTACTACCTGACCTCTTGCACCATCCACTATCAAATATAAAACTTTACGTGTTTTACCTTTTACATTGGTAGAATCGCTGAATTTTTCCTTTGATAGTGTAACATCAAACTTAGAATCGCAAGAGTATAAACTTACTGCCGCCCCCAGGCAAAGCAACAATGAAAGGAGTTTATTTAATTTCTTCATCTTATTATTATGTTATTATTATGAGATACCTGATTTATTACTAATGATTTGCCTTTATGGCTCTAATACTAGTCGTGTGAGATTTGAAACATTAGTGCCGTTTAGCTGAGAGAAATTTCCAAGCAATAAAATACTTGTTTTACCTGCGCTGTTTTTTGATTCGACCACCTGCGTTAAGGTTCCTTTAAGCTCTCCCAGGGTATTGTATCCTGGCGCAAGGTTTCCGTCTGGCTGCAATATCAATAGCCCCGGCCTTCTGATACCATTATAGATATCAAATAAGCCACCTACCACGATTAAGCCATTAGACAACTGTTTAATGAAGTTCGGATCTCCGTTTTCGAATCCCTTTGATGAAAATGAGTTATCTACAGTTCCGTCTTCTTTTAACATAACCATACCCAGAGCTGAAACCCCGTTAAAGTTTGTAAATGAACCAGCAACCAAATATTTCCTGGTGGTTTCATTATAATAAACCGAACTGATTACTTTATTGGCACCCGAACCTACTGAAAATGAAGCATCACGAGTGCCATCCGGCTTAAGTCTGATAATACGGGGCGCATCTGCCTCATCAAACTTTGTAAAATTACCTGCTAACAACAAATTACCGTCTGTATGTAAATAGGAGGTCATAATAGTTCCATTTCCAGAAGGTTTTCCTTTGTTAGATTGTGAATCAAAACGGTATGTTTTATCCAAAGATCCATCCAAATTAAATTTAATTAATTGAGGAGCCTCAATACTATCAAGAATCACACTATCTGCCTTATAAATAACTCCCCCAACAACATAAGGCGATGTAGGTTCATTATAGCGTCGGCTTACATAATATTTAAAGTCACCTATGGCTATGATTTTATCCTGATAATTATAAATTTTCCGGATAGAAGATGTTGTGCCACCATTAAATGAAGGAACAGCTTTTTGCTTACCGGTACCCGGGCCAGTACCAGTATAAGCATTTGTGGTACTCCATGTATTCACCTTAACAGAATCCAGGGAACCATCCTCCTGCAAGCGAGTAATATTATTGATATAAGGCATTATATTTTGCCCCCCTGGATTAAATAGATAACCGCTTATAGACCCACCTACAAACAATTTCGCACCAGAAACTGCAATACTTGAAATACTTCCTTTAGAGCCTCCATTAGGCCTGAATGTATTGTCAAGATAACCTTCCTCTCTAATCCTTACGATTCCGTTTAAAGGAACGATTGTTCCCTTTTTATCATAATCACTAAATGCGCCTACCAAGATAAATCGGCCATCGCTTAATTTATAATAATCGTTAATAGCCCGGTTAGATCCAGTGGTAACGAGAAGGTCCGGATCAAAATCGATTTTTCCAAGCACTTTGAACTTAGGGCCAATAAAAATCTGATCCTGAACAAGTACAGAAGTATATCCCGTACTTGCATTGGCGGGGATTTTTACTTTCACCGAGGTTTCGCTCACCTCCAGAATTTCTGCCGGTACACCATTAAACAAAAAAGTTATTTCATCTTTGGGATATTGTTTTAATCCATTTATAGCAAACGTTACTACGCTTTGCTCTGGTCCTTCGCCTGGATCGGGCTGAACTAAAGCATTAAACTTAACACCCAAAGGCTTTTTGCCTCCGCTATAGGGATTTGTAAATTCTTCGTCTTCGTTGCAAGATTGAAAAGAAGCTATCAAAGAAATTATTAAAAAAACATATGTTAATTTGAGTCTCATTTTATTAACCATTATTTCATTCGAGAATAATTATTTTCTAAGCGCAATTATCTGGTGGCCAATACATCCCGCTTAAAACTCAGCACACCGAACGTATGATATAAATCCAGGGCATGAACCACTCCATTCCGGGGTTTTATATCGTGAGAAATTACTGGAGAACTTATCCAGTTATCCAGGGCATTATAGTCTGGTACAAATGAAAATATGATACTACGATAGCCCGCATATTTAATTCCATTTACATCGGTATAATTGACGCCGATATTTGCCAGGGTACTATTATATGAACTGTAGTATTGACCAGGAAAAACAGCTTTAAGGTTCGGATCAAGCTGGTAATAATCTTTAAGACCATTTGATCCTTTGAACATATAAGCCATCAGAGTTTTTCTCCAGATTGCCGGACTAATCTCATCAAGGGTACGTATGGAATCTCCACCAACAGAGCTTAAAGATGTATTTAAATCAGCAATTTGATTACGCACAGTATAGTCATTCGGAGCAAAAAAGGTCAAATCATCTTCATTGAATTCTTTTTCGAGGCCTGCCAGCTTTATAATACGCGCTATAGTATCAAAATTTTTATTACTCTCAAGATACTGAAGCATTGTTCCATTATAGTTTGGGTTAGCCAGTCCTCCATCAAAATAATACTTATCTTTTGCACAGGAGCTGAATAAATACAATACAAACGAGAAAAATGCAACTTTAGCAACTAAGTATTTCTTCATCATCATAATTATTTAGTGAACGGCAGTATGAATTTCAGTAAAAACCTGATCCGTCATACTTACCTATGTTTATTGCCAGTATGAGTTTAATGTCAATGACGGATTACTTATCACAGCACTTGCATCGATTGGCCAGGTCCATCCTCCCCTGTCAAACTGATCTTGAGTTAAGGGATTGTCAGTCCATTCAGAACTTAATATTCTTCCCGTGCGGATCAGGTCAAAGTACAAGTGCCCTTCACCCATTAATTCTTTCCCACGTTCCATAAAGATTGCGTCCTTAAGAGCTGTACCCGATTCACCCAGATGCTGAGCCCCGGCTCTGGCTCTTACTAATGACAGCATCGCCCTGGCCTCAGTTTCTTCGCCTAATTCTGCCAAAGCTTCTGCACGTAAGAGTATTGCTTCCGCATAGCGAAATATAATAAGCCCCCATTCGGGCACACCATATAATCCGTTTGACCCAGACGTTAAATCTCCTTTGAATTTTAAAAGCTCAAAGTTTCCATTTCCGGATAGCATCGTAAGTGGATCAAACCATAGATCCTTTCTTTTATCTGCACCGGCTACATATAACTTAGTAAGATATGAAGGTTTGATAAAGGCATGAGACGAGCTGTTATCACTGCCCGCGGTTTTATTGGGGAACTTTAAAACCATTTCACCAAAAAAAGCAAGAGGATTAGGCTGAACTTCGTAATTAGTACTCTGGTTAAATTCAAATATACCCTCCATGCTGCGGCCTTTCATCACCTCCTTGAAATTTTCAAGAGGTAATAATTGATACGTATTCAGATCAATCAGTTCCTTTCCATAATCGGCAGTTTCACGGTAATATTTCTGCGCATTGGCTTTGTCGAACCCGGCATTCCACATATTTAGATTCATTAAAAGATCTAAAGCGGCTCCTTTGGTAGCGCGAATGGCACGGAATGATGGATCGGGATAAGCCACTGGCAAGCCGTCTTTATAGCTTTTTAGATCTGCAATGCATTTATTGATCACTAATACCATATTCTCGCGGGCACCGGTTTGTTTGGTATACGGCTCGGTGTAATACACAACATCGCCATAGATCCGAACCATCATAAAATAAGCAAGACAACGAATAAAGGCAGCTTCTCCTTTGAATTGTTTTTCGTCTGCATCCGTTAAACCCGGAACACCTTTATCTACCTGATCAATCACAATATTTGCGCCTTGAATTACCTGGTAAAACTCTAACCAAAGGGTGATGGATCTAAAATTCATGGAAGTAAATAAAAGGTTGTTTCCACTTCTAATATCCTGATTCCAGATATTGCCGCCATTGAGTACACTCTTCAAATTATTTACAGCAAATGCATCGTAAACCGCTCTCCTGGCTTTTTCATTGGCACTATTTGAGTTAACCTGGATAGTACTTCTTACAAAGCCAGAACGTAAGTCACCTACGGCCGGTAAAAAGGATGTTGAAGTGAGTTTATTTCTAAATCTGGCATACAAATCGAGTGTAAATGCGTCTACATCGGCCTTGCTTTTCCAATAAATATTTCCACTGATTTTATGTAATGATTCAACCTGTAAGAACTTTTTACAGCCACTCTGAACTATTACTACAAGCGCCAATAGTGCTATATATTTTTTCATGTTTCTTCTGTTAAGTAATTACAATTCTATATTAAAACCGACGTTATAGATCCTTGCTACCGGGTATCCGTTAGAAGCATCATATCCTAAAGCCGTTACAGCTTCCGGATTAGGTCCGGAATAAGGAGATATCGTAAAAATGTTATATGCGGACAGATATAACTTTAGCGCATGGATATTTAACTTCTTAACAAAATCCTTTTTAAAGGTATAACCGAGTGTCGCTGTGTTCAGCTTAAAATAAGAACCATCCTCCTGAAACAAGGATTGCCCAGACCGGAAAGGGTCTATCATACCTGAACGGGTATAATCATATGGGTTAGCGTATTTTGCCACATCTCCTATACCCTGCCAGTAATCTATATCATCTATTTTTAGCAGTGCAGATGAACCATACGGATCTCTTACCAGGTTTAACCTTGAAGATAAAGCTGAATTAATAACAGACCTTTTTATAGTATACGTTCCTGTTAACAGCAAAGAAAAGCCCTTATAGCCCAGGTTGGTAGTTAGCCCTCCTGTAACGAATGGCTGCGAATTTCCAATAATTTGTTTATCAGCGTCATTTAAAATATAATCACCATTTAAATCCTGCCATTTTGGATCTCCCGCCTGAAAGTAAGATGTAGAAGTATTACCTGCACGATAAGGTAAGCCAGTAACCGGATCAACAGGAACATCCTGCTTGGTTGAGTAAACTCCATTGGTTACAATCATATAATTTGACAAAGTATTTCTACCTACCCGAAGAATGGTAGAACCCGATAAAATCTGATTTTTACCGCCTGGAAGGCTCATCAATGCATCCCTGTTATAGGCACCATTCACATTGATGGATAGATTTACCGGGCTGGTTTTTGAAAGCGGCCTTACATTGATACTTAATTCATGTCCGTAATTTATCAAAGATGCCTGATCACTTTTCACTGTTGTAAAACCTGTAGTGGTAGGCAAAGCAAGATCCCATAACAAATTAGAAACTTTTTTAAGATAGGTATCATAATTAAACGTTAACCGATCACTGAACAGGCCTAAGTCGAAACCAAAATTGTATGTGGTATTGGTCGTTGGTTTAAGGGTATTGTTTGGAATAAGTCCATAATCGATGCCTGTTCTTGGGCTTCCTGTATAGCTGCCGTTTGGCTGATATGTTCCGAAAAGTGTATATATATTACCGGCCGGAATGATATTTTTTCCCCAACTTGCCCTTATATCACCAAAACTTATCCAGTTTGAATTTTCGAAAATCTGCTCCTTATTAAAATTCCAACGAACACCTACAGAAGGATTTTGAGAATACGGATTATCAAATCCTGCTAATGAAGAGGCATCCACACGATAGGTTAAATCTAGCACGTACTTTCTCATGAAATCATATGAGAAAGCGCCAGCAAAAGAAACTGTATTGACGTCATAATAGTTATCCAGTGTACCGCCTCCTCTTGACTGTACGGCAGAACTACCCAATGGACCCTGAATCTGATCATTAGGAGTACCTACCTGCAAAATATACCCCGATTGGAAGGATCTTTTCGATATTTCATTAAATAACAATACATTAAAGTTATGGGTGTAATCAATTGACTTATTGTAATTAATCGTATTACGATTGTAAAGTATTGATTTCCTGTTATTAAAAGAATAAACCTTGGCCCGGTTCTGATTTGCCACAGCCGGAGTAAAGGTTTCTTCTGTTCCACGCGTAAAATCGTAACTTCCACTTGATAAAATCCTTAACCCTTCGAAAGGCATAAAGGAGAATTCGGTATTAGCCCTTAGGCTCTTACTCAAGTTATCATTTCTTACATTGAACACGGACAATACTCCGTTAGTTGCCTGAAATAATGAAGGTCCCGGAAGCAATGATGACGCACCCGAATTCTGTGCTACCCCTGTTTGAAATAAGCCTTGACCACTTCCCTTGTTCTGTTTACCCAAACCAGCCAAAACATTCACAAAAAGGTTAAACTTCTTATTGGGCTTGTAATTCATATTCATATTGGTGGTATATGAATTAAACCCGGTATTAGCTATAATCCCTTTAGAGTTAAACCATTTGAAGTTGGTTTTGTAATTAAATGTATCATCTCCCCCATCAATACTTAAATTCTGGGTATGGTTGTAGGTGTTACCGTAAAAAACAGACTGCCAGTCGGTTGAATTATTATAGTATGGATTTATACTATCCGACAAAGCAGGAACCACGTTGATCAATAACTCTGCAAAATTTGTATAGGCTCTTCCAAAATTCCTGATCTGTTGAAGCTTCGCCTGCCGTTCTGCCTGGCCTCCAAGGGTTTCCCTTAATTTAGGAACCGCGTTCATATAAAATTTAGAGTCAAATCTAACCCTCGGAACTTTTGAATTTCCCCTTCTGGTAGTAATAATAATTACCCCATAAGCACCTCTTGATCCATAAAGTGATGTTGCTTGCGCATCTTTTAAAACTTCTATGTTTTGAATATCTTCCGGCGGAATTAATGATAATGGACTTACCGCTGGCCCTGTAGTATTAAACCCATAATCAGAAGTTGCATCGGCATCAATCGGAATACCATCGATTACATATAATGGCGATGTTGGCGATAAGAAAGATGACTCGTCTGTACCAGATACACCTATGCCAGAAAGTCCGCGAAGTAATACAGAACCTCTAAAGCCAGGAGCACCTGTGTTTACCTGAACATTAAGCCCAGGAACCTTACCTTGAAGCAATTGTTCAGCATTGGCTACAGGTATATCCTGAATCTCTTTACCCGTTACTGAAATTGAAGAACCTGTAGTAACCTCTTTAGTACGGGCGGCATACCCTCTGATCACCACCTCCTGCATCATATTTTCGGAGGCACGTAGCTTTACTTCAACCTTGGTCTGACCAGGCTTCAACGTTACTCTTTGATCCGAAAAGCCTATGGATTTAAAAAGTAGAGTAGAATTAGCCGGTACAACTACAGTAAACTCTCCTCTGGCATTAGTAGCCGCCAGTCCTTTAGGAGGTTTCTGATCTAAGAAGACACCTACCCCGATTAAAGACTCGCCGGTTCCCTTATCTGTTACGACACCCCGCACAGTAATTTTATCTCCCTGAGCGAGAAGCCCAGCTGAGGTTAGGAAACTTAAAAAAAACAAAAGGAAAAATATCTTTTTCATATAAACTATTCTGAATAATTATTCATTCTCAAACCTTGGATTCTCCCTACGGAACTGAACGGCAATCTCCCAGTCACCTTTTTCATATATGTTAAATGCAAAAACTATGTAAGCATGTTGCTTAATACCATTAAAGCCCAGGCGATCATACCCAAATCTCACGCTTGCCTGAGCACCATTTGATGTGGTATATGCAGTCGGTCTGTTTGTTAATGGGATAGGATAAGCAACATCATATTTAACCGCTTCGGTACCCACAAAGTGCCAGTTGAAACCATGAACCAGGTTTGCCCAATCAGTAAGTTTGAACAAATGTGGATCAATCGTTTTAAATGATTTATCCAAAAACTTAAAGGTTAAAGAATTACCATTTCCTGTTTTCCTAAATAAAATCCGAACGTCTCTTTTTATTGTGTCTGCGCCCGTGTAACTATTAGATAACGGTTTTCTGGAGGTTGCACCAATAATGTTGGTAATGGATGGAGTTATTGGAGCGGTTTGTATGCCAGTTAAAGGGTCTCTTTCTGATGGTTCATACGGCCTTTCTCTTAAAGGGCGCAGTGTTAAATCTTTCAATACCCGGGAACCTCCGGAATTTGATATTTTAACATCAAATAGATAGCCGGCACTTAATGCAGGAGCTATCGCTCCCTGATAGTTTTTAAGTACACTATTTGTAGCAGAAGCCCACAAATAAAACTCGCCAGACCTTCTTACCTCAAATGCCGGATGATTCTCCAGTTTTCTTTTCTTTTCAATTTCCTCAATACTTTTCTCTGTTCCGTCGTAATCATCAATCCAAACATAAGTAGGCCTTGTTGTTGTTAATGAATCTGTAGGAGTACCATCGCTGTTCCTTACGTTAATTATCTCGTAATTTAAAGGAGTTGTGGAACCGTCTGCATCAAGGTTGCCCGAAATAATGGTTGTCCTTCCTAGAACGGGCGTGTAGTCCTTAGTTTTAAGATCCGCTTTATCACTTAAAAAATCTTTATCTTCTGGTATTCCATACCATTTTTTACATCCTGTACTGGTGATGACTAAACCGAGCATCATTAATGCACATGTCCGGTTAGCAAGGAATTTATTATATTTTATTCTGACTTTCATAATTAGTTTACGCGTTTGATAGTGAAGTTATTAAACTGTACATCGTTAGTCTCGTGAAAGAAACGAAGTACGTGATTACCTTGCGTAATATGGATTGTCGGACTTTGAACAGCTATCCAGTCATGCCATCCCCCGGGGCCTTTAACAAACGTTAATGAACCCGTTACATTTTTAAGGTCCAAATCATAGTGAAATTTCAAAGGTGTTGTGTTGTTTCCGTTTCCAACCCTGGACGTGATTACATAGTCGCCTTCAACAGGTGCATAAATAGAATAATTCAGCCACTCACCTGCTTTGGTCCATCCAATCGAATAACTATCACCGTATGTTCCTCCTACATCTGTTTTTCCTTTTCCATTGGTCAGTATATCCGTATCTACATCCGATGGGCGATAATTCTTACCACCATTAGTAGAGGGATCGTCATAATAAGCTATATATTGGCCACCTAAGTCAAAATCCTCAGCTTCCACTAATGTTGATTGTCCTATTACAGACGGAAGCTCCCATGGTGTGCTTACTCCGGCGGGTCTATACAAACTATTATCATAAGGTTCGGTAACTGCTTCATTATACTTACCAAAACCAAAAGGATGTACCGCCTCCATGATATGCACTATCCCATTAGATGTTTTTATGTTAATAGCCATTGTACTGCCCTTCACCCAATCTTTACTGAAGATGCTTTTTTTGGTAAAAAAGAAATCGAGATAAGCCGGACCTCCTTTCATGAATCCGCTGGCATTGGATGTACCTAATTTGCCCACCATTGGATAATTCCATCTAACACTCGTTACCGGTTTGCCGTCTATATAATTAAAATCGTCGGCTATATAGCTTCCTTGTATGATATACCTGGTTACCAAGCTATCGATAAAATTATAAGCCATATCGTTTAGATAAACTGGCGGCCTGTTACGAATTTTACGAGACAGGTTATACTTGCTCACTACTTGCTGAAAACCTTCATTGGTAACGGCAAAAAGGGTAACATTTTGCATTTTAAGCGTATCGGCAAGGTTTAACCTGTCTATTACACTTATTAATGAATCAAAAACGCCCGGACGACTTTTTAAATAATCATACGTGCTGCCTGCAAAAGTCTGATTACTTTCATTTACAGCATTATAATCTCCTTCTGTTTTTTCACATCCACTTACAATCATTAGTAAAGCCGCAACAAGGCTTATACCAGACATGGTTAGTACTTTTTTCATCATCAGGCTTTAATTATTATTCCAATATGGATACTGCTTTAACAATGGGTTCTGGCTCATAACGTCATTTGCAATTGGCCAATAGATCGCGCCGCTGCTGATAAGAGATCCAAAAGCGGGATCGTCATTTTTAATCTTTTTATACCGAATATAATCGTACCAGCGCCATCCTTCTCCAATAAGTTCTTTACGACGCTCTGCGAAAATGGCATCTATTAAAGAACCGTGTACCTGTGCATTGTAAGCAACCAAGCCTCTTCTTGTGCGACATTCATTTAGTTGTGTTCTGGCAGTTTCATAGTCACCAAGAACTACACTCGCCTCAGCTAACAGCAATGACATATCTTCTGGTCTGGTAAACACCGTAGAACTGCCGAATGTGGCAATTGATCCATCAGATCCGGGTCCACTTGTCGTATTTACCGGTGCAAAATTGTCTCTTACAATGAATACTTTCGTAAAGATTGGTATGGTCCGGTCAAAAGCACCAAAGGTTTCATCAGATAAAGGAGTTCCTGTAAGGGAGTTAATAGAGAACCTTAAGTCTCCAGCCTCATTATAAATAGCACGAATAGAATCCTTAGGAACATAAATGGCCGGAAGGCTTTTATTTAAAATGTAAGGCGCAGCCAAAGTAAGTTCCTCTAAGGAGCCATTTATAAACGTCTCACCGTTATAAAACATTCGACTAAAACCGAAAATCACATTAAACTGATTGTTGCCAAACTCTCCACGAAACATTCTTCTTACCCCGTCAACACTATTTCTGAACTGGTTCTGACCGCCCATATAAGGGCTCGTCATATTGTCTATCACCCATCTGGACCAGTAGGCGGATTCGGCATATTTCCCTTCCCAGGCATATACATGGGCAAGGATGGCGTATGCAGAAGACTTTCTTGCCACCTCTTCTTCATTCGTATAATAAGGACGGGTTTGTTCTGCATTCCCTTTATCGTATGCATAGGGTAAATCAGTGGCAGCACTTAAAAGCTCCGATTCCACAAAAGCCAATACCTTTTTTTGGTCTTCCCTTGGTTTGTTTTCAAACTGTGCACCGTGAGAGGAAATAATAAAGGGTACATCACCCCAAATTCTTACCAGGTAGAAATAAGTGAATGCTCTTAATAATTTGGCATGGGCTATATCCAATCTTAAATCAACCGGAAGGTATCTTGGATCTGTATTTAAAATATTAGGAGCCCGCTCTATAAAAATATTTGCAGCATTGATGACAGCATAAAACCGTCTCCAGTTAGCCAGAGATTTTACTACCGGCAGCGAGGATTTAAGATTGTTATCAGCAATTGCTCTAATATCTAATCTTACTGTACTTTTAAAATCAGTCCCCATTCCATTAATTTTCCGAACGTCGCCATATAACCAATGCCTGGTATTATCTCCCAAAGCAGCTCTTGCCAGGCCATAAACGCCCATAATCCCTGCTCTTGCATCCTCCTGTTTCAGCCACATATTCTCTTCAGAAACCAGGCGAGATGAAGTTACGTCCAGCATTTTTTCGCAGGATGAAAAAAGTATGCTGAAAACTGCAAGTAGAACAATCCTTACTTTCATATTTAATATTTTATTTATTCGATAAATCATCACTATTATAAAGTATACTTAAAGCCCATAGTAAAGGTGCGTGGTATGGCTAAACCATAGCCTGTATCATAACCAGCATAGTTAACCAACTCAGGATCGCGGCCTGAATACGGTGTCAGGGTAAACACGTTATTTACCGTTACATAACCTCGAAGATGGGTGCCTTTATTTGCTTTTCTTTTTAGCACATCAATAAAATCATATCCGAACGTTACTGCACGCAACTTCACAAAAGCCCCGTTCTCTAAAAACAGATCCTGATCTGCACGGTAAGGAATCACACTGCTCCATGGATTGTAGATGGGATACTTCGAATAGTCTCCCCTTTTTTCCCAGAAGGTTACTTCTTTTACAGAGGTGATATCATTCACACTTTGATTATTTACAAAGTCGAATCTTCTTGACATTTCTTCATTAATAATATCCCGGCCAAGGTTGAAATAGAAATTGAATGATAAGCTCGCTCTTTTGAAACTTAAGTCATTTGTAAAACCACCGGCCACAACCGGTAAAGTATGCCCTTTTAATACTTTATCCCTGTTGTCAAGAATAAAGTCTCCGTTAATATCCTTCCACTTAGGATCTCCTACACCAAATTGAATACTTTCGATACTTAATTTATTGCCGGTTGACGGATTAACTGGTATTTGAGATTCGCTGGTATATATTCCCTCGTTAACATATAACCAGTAGCTATCAATCGGTTCGCCAACTTTTAAGAGCTTATTGCCAATCGATAGCTCTTGATAGCCTCCTGGCAGAGCCAACAGCTTGTTCTTGTTGAAGTTCAGATTAATGGAAGGGGTCCATTTAAGTTTATTTGAAGAATTAAGTGGGTTACCCGAAATAATCACATCAACTCCTTTATTATTAACCCCTAATCCTGCTGCTAAAGATCTTTCATATCCATACTCTGCATACGCTGGAATGCCCAGAATCTGGTCTTTATCCGATTTGGAATAAAACTGAATGGAACTGGTTAGGCGGTTATTCCATAATCCAATTGATACACCAGCGTTTATTTGTTCTGAGTATGCCCATGGAATATCATAACCAATCCACCCGGTAGAATATGGCCTGTTAAGAGTTGCAATGTTTGAAAAACTTCCAATGCGCGCCTCTCCGGAATAACCAATATCAATAGTATATTGCGGTCCAGCTGAAAATTTATCATCTGTTTGCACTCGCCCAAGGCGAGAGTAGCCTGCATTAAAGTCTAAATCAGAAATAACTTTACTTTTCGTAAAGAAATCTTTTTTAGCACTCCATTTTGCAGAAACTGCTGGAGAGAAAAACCATCTGCTGGTTGGCTGCGCAGTAGAGGAAGCATCTTCTCTTAATATTGCGGAGAAGAAGTACTTGTCTTTATAAGAATAAGATGTTTTACCATACAATGATACCAGGTTGTTTTTTACCCTGTCCAGATATCGGTAGGTTAAACTATTTAAAAAGCCTCCGACGCCGCCAACAAAATTATAAGTAAAAACAGCGGGAGTGTAGTTACCCGTTGGCTCGGTTAATAAATTGATCTTTATATAATCGCTGGAACCTCTGTATGCATTCCCATAACTGTACTGGTAAGTATCCCATTGTAAAGATTGCCCAACCTCAAAGGAAAGGTTTGATTGTTTATTCGGGGTTAAATTGTACGAAATAGAGTTCTCTGCCAATAAACGCTGATTGTAGCCAAAGTAATTGGAAACATAACTATTGGTTTCCATTAATGTGCTCGGATAAAACACATCTCTGTAACCTTCACTATAATCAACAGCAAGTTTGCTGTTTACAAGGAATTTACCGAAAGTTATGTCTACATTTAGATAGCCATTAATAAGATTATTACGGTTCTTGTCAAAGGATTTATCATACTCCCTTAAGTACTTTCCATAGTATTCTTTGTTAGGTGCAGGAGGGTTAACCAGATTGGGAAAATATCGTATTTCTGCATAACGGTCTCTCATATACTTGTTACGCTCTCTAACTATTTGACTTGCGTTAATAGACGTGGTTACGTTTAGCCATTTTAGCGGAATCATATTCATTATAAAAGCAGCACTGTAGCGATCCATACCAGTACCATCGGCAACTCCACCACTCCGCTGATTTCCCAGAGACACCCTGAAATTTGATCTGGAGTTACCACCACTTGCATTGGCATCTATTCCATACACCAGTGACTTTTTATAATAAAGGTCTGTCCAGTTTGATGGACCGTAGTAAATATTATATAAAGAATCACTTAAATAAGACGGAATATTCTGTGTTTGTTCAAATGTCGCATATCGTTGA
The DNA here is from genome assembly GCA_966210515.1 of uncultured Pedobacter sp. GTDB lineage: Bacteria > Bacteroidota > Bacteroidia > Sphingobacteriales > Sphingobacteriaceae > Paradesertivirga. The sequence continues at coordinate 46,940 of CBIHLM010000008.1, forward strand.
TAAAATGGAGCTCTGAACTTATTTTCTGAAGCACCATTTATCGTTGTTACAGTCGGAGGAGTTGCAAAGCCAAAATAAGAATTGATACTAATATGCCTGTTACCCGAAGACGGCTTTGTTTTAATATAAATTACACCGTTTGTTGCCCGTGCCCCGTACTTGGCTATTTCAATAGGATCAGTCAAAACCTGTATAGAAGCAATATTCTCAGGCTGAATGCCAGCCAAAAGATTTGTTGCCGAACCTATTCGATTAAAGTCATAGTATTGAATGTCATAAGCGAAAGGATGATCTTTTGAAATAATAGGCACCCCATCAATGACAACTAAGGGCTGTGAGTTGAATAAGTCTTGGGCTGATAAAATAGGCATTGAAGCACCATGAATAAAAATGTTCTGTTCGGTTCCAGGCTCACCATTTGGCTCCTGTATATAAACCCCTGCGGCTTGCCCCTTTAAATATTGCTGCAGAGAAACACCCGGAAAGTAATCGAATTGAGCAGGTTTAACTGAATTGAGAACATTTTGCAATGAATCTCCTAAAGAACTTTTCTTACCTGAAACGTTAATTGCTCTTACTGCGGAATCTGCACTTAAAGAATCAGTGTAATGTCGTAGAAACACGGGAGATGCCTTGCTCTTATTTTTTCCATAACCCTGAAAAAAACAAGCAAAAAAAGACATACATAAAAAAACCTTGAAACGCATAATTTATAGTTTTAAAACATATTTAATAAACACTACCGAGCCATCATACCTTCTAATAGTGCACTACCCTTGGTTAGCTTTTGATACTGATTAAATTATTGAACATCTCATAGACGCCCGAATTCAACCACTGGTTAATAATCAATTATCCTTTTTTTATTAAAGGAATTAAAAGCATGACTTACTCCCTTCAATTGCAACTACTACCCAGAACCTTATCTTTTTTATAACTATAAGCGCCTTGGACTTTTAACTAAGCCTTTTCTAAAAACACTATACACTAAGAGAGACGCTAAAAAGTTTAATTCTTGATTAGTTATTCAAATATAGAAGTACTTAATCGATTTAGCAAGTCATTTTCTGATTTTTTTAACTTTTTTACTTACTTAATCTTTATGAGCCTTTACCGCGAAAAAGGACACGTCGATGCTTGAATTATGAACATATGAAGCGGGCGTGGATCGGAAAATAAACAGGTTTCACATCTGAATATTAACTACTTAAATAACCTCCTATTACAAATAATCTCTAACCGTCGCTAATCAAGGAACGTTATCTTTTTCGTATGCCTAAAAATGCCTCCGAACCTTTTCTAAAACATTATAGGGAAGAACATCCTGATATTAAAATATAATACTGCTTAATCGATTTATCAAATAAAATTTCACATTTTTTCATTCTCTAACTACTTAAGTTTTATAAGCATTTAAAAGGAAGAAAAACTGCGACTTGAAACTGATTGCGGGTGGAGTTAAGCGCGAATTTGAATATCGGCAGTTTCGGTATTTGAATATAAATCCGTTATATAATTTGTTATCAAAAGCGATTTACGCTTCTTTAACGCAGACCTTCTCCGAAGTTTATTCTCCCTATACCAAAATGGGTCTCCGGATTTCGACGAAAGCGTTTCTAAAAACCATGGAGTTTAAGAAACACGCTAAAATTAAATTTGGCTAATTATCGAATGAAATGTCGATTAATCAATTTATGGGCCTTGTTTTTTCTTTTTCTGCTGAGCCCGAAACAGAAAAAAGGGCTGTACTAGACTCTCTGATATTTAAAATAGAAGGAAAAACTAATTTCTTAGATTCGGTGCAGCCTTTATCAGCGGCCATCCTATCCATCAAAATATTAACCAGGCTAATACCCATTTTCTCTACAGGCTGGGCTATTCCTGTAATACCGGGGCTTATTTCACTATAGAAAGGTTGGTCATCATAAGCAATAAAAGAAATGTCTTCCGGCCTTTTTTTCCTTAAGAATCTAATTCCCGCCATTGCCAGGTAATGGGTTGCAAAGAGCAATCCATCTATATGGGAATTTCTCTTTAAAAAAGTCCTTATTTCTTTCTCTAAGAATTCTTTCGGATGACTAAAATTGACGCTTTTTACGAGGGGAACTAGTTGGTTTTCTGCAATTGCCTTCTGATATCCCTCCAATCGGCCTAACATTTGAGACTGCTTCGAACTTGTCGTAATAAAGCCGATATTAGTTCTCCCGCAATCACGGATTAGGTGATTGATGGCATTATAGGAACTTTCAAAATTATCCAGGCCAACATAATCGCAGTTTAAGCCTGAATAATAGCGGTCGAATAGCACGACGGGAATATTATCATCAATAAGGCCTTGAATTTCCTTCTTTATTGAGGGCGTTGGAACTATAATATACGCATCTACATGTCGTTCTCTAAATAAATTGATAATTTCCCTGGCAATGTTATTATCATTATCCGTACTGCAATAACTTACTTTATAACCATATTCAGAAGCACTTTTTTCAACATAATAAGCAAGTTCTGCAAAAAAACTGTCTGAGATTCTTTCGATTAGGAGGCCTATGGTCATTGTTTTACCTGTAGCCAGAGTTTTTGCCAAATGGTTAGTTTTAAAACCAGTTTCATTGACGTATTTAAATACCCGCTCAATGACGCCATGGCTGATTTTCATTTCGGTCCCCTTCCCATTCAATATAAACGATATCGTTGTTGTTGATAAACCTAACGCTCTGGCTACATCTTTTAATAAAACTTTTTCCGACATCCTTCTTCTTGCTTACGCTCCCGGCTTCAGATACTCAAGAGTAGTTCTGTTAAAAATGGGAACAGATTATTGAATCAAATTTAGCGTTGCTTAATCGATTTAGCAAATAATCAACATATTTTATTTCTTTCTCTCGCTACTTAACTTTGTGCCGGCCTTTTTTTTAGAAAAAAAAGAGATTTTCTTAACTGAACTATTAACAGGTGAACTAGCTCGATAGACATCTCGAGTTAGAGATTTTCGAAGAATCCTTTAAACCTTTAGTGACTGCATAAGCACTTATGGCTCTCTATATGCTCCGCTCTTCATCGAATTTCTCGTTTAGGATGGGCTTAACCGCTTCGTAATTCTTTGTTGATTTTCTTATTATAAGCTTTGTTGGCAATACAATATTTTTTCTTTCCATCTGTTTGCCCTGAGTAGTGAGCTTATTGAGCATTAGAGCAATAACATTCTCCGAAATTTCCCTCGTTGGCTGTTCTACTGCAGTAATTGGGGGATTAAATAAACGAAAGAAATATTCGTCATCAAAAACAATTACTCCTAATTGATCTGGCACTTTTAACCCGAGACTTTGAATCGCTTCGATGCCTGCATATGCTAAATAATTGGTTGAGAAGAATAAACCATCCAGTGCTTTATTGGATTTCAGAAATTTCTTAATATCGCTTACAGTGGACTCTCGGCCCTGATCGAAACCAATTCGCTTGATATAATAATCAGCTTTGTAATCATCTGTAGCTTTCATATAGCCATTCAAACGTTCCTGCATCTGGATTTGATCAGATATCAAGGTTACAAAACCGATGTTCTTATGTCCGCACTCATAAAAATATGATATCGCATCATAAGTACCCTGATAATTGTCTACTGTAATGTTATCTGTTGGGACAGAAGGAAAATACCTGTCAAATAATACAACTGGAAAATTATCTGACAATAGGCCTTCGATATCCTCCTCTATTCCCGGCGGCGGGGCAATAATAAACCCGTCTACTTGCCTTGACCGGAAAGCAGCAATAATATCTTTCGTTTTTTTGGTATCATTTTCTGTACTGGAACAAACTATTTTATAACCCTTCGTATAAGCCGACTCTTCAATAATTCGCACAATTCCAGCAAAAAAAGGGTCGGAGATATCTTCCACCAACACCGCGATCGTATTTGTTTTTCCAGTGCGCAGACCTCTGGCAAACTGATTAGGCTGATATCCTACTTTAGCAATGTGATCGAGCACCCGTTTTTCCAAAGCTTCGCCAATACGGTTTTCCTTAGCCTTGCCATTTATTATCCAAGATATCGAAGTCTTTGATATACCCAGTTCTTTTGCAATATCTTCAATCGAAATCCTCTTCTTCATTATTTACCCTTTAGGAATCAGGAACATAGATTCAAGCAGCAAGACCGACATGTTTAGTAAAAACCTTATCCCAGAATCTACTTAACAAACCAATACTTCCTTCCCCTATGCTCTTGAATATGTAAAGACAAAAACCATCTTCAATTTATACCCTTCGTCCGCAACTTTTTCTATAAATAAAACGCTTTTTAGCCAATATCTTTTAGTGTTACATAAATTATATTGTTTGGCAATGAGCATTAAGCTACGTAAAGGTGCGAACAATAACCTCAATAGTTTGCGATTGTTTATCCCAAAAATATACTTCTAAAATAGTATTATCATTTTTTTTTAGCGGCAACTCTTTATTTTAAATGTAATAATATTATAATCGAAGCATACAGTAAAAGCATAGCATAAATCTGCGGAAGTTAAGTAAAAAAGATGATTAGTTCGCTTTTTACAATTGAGGACATTATCCCATAAGCTATCCTAATACTCGCCCGGTAGCCTTTAAAACTTTGGGAATATAAGTATATACGTGTTGGCTTCTGTGGAAGTTTCGATGAAGGCAGATCGATGTATACACCGGACGGAAGACTTTTTTCAGAATTTTAGCACTGGAACTATTAGAGGGAAGTATAACCACTCCTCCCCAATCCGCAGCAATGAAGGATTTCTACGGGTGTTATTATTTTGATCTCACAGGATGGTCCATTTTGAATTTGATTTCCCATCCTGTTAATAATTTAAGAGTTTACCAGGTTTAAAGGTGTTCGGTGAATCAAATTCCTGATTTTATTATTACTCATGTCAATACACCTTAAGCTCCCACAAACCAGGCGCACCCGACAAGATGGTCAATTTGAGGAAACGGGTTTTACCTATCTTCTGAATAACTTCCGGAGAACGAATTAACTCTGACCCGGAGATATTTACTATTTTCCATGCCTGGCCGTCCTCCGACTTTTCGATTTTAAAGGTATGGCCGAGGGTGGATTTTACGAAAAAGAGCTCCATGCTATTCACCCGTTTTATTACACCCAAATCAATCTGGTACCAGGGTTGCTTGTCGGCATTGTCGGCCATCCAGAAGGTCCCGTTTGAGCCATCGATGGCATTTTCCGGTTTAAAATTCATTGTACGCTGAGCCCTGACAACTTCCGTTTCTGCAAATTTGGAAGGTATGGTGAGTAACTTATCAATTACCGTATCTATCGTTGCTTTAATTACGGCATCCCTCCTTATACTGGAAGCGGTAACTTTAACAGGACGAATAAGTGTCCTTTTGTCCAAATTGGGCATTTCCAACACACCGGTAGTACTTAGCTCTGCAGGCTGAATGGTTCCATCTTCGTTAAATTTCATGCGGTTAACGTAAACCTGGCGGGTGGTGCTTCCCTGCCCGTATTCCAGATAGAAAAACAGGTACTCATCTTTACCCGGAATGCGCAGCACATTACCATGACCTGGCCCCCAGACACCTTTGGCAACATCAGATTTAAATACCATATCCTGTTCCGGGGCAACAAAGGGACCTAATGGGCCTGTTTTGCTCATCATGTAGGCATAAGCGTAGTTGGCTCCGCCGGATAGGGTGTAGAAATAGTAGTAAATGCCGTTTCGTTTAAATAAGAAGGGGCCTTCAGAATAGCCTGATCTTTTGGTTGGAATAGATATTTCCGGCCCGTCAATTGTGTTCCAGTCTTTACTCAGTTTGGCGGCCTTTCTGAGGCGCCAGTAGATGTAGGCTTGCCCGTCATCATCTACAAAGGGGTCACCATCAATATCCCGTGCAACAGGCTTGGCCTCTTCTTTTTCTTTTTCCGGTTCGTTAAAGAAAACGCCTGCCCCATTCCCGAACTTGAAAGGGCCTTCAGGCTTGTTTGCTGTTAAATGATAGCTGCCGGCTTTCCCATCAGGCTTAACTATGGTAGCAAATAGGTGATAAAGCTTATCCTTTTTAATTACGGGGCCAGGTGCCCAGTATCTGAAATAACCTTTTCTCGTTTTACCTTCGGGGCCATAAGTGTATGGTTTATTCCAATCAATACCTTGAAAAAGCGTTCCCTTATAACTCCAGTTCACAAGATCTTTTGAGGCCCATACGACTGGCGGCCCCATTTCCTGCAAATCACGGTCGATATCAGATGTTCCGTACAAATAGTATGTACCGTCAAAATAAGCAACGGAAGGATCGGCACTATAATCTGGTATAACCGGTTGGGGTAGAGGCTGGTTTTGCTGCGCTTTAACTTCTAAGCCAATAACCAATAAGCATAATAGGCCTAAATTCTTTAAAAAATTATTCTGCATATAGTATTTTTAGTAAAACTTCTGCTTCTACATTTAATAGAGCAGAAGTTTTCATATGGATTAATGTTATTTTTTTGTAATACTCCCCACCCTGTCCTTTAAGAAATCTTCAATGCAAAGGCGTACGAGAGCTTTGGCTTTTCGTTTACGTTTACCCGCAAGCCCTCATTGGTTTGGCTAAATTTGAGCTTTTGTCCATTACCTACCATTTCTACAACCGATACCGCTTTTTCCAGATTAGCACTCCCCGCCTTCATACTTTTGATTAATACCTGACCGTTCTCTGGCCAGCCCAGCACGGTTGCATATACCTCGTTATTTTTAGTGGTAAACCGGATATCTGTGGCACCAAAAGGCTTGCCTTTACCTTCATTAAAACCCTGAGCGGAAAGTGCGGGTGCAGATTCCATAGCCGGACCTTCACCAAAAACATTCCATGGCCTGGTATCATAAATGGCATCGCTGTTTGCGGCCATCCATTCACCTATTTCTACTACGATGGCACGCTCCAGTTCATCTATAGTTCCATTACCTCTAACCGGTATATTTAATAACAGATTCCCATTTTTACTAACTACATCAGCCAGCGTATGAACTACAGTCTTTGCACTTTTATAACTTTTATTGTTATAAACCGGCCTGTCGTAATGCCAGCTACCAATGCAGGTATCTGTTTGCCAGGGTAAAGGTTCTATCACATTACTTTGTCCACGCTCGATATCCCAAACCATACATTTACGCTGTAACTCATCCAGGATTTTGCCGTTAATTACAGCCTCTACTCTCCCTTTCTTTTTAAGACTTCGGTTGTACATATGGGCTGCTATCCGGAGTCCGGCATCGCTTACAGGCCAAAGCGGCAATGCTGTATCATCAAAATAAACCAGATCAGGATCATATTCATTGATCAGGTCAACAGTGCGGTTATAAAACTTTTCACAATACTCTTTAGAAGGCACCGCTACTCCGTTCCCCCAATTCCACTGCTTATGAATCATGCCATTGTCGAGGCTATTTTTACTTAAAGGGTGATTTTGTTCATACAGTTCCTGAGGGTCCAGGCCATCCCACCATTTACCTTTCCCATCAACTTTCGTTAGCTTTCCGTCGTAAGGCACACCTGCCAGTGGCCCATTTTTATCAGCACGCTGGGCTGTTTCCATCCAGCTCCAGGCGTGGGCTGCGTGAACGCTTACCCCAAAGCGTAAGCCATTGCGCCTAGCGGCCTTCTCCCACCCTCTGATCAGGTCCTTTTTAGGGCCGATTTTGGTCGAGTTCCAGCTCTTCTGGTATTTACTTTTATACAGGTCAAAATTATCGTGGTGGTTAGCCAAAGCCACGAAATACTTCGCACCGGCCTGTTTATATAAAGAAACCAAGCTTTCCGGGTCCCAAAGGTCTGCTTTCCATTCATTGATTACATCTTTGAATCCAAACTTTGAAGGATGTCCGTATTTTTCAACATGGTATTTATACTTCCTGCTCCCTTCCATATACATTTCCCGGGCATACCAATCGCCAAATTCAGGCTGACACTGAGGCCCCCAATGCGCCCATATCCCGAATTTTGCATTTCTAAACCATTCGGGAGTTTGATAGGAAGAAAGAGAATTCCAATCGGGTTTAAATGGCCCCGAAGCCATAAACTCGTAATTACTGTTGAGCATGTTGTCGGCTGCATTAATATGCTTAGCCAATGCTACAGCCGGAAGTGTGGCTGCCAACTGCTTTAAAAGCTGCCTGCGTTTCATAATTGGTTAATTTTTTATTATTTGTGTATTTAAGTGCTTGTCGCTGATTACCCCTGCAAAGCCTCCCCGGGGCAGGCATTGAATTTGAAGCGTATTTGATTTTTTGACGTTCCTGCTTTCGCTTGCAACGGATTTTGTATCTGCTCCGTCTTTAAATAATTGGAAAGAATAATCTGAGTTGCCTAAAAAGTTCAAATTAAGATTCAGAGTTTGCGGAGAGTCTTTCCCATTGAGCCCGGCTACATACCAGAGTTTGCCTTTTCTTCGTGCAATAACAACCATTTCGCCCGGGTAGCCGTTTATCAGTTTGGTTTCATCCCAGGTTGTTGGAAAATTCTGTAGAAATTTCCGCGGTTCTTCCTCTAAGTCATAAAACGCAGAGGGCCTGTCTGCAAAATGCTGTAATGCAGATTCAAATACCACTGCTAATGCCAGCTCATGAGCAAAGGAAGTTATATGTGGATGCTGCGAATCTGAAAAAGTTACCGGGGTATAATCCATTGAGCCTACTATATTCCGCGTAAATGGAAGTGTTGTATTATGAGCAGCAGCTTTATTCGTTAAAGTCGGCTTGTTATTATACCATTCTGCTCCGTACACGGCTTCTGTAGTCATTAAATTAGGATAAGTACGAGCCCAACCACGAGGCAAGGTAGCCCCATGAAAGTTAACCAGCAGGTTATATTTTGCGGCGTCTTCCAGAATATCGATATAATACCTCATCATGCCCTGCTGGTCTCCCGCAAAAAAATCGACTTTGATACCTGATACTCCAGCCTCTTTTAGCCATGAAAATTCCTTTTCTCTTTTCTCATGTGTTAACAGCCTGTCCGTCGGAGTTGCACCAAGCCAGTCAGTCCCCGAGTTATACCATAAAAGTGTTTTGATGCCTTTAGCCCTGGCGTAATTCAAGGCATCCTTTAAAGTCCCACCGTTTGACATTACATCCCATTCCCAGTCAATAAGCACATACGGCCAATGCATTTTCACAGCCAGGTCAATGTATTCAATTACTCTCTCATAATCCTTTGAACCATGATTGTACGCCCAATACACCCAAGCTGCGCTTCCAGGCTCTATCCATTTCGTTTCCTTAAAGGAAGTAGATTCGCTCACATCAGTAATCAGGGTACTTTCTACCAGATCAGACAATCCACCTACTATCATAACATGCCATTGCGACTTCCAGGGTAAACTGGAAACTGCTCCGCCATGCCAGTTTTTTTTTGCCGCAGGGTAAGTCACCTTATACAGGCTTGAGTTTTGTTTATTGTTAAGCCTCGCCGCACAGTTTTGCTTCGTTATACCTGCCTCTGAAATTAGTACCCATAATGGCTGGTTATTTACCTTATACAAAGCAGGATAGCCCCAATCGCCATTGCTCTTTTCAGTAGTTCCATCGGTATTAAGCGGATAAAAATTCTCATAGGATTGATCAAATGGCTGCATCCATCTTGCCGTACCTTTAGGAATTACATAACCGGTTACTTCATCTCTAATTGAAAAGCTGGAGTCTGAACTATTGGGAAAAGTGTACCTGAACGCTAGCCCGTCATTATACACTCTGAAAGTGATATTTAGGAGCTGTTTCAATGAATTCTTATAGTTAAATATTTTTTCAATACCAAAGTTTTCACAATGCTTCCGCTTTCCCGTCAACATTTCATATTTGTCGTGTATAGTTACCGGCTTACTCTCGCCAATCAACTTGAGATTTGATACGAATTGCTGGTCCTCTCTTAAAATACCGAGTGGCGAAGCTGGCAGCACTTCGATATACGCCGCACCCTTTTTATAGAGCACTTTAAAATAAGCCTGACCTAAGCCTTCCTTGCTGGTCGGTTGCATTTCTACAACTACCTTAATTTTTTTATTGGGAGATAAAACTTGTTGGGCATAGCCCAAGGAGCTTAAAAAAAGACTCAGAGCTAAGAAAAGGCTTTTCATTAATAATTATTTCCTAAAGTGTGTTGTTCTAACTCAAATATTTTATTCATTAGTATCCATTTCTCACCCTCCATCGCCCAGGGAAGCGGCTTCTGAAACTTCCACATTAGGCTCTCCCATTCCTGAACTTTAGCATCAGCTGCATCCATAGCTGCTTTACGACTAAATAAAAAGGAGGCATCAGTTTCCATAATCATAAAAAGCCGGTTACCTGTGCGATAAATTTCCATTTCAGTGATACCGGAGGCCTTAATACTTTCCCTTATTTCAGGCCATACATTTTTATGCCATTGCTCGTATTCCGCAATTAAAGCAAGGTCTTCATTTAGGTCTAGTGCTAAACAATATCTCATTTATATTAAAAAATTTAGGGACATTGCCTGGTGATAATAAGCTAAGCCTGACTAGATCTATAAACCGCTGATAAAATGGCTGACTCCAATTTTTCGATACCAGTTGTGGCTGAATTAGGTTGTTTCATTTATTGGTTTATAAAGGGCTTGACAAATAAGCTCGCAGGCTTGTCCTTAGGTTATTTGATTGATACAAAGCTATATAAAGCCGTCCTCCCAGAATTATACGAAACAGACTTTATTTTGCATAAATCCGACACTTACTAAAAACAACATGCCCACATTAATCATTCCTTAAATCGATTTAGCATCTTAACTAACTTCAAACCCAGCCCGAATAGTAGATCCATAAAAAGAACACAAATCAGATAATTATCCTACAATTATGAAGAATAGTCGTCGGGAATTGAATAGAGGTACCATCTTTTAAAAGCAAACAGGCATTCAATTAAGACGACTGCCTGCTTTAGGATATTAGATTAAATGAAGTAAAAGTTCCTACTTCACAACTAATTGCAGCTATCTGATACGAAAATCCTCTTACCTAATCCTGAACTGATTTACTTCTTCATCACAAGCTTAATGCAAGAACCTCCACCTGCAGCCAGCCTAACATTTAGAGTATCTTTTCTTGTAATATTTTTCTTCATTACCTTGTAAGTCTCCCTGTTTGTCAAATAATGAGCAGTGTCCCCGTCTTCTATGACCTCGGCTACAAAAGTACCCTGAGGTAAAAACGACATTGGAATCTGAAGTAAGCGTTCCTTTTCGTTTGTAGCGGCGCCTACCAGGTACACTCCATCTGAAGCTTGCCGCATGGTTACGATATATTCTCCAATTTCGCCCGCTAAAGTTTTACTTTCCTTCCAGGGCATTTTCTGCGCTGATAGAAAACCGAGCAATTCGGGATATTTCTGATAATACTCGGGAATATCCGGAATAATGGTTGCTCCGGAAAAAGTGATGAGGGTGCGGGCAGCCTCTGAAACAACCGTGGACGGAACTTCCATATTGTTATCTTTTCGTGTGGTTTTTCCCTGGCGGAGATCGAACATCCCATTATTCATATCAACTGGCCCTGCAATCATATTTACAAAGGCTGAGGTTACAAACGTTTTGGGATAAAAGACATCCTTTCCATCCAGCTGTGCTTTGCAATATTCCCGGGTGAGGGCATTGGGCCAGGTACGCATCTGGCCGTAAGGGTGAACCGGACCATCGTGAAAATCAATCAGCAATTTATTCTTCGCACTTAGTTCGGTGAGCATTTTTGTGCGGATATTTTTTTCTTCAGGACTACCTGCCATAAAGCCGTACTTCACACCGGCAGCCCCCCATAGACCATATTGCTGGAGTGTTTTTTCTATAGGAAATCGCTTTCCACCAACATCATTCAGATAGAGCCATACACCTACACCTTTTGCTTTCCCGTACCGAATAATATTTTGCACATCCTTTGCTTTATCGCCTTTTAAAGGATCCGAGTCTTTCGAAAATTCCGGTCCATACCAGTTGGCATCCAGTACAAGGTGGGGAAAGCCTTGTTTAGCAGCAAAATCGATCATCTTAACCCAGGAAGCATAGTTCATCTCATAATGAAAGTCATCCCAAACTGCACCATCTATCCTCCAATCCCAAAGCGCAACACCGGGCTTTACCCAGGAAAAATCTATTTCAGGAGCAGGATTTAGCAACTCCAATAAGTGCGAATCAACCAGTTTGCCTGGTGTGTCTCCAAAAAAGATAACTCTCCAGGCAGAGTGGTAACCAGGATGAAGCCGCCGTGATTTCGAAGTGACAGAAAACGAAAATTCTCCTTTTGTAGATCGTAGTTTTAGGGGTTGGCCTTCATCTAAACAGGCCTCGTGGATAGCCATATAGGAGGCATCACCAGCTTTAATGGTCATTACCGGCATTCGGTCGCCATCAGCCTCAGATAGCAATTCCGGTCCGATATTATGTTTTTCACCATTATAATACCAGGCCGTAAAATCACCAGCAAAATTAAACCCGGTAAGCTCTGAAAGAACCTCCTGTTCGGCGGTACTTGCTTGTGGGATAAGGTATCGGAATGCCACGCCGTCATTGTAGGCCCGTAACACCACGTTCATTTTTTCTGAGTTATTTTCGGCGGAAGACAGTTTTAGTGTCAATTCATTATAACGATCAGAAACTATTTGCCGCTTACCCCAAACGGGTTTCCAAACAGAATTGACTGTTTTTCGATCCTGGGCTGTAACTTTCCATCCTCTGGAAGGGATTTTACCACTTTTTTCGGTCTCAAACCCGATTGGTGATTTGCCTATTAATAATTTTTTGTTAGCAGAAAAGCTATACCAATAACTGCCATCAGGCTGTTTCTCTACCGCGATTTTCAACTTTCTGTCCGGAGAATACAACGGGTATATCTTCTGCGGATTCTGGGCATATACCGCAGAAAAAAGACTGAGAACTAAACATAGAGTAAAAAATTTCATTTTTTTAAAAGAATACGTGTTTAAATTTCAATTAATATACCTCTCCTGCTGAAAAATTAATTCAATTAGCCTATTCCTCCCGTTCAATCATAATTGCCTGGCCGCCTTTCGTTTTCAAATCAATCATTAACTTATAGCCTCTTTTTAACCGGGAAACGCGTTTAACAATTTGGCCACTACTTCCATCTTCGTAAAATGTTGCCTTATAGCTCTTTCCCTTATCCAGAAAATCAAGTTTTAAATCCGTTTTCCAAGCATTTAGCCCTGCTGCGTTACCAATAAACCAGGTTGTACCTTTTCTTCTGGCCACGCTTATATTTTCTCCTATTTCCCCGGCTAAGTATCGTGTCTCATCCCAAACCGTTGGAACATACTTAAAGAATTCTATTTCGTCAAAGTTGGTGTAGTCCTTTGGCCTACCATACCAGAAAATAGCCTGAAGCGGACTAAAATAAACGACCGTAAGTGCTAATTGCTGAGCTTTACTTACCTTGATGTTTTTACTGTAGCTGTTGGCTGGATTAGGAAAACAAAATGTAAAATCGGCAGCGCCTGCAAGAAAACGTGTGTATGGTAAGGTGGTGGTATGAAATGCATCGGGGCTATTTTCGTCCCCTCTAATACCTTCCTGAGTCAACAAATAAGGATAAGCCCGGCTTAATCCTGTAGGCTTGTAATTATCATGAATATTCAAAAGAAAACCGTTGTCGTTTACCTTTTTTATTGCGTTATCCAGCCAGGTTAATCCCTTTTGAGAAAAACCGTCAACAAATCCAAACTTCAGGCCGGCAACTCCCCACTGCTTATATACCGGCAGTGCTTTATCCAGATAAAGGCGAAGGCCCACATAATCAAGATAAAGAATCAATTTAATATCGTTCTGCCTGGCGTATTCCAAAACTTTAGGCATGTCAATAGCTGGAATGGGAACTGTAGGATCCGAGCTTACCGCCCGGTCTGGCCCATACCAACTGCCATCAAACATGATATATTTAAAATTCATCTTCTTTGCAAGATCTATACAATCTAAGCCACTTTGCGTATTTAATTGCGCACGAATAAGCTTACCGGGAACGATCTTACTGAGATCTGTATTAGGAGAGGGTGGAGTCAGCTTCAAAAACAGTTCGCTAAATTGATGAAGTCCGATGGCCGTCTTCGAAATACTCACCGTTCGCCAGGGTGTTTCAAATCCTGTATCAAACGTCACTTCTTTGTCACGCACGAACGCTACTGAAAGAGAATTACTGCCTGAACCTTTTGCTAGCTCTGCTTTAGTATAATTCCGGTTATCAGCTTCGCCTATACTCAGGTAGAAGTTGGGACTTTTGAGTGTCGCCGGAAAATCGCAGGTTTTGTTTAAGGTATCGACTTTCGTTGGCGTAAACACCGATTCATGATGATATTGATAGATAAGAGCAGGATCACTGATTGTAAAAGCAGTGTTTTCTTTGTTGATCGTAGCTTTTTCCAGCCCGTTTTGCGTCGGAAAAACATACTTAAAAGCCACGCTTCCGTTAAATACCCGAACCTTCAGGTTGTAAGTATATGGCCCAGATTCACACCCTAGAATAAGCTCATTATAGGTGTTGTCAATAATGGAATTCTCCCCGATGGGCCAGGATATCCTTTCAGAATGGAAGTTCTTATCTGCCGACTTCACATTTACGTTCGTTCCGCTATTGTACCCATTTACTTCAAGCCCCAGAAGGGAAGGACTGATAATTTCTTTGCGGTTAAAACTTATACTATAGCTAAGCTCTCCATCTTTAGTAAAGATGTGCATATACGTTTTACCATCAGGTGAGCGAACCTGTTGCTCCTGCGACAGAACCCTCTGCCTCAAATTGAGCAGAAGGAATATCATAACCAGAAACTTTATTTTCATATGTTTAAGTGTGTTGTTGTTTTATATGTACGGTTCTTAATAATATTTGAAGTTCAAAGCCTCTCTACAGGGGCTTTATCCAGATTGCCTGCCCACCTGAAGCCTCAAGATTAGCCTCCAACACCGTAGATGAATTTACCTGTATCCGTTTTATCCCAACTTTGGTCCTGGTCGGTGCTGTCTTATCATCATAATATATAGTTGCCAGATATTTCTTACCCGCAGGTAAAAAACTTAATCTAACCTTCAAAGTTCTGGACTCGGTATTTGTTAAAGAGCCCAAAAACCATTCATTTCCTTTTCTTCGGGCGGTGGTAATAAATTGTCCCGGTTCTCCTTGCAGTACCTTTGTTTCGTCCCAGCTTGCTGGTATTCTATCCCAAAACTCCAGTTCAGGTTCATTATTGGAAAACTCCGGCTTATCATACCAGAATAGGGTTTGAATTGGGCTGTAATAAACAGCAGCCATCGCCAGTTGGTGAGCATGTGTTGTTTTAATCCGACTATTGTAATAGCAAATAGTGTAATCAGCCGCACCTGCAAGATAGCGCGTAAAAGGAAGAACCGTATTATGCGTAGCATCGGGCATCTCTTCATTTCCACGGATACCCTCGGCAGTCATGAGGTTTGGCCAGGTACGCTGCTCGCCGGTTGGCCTCCAGTCGTCGTGAACATTCACCATGATCTTTGCATCTGCAGCTTGTTGGATTGCTTTTTCGATCCAGGTGGTCCAACGATGTGACCCTGACTGTACAAAGCCAAATTTTACGCCTTTAACACCCCAACTGTTATAAACCTTAAAAAGCGAATCTGACTGAGCAAGCAAGCCCTGCTGATTTACATATAACCATACACCAATGCCCTTTTCTTTTGCATATTGAATAATAGCAGGTAAATCAAAGTTCTGTATAGCCACTTTTGTTGCATCGCTATCAAAGGAATAATGATGGCCATACCAGCAACAATCGAACAGGATATACTGGAGATTGTGCTGTACTGCAAAATCGATGTTGGCCTTAGCGTCTGAAGTAGTTAATTTAGCTACCCGCATTATTTTACCCGGCTTTATCCAACTTGGGTCGGCAATCTTGCAAGCTTCATTTAAGCTGAGTATGAGGTGGTTGTTTTCAATCAGGCCGCCTGCACTTTCGGCTACCATAATAACCCTCCATGGCGTAGCAAAAGGAGATATTAAATCGGCAGGTGCATACATAGATGTAAGCACAGTATTAGGCTTTGACACACTTAGTTTAAATTTCGTGCGGGCATAATCGACCATTTGTGCCTCTGCAAGGCAGGCATAAAGCCCGTTTGACAATTTGAGCGTAAGTGGCCGCTCGCTTTCGTCCTGCCAGTCTTTTAATGGCAGCAGCTTGTAT
Organism: uncultured Pedobacter sp.; assembly: GCA_966210515.1. Lineage (GTDB taxonomy): Bacteria > Bacteroidota > Bacteroidia > Sphingobacteriales > Sphingobacteriaceae > Paradesertivirga. The sequence goes on from CBIHLM010000008.1 coordinate 63,139, forward strand.
GGAGCTTGCCCCCAGGACGCATGCCAGGCTTTAGTGCCTTCAGGGAGAGAAAATTCGGTATTCTCTGACATAATCCGGTAATAAGTTCCTTTGGGATTTTCGGGAAAGAAGTAGCGAATCCCGACTCCCTCATTGTAAGCCCTGATCTCGATATTAACCAGATAGATAGGATTATCATCCTTTACGGTTTCTACCGTCAGCGAATTATAATGATCGCGAATCTGTGCCCGCTCCCCTACTACGGGCTTCCAGGTTGTATCCTTCGAGGCACTGGTAAGCTTTTTTACAGACAAATTTTCAAACCATTTCTCATGCTTATCGACCGGAAGGGCCATTGCCCGCTCAGACAGATTGTTATCGAGCTGCAGATCAAGTTCCGACTCGTTTATCACCGACTTATGGTTATAGCTTACCTGGTAATACATTTTTCGTTTACCAGCGCCAAACACTTTCTGATAAAATTTAACTACAAGCTTTTTATCAGGAGATTGCAGGGCTGTCTCAGTCCCTTTTACGATATCCTGCGACATAGCTGGCAGCGATAGACAAAGTAGTAGGTTGAGTAATATTTTACAAGCTTTCATCCAAATTGAGGTGTTTCTATTTTTTTGCTTCGGAATACTTCCCATCACCTTTGTTAGTTTCAGAATATTTCCATTCACCGGTTTTCACATTCAGCATCCAGGGACGTGGCTTCGGTAACCAAAGATTACCATTACCAATCTCCAGTGGCATCCATATATAGCGGGAATCCCACTGGGTCTTTGGCTTCCATTGATCTCCCATAAATATTACCGTAGTCCCTTTTGTTCCTGTAACTTTAATCATCATAGTGGACTGGGATTTGTAAGTATCCGTTTCAGGTGGGGCTATATGCTTAAATTCCGACCAGGGACCAGAGAGCGATGTGGCGGTTGCATACATATTAGGATTGGGGCGCCAGCCAGTTAACGCTGAGCCAATGGCATAGTACAAACCATTGTAGTGAACAATGGCTCCACCTTCGAGCGGTGCCTCAATAAAGATCGGCTTCTTTTCCACATCCATATAGTCATCAGTCAACTTCGCAATGTAAAATCCTTTTGACGGCCTGCTTTCAAATATCAGGTAAGCAGTTCCATCATCATCGATGAATTGTCCGATATCCCGGCTTTCCAACCCCAACGGCCGAAAACTCTTTACAAACTTATATTCGCCATCAACTTTGTCTGATACAGCCACTCCTACACTTGCAAACCTGTACTTCGCACTATCAAGGTGCATATACATTACATACTTTTTCGTTTTCTCATTATAAAATACTTTGGGCCGCTCAATAATCAATGTACCTTCTTTGATACCCTCCAAAGTGGAAGCTTTAAAAACCTGGCCGCGAAATTTCCAGTTAACTAAATCCTTTGATGAGTAACATCCCACGTATCTGGTATTAATTTCGTTGTTCTTTCTTCTATCTTCGCCAAACCAGTAGTAAACCTTACCTCGTTTTATAATTCCTCCGCCGTGGGCCTGAATATGCTCGTTTTTGTCGTCCGGCCAGAGTTCGGTAGGTTTAATTTCTTGAAAACTCTTCTGAGCAAAGGACGATATAGAGGATACCACCATTGCTGCAAGTACAAATACTAACTTTAAATTATTCATATAAGTGTGGGTTTATATCAGCTGTTTATTTAATGCATTATCTCACTCATTTAGATTTGCATTAAGAATTTCCTTCAAATATATTCAAGCTAAATCGTTTTAGCAAATTTGAAGTCATAAATAATTTGGTATCCCTAAAGGCCATAAAATCCTCAGGGGGGTCTATAATAAATGCGGTGACTATAGCCACCGTATTGCATTTTCGAAATAACAGATTACATAAGGCCTCTTTTTCCTTGCACAAACTGAAAATAAGATTTTTTTCAATTTATAATTTAATTATTGGTTAATGCTTAGGGGTGGAGCCCAGATAAAAAGCACAGGGGCATCCCGTTTGCGCGGAACACCCCTGTGTTACTATTAAAAACTAAAAATTATTCCTTTATTATTTTCTGTACCTTGATTTCAGCACCATTTTTAATCTGTACCACATAAATACCTTGTGGCAAACCAGCAACTGAAACAGTTTGAAGTGTTTTAGCTAAGCTTTGGGAAATCACTTCCAGTCCGGCTAAATTAAAGACTCTCACTGTAGCACCTGCCTCTAATTTGCTTACTTTGATATTCAGGTTATCTGATACAGGATTTGGATAAAGAGTTACACTGTAAGTTGCAGGCTGCTCTATCTGCAATGCCTTGGCTGATTGTGTAGTAGCACTGATTTCAGAATTACAAGCTCCCAGTTTATCACCATGGTCTAAATGTGCTTGTACCGCTGAAGAAGCAACGCAGATCGCGGTACCATTATGACAAACCATCACCTTGTCATTATTATTACCACATCTTACGTCAAGAACATTGATAACAATGGATGAGTTAGTCTGACAACCTTTGGCATCTGTAATGATTACCGTATAAGTACCTGCCTCATACACATCGATAGATTGCATAGCAGCACCGGTATTCCACTGGTAGGAATAAGGTGCTGTTCCACCATTTGCTGTTGCACTTACACTTAATGAAGTTGGTCCATAACCTAAGTAAATGGTATTCTTCTCATCGGTGTAAGAATTAAGGGCGTAAACATCTGGTATTACAGAAGTTAATACAGAATTAACAGAAACTGTGGTTGCCGCAGTAGCTGTATTTCCGTGAACATCCGTAACTGTCCAGTTGATGGTTGATGTACCCACATTGAATGCACCGCTGGCATCAGCACCAGAGCCACTTCTTTGTGTTGCTCCGCTTATAGAATAAGTAATCGAACCCACCCCGCAATTATCAGAAGCTACCAGCGAAGGAAGTGTATAAGTACTGCCTGCATAACAAAACTGCTGAGATGCAGGAGCGGCAAGAACCGGATTAAGACGATCCGTTACAGTTACCTGTGCCGTGTCAGAGCTGGAATATCCCTTAGCGTCTGTACCTGTAAGCGTTACCGTAACCGAAGCTCCAACGTTAGAGCAGCCAAAAGTGCTTTGATCTAAGGTTAAGCTTAAAGCTCCCGAATAGCTGATTGAACCATTGTCGACCTGAGCTGGAATAATGGAAGCGCTGCCGTTTGCATCTAACTCTACCTCTATATTTTTAGTCAATACAGCTGGAGGAGCAAATACATTTAATTCCTGGCTTACAGAAGTTGCAGCATTATAGCTTTCATTTCCTTCTTGTGAGGCTGTAATTACTGTAGTTCCACCGCCAACCAAATGAACTTTGCCATTCATGATGGTGGCAACAGATTCGTTTGAACTAGTGTAGCTTATTGCTAACCCGGATGAAGCTACAGCCACAAGATCGAAATCTGAATCTCTTGTAGTTTTCTCTGCGATTGCAGCAAAGCTAATAGACTGCTCTTTTTTATTAACAGTAAGCAGTTGAGAAACATCATCAGCTTTTGAATAATCGGCGTTTCCAGCTTGTGAAGCCGTTATGGTTGTGGTTCCGGCGCCAATGATATGCACTTTACCAGAAACGATGGCTGCCACAGTTGAATCTGAACTGGTGTAGACAACCGGCAAGTTGGAACTTGCTGTTGCTGAAGGATCAAAATCAGCATCTCCAATTATTTTCGGTGCAAGGGCATTAAACGTAATCACCTGACTGGTCTTCACACCTTCTGCAATTTCCGACGCACTTAAAGCCCTGCTGTAAATTTTAAACTCATCAATAGAACCTTTAAGCAGCGGATCATTAAATTGAGCTTTACCCAGGTAATTTAAAGCTGTGCCGGTTGCGGTGCCAGCAGGGGTAAGTTGTGAAGGCTTGATATTGAGCCCAGTGTTGGTTGATACCAAAGTTCCATTTATATACAAGCTGGCAGTATTACCTGATTGGGTAACAGCCAGGTGAACCCATGTATTCAACGGGAAGGCATATGGAGAGCTTACATTTAACTCAGTTCCTCCGTTTTTAATGGCATAACGAACGGTTGATGACGTTACTCCATTTACCGTAGTTGTTCCTGCCTGCACTGAAAGGAACATATACTGGGTAGTACTGTTACCGAAATCAAACACCCGCATCCAGTTGGCAAGCGCATCCATTTTCACCCAGGTGGAAACAGTAAAATCAGATAATGTCTTTACTATTCCAACTGGCAAGGTGGCATAAGAAGTAGCTGTGCCAGCCAGTTTAAGTGAAGTTCCGGTTTTTCCGGCAGCACGGGCTGCAGTAGGTGCCAATGTTCCGTGAGTAGCTCCCCAGCTGTCGATAGCCCGGGTTCCGCTTGCTTCGTCAAATTTAAGGTAAGTGAGCTGGCCAATATTAGGTTTTGCAACTACCTCTGTACTGATAGAGGTTTCTCCTACACTATCTACCGCTGCTACCACATAGTAATACGTAGCTCCATTGCTGATATTCGTATCGGTGAACTTACTAGTACTCACATTTGCGATCGTAGTATAAGGACCTCCTGATGTGGTTGAACGCTTAACATTAAACGTAAAATTCTGAATACCATCCCATTCCACGATATTTTTAGCATCTCCTGCTGCAACAATAACATTGCTTACTACATTGTTCTGTACCGTTAACGTGATAGTTTGTGTACCTGGGATACTGTCATTGAGGGCTCCTATGACTACAGGAAAAGTGCCATATTCGGTAGGTGTACCGGATATTACACCACGGCCGGCATCTAAACTTAAGCCCGCAGGTAAGCCTGTTGCTGTAAAATCACTCAGTGCCTTACTGGTGATAGTGTAGGTAAATGGCCTGCCCAGCACAGCAATTGGCTGAGTATTATTGGTAATAGCAACCGACAATTGTTTTGATTGCGGTGTTGCCGGCCAATAAACATCATTTCCTGCCTGTGAGGCAGTAATGATGGTCGTTCCGACAGTCAGGATACGAACCTTTCCATCTACGATCGTGGCAACTGATGGGTTCGAACTGGTATAGGCTACCGGAAGTCCTGAAGAAACAGTAGCCGCAGGATCGAAATCCTCATCGCCCATTAATTTGGAGGCAATTGCATTCATCGTGATCGATTGACTTGAAAAAGCGGAAGCAATTTCCGATGTACTTAAAGCCCTGCTGTAAATCTTAAAGTCATCAATAGCCCCTTTGAACAAAGGGTCATTAAACTGTGATTTACCCAGGTAGTTTAAATTTGTGCCGGTTGTAGTGCCAGCGGGAGTAAGATGAGAGGGCTTAATAGAGACCCCTGTATTGCTTGATACCAAAGCTCCGTTGATATACAGGCTGGCGGTATTTCCTGATTGGGTAACGGCAAAATATGTCCAAGAATTCAGCTGCAAGGGATAATTAAAACTAACCGTTTGCTCTCCTCCTCCGTTTTTTATTGCATAACGAACGATTGGGGAGGTTACTCCATTTACGGTAGAGGTTCCTGCCTGAACGGTAAGGAACATATATTGTGTACCACCCGTGCCAAAATCAAATACTCTCATCCAGCTTCCAAGACCATCCATTTTCACCCAGGTGGATATGGTGAAGTCATTTAAGGTGCTGACAATACCTGTTGGCAAGGTGGCATAGGCATTCCCTGAGCCATCCAGTTTAAGTGAACTTCCGTATTTTCCGGCATCCCGTTTTGCTGAAGCTGCTAATGTTCCGTGTTTAGCCCCCCAACTGTCAATAGCACGAGCCCCGCTTGTTTCGTCAAATCTCAGATAAGTAACCTGGCCAACATTCGGGGATGCTGCAACCACCGGGCTCGAAGCCAGGCTATCTGGCGAAACAACATGATAGTAATACGTATTGCCGTTACTCACACCAACGCTATCAATATACTTCGTGGTGCTAATGGTGTCGAGCGTGGTAAACGGCCCGCCTTCCGCCGTTGAACGTTTTACGATATACGTAATGTTCGGGATCGGGTCCCAATCCAGGATGTTCTTACCATCGCTTCCTGCTGCTTTCAGGTTTACCGGCAGAGTTCCCACCGGCTCAAAACGGAAAGGGAAGGTATATGGGACAGGATCATTATCGCTCCCGCCTACCGTATATATGTTCCTGCCATAAGGATACCAGTAGCCGTTCCCTCCGCTCTGTGCCCGCTGGATAGCATACGAGGTGCCATCAAAGTAAAAGTTCATGGAGTTCCAAACGAGCGAGAAGGGGGTAACACTACGCCCAAATACTGCCGCCTCATTAATATAATTGCTAAAAGCAGAAGGTGCACTGAGGCAGCTGATCTTGTACCTGCCGTTGCTCTGTTTCCTAATGTCCCAGATCTGAAGCAAAGGGTCTGAACTCACCCCTTCAAATAAAGGAGTATTGGTTTCATTCCGGGTCCATAACGAATCGCTGGTAGAGGTTTTGATATAGTAATACCCATCAGCCAGCGTATTCAACTGATAATACTTCGAGGCTAAATACCATTTAATTGCATTGTCCAGTATGGTCACATAACCGCTCACCTGGATCACTGTGGATTGGGCATTATACAGAGATTGAACATACGTGATGCTGTCATTTAACTGCGCATTAGCCGCTACCGGAAATTTACCGGGTACATTTGTTTCGGTCGTCTCTGTAGTATCGCGTAACTTTATGGCTTCCGCAAGCTTTTTAAGGTAAGCGGCAGACATTTCAGAAGCTGAAACAGGTTCTATCCTATAGATCTGGTTTTTTCCATCAAGCCATCTATTAAGATTCATTGAAATACCGTCTGAGGCATTGGAACCCGGAACTTCAAGCGCTTTCCCGGCTTGTTTTCCAACAATATTGAAAGTTCCATTTTCCCTGTCTTTAATAGACCAAATCTGAGATGAATCTGTGGCAGAGTAGGTTCGTTGTTCAATAAGTGCACCGTTGGTGACTGCATTACCCACTACATCCATAGCCTTCCCGCTGAGCAAATTAATGATCTTATAATCTGTTCCGGATAGAGGATTTATTATCCAATGCTGGCTACTTAAATTAGCATAGGTTCTTTGTCCCAGTAATGCACCTTCGGCAGTTGAGCCATTTTTAACCTCAACTGCTTTATTACTGTGGGTCGCTATAATCCGGTACACGCCATCAAAACCATTTGAACCCAATATTTGGGGAACGGGCGGCGCTTCCGGCATGTCCGAATCACTTGGGGAATCTGGACTTGTGCCCGCAGCATTTACCGCACAAACCTTGTAATAATAGGTCTGGCCGTTCGATACACCCTCATCCAGGAAACTGTTCCCTGAAAGGCCAGAGGCAATGGTGGTATAAGGTCCATTTTCAGAAGACGCACGTTTAAGCGTGTAACTATCTGCGCCGAAGGAAGAAAGCCAGCGAAGCTGGATCTGGTTATTGCCGGCGTATGCATATACAGAATGGGGAGCTTCGGGTGCAACAACCATCCCTCCCTGTCCTCCGGTAACACTGACATTGCTAAAGGTAGAGGTATTCAGCACGCCGTTAGCATTGGAGCAAACTGCAAGACCAATATAAGCCTTGCCCGTAAAGCCTTCAAACCTGCCCTGCGTTTCTGCAGCCCAGCTGGTTCCGTCGAGCGAGTAGTACATGTCTATCACATCTCCAATTCTTTCAATCTTAACCCAATAGGAATCTTGTGGGATGGGCCTTTCGGTTTTTTCCCAGTTAGAGCCCCCTCTAACTTCCGTCCATCCATGCATAAAAGCTTCTGCCCTCTTACCGGATTTAATGGCGATCCATGCCCTTTGTGCGGATGAAGATGTCAAATCAGAACGGATCATCACTCCCGCCCTTGTATTCAGGGCAGTTCCTCCAACCGTTTCCACTTTGGCAATGATAGAACAGTTGCCGGTCACTTCCTTATAAACGAAGTGCAAACCATCAGCCGAATGGGTCAATATTTCTGTCCCGCTTCCTCTTACCGTCCATACATTATTGTTGTAGGAACTGCTTCCTGCTGGCGATGCCGCCCCAATATCCAGAGAGGTTAGACCGCCCGTGCCCACTTTTCCGGGATCAGGAACGATCTGGGTTTGCGCTGGAATGGTAGCCGTAGAATTGTCTTCAGATTTATAAAACCAGGTATATACCGGGTCAAAACGTCCCGGGATATTGCTAAGCCGTTTAGATATGTAAGGAGTACTGAGCTTTTTACGTACGTTATAGGCACTATGTAACAGCGTTAAACCCCATCTCCCTCCATCCCAGCAGCAAGGCGCAGCGTTAAAATAGTGCCAGTCTGTAGTACCAAAAGGTATAAATCCGACAGCTTCACCTTCATTCGTTTTAGCAAAATATTCTCCTAAAGCAAGAAGCCGGTTATCCAGTTCAGAATAAAGGTCTATACCTTGCTTCCAGAACACTTCTGCGGTAAACGCCATGCCGCTCCACATGCCGTGTGAGTGACCCTGGTCTCTTCCACTTTCCCCGTGTTCTCCACTTGGCAGTGTATTTTTAATTCCGGTAGAACCGATGTATCGCATCAAGTGAACGATATGGGCCATTTTCGCCGGATCATCAGAAAATGCGGCGATAGCTGCTCCTCCGGCTATACTCAAGGTGCCTTTATTTGCCGGTCCTAAAGCATAACCGGCACAACCTGTACGCGGCCAGTACACGTTGTTGAACAGATTTTTTACGGCTGCAGTATTTTCAGCTGTCCAGCCGCTCCAGGTTCCACGAAGGATGGAGGCTGCACCACCGTAGGCATAAGCGTAATCGCCTAAGTCGAGGTTAGATTCAATCCCCCCAAACTCCGTCTGGGTAGTGGCCCATGCCATTAAAATATCCCTCGATTTTTTGGCATGCAATTCATTACCAGTAAAATACCACATCATGGCTTGAAAAAATGCAGCAACCATATCGTTTCTCCATGGCCAAAGATTGACATTGGGATTGCGACTAACTGAGGCAAAAGGGTTTGGCATATACGTCAGTTGCGATTTGCCATCGGCCGCCAGGATATCGTAAGCCTGCTTCCAAGGGTAATCACCGGCCTGGACATGAGCCTTCAGAATACTCAAGTCCGAGCTGGAATGAGGAATACCAGGATGCACAAAGGTTTGCGACCGTACCGACAAGCAAACACAGAACATCAAGGCCAGAAGAATAAAAAGGTAATTCTTTTTCATACTGTAATTAATTTATTAACCGGAAATCATTTTTAAATGGACTGTAAGCAGACAGCCAGGGCTCCCTGGTTGTGCTGGCTTTCAACTGATTGGGGCAAATCCGGGTAAAAGGAGTACGCGGATGGACAAATGTTTGTGACCGAGCCTCTGATTTTTGGGCACTCATTTTGGCCCAAATGGGCGAAATAGGCATAATCAGATTCTCTTTTGCGATCAGCTTTAGCTGATTAAGTAAAAGTTTCCTCATAAAATTAATTTTGAATAAAATATAAGACAGGGGAAATCCCTGCGAGTAGTTGGATTCGGTGGTTCATACATTTATAATTGGTTTATTGTTAGTTTGGCCGTTTGTTAAAGAATTACGCCTGCCCTCTTTTACACTCTGCAATACTTTAAAAAAGCGCCAGCTTTTTCACCCCTTTAAAAATCACACGGAGATACCACTCCTGTAATTTATTCAAATATAATCATGCTAAATCGTTTTAGCAAATATTATATTTTTTTTAGCTGCAACTAAAATACTCTGGTCAACGGATAGTCTTAGTTAAATAAATGGGAAGCAAACATTCGCACATTGAACTTCCTGATAGCTACTACAACAATAAGTGATTTGCTCACAAAAGCATGCAGCAAGGGCAATCAGTTAAGCCCTCCATTCTGCATGCTGTTACTTATTAAAAGCCCATGTTTGAGCGATAAATCATCGTTTCTTTAGGATGTGCCCCTGAAAAGATGAGAAACTTATTGTTTTATCATAACCTTACCAGAATAAAGTTTATTCAGAACTAAGCTATAAATGCCATCAGGCAGAGCGTGACCTAACACTACTTCTATATTACCCGTAACGGTGTTAAATGATTTCGAATATACAGTGCGTCCCATCAAATCAATTAATTTCAATTGCACATTCTTTCCGATCAGCTCAGTTTTAGTAACAATAGCAAATCGATCATTCAGCACGGGATTAGGGTAAATAGTGGTGCCATTTACTACATTCTTATCAGAACCCCAATCAAGTGTAAGTGTATTTTGATCTTCTTTTTGAGCAATCTGATTATTGCTGAAATTTTGTATTTCTGCAGCACTCAACGCCCTGCTATAGATTTTAAACCCATCAATAGAACCATTAAATATTGGGTCATTGTATTGTGATTTGCCCAAATAATTCAGCGTGGTGCTGCCAATGGTAGAAGGCTTGATCGTAACGCCCGTATTAGAGGCAACTGCAGTTCCATTGATATACAAGGTGCAGGTATTTCCCGATTGGGTAACGGCAAAATGCGTCCAGGTATTCAGCGGAAGCGTATAATTAAAGCTCACTTGCTGCTCTGGGCCTCCGTTCTTAATCGCATAACGCATCACATTCGCAGTTCCGGCCTGGATGGTTAAGAACATATTTTTACTGGTTCCGGTACCAAAGTCAAATACTCTCATCCAGTTAGATTTAGCATCCATTCTTACCCAGGTGGATATCGTAAAGTCGTTTAGCGTACTTACAATACCGCTTGGCAAGGTAGCGTAAGAGGTTGAAGTCCCATCAAACTTAAGGGCATTGCCCGAAAGGCCGGCATTACGTGTTGCTGTTGCCTGCAAAGTAGCATGATTGGTTCCCCAACTGTCAATGGCATTTGTTCCACTTGTCTCATCAAATTTCAGGTAAGTAACCTGTCCGGAACTTGCACCAATTTCAGATGCTGTGAGAGCCCTGCTGTAAATTTTAAATTCGTCAATTGAACCTTTAAACAGCGGGTCATTAAACTGTGATTTGCCCAGATAGTTCAAGGTAGTGCTGCCCAGAGTTGAAGGCTTAATGGAAATAGCGGTATTGGAGGCAACCGCAGCGCCATTGATATATAAGGTACAGGTATTTCCGGACTGGGTAACAGCCAAATGCGTCCAAGTATCAAGCGGTAAGGCATAGGTAAAACTGACCGATTGCTCTGCTCCCCCATTTTTAATAGCGTAACGCACCACATTTGCACTTCCTGCCTGAACTGTAAGGAACATATATTGTGTAGTACTAATACCAAAATCAAACACCCTCATCCAGTTTGTAACTGTATCCATTTTAACCCAGGTTGAAATGGTAAAGTCGTTTAATGTACTTACAATTCCGGCTGGCAGTGTAGCATAAGAGGTTGAGGTCCCGTCCAGCTTAAGTGCTGATCCGGAACGGCCTGTATTACGCGTTGCCGCCGCCGCTAACGTTGCGTGAGTGGCACCCCAGCTATCAAAAGCACGCGTTCCGCTTGTTTCGTCAAATTTCAGGTAAGTGACCTGGCCAATGTTTGGCGATGCGGTAATTTGCGGACTGGAAGCAACATTATCGGGCGAGGCAACTACATAGTAGTACGTAGTCCCATTGCTCACATTGGTATCGGTAAATCCGGGTGCGCTAAGGTTTACCATAGTGGTATAAGGCCCGCCCGGTGTAGTTGAACGTTTTACCGTATAGGTAAGATTTGGAATGGGATCCCATTCCAGTATATTTTTAGCATTGCCCGCTGCTACTTTCAGGTTTATCGGCACTGTTCCTACAGGCACAAACCGGAAAGGAAAGCTAGAGGGAACAGGATCGTTAGTACTTCCACCTTCAGCAAGTATCATATCATCGCTTTGATACCAGTAACCGTTTCCTCCTGATTGAGCCCGCTGAACGGCATACGAGGCTCCGTCAAAGTAAATATTAAACGAATTCCAGGCATCCGAATAGTTATTAGTACCAAATTGCGCGTTCTCGTTTATATAGTTGCTAAAAGATGCAGGGGCGCTGAGACAAGCAATCTTGTATCTGCCGTTACCCTGCTTTCTCACGTCCCAGACCTGAAGTAGGGGGTCGGAATTCACTACACCAAATAGCGGAGTGTTGGTGTCATTCCTGGTCCATAATGAATCACTGCCAAGGGGTTTAAGGTAGTAATATCCATCAGCAAGCCCATTAGTCTGGTAATACATAGTGGCTTTATACCGTTTTATTGCATTATCCAGGATGGTAATATAGGCACTAACCTGAATAACTGTCGATTGTGCATTGTACACTGACTGGATATACGTGATGCTATCATTTAACTGCGCTTTGGCCGCTACCGGAAATTTACTCAGCTCATTTGTGGTACTGGTAGCTGTGGTATCACGTAATTTTATTGCTTCGTTCAGTTTTTGCTGGTAGGCCGAGAAAATTTCGGATGCCGTAACCGGTTCTATTCTATAGATCTGGTTTGTCCCGTCAGTCCATCTGAAAAGGTCCATTGCTGCGCCCTCCGCCGTACTTGTACCCGGAACCTGGAGTGCTTTCCCGCTGGGTTTGCTAACAATATTGAAAGTTCCATTTTCCCTGTCTTTAATGGACCAAACCTGAGCTGCGTCTGTTGCCGAGTAGCTGCGTTGCTCAATTGCGGCACCATCCGTTGTTGCATTGGCCACTACGTCCATAGCCTTTCCGCTCCGCAAGTTTATTATCTTATAGTCTGTACCAGATACAGAGCTTATTGTCCAGTGCTGGTTACTTAAATAAGCGTATGTCTTTTGGCCCAGTAATGCACCGTCGGTAGTTGAACCGTTTTTAACCTCCACCGCTTTATTACTATGAGTGGCTATGATACGGTACAGTCCATTTAAGGCCTGGGCAACATATGGCGCTTTTGGCGCGGCGGGATCTGCAGGAGAATTCGCACTGGTGCCTGCAGAATTTACAGCACAAACCTTATAATAATAAGACTGCCCGTTGGCTACACCGGTGTCCATAAAACTGTTCCCGGAAAGGTTAGACGCAATGGTGGTATAAGTCCCATTTTGCGAGGTGGCCCGTTTAAGCGTGTAGCTCACTGCGCCGAATGAAGGAAGCCAGCGAAGTTGAACCTGGTTATTTCCTGCGTATGTATATATAGAATGTGGAGCCTCAGGCACGGTAACAATTCCACCTTGTCCTCCGGTAACACTCACATGGCTAAAAGTAGCAGTATTTAAAACGCCATTGGAGTTAGAGCAAACCGCCAGGCCAATATAGGCCGTGCCGGTAAAGCCGGCAAACCTGCCCTGTACTTCAGTAGCCCAGCTTGTACCATCCGGTGAGTAATAGGTGTTAATCATATCTCCTATGCGTTCAATCTTAACCCAGTAAGAATCCTGGGGGATCGCCCTGTCCTGTTTTTCCCAGTTGGAGCCACCCCTCACCTCCGTCCATCCATGCATGAAACTTTCTGCCCTCTTACCGGATTTAATGGCGATCCATGCCCTTTGTGCTGATGTGGAGGTAAGGTCCGAACGGATCATTACCCCTGCTCTTGCATTCAGGGCACCTCCTCCAGTCGTTTCCACTTTGGCAATGATAGAACAATTCCCGGCCACTTGTTTGTACACGAAGTGAAGGCCATCAGCCGAATGCGTCAATATTTCAGCCCCGCTTCCACTTACTGTCCATACATTATTATTATAGGAACTACTGCCTGCAGGGGAAGCTGCTCCGATGTCCAGAGAGGTTAAGCCACCTGTGCCCACTTTTGTAGGGGAAGGGACAATTTGGGTTTGTGCCGGAATAGTAGCCGTAGAATTATCCTCAGACTTATAAAACCAGGTGTATACCGGATGAAATCGCCCCGGTATGTCGGTAAGACGCCTGGAGATATACGGTGTACTCATGTTTTTGCGTACTTTATAGGCACCATGTAGCAGGGTCATCCCCCACCTTCCTCCATCCCACCCGTATGGTGCAGCGGTAAAATAATACCAGTCAGTAGTACCAAAAGGAACAAACCCGACCGGCTCTCCTGTATTCGTTTTAGCAAAATATTCACCCAAGGCAAGCAGACGATTGTCCAGTTCAGAATAAAGGTCTATACCTTGCTTCCAGAACACTTCTGCGGTAAACGCCATGCCGCTCCACATGCCATGAGAGTGGCCCTGGTCTCTTCCACTTTCCCCGTGTTCTCCGCTGGGCAGGGTATTTTTAAACCCTGTAGAACCAATGTATCGCATCAGGTGAACTATATGTGCCATTTTTGCCGGATCATCAGAAAATGCGGCGATAGCGGCTCCTCCGGCTATACTCAAAGTGCCTTTATTGGCAGGCCCTAAAGCATAACCAGCACAACCTGTAGCCGGCCAGTATACATTATTAAAAAGATTTTGTACTGCTGTGGTATTGGCGGCCGTCCAGCCGCCCCAAGTGCCCCTAAGGATGGAAGCAGCACCACCATAGGCATAAGCGAAATCGCCTAAGTCCAGGTTGGACTCAATTCCCACAAATTCAGTTTGTGTAGTTGCCCATGCTATTAAAATATCCCTCGCCTTCATAGCATAATTCGCATTCTCCGTAAAATACCACATCAGAGACAACTTGAATGCGGCATCCATATCGGCCATCCATTGGTTACGGTTAATGTGGGGATTACGGCTAACCGAGGCAAAAGGCCCAGCCATCTGGTAGGTCAACTGGGCCTTGCCATCTGCCGCCAAAACATCGTATGCCTGTTTCCAAGGATAATCTCCGGCCTGAATATGAGCCTTCAAAGTACTCAGATCTGAACCCGAAAGTGGAATTCCTGGATGTACAAAGGTTTGCGATCGCACTGACATGCAAACAGTTAACATCAGTGTCAGAAGAATAAAAAAGTAATTCTTTTTCATATTGTAATTAATTTATTAATCGAGGAATATTTAAATGCGCTGTAACGCGAGAGCTCGGCCCCGGCAATGCTGGTTTTCAGCCGATTTGGGCCGGCCTGGGTAAAAGAAAGACCCGGATGGAAAAATGTTTGTACCAGAGTCTCTGATTTCAGGGCGCTTATTTTTCCCAAAATAGCGAGAATAAGCATAATCGGATTCTCTTTTTCGATCAGCGTTGGCTGATTAAGTAAAAGTTCCCTCATAAAAATTAACAATTAGATAAAACATAAGACAGGGAAATTCCCCGCAGCTGGTTGATAATTGAGTATTGTTAGTTTTGAGCCGGCAAACAAAGTGACTGTCCGATTCTTAAGGAGCAACCGCTCCTTCAATTTTCTAATATAGAAATGCTAAATCGTTTTAGCAAATTTTTTATTAAAGCACCCCGTCATGGCATCCTGGTTAAAATCACCTACAAAGTATTTTTCCAAATTCCGAAAAACGCAGGTAATTATCTCAGCTTTTTTAGCTTTGTTCAACATCTGAAACCTTTAACAGGAAAAATGAGACTATTTCTATAATGGATGCAAACAGTTACATTCAGGCTAATTTAAGCAAGGAGATTACAGTAAATCATCTTGCAGGAAGAGCTAACCTTCAAGATGATTATTTGTCCTGGCTTTTCCTGAAATCTACCAGAGATCGCCCTATCGTCTACATTCATGAAAAGCGTATTGAACGCTCAGTATCTAATCACCACTTCAAATATGACTTTCGAACAAATTGCCACAGAAGAGTATAAATCTTTATTTAAAAGGGTCGATATATATTAACTTGGCTCCCAGCTCGGCTGGCCTAGAAAAAACCGCCTACAGACCAGATGCTGGCAAGCCCAACCACTTACCAACCCTTATAGGGGATTTGTTTGTCTGAGCGGCGCAAAATTCGTAAAACCGCCTTTGGGCTTACTGAAAGTGCCTAAAACATATACCATTGGTTTAAAGGGGTACTAATTGCAGACAGCAACTCATTGCCACCAACCGCCATCCAATGTTTATTATCCCCGCCTACACCCAAGGCAAATCCTCCGGAACCATATTGTTGAAACTGGTCGATAATTCTGACTTTTTCGGTTTGCTTTGCAGTTAAAAAGATAGTGCATCGACCGTTATCTTATTCTTTAGTAGCAAAAAAAGGAGTATAATCCATTTCAACACTGAAGTGTTTTGAAGGATTTCTAAGCCTTTAGTAGCAGTTCCCGCAAACAAGACCATTGTTAATAAAGAGACAAAACAGAGGATATTCTAATCCAATGAATTCTTTTAATAAATGCACTTAATAAAAGTTTAAATTAAGTTAGTAAGTGGCTGGAATACTGTTTAAGGAAGTATATTCTTAGTAATTAAAAATCATCGTTAGTATTCTCTGATGGTGGCGTAAACCACGTAATACTGACCTTCAATATTAAACAAGGGACGAAGGAGATACTTTTTTCCACCATCAGACAATTGGAAAGTTATGCGATACACAAGATTCTGCAATATCTCTTGTCATGGTGCTACTCAAGCTTATTAATGTGTCTGCCGTGGTTGGTGTCCTCACCAACCACTTATTTAGACATTGGAATAGCGAACTGCTATTTCAATTGAATGGCAGTTTTAGTACCATTATAACTGACTTGCTTTATGGTGCGGCCACTTTCGATACCGGTTCCGTTCGCCTCGCTTACCACTACGATATTGAAAACGCGTTTACTTAAAGAACCCGGAAAATTCCCTTGTCTGTTCGATATGGTCAATGTCTGGCTTGTCTCGTTCCATACGAAAGGAATAACCGTATACTTACCTTTCTCGTAGTTGTAATTATCTCCCTCATCTTCATACAGATTGAATGCTGCATTAGCTCCTTTGTAAATACGGATTTCAACGGTGTCGGCAGGTAATTGATTCGAATACTGTACCGACTTACCTAGGGGAACTATAGAACCAGCCTTTACAAATAAGGGGCTTCTCTCCAGCGGTGCGGCAGCTTTAACTGATTGGCCGCCTGCGTAACGTTTACCTGTCCAGAAATCGAACCATCCAGCAGATTTGGGCAGATACACATCCCATTCATTTAAGCCGGGTTGGGTAATCGGGGTAACAAGGAACGATTTACCAAACATGTGTTCAAATTGCTGATTGAGTGCCGTATTATCACCATTAAAATCCATCACCAATGGGCGCATCATGGTTGATCCTTTTTGAGAAACCTGCCAGGCCTCGGAATAGATATAAGGCAGCAAACGGTAACGCAGGTTCATCGTTTTTCTCATATTGCTTTCCACCGTCTCACCGAATTTCCAGGGCTCTGTTTCAGTTTGAAAACCATGAAGGCGGAATATCGGGTTTAAAGCCCCCCATTGAAACCAGCGGGTTAATAGTTCCTGATACGCTGTATCTGTATATTGTCCCTTCGGTCGGAAAAATCCACCGATATCTGTAGTCCAATATGGGAATCCGGTAATTGTAAAGTTCAAACCAGCTACAATCTGCCTTCTGTAAGCGTCCCAATCGCTACCGATATCGCCAGACCAGTTGATTATGCCATAGCGATGTGAACCAGGAAAGGCCGAACGCGTTAAAATACAAACCCTTTTATCTGAAGTTACACCTCGTTGTCCTTCATATACAGCCTTACTAACAAATAAAGGATAGGTAAGACGATAGAAATCGCCCAAGCCCAGGTACGTCTTTTTACCATTTAATGCATCATTTTCCGGCTCTACAGCATCCATCCACCAGGAATCCACACCATGAGAAAAGAGGTTTTTATTCATCGTGTCCCAGTGTTTGACGCGGGCTTTAGGATTTAACATATCAATCCATCTGCTATCGGGTATATATAGATTCTCAGCCACATATTCCTTCCCTATTGCCGAAGTCTTTAAAATATTCTCCCAAACTGAAATGCTAAAATGGGCATTCAGATCATGAAGATCTTTCATCAGTTTAGTCGGGTCCGGGTAATGGCTTTCATCAAATTTTGGAACGCCCCAACCATATTTACCCCAATATTGCCAATCTTGTACAATTACATCCATGGGAAGTTGCCTGTTTCGAAACTCTTTCACGGTTTCAACGAGATGTGCAGATGAGGTATAACGTTCACGGCATTGCCAGAACCCATAAGCCCACAAAGGAAGCATTGGAGCTTGACCTGAAAGTTTTCGGTACGTAGAAATTACCTTGTCGGCAGTGGGTCCGTAAAAAACAACGTAGTCAAGCATTTGGGAAGCAGGAGAACGGAAAGTGGTCAGGTTTTCAATTTTCTTCCAGGAGATTTGAGGTGCCTTATCCGAATTAACGATTACCTGAACATGATGTGTTCCTGCTGCCAGATACTTTTTTGCACTTACTGAAGGAGGAAGCCACATGTTAGCCTGATCAATACATGGCTTACCATCTATAACTACAATATGACGGCTACCCATACCTCCAAGATCGAGCATAATAGAATATTCTCCGGCTTCTGCTACAGAAAAAGCACCCGTATATGCCGACTGATTCTGTGCTACCTTTTTCGCCCCTGCATCAGTAGTTACCTCTATCATATCATTATTGCCGGATGATTTTTCCTGCTTGCTGAGGCTGATAAAATTATCCGCGGGATTGTAGTCTGTAAGGCCATACTGATGCCAAAGTAAACCGTACCCTTTATTGGAATATATAAAAGGGATGGAGATTTGTGTATTGACCTGTATGAGGCGACGTGTAACTCCTTTTTGGTTATAATGCCCGTCCTGGAATTGCCCTAGCCCATAAATGTATTCATCGGCAGGTGATTCAAACTGCTGCTCGGCAGCGTAGCAAGGCTCACCGGATGTAGAACCCGGCATAAGTTTACGGGAACCTGCTTTTTCGGTAAGGAATATTTTACCGTTTTTATCGGAATAAATCAGGTTAGCGGTCTTTTTATCAACCGTTACAATAACATCCTTTGTATTTATCTTAATAGCCGAAGGCGTTTCAGAAAACTGGTATTTGGTATCTGAAGGAGTGGAACTAAACACTATCTCTTCAAGCTGTTTACTTCCGTCTTTATAAAATTTTATCCTAAGCGCATTTTCTGTTAGCGGCTGAATACTTAGTGTGCCCTCCCTTAAATCAATATTCACCCGATCTCTTAACTTTTCAACTTTCTTTACGAATTGTCCGATGCAGAAAGCCGGAAGGGCCAATGCAATCAGAGAAAAAACAATTTTCATTTTATTCTTAATTATAGTTCTAAATCATCTATACACAAGGCTATTCGGATATACAGGGAATTCTGTATACTCTTTTTAATCATACAAATTTTGCCATGATCCCCCTGACAGGGGAACCGCTTTTAAAATATGATACGTGAAAAACATACGATCAATAACCGACAGACAGGGTTTGAAACCGCTGTCTGCGGCCTTCGCTGATAGGCGTTCCAAACGCTATCAGACGATTTAAAGGCGATTTCCCTGGATCCCCTGATGGCTTACATGCTTACCAGTTGATATATTTTACCTTTACTTGTTTTAAATGTAATCCTGTAGCCGTCCATTATCTTTTGAGAAACGGCATTAAGGCCTGTTACCTTAACTGGAATATTGGTGTAAATGATACATTCTGCACCCTTTAGTGATTTTATAGAGGCGTTTTCCAATTGCTGATTTTTCCATTTCAAGTCTACCTGAAACCCGCCTCTTGCTTTAAGTCCCTTGATACGACCTTCGGCCCAGGCTTTGGGTAACGCTGGTAATAAATGGATATAGTTCAAATGGCTTTGAATCAGCATTTCGGCCATTCCGGCAGTTCCTGCAAAGTTTCCATCAATCTGAAACGGAGGATGTGCATCAAAAAAGTTTGGATAAGTACCACCGGTTCCTCCATTGGTTTCCACATAGTTTAATAGCTGTTTTATCAGGAAATGAGCATGGTCGCCATCTTTAAGCCTGGCCCACCAGTTAATCTTCCAGCCTTTGCTCCACCCGGTTCCCGCATCTCCTCGTATCTCCAGGGACTTTTTAGCAGCAGTAAAAAAATCGGGTGTCAGTGACGATATCTCCCTACCCGGATGTAGGCCAAACAAATGTGAGGCATGGCGATGATGGATATCGGTCTCCTCAAAATCTTTATACCACTCGGTCAATTGTCCTTTACTTCCAATCTGCAGGGGATAAAGCTTAAGCCGTTTCGCGACTAATGTATCGCGAAAGGCTTTATCTGTTCCTAAAATTTCTGAAGCCTCTATCACATTATTAAACAGATCTCTGATAATAGACATGTCCATGGTTGTGGCAACTGATACCGACTGCTGACGGCCATTTTTGTCTTTAAATTTATTTTCAGGAGACGTGGAAGGTGCTGTAACTAAATAGCCATTCTTATCTTCAATTAGCCAATCGAGGGTGAATAAAGCCGCGCTTTTCATTATCGGATATGCTTTTTTTACCAGGAAGGTCTTATCTCCGGAAAATCGGTAGTGCTCGTAAAGATGTTGTGCAAGCCAGTTTCCCCCCATCCACCAATTAGCCCAAACCGGATCGCCATTTCCCCTGTCGCCTACAGGATCACTTAATGCCCACAGGTCGGAGTTATGGTGTGCGACCCAACCTCTGGCATTATAAAATTCGCGGGCTGTAACAGTACCAGTTTTGGCTAAATTCGGTATCCAATCTAAAAGTGGCTGGTGCATTTCAGAAAGATTGGTGACTTCTGCCGGCCAGTAATTCATCTGAGTATTGATGTTAATTGTGTAATTGGAACTCCATGGAGCACGAAGCTCTTTGTTCCAAATACCTTGCAGGTTAGCCGGCGGGCCACCAGGACGTGAAGATGAAATGAGCAAATACCGACCGTATTGAAAGTATAAAGTTTCCAGGGCCGGGTCATAAGCTCCTTTAGAATAAGCTTCCAATCGGGTGCTCGAAGGCAATAATGTATTAGGATTAGCGCTTGTTGTATCTTTTACGGCAAATTCAACCCTGCCGAAATAGGTATTAAAGTCAGCAACATGTTTTTTATATAGCTGATTATAGTCCTTTTTAACAGCTTTTGCAATAAGATCTGAAACTATCCGGGTCTCATCTTTTCCGTCTTTATCCGGACACTTATCAAAGCCGTTAAAGCTGGTAGCGGCAGCCACGTACAATACCACCTCGCTTGCTTTCTCTACATGGATTCCTGAATTTGCACTGGCGCTTATTAAGCCGTCTTTACTTATTGCTCTAATACGATATTGATAGCGCATTCCGTTGCAACCAGCAGTATCTTCATAGGTAATGGCATCTCTTTCTTTAGGATTATAATAACTGGGGTTTACGTTTGCCGGGGCCTTGCCTTTTAAAATCAGCTCGTTACTGCCGTTAACAGAAAGAGTATTCTTTAGCAGACTTTTTGCTGAAATATCTAAATTAAGGGCTCCCTTTTTGTTAGCGGAGATACGCACCAGCATGACATTATCTGGGGCAGAAGTAAATATCTCCCGTGTGTATTGAACACCATTTACTGTAAAACGAGTGGTGGCAACTGCCTCATTAAGATTTAAATCGCGGTAATAGGAGTCAGGTTTTGAGCCATTAAAGTTCTGCTTAATTAAAATATCGCCTAAAGGCAAATAAGATTGCGAAAAAAAGCCCTGCATTTTTCTGGTGAGCTGATTGGCTTTTGTATAATCTTCGTCTTCCAACAGGGCTTTTCTTATCTGAGGCAAATAGATTTTAGCTTCAGGATTAACGTTTGTCCTAACAGGGCCACCACTCCATAAAGTACTTTCGTTTAACTGAATAAGCTCTTCTTCAATGCCACCAAACACCATTGCACCGATTCTGCCATTACCAAGGGGCAATGCTTCTACCCATTTTTCAGCGGGCTTGTTATACCATAATTTAAGCGTTGGATTTTCTTGCGAAAAAGCGCCTATTGAACAAAAAAACAATAAAGCAAATAAAATGGCTTTCATAATTATACTGTAAGAAGTTTATAACAGAAAAACAGCACAGCAACAATTTGTGAGCTGCAATTCATTTTCACAAGATATTTAACTAAACCAATCACACGGCACCAATCTCCTGGAAATTAAAAAAAGAAACATTATCACAAAGAAGTGATTTTCTAAATGTACTCAGCATTATTTGCAAATCTATTTCTTTGTTTTTCCCGGTCCTGAGAAGGTATAGTTAAAAAAGTCGACATCGATATATCCTTTTTCCTGTTTGTTATTGTAAGAATATATTCCCAAACGGTCGCCTCTGTATGCTTGCCACACCAGCTTGTACGCAGGGCCAAAATCCTTGAAATTCTTACCATCTGTACTGTACGAATACTGGCTAACGCCATCAAATCCCCAGACTGACCGCAGCCAGAGAACATTCTGATTTATTGGGTTGCCCTCTGTTATCTGCCCTTTTAAATTATATTCCAATCGTTTTATATTTCCATCACATCGTACCCCTATGGCAGAATACATTGGATGCCCGAAATGAGTGAAACCAGCCTTTTGTCCGTCTGCCATTCCGCTTAAATCCAGTTTAACGATTACTTCGTTTGTCTTAGTAGACATAGAACGCTGGGTAAGGATATTGCCCACCTTTGTTAGGTTATCATTTTTTTGAAGCGAACTGAACGCATGAAGCCTGAGCCAGCCCTTTCTTTCCTTCAAAGACCACTTATCCCCTCTGGGGTGGTAGTTCCACTCCCACTGCTCGTTCAGGCGATTTTTTGAAAATTCATCACTTGTTTGGGGAGTAACAATTTTTGTTCCGCTAACCGGCTTCTTAGCTTCCCAAAGCATCGTTCCAATTCCGTCCTCTTCCACTTTTCCCAAAATAGGCCATCCATCCACCCAGTTCACAGGGATCAAACTCATGATCCTGCCGAACCAGTCGCCATCTCCATGATGGGTAAGAAAATACCAGTCGCCCTTGGGAGTTTGTACAATACCTCCCTGGTTAGGCGATTTCATATCAGTTTGCGCATGGCTCAACTGCTTAACTTCCGTATAAGGGCCCCAGATATTCTTTGAGCGCTCCATCATTACAGTCCGGGCACCTGCCCTCACTTCGCTGAAAAAATGATAGTAGGTTCCATTGATCTTGTAAAGCTTGTTGGCTTCACTTCCCTTCGATTGATAAATTACCTTATCAGTTTCCTTGATGATATCTTTACCATCAGCAGTAAGTTTAAAGAGATGTATTTTATAGCCATCCCTGAAATTTGTGCCAATAAAATATCCCTGGCCGTCATCATCCCAGAAAGGACAGCAGTCATCCCAACCTGCTTGATCCATGATTTTATGTAACGGTTCCCATGGCCCCTCTATATTTTTAGCTGTTGTCATAAAGTATCCCTCCTGAGGCGTTCCGAAATAAATCCAGAATTTACCCTGATGATAGCGTATGGCTCCAGCCCAGATACCTGTACCGTAGCGGTTCATTTTATCCCAGTTCATTTGAGGAGATATTTGTGTAACATCTGGCACCGCATGGCTTTTTATGGTCCAGCTCACCAGATCCTTTGAATGAAGGATAATCATTCCCGGAGAATATTGAAAAGTAGAAGATATGGCATAATAATCGTCTCCTACACGAATACAATCCAGATCGCTATAATCTGCGGGCAGTACGGGATTCCGATAGATGCCATTATTCTGATCTCCCCAGGTGTCCCAGGTATTCCATTGTGGATTTTGATTTTCCTGTCCTCTTAATGAGGTAAGAGTAGTTGTCAGGATGATTATCAGAAGAAATTGCTTAAGCATGAGTGAAGATACTTTAGTCATTATTCAGGTGTTGCTTATCTAATTGTATGTAAACAAGCTTGTCTCTGTCCGCCAAAATTGTCGTTTATAATTAAGTGCGGCTGCCCGGATACCACTTCGGGGCAGCCAAAATAATTTGTTTAATAGGCCTTCTTAACTATATCATTCCCAATAAATATCCGGTAATTTTTTATCCTTCCTGGACCATTATTATCTGCAACAGGTACATATCGGAATGAGCTTATCTTTTCCTCTTTGCCCAGGTCAATCACCAGATAATGTGGATAAGACGCCTTCTTGAAGCTATAATCTGAACTCCAGTAATTAAATGTCTGGCCATCGATAGCATTCTCTGCACTTCCATTTTCCTTTGTTAATTCTTCACTGCTTACATAAGCAATTGTCCAGTTTTGGTGGCTTATTACTTTGCCATTTTCGTCAAGCAGATCCAGTTCAGCTATGGAAGCACTGTTCTTATTATCAAAAGAATTTAAGGCAGCGATACAGAAATAACGGCCTTTTGCAACTGTAGAGAGAGTAACCGTTTGCATGGCATTACCTTTGGCAAACTCACTTTGATGATTTGGCTTTAAATTGCCGATCGCGAAACTAACATCTGGGCGTTTTGACGCGGTGAAATCTTTCGCCGGATTAAGTTCATTTAGTATTGGCTCTGGCAATCCTTGTAAAACAGGAGCTTCGGGACCTACTATATCTAATACCAGAACTTTATTTAGTCCCTTATTTAACCAGGGCCCGGGAAGATACATCGTTTGAGTGGGCCCAATATTCCAATACCGCCCTAAACAATGTCCGTTAACCCAAACTACACCTTTACCCCATTTACGTACATCCAAATATACGTCGCCAATTTTTTCCACAGTAAATTCTCCCTGCCAAATTCCAGGAGCCGAAGATTGCGACGGAGCATTCCCGAACTTCAGTTTATCCAGCATTGCATCGCCATATGGCAAATTGAAAACTTTCCATCCTCCTTTGGTTGCAACCGGGACTGCATTACTATTAAGGAATTGAACTGGGCCTATAAGGCCTTTTCTATCGTGTACCTCCGGACCAAAATTGATCCGCCCCATGGCGTGAACTAAAATATCTATAGTACTTTCTTTATCTCTGGCTGGAATAGTAATCTGAAAATTGCGTTTACGGCGGTCCATCACGGTAAGTTTTTTGCCGTTAATAAATACCCAGGCAAAATCATGTATGGCGCCTGCTTTAAACGTGCATTCGGGGCCAGCTGGCAAGGTAGTTCTATATAAAATACTTCCCTTAGCCTGATTGTAATACTCCATTGTTTTAGGATTATCAGTGGAAACAGGCGTTGGCAGATTGCTAAACAAGGAAGCAAATTTTGTTAGTTGAACAGCGGCGAAGGTAGTTGTAGGGTTGGCTGGCGGAGGCTCGGGTAAAGCAGGCTCTCCGGGCATTAAATATCTGGAAATTAAATTACGGGTTGCGGTGAATTTTTCAGTTACCTTCCCGGCTTCACTAACGGGTGCGCCATAATCGTAACTGGACACGTCTGGTTTAAAGGGGCGGTCTGCTCCTGCCCAGAAGCCAAATGAAGTTCCACCGTGCGCCATGTAAATGCTGAAGGAAGCCCCTGTCTGCAGCATATATTCCATATCTTTTAAATACTGGTCTATTTTACCGTAGCTATGAGGTGTTCCCCAGGTATCAAACCATCCCGAATAAAACTCGCCACACATTAAGGGGCCTTCCGGCTGTACTTCCCTTAATGATTGGAATGATGCCTCAGGGTTAGTTCCGAAATTAACTACCTTGAAAAGATCATTGCGAAAGCTTTTTTTTAAGTGGGACGGAGGGTTACATGCAAAAAGTGGCACATTAAACCCAGCATCAATAATTGCCTGCCTCATTAGGCCCATAAACTCCGCATCATCGGCATAAAAACCATATTCATTTTCAATCTGAACCATCAGAATTGGGCCTCCATTAGTTACCTGAAGTGGTGACAAAACTTTTCCTACCTCTTTTAAATATTTACGAGAGGCATCTATATATAAAGGGTCTTTAGTGCGAAGTTCAATATCCTCGTTTTTAAGCAGCCACCAGGGCAACCCTCCCATTTCCCATTCTGCGCAGGTATAAGGGCCGGGGCGCAGGATGATCCACATACCTTCTTCCTGAGCTATTTTACAAAATTCGGCAATATCCGCTTCGCCATCCCATTTAAAAACACCTTGGGTACGTTCATGAAAATTCCAAAACAGATAAGCACACACCGTATTCATCCCAAGAGCCTTCATCATCTTTATCCGATGCC
Source organism: uncultured Pedobacter sp. (assembly GCA_966210515.1). Taxonomy (GTDB): domain Bacteria; phylum Bacteroidota; class Bacteroidia; order Sphingobacteriales; family Sphingobacteriaceae; genus Paradesertivirga. Next base: position 88,906 of record CBIHLM010000008.1, read on the forward strand.
GCCAGTACGGCTTAGGCACACGTGCAAAATGAAGTTCTCCACATCTAATCTGAAATGGTTTGCCATTTAACAGAAAGCTTTCTTTCCCAATTTCAAACGTTGGTTTTGGTTCCGTGTTTTTAAATGAACAGAGTGTAATGGCCATGAATAAGAACGCGCCCATAAATACTGTTCGAAATAGCTTTTGCTGTAACATCTAAAGTGTAATTAATCTGAAAGTGTTATAATGGGATATTGTTGGTTGAGCATGTTAAATTACTACCAGCCCTCTTTTTACGCTGTTTCAATAAGTATTCTTCAACCACGACTACCTTTTTTACTTTTAAAAAACCAAGAAGAAACTACGTCTTCTGTTCCTCAAATATATTGACGCTAAATCGTTTTAGCAAATTTAATAACACTTTTCATTTATACACCGTTCTATAGAATCAAGCATATTAAAAGACATTATATCTTCCCTTTTAACTTTGATCGGTTGTCGATCTTTCAGAATGTACTGCGAGGCATATAAATCCACACGCTAATGCCAAATAAATAAAACGACAGCATAAATAGGTCTCTTGCCAATTCCGCTCTACTGCTTGGTTTACCTTGCAATCACGCAATGTTTTCAATTGATTACCTTCACTATTGCGTTTTTTTATTGGTGGCTCTACGATTTTATATTCATCAAATGGATTACAGTTAATAGGATTTATACCGAGATATGGTTTATTATAGTAAGACTGAGCAGCATGAAGAAACCTCTGCCTTTGTGGTAAACACAAATTTTAACCTTGGATTTCTTGTGGTGCTTAAAGATTTTAGAGCTTAATGTCGCAATAGGTCTTTCGTATTAGCCCAGATTTCTGTTACATATTTGTAACAAAACCTAGTGAAGTTCAACAAAATTGTCTGCTAAATTTAAAATTGCTGTGGAGGCGTCAAAATCGTCAGGATGACAGAAGTATGCGAAAACGCACGAAAAAGGCCGTTTTTATAGAAAAAAAGCCTCACATTTCTGTGAGGCTTTGCTCCCGAAGCTGGGCTCGAACCAGCGACCCTCTGATTAACAGTCAGAT
>CBIHLM010000009.1:0-88355 GCA_966210515.1 uncultured Pedobacter sp.
ACAGCTTCTTCGTCCGTTACATCGAAAAGATAGCCGTAAACCTTAAACCCGTTTTTAGCATATTCATCAATTGCGGTTCTTAGCTTTTCTTCAGAAATATCATTTATAATAATCTGTGCGCCTGCCCGTGCCAATCCCGTGGCCATAGACATTCCCAATCCATGTGTGGCACCTGTTATCAGGGCGTTTTTACCGGTTAAATCAAAAAGGTGAATTGACATATATTTTGCTTGATCTGGAATTATAGTATTCCTTGGCAATCTTAAGGATGTGTTGTTGAATAGTTGATGACCTGTGTCATTGGTAAATTATTTTCTAATTAAGATTTTTGCGAAAGCCCTTTTTAACGCTAAATAATGCCGGGTTTAATTTAAAATCTTATCTATAAACAGTAATTTGCGCCAAATTTGATCGCTAATAACGTTTATGGGTACTAATCAATCTTTATTTAGCTTAGAAGGCAAGGTAGCTCTTGTCACCGGGTGTAACCGTGGAATTGGAAAAGCAATGGCAGAAGCTTTGGCGGAAGCCGGAGCTGATATTATCGGAGTTTCTTCATCTATCGCGTTAAGCGGAAGTGAAACCGAGAAAGATATTAATAAGATCGGAAGAAAGTTTAAGGCCTATCAGTGTGATTTCAGCAACAGAGATTCAGTAAAAAGCTTTCTTGAAAAAGTGATTGCTGAAAACGAGACGATAGATATTTTAGTTAACAACGCAGGTACCATAATGCGTGCGCCGGCAGCAGAGCATCCGGATGAATTCTGGTATAAGGTTATCGACATAAATCTGAATAGTCAGTTCGTCATTACCCGCGAAATCGGAGCCCGCATGATTGCCAGGGGATCGGGAAAAATTATTTTCACTGCTTCGCTGTTAACTTTCCAGGGTGGAATTAATGTGCCTGGTTATGCTGCAAGTAAGGGCGCAATCGGAAGTTTGGTAAAAGCTTTCGCTAATGAGTGGGCATCGAAAGGTGTAAATGTTAATGCAATTGCTCCAGGGTATATCGCTACCGACAATACAGAGGCGTTAAGAGCCGACCCGGAGCGCAGCCAGTCGATTTTGAGCAGGATACCTGCTAACCGTTGGGGAGAAACAGATGACTTTAAAGGGCCGGTGGTTTTTCTTGCCTCCAAAGCTTCGGATTATGTAAACGGAACTATTTTAACCGTTGACGGCGGTTGGATGGGACGCTAATTTTAAATAAATTTTAAAGAAAAGATATGTTAATGAATCAACGATATGCCCAAAGCCCTAAAGAGGTTGCAGGTTTAAATACAGCCGAGATAAGAGAAAATTTCCTGGTGGATGATCTGATGCAGGACGATCAGTTTAACTTTACTTATTCTCATTATGACAGAGCTATTGTAGGTACAATTGTGCCTAAAACCAAAGAACACGAATTACCTGTTTACGATAATTTACGCGCCGATTATTTCCTTGAAAGAAGAGAATTGGGGATAATTAACGTTGGTGGTGAAGGCGAAATAATTGTAGACGGAGCTTCCAGCAAAGTAAGCAAACTTGATGCTCTTTACATCGGAAAAGGATCTAAATCTGTAATTTTCAAAAGCCTTTCGGCTGATAACCCGGCTAAGTTTTATATGTATTCTGTACCTGCTCATAAAGAGTATCCGGTACAGTTAGTTAAAAAGGAAGATGCATTTCCTACCACTATCGGAAGTAAAGCAACTGCCAACGAACGGACTATTTACAAGTACATTCACCTTGAAGGTGCAAAAAGCTGTCAGCTTGTGATGGGATTAACTGTGTTGCATGAAGGAAGTGTTTGGAACACGATGCCTTCTCATGTACACGACAGAAGAAGTGAGATATATTTCTACTTTGATGTGCCTGAAAATCAGATTGTATTTCATATGATGGGTCAGCCTCAGGAAACACGTCATGTAATTATGCATAATCACCAGGCGGTTATTTCTCCGCCGTGGTCAATCCATTCAGGTGGCGGAACCGCAAACTATGGCTTTATCTGGTCAATGAGCGGCGAAAACCTTGTTTACTCTGATATGGATGCAGTAGCAATGAGAGATCTGAGATAATATATGATAATTTTTAGAAAAGAGGCATCTTTACAGATAGCCTCTTTTTTTGTGCCTTTAAAGCCAATTCGAATGAAGAAATTGAACTACATAATTACCTTAATTACCTGCATTTTAGTATTGTCTGATGTTGCTGCTCAACCTGCACCAGCTCCGATTAAACTGGTAGACTTCGTGCTTACACCAGATCACAGCGACTGGAAATATAAAGTAGATGAGATTGCTGTTGTTGAAGTAACTGTCTTGAAATTTGGCGTGCCCGTTCAGAATGCATCCATAGATTATGAGATCGGTCCGGAAATGCTGGTGCCGGATAAAAAGGGGAATCTTTTGCTGAAAAGCGGAAAGGGGACGATAGAGATTGGAACCAGCAAGCAGCCTGGTTTTCGACGTTTAGTAGTGAGAACCCTGATTGACGGCGCAAGCTACAGCGGAGAAATTAAACTTGCTTTCTCGCCGGAGAAAATTGTACCTACCGTGCAGATGCCGGAGGATTTTGATCAGTTTTGGAACAATGCAAAGAATGATGCATCTAAAATTCCGATGGATGCGATAGTTATCCATTTACCTGAAAAATCTACATCCACAGTCGATGTGTACCTGGTGAATTTGCAAAACTATAAAGAGGGTAAGCGTCTGTACGGATATCTCAGCAAGCCGAAGGCCCGCGGAAAATACCCTGTCCTTTTTGAGCCACCTGGCGCCGGGATAAAAGTTATTTCGCCATCTATAAGCTATGCCAGCCTGGGTTTTATCGTCTTTAATATTGAAATTCATGGCTTATCACCTCTGATCCCTAATGAATCCTATCGAAATATAAGTAATGCTTTCGGCGACTATGTATTCAATAAGCTTGACGATAAGGATAACTACTACTACAAAAGCGTATATATGGGCTGTGTAAGAGCAATAGATTTCCTTTGCAGTTTACCTGAGTTTGATGGCAAAAATGTTGTTGTTACCGGTGGAAGTCAGGGTGGGGCGCTTTCGATAGTTACTGCAGGCTTAGATAAAAGAGTGACAGGTTTGTCGGCATTTTACCCGGCTCTTAGCGATGTTACCGGATATTTACACGGACGGGCGGGCGGATGGCCGCACTTGTTCAACCAAAGTAACCTCCACACAACCAATACTCCCGAGAAAATCCGGACAGTTGGTTATTATGATGTCGTAAATTTCGCGAAGAATATAAAGGTGCCCGGATTTTATTCATGGGGCTATAATGACAATGTTGTTCCACCAACCTCTGTTTACGCGGCTGTCAACTCTATTAAAGCGCCGAAAACAGTTGTTATCACGCCAATATCGGGCCATTGGCGATTCCCGGAAACAAACCAGCAATCAATAGATTGGATTAAAAAACAGTTAAAGAAATAGAAATATAAACGTTTTATCTGCGATGTTTAAGCATCAGGTGCAAGCAATAATTGATTTCTCATACTTTGTTGCTTGCACCTGATAAGAGTTTTTAATTAGATGCCTTTATCATATTCAGCAAAAGCTGTTGTCCGACAATATTGGCTTTATTTTTGGAAGAAGTATTAAACGTGGTCATTGCAGCATTTTCACCGTCGCCTTCAGCCCGTTTTCCAATGTTTACATCTTTTATGGTCGACATGATATCTAAAGCGGAAAGAATTACTTTACCGCGTCCATGCGGAATGATGCTTAATGCAGAATATACCTCAGGTTTGTGGTCCGATACGCACGCAACAACGGTTTCACCATTTAAAACTCTTAAACCAATCCGGCTTTTATTGTACGTAGCCAGGCTTTGGTATTCCCAGTTAAATACACAGTTCTGGGGCAGACCATTAAAAAGTTCATGTTCTTTAACAAAGTAATTGCCGCCATACCAGGTGGTGCCCAGTTCTTTCAATCCACGGTAATCCATCAGCTCCTTACGGCCTAAAAAGGTGGCCCATTTGTCGATATTGCCAATAACAATCAGCGTATTGCCTTCATTTACCCATTCTAAAATTTCGGTTACTAATGGATTTCCGGTTTGCTGTGGTTCAAAGGCGCCAACAACCATATATTTTCCTTCCGGTCTGCCTGATTTAAATTCTTTGAAGGAGTTTATACCAACTGATTTTAAAAATGGTACAATTACTCCGCTGGTATCAGCAACCATACCGGTCGAGGGTATTCCGATAGTATTCAAACTTACCGCAAAAAGCTGGTCAGTCCCTTTTGCGACAGTTTGTCCATCTCGTTTCAGCTCTGCTTTTACCGTGGTATAGCCCGGGCTTTGAGGAACCAGCTTCATCCCTTCAAAAAGCAATTCCCCATATGTTGAGCCACCAGTTACCTTTACAGGGAAGCTTTTGTTCAGCACGATCTTTGTGTCTTCTGCAATTGTTTTTACCTCTAAAATACAATTTCCCTGTAGGTTTGCCTCATTTACGATATGAAAGTCGACCGTTGAGGTATCGCCCGTTCCCAGAACCTTACGATTCATTTTTACAGCCACGTAAACGGGTTGGGTATACCGGGATATTAATTCCGGATCTCCTTTTGGATTGCGATAATTATCTACGATACCCGAGTGATTCTCAAGTTTCATGCTCTCCCAGCCATTCACCGCGTAGCCATCCGCCTGATTGTTGATTTTAATGTTCTCAATAGCTCTTCCCTGATAATAAAAAGCTACATTTCCCATTTTACGGGTCAGCGAATCAACATTTGGGAATGCCTTGCTAAAGCCAGGGGTATTCTGCAGGAAGCTGTTATACGCATCGTACCATTTTAGATAAGCTTCACTCTCCCAACCGATATTCTTACCGGTTTTTAAAATTTCATCTCTGATCAATTGCAGTCTGGGAGGTGTACCGATGGCGCCTTCTTCTCCCCAGTAAATAATTTCGTCTTTATGATCAAAATATCGCAGATAATCTTTTGGGCTTCTGTACAAGTTATCGTGGTATGTACCCGGGCCGCCAGCATGATGCTGATCGAACCAGCCATAATCACGGAATGTGAAATCGTAGGGAAGTAAGTGAAGTTTGAAGCGTTTATCGGGTCCAAGCTTTATGTTACCATTTGAAGAATTATAGGTTATGATGCGGCTTTCATCCATTTTATGGGCCGCAAGCATTTGCAGGCTGTCCTGCTTTTGTGGCTGCGCTCCGCGTTCGTTATGCATATTATAGATGACAAGAGAGGGGTGACTCCTGTCTCTTTTAATCATGCGGAACAACTTTTCATCCCGCGTAGCGAAATAGAAGTCTGCCTGCATTTTCCCGACAGCATCTGTTGCATTAAACCGGTCTGCAGGATATTGATTTCCTCCCGGTTCTGCAAAGTAAAGTAAGCCAAGTTCATCTGCATAGTCGAGCACGTTTTGCTGCCCAATGGTGCGATGGAAGTTGAGCATGTTCAGGCCAATCTTCTTAGCTGTCTCAATCTGCTTTCTCGCCAGCTCGTCCGAGGGAGCAATCCCATTCACAGGCCAAAAGCCCCAACTAATGGAGGTAAGTGCAACAAAACGCTTTCCGTTTAAATAAAATTGCTTGTCGCCGTCAATATCCCGTACTTCGAACCATCTGAATCCAAAACGCTGACTATGCTCGTCGCTACTTTGGTCGCTACCTTGCCATCTTGTCTTGAGCGTGTATAAATTGGGTTCATCAGTGCTCCAAAGCTTTGCGTCGTCAACAGTAATTGTATAGGTATTTATTGTGTTGCCCTTTGAAGTCTGCGTAGCAGGATATTTTTTTTGAAATACAGCTTGTTGGGTACCTTTCTCTATAATCTCAAGTAATAAACTCCCTTTTGCGGTTTTGCTGGTAGTGTTTGTTGTAGTAATCTGTACTTCTATTTCGTTTGCTTTTTGTTTGTTCTTCACAAATACATCCTCAATAAATATCTTATCAGTGGCAACCAGTTTGACTTTTCCGGTTATGCCTCCAAAGCCGTGGGTTGGATTGGTACGGTAAATTCCCCACATAAAATTTTGAGAATCACGCCAGTCAAAATTTCCATTCGGGTCGGTAATGCGTACTGCAATCTCATTTTCCCTACCGTATTGAACTGCATTGGTAATATCTATTTCGAATGGCGTGCTATTCACCAAATCGTACCCAACCAGCTTGCGATTGACGAAAACTTCTGCTCTAAAGCGGACACTTTCAAAATTTAGGGTTAATCTTTTACCTTTTAAGGAAGCCGGGACATTCGTTTTTGTGCTGAACCAGGATACGCCTAAATAATTTCCTGATACACCGAATGAGTTTCCATTCTGTCCCCAATAAAACTGCTCGACAGTTGCGGGGAGCTTTGTGACAATTCCAGATTCTTTACTCAATAATTCCCAGCCGCCCGTCGGCAGGTTTGCTTTAATGTTTTTTAAATTAACCGGAGGAGCATGTAATTGATCATTTCTCCAGCATGCTTTTTTGTCGAGAACTAGCTTCCAATTGTTTGTAGTTAAATCATGTATATATCGCCCTGTGTGCTGTGCTGCAGACGGAGCGATATACATGAATGCTGATAATACGAGGGCACTGGTTTGTTTTTTAAGCATTGAAATTATTTAACCTGTTCTTCTGTGATAGTTTTAACTAAGCTGTTGATGTAAACTTCGATGTTGTCATATGCAGTACTTAAATTCCGGCCATTTGCATTTGCTAAATTTGGATTTAAGCCTTTCGCGGTTTCCCATGCATCGGGCATTCCGTCTTTGTCTGTATCAGTTGGAGCCGGTAACGATTGTAATATCGGCCAGCCACCCACATCGGCCTGGGTATCAATAATTCCGTTTACCGAACCGTTCGAGCCCGGAAATGAAAAGGTTTTGTTCCTGACATTTTTGATCACCCTTCGATCCACAGTATCTCTTTTTAAAGAAGCACCACAAAAGTCGAGTACCCTTAAATAGGCAATTTCGGCTGTATGTGTTGTTACATTATTATTTGTCGGATGTTCGGTTAATCGTTTCATCGCATCTTTGTCGGCCTGAGATACAGTGCCGTAGCTACTATGAAATTGATTATAAACTCCCAGACCCCAATTGTCGGCAGTAGCACCGGGATAACCGTCCACGTAATTGCCATTGATGTAGAATTTGCCCCAGATGTCATATATTTCAGTGCCGATCGTTTTATTTTTATCCGGCGAGAAGATTCTACCTCCTTTTGATCCGGTCGCAGTTGCCGGGCCAGGTTTGTAATAGTTGTTTACGAAATTGATGTTCATTGCTTCTCCGCCATAGGCACTGTTATTTGCCCAGTTATAGATCACGTTATTCCTGATATCGACCAGATCTGTCAACGCAAAGGCCTTACCCGCTTCTTCGCCTAAACGGGGATTCCGGCTATCGTGGTGAGCAAGCAGGTTATGATGAAAAGATGCGTTTTTACCGCCCCAAATTCCACCATATCCATGAGCCCCTTTATCGTGAACTGAAAACCTTAGGCTCTCCGAAACGATACACCATTGAATGGTAGTGTTTTCGTTTGCATAGAATGATACTGTTTCATCTACCGACCAGCTCATCGAGCAATGATCTACAATTATGCCTTTGTGGAATCTCCCGCCCAGCGCATCTGCTTCCACGTTCTTTTCATCTCCCATTCTAAACCTCATGTATCGAATGATGACGTTGTCTGCACTAATGGTTACAGGGTAATTTTTTATGCAAATTCCATCGCCTGGTGCTGTTTGGCCTGCAATGGTTACACTGCCGTTCTTGATGTCGAGACTGGAGTTAAGCGCTATTGTTCCCGATATCGTAAATACTATTATCCTGGGGCCTGTTTGGTTAAGTGCATACCTAAGGGTTCCTTCCTGCGAACCATCGGCAATGGTTGTTACAAATATTACTTTTCCGCCACGACCTCCGGTCACATCTTTCCCGAATCCTTCTGCACCGGGAAAAGCACTGGCCAGCTCATTAACCGGGACCGGAGCGGCGGGTTGTTCTGGTGCTGGATTGTTCGGCGTGCCGGGACCTTCGACAATTGGAGTCGATTTCTTTTTGCAGTTAGTTAATGCCAACGTTGACACAACCACCATTAAAATAAGTAGGGTTAATTTTCTCATTAAATGATTTTTCGGTTATCGGGAATAATTGGTTGAAGTAAAAATACAAAAAGGGAGTCCTTCACGTATGGATTTTGCCATTAAAAAGTGTGCAAACGTTCCCGGAAAGTTCCGGCAACGTTTGCATAGATTTATTCTTAATGGATTGATTAGTAATCAAAATCTTTTTTAATCTTGTGTGCCTGTCTGAAATTTTAGTTTTGAAAAAATGAAAAAACTCATTTTACTGTCTCTCTTTTTTAATTTGATTTTCATTGCCGCTCAGGCGAAGCGAATAGTGGTAGCGCAAGATGGGTCAGGGAATTTTAAAACAGTTCAGGAGGCACTGGATGCGGTTCCGGTTGGTAACAAAAAGGAATTTGTGATTTTCATTAAGAATGGATTTTATAAAGAGAAATTACTTCTTGCTGCTCAAAAGAATTTCGTGACCTTAATTGGACAGGATAAGTTCAGGACTATTCTTGCTTATGATGATCATCCGGGCATCGTGTCGCCCAGGGTGGGACCGGTTAATACCCATAATTCTTACAGCTTTCAAATAAACGCTGATAATTTCTCGGCCAAAAATATTACATTCCGCAATGATGCCGGGTTTACCGCAGGCCAGGCGGTAGCTTTAGATGTTCGGGGCGACAAAGCTCTATTCCTCGATTGCCGCGTACTTGGCAATCAGGATATTCTGTTTGTTAACGGAGATAACAGCAGACAATATTATAAAAACTGTTATATCGAAGGAACAACTGATTTTATATTTGGATCGGCAACCGTTTGGTTCGAACAATGCCACATCCATAGTAAAAAAAACTCTCATGTTACAGCTGCTTCAACGCCTCAATCTCATCCTTTTGGATTTGTTTTTTACGATTGCAAATTAACCGGAGACAGTGCCCTCCGGAGTGTTTCTTTAGGCCGGCCATGGAGACTCTACTCAAATGTTTCCTTTGTCTTTTGCTATATTGATAAGCATATAATGTCTGATGGTTGGGCGAACTGGAATGAAACAGAAAACTTTAAAACGGTACGATATTCAGAACATAAAAATTATGGGCACTGGCGCTGATGCGCGCTCCAGAGTAAGCTGGGCAAAGCAGCTGTCTGATGAGGAGGTTAAATCTATTTCAATACAGCATGTTTTTCCCGGTTGGGACCCGCTTAGCAGTTTATGTAAGCTTAATATCCTTCAATAAATTCGGCCCCTTAAATTTCAAATTATGATTCAAAAAACCTATCTGGCATTTCTTCTTTCAATATTCGCTTTATCGGCGCAGGCACAAGAATTTTTCCCGTTGTGGACTAAAGGAAAAATGCCGAACTCAAAAGGCTTAGACTTCAAAGACAGCGTTTCAAACGAGCGGATTTTTAGAGTAGCTACCCCCGGATTTTATGCCTATTTCCCATCCTCGCAGGAGAATAAAGGCGCAGCGGTGCTTATTTGTCCCGGTGGCGGATATGAACGTCTTGCATACGTCATCAGCGGAACGCAGCTGGCAAAATGGTTTAATACGATGGGAATAAGTGCCTTTGTATTAAATTATCGCCTTCCAAATTCATCCGACCTGAAGGAACGGGAAAAGGGTCCTTTACAGGATGCGCAGCGAGCTATAAAATTAATTCGCGCCAATGCGGCCAAATGGGGCATTGATTCAAATAAAGTAGGGATTCAGGGTTCATCCGCAGGCGGGCACCTCGCAGCCTTAAGCAGTACAATCAAAGATGATTATTCGTTGATAGGCGATAAGTTGGATAGAATCTCTTTCCGCCCCGACTTTACAATCCTTGTATCACCGGTAATAGATCTGATTGATTTTCCCCATCTGGGAAGCCGGAAGAATTTACTGGGAGAAAACGCGACCGTAGAAAAGATGAAAGACTATTCTCCAAACTACAGAGTCAGCGCAGAAACACCGCCGGCTTTTATTGTGCATGCCTTTAACGATAAGTCTGTTAATGTTAAAAATAGCGTGCTATATTATTCGGCATTGGTTGACAAAGGCATTTCTGCCAGTCTTCATACCTTTCCCTATGGCGGCCATGCCATAGCATTACGAAATAATCCCGGATCAACTGACCAATGGACTGCCTTATGTGAGAGCTGGCTAATGGAAATGAACTTTGTTAAAAATCTTACACGGCCATAGATACTGTCGTATTATGAATAATTGTGCTTGTTCTCTCCGGCCGGGAACGATTGCGTAAATTCCTGATAGAAAATTTGAAAAGCAATGATCAAATTTGTAACATTGTTGTTAGAGAAGCTAACCAGTTCTTTAAGTCAAATCATCCGGCATTGATTTGCCTCTTTTAAATCGAATTTAGAGCATTTATTTAATTATGATTTTGCATAAGAAACCTTTTCTTGATTGCTTAGGCGAATATCAAAAACTGGTATCGGAAGGTAATGAACAAGCCTTTGAGAAAATATATGCCTACTATCATAAAAGATTAAGAGCATTTTCACAAACTTTTACCAAATCTAAAGAGCTTTCTGAAGAGGTGGTAGAAGATGTGTTTGTGAAATTATGGTGTAAACGGGAAGATGTGGTTGAAATACAGAATCTAAATGTTTACTTGTACACAGCAATAAAGCACCAGTCGTTAAATGCCCTGTCATACGAGGCCCGAAGAATAGTTACACAATCATTAGAAGTTTCAGAATTTGACCTGCATTCAAAAGATCATACTCCTCATGATCTTTTAGTTACCTCCGAACTTATGCAATCAGTTCAAAGTGCGATAGATTCTCTTCCTCCAAGGTGCAGGTTAATTTTTCAGATGGTAAGAGAGGATGAATTACGATACAAAGAAATTGCTGAAATTCTGAATATATCTGTTAATACCATAGACGCTCAAATGGCGATAGCGGTTAAACGCCTATGTGCTGCTTTAAATATCAAATCTCCGAAGGGATTTCTCCTCCCTCAAAAAAAGTAAAAAAGTTTTAGTAGATTTTTTTCGATTTACTGTCTTCATTAAAAAAGCGCTCAATAAAGCTTAATGGACAGTAACAACAAAATATGGATAATGATGGGTCGCTCCTTGAGTGGCGAAATCTCAGCTGATGAACAGAGCGAATTAAATGACTTGCTTAATAGCGATCCCTATTTAAACCAACAATTCAGTATGTTAAAGCAGCTCTGGAATAAGAACTTACCAGAGGATGATGTTTTAGACGAAGAAAAAAAAGAGCGATTTCTTTTTAAAAAAATAATCAATAAAGCTGAAATTGAACGGCAACACGCGGTTGATCTGTCCGAAACCAAGTCAATATCAGTTTTCAGGAAAATCTTTTCGAAGCGTTTGATACTTGCTTATGCAGCCTCAGTAGCTTTAGCTGCTATATTTTTCCTCAACAAACCGAGTCCTTCAGTTGCATCTAAACCGGAGCAGATTGTTGCAGCCCAGTATGGGAGCCGAAGCAAAGTGCTTTTACCCGATGGTACAACTGTTTGGTTGAATGGCGGGTCGAGATTATATTACGATTTTGAATTTTCAGGACCTACCCGAGAAGTCCGTTTAGACGGGGAGGCATTTTTTGATGTAGTAAAGCAAAAGGGCCGCCCTTTTATTGTGCATGCCGGAAAAATCGCTATTAAAGTACATGGTACGGCTTTTAACGTAAAATGCTATGCGGAGGACAAAAATATCGAAACAACACTTTTGCATGGCAAAATTGAGGTGACAGACAAAACGAATAAATCCAGACCTTCAGTTTTTCTGGCGCCGAATCAAAAATTGATTGTCCCGGTTAAAACTGCCCAGTCAAAGATAAGTACTGAGGCGAAAGCTGCTTATGAGTTAATCAGTCTGGATACAAAACTTCAGGAAAAAGAGCGAATCGAAACTGCCTGGATTTATAACCGGGTTGAATTTAGAGCTGAGAGATTTGAAGATCTAGCTAAAAAACTTGAGCGTTGGTATAATGTATCGATTGAGTTTGAAGATGACAGTGTGCGGGCTCTAACCTTCAATGGATCTTTTGAGAAGGAAACGGTCGACCAGGCGTTCAGTGCTTTGAAAAAAGTAGCATCATTTGACTTTAAAATTCAAGGTCGAGAAATACGTATTAAATCCCATGAAAAAAATGCATCCGGTGTAAAATAAAAAAACGGAGAATGTTGGCGCATTCCCCGTTATAATCAGATTAAAATCAACTAACCCCCAACCCATCAACAAGTTGGATTATTTAATTTAACCTAAATCAAAAGTATGAAATGTTTTTTAACGATTTCCCGAAAATCGTTCCCTTCAAATTTTGTTCTTATTATGAACCTAACCACAATTCTGATACTTCTGTTTACGATAAGTGCTTCGGCAACAGGGTTTTCTCAGAGTAAAATTAATCTTCAGGTCAAGAAATCAGCCATTGCTGAAGCTATAAGCAAGATTGAGGAACAATCGTCTTACAGGTTTCTGTATAATCAGAATCTTGGTGAGATAACGCAAAAAGTATCAGTTAATCTGGAAGATGCCAGTATTGACGAAGCTTTAGAGGAAGTTTTAAAAGGATCGGGCTTAAGTTATCAGTTTATTAATAATGAGCTTATTGCGATTAACAAGAAAGAATCACTTTCGGATATCGTAATAAATGGAAAAGTGACAGACAAATCTGGAGAAGGATTAATTGGCGTAACGATAAAGATAAAGGGTTCTGCCAAGGGGGTGACCACCAACATAGATGGCGAATATTCGATAACGGCACCCGAAAACGCCATTCTTGTATTTTCGTATTTGGGGTATGAAACAGTGGAGCAAAAAGTTTCGGGCCAGGCCAGATTAAATGTTGTGCTTAATCCTGCCACGAGCCAGTTGAGTGAGGTGGTTGTAATTGGTTATGGAACTGTTAAAAGACGAGATCTAACGGGTGCGGTTTCTTCTGTTTCGGGTGAAGACATTGCGTCGGCCCCGGTAGCTAACGCTGCCCAGGCATTGGCAGGTAAACTCCCTGGTGTAAATGTTATAAGTCAGGATGGTCGTCCGGATGCTGCAATTTCTATACGAGTACGTGGTGGCGGATCTATTTCGCAAAGCAATGATCCCTTATTTATAGTTGATGGTTTTCCTGTTGGCTCAATAAATGATATACCCTCTAATTTAATTGAAAGCATTGATGTTTTAAAAGACGCGTCATCAACAGCGATATACGGAGCACGTGGTGCGAATGGAGTTATTATCGTAACCACCAAAAGTGGTAAGGACGGAAAATTGAAAATTGGCTATGATGGCTTTGCTAAGTTTAATTCGCCGACTAAATACCTTGAAACGATGAGTGCTTATGATTACCTGGCTTATAATTGGGGTTATGCTAAGGCGATCAGTAATTCGTATGCTCAGGGTTGGGAGAAATTGTGGGGTATTGGCGCATCAAGTGCCACTTATAACAATCCTGAAGGAATTAACCATTATAAGAATGTAGCTGCTACGAATTTTTCAAAAGAAGCGTATGGCAATTCATTCTCTCAAAATCATAACATAAATATCAGCAGCGGGAATGAAAAAACTAAATTTCTGATTGCTCTTAACCATATGGATGAGGATGGGATGAAAGTAAATTCACAGTTTAAGCGTTCAAACGTTTCATTTAAACTTGATCAAAAGCTATTTAAAGACCTGTCTCTCTCTTTAGATACACGTTTTACCAATATTAAGTCGGTAGGAGATGAAAGTACGACAAACGGACGCGGGTCGCTCTTGTCAACAGCATATTGGTTCAGACCTATCGCTACAAGCGATGTGATGGGCGAATTAGATGATAGTAAAAATACTCAGTTAGGTTTGTACGACGTGGTTCTGCAGGATATATATAACCCTGTCGCCCGAATGAGTGATTATACTCCGGTTCGCACAAACAGATCACTCCGGGCAAATACTTCATTAGGCTGGACTATACTCAAAGGGCTGAGTGCTAAATCGGATCTCGGTTTAAACACTAACTGGAACAGATCAAATACATGGTCAGGCGCGGTTTATAATAATTATTTCGATGCCGCAGGAAATAAAACCTTTAGTGGAAATGCTTCAATCAGCCACTCTCAAGGCTGGAATTTGCGATGGGCAAATACTCTCAATTACGATGTACAGGGTCTGGGCAAAAGTCATAGTTTAAACCTGCTCGCAGGGCAGGAAATTATGAATTCGGGTTCTGAAGGTACAAATATCTGGGGTAATTATTATCCGGCGTCATTTGATTCAGAACGGGCTTTTGCCATGATGGATCAATACTTAACAGGTACAAGTACTACAAATTATGGTTATAGTTCAAACACTGGTACACCTAATCGTTTGCTGTCGTTTTTTGGGAGGGCTAATTATACATTGTCCGACAAATATTTGTTCACTGCGACGTTTCGTGCAGATGGTTCTTCAAGGTTCGCCCCTACCAATCGCTGGGGGTATTTTCCGGCAGCGGCTATAGGCTGGAGAGTTTCTGATGAAAACTTCCTGAAAGATGTGAATTGGATCTCTAATTTAAAGCTCAGACTTTCTTATGGTTCTGTAGGTAATGATGGAATTAGTGCCAATTTATGGAAAATGAACTGGCAATCAGACGGGCCGACGAGATATTCTGTAAACGAACAGCAACAGGTTGCGTATTCTCCTGAAGCGACGATAGCCAACCCTGAGCTTAAATGGGAAACTACCATTACTAGGAACTTGGGTTTTGACTTTGGCTTTTTAAACAATAGAGTATACGGATCATTAGATTTATATAAGAATTCTACTAAGGATCTGTTAATGCTAACGTCAATTTCAGCGATCAGCGGGTTCTCTGCTACTTACGATAACGTAGGTAGCACCAGTAACAGAGGTGTTGAATTGGGACTTGGAGTTGATATAATCCGGTCTAAAAATTTTAATCTCAATACCAATTTCAACGTGAACGTAAACAAAGGAAAGGTAGATGAACTTGCGGAGGGTGTAAACGGACTGTATAAAACTCAATGGGGTTCATCGATGACCCAGCCAAACACGGGGGACTATATTCTTGTAGAAGGTAAACCGGTTGGCCAGGTGCGTGGATACACTTATGACAATTGGTATACTGTTGATGATTTTAACTATGCTAACGGTATTTACACGTTAAAAGCAGGTGTTCCGGATATTGGGTCGGGGATCATTGGTACTGTTTACGGTACCACCGCCAATAAACCAGGTGGGCAAGTGGCTTACCCTGGTGTTATCAAGTATAAAGATCTGAATGGAGATGGCGTCGTAAATGAAAGCGATGTTTCTATTATTGGTGATATGAACCCTAAACATACCGGGGGTTTTAATCTTGCCGGTAATTTTAAGAAGCTGGATTTCAGATTTGACTTTAACTGGAGTTTCGGTAATGAAATTTACAACGCAAGTTATCTTTCTGCTTTTTACGGTAGCAAAGAAGACGGATTATATAAAAATCGTTTAGATTATTTGTCTTCATCATACAAGATTTATGATATCCAAAACGGGCAACTGGTTAATGTAACTGACCCCACTGCTTTAAATGCTTTAAATGCCAACGCAACGACTTTCCTTCCGTATCATGAGAATCCGGTTACCTCTACTTTGGGTATTGAGGACGGTTCGTATCTCCGACTTAATAATATTACTTTGGGTTATAACCTCTCTGCAAAAGTGTTAAATAGAATAGGGGTAAGTAAACTTCGCTTGTACGGCTCGGTGTATAATGCATTTATATTGACTAATTACTCCGGCTTAGATCCTGATGTGAATACAAGTACAAGTCAGGGAGGAGCTCAATATCCGACTACCGGCCTTGACTGGGGATCATATCCACGCGCTCGTTCATTTACATTCGGCTTAAATGTTCAGTTTTAATAATCTGAAGAAATAATCGATGACACGAAAAAAGAAATTCAAAATGAAAAAATTAATATATATCATTTCAGGTGCTTTGATCCTAATCACCGCATCTTGCCAGAAAGATTTTCTGGATGTACAATCACCTTCCAGCGTTGATCAGGATTTCGTATTCTCTTCTCCTGATGAGGCCTATAAAGTGATGGTTGGTAATTATGAAATTTGGAGAGGAGCTAATAATGGTTTGTTCTATGATCTGGATGTAGTCGGTTCTGATTCAGAAACGCACCCTGAAAGCTACGATGCTCAGCTTCGCCATATCCCGGAAGGGCTATATGCTTCGGAAATTTCTATCGATTATTCGAACTCTGTTAGTGCCTGGGCAAATCTTTACAAAATAGCGAACCGTTCCAATCTTATTATGGAAGCGATAGCTAAGAAGCCCGAATACCAAAGTGCAGTGGCGGCCGGCACGCCCAATGCATGGACCCAGCTTTATGGTGAGGCAGCGGTATTCCGTGCAAATTCGTATCACAATCTTATTAGCTATTTTGGCGATGTGCCTCATTTCAAAGAAGCCATCATTTCAACGAGTCAGACAGACAGCGCTACGTTGGTTTCGCGTGACGAGATCTACGATTTTCAAATTTCGGAATTACAAAGGGTTGAGCCCTTAATGTATCGCCTTGGTCAGAGTGGTATCAATGCCGAACGCTTTTCAAGAACCTTCGCCCAGGGCTTAATCGGCAAAATGGCTTTGTTTGCCGGTGGGTATGGCTTACGCAGAACAGATTTTAATTACGGAAATGTAACGTTCGATCAAATTGGCGGTGTAAAATGGAACGCTAAATATGTGCGCCGTACAGATTACAAGAAGTATTATGAAATTGCAAAAACGTATCTAAAAGCAGTTGTAGAAAATCCGGGAAGTGCTATGTTAATTACCAGCGACCCGCGGGGAGCCGCGTTTAACAATCCCTTCCAGTACAACTTTCAATATAATATGAATTTAGTGGTTAGCCCTGAATCATTATACGAAGTGGGTGAGACTCAGGGTCAATTTTCAGAACGCCCGTACGCATTCGGACGCCCTTCGGGTGGTGGCAGCAAAAATGCATACCCAAATAAGTCATACGGACAAAGCCGTATGCATGCTTCATTTTATTATGGGGAGTACAATCCTAAAGATTTACGCAGAGACGTAACTGTAACGGTTACAGCAAACTCAGGAAGTGCTTCGGAAAGAATAATTTCTTTTGCTCCGGGATCGCGTGATTTAGGTGGCTTACCTAATAATAAATGGGATGAAAGCCGGATGCCGAACCCTTATATCGCATCACAGCGGCAGTCGGGTGTTAATTGGCCACAAATGCGAATGGCTGATGTGATTTTAATGCTTGCTGAAGTGTATGCCGAACTAGGCGAGGAAGGATTGGCAAAAGCTGAATTGCAAAAAGTGAGAAGCAGAGCATTTCTGGCCGCAGACCAAACTACGCAGGTTACTAATTACATCGCTGCTTTATCTGGTGATGCTTTGAAAGAGGCCATACAGCAGGAGCGTAAACTTGAGTTTGCAGGCGAAGGGCTACGTCGATACGATCTGATCCGTACCGGGAAAATGCCTGAAAAAATACAACAGATTAAGAACGCTCAATTAGCGATGGTAAATGGTTTAAAGACGAATGGATACTACACTTTTCCAAATGGTAATACAATTTCTAATTTTATCTACGTGAAGGCTGTTAACATGGTAGATTTTGGAATTAACAAGATGTTAACAACGCAGTGCAACGTAGACGAAACCGATCCAGCCTATCCTGTAAAATGCCCCGGATGGCGAGGAAACAGCGACGCCTGGCCTGCATTTACTGCCTCTTCGGGCAAACGAAATCTCGCTATAAAAGGGCTTTATCGCTATATTGATCCCAATGGCGTTGAGGCGGCGGCCTTGGTTGCTCAGGGTTATGTAAAAACTGACTGGGGTTCTAAAATTGTTCAATACACTGATCAGTACACTTCTAATATTTTTAAAGGCTATCAGGCAGGAGATCCTCCCCGTTATCTTCTTCCATTATCCTCAGAAACCATTTCTAAATCAAATGGGCTGATCACCAATGGGTACGGGTTCTCACAGAATTAAGCAGAATGAAAAGAATGCATTAATGCCGCTGGTATTGATGCATTCTTTTTTGCCTTTCTGATTTTGATATGACAGCGTATGAAAAAACTGCGGAGCGCTGTATAGTCTGTTTATCCGACAGCCTCTTGTAAATACCTTCTTACGAAAACGTTCTCGGGAACGATTGCATAACTTTATTTCCCAAAACCTACCTCTTTTTGTTCTAAACTCGCTAAACTTGTTGTTGAGTTCATTCTCTCTGAAATACACTAAGCATAATCCTCACAGCAGTAAATCTTTATTAAGATTGAATTTGTGCTAAAAAAACAGAGAAAATCACCATAGTATCAATTTTAATAAATTATGAAGCACACACTTTCTATATTCTTGATCTTAAGTGCCCTTATGTTTTCGGCTAGCAGTTTTTCTCAACCTGTTGCCAAACCATGGCCAGCAAACATGCCCGTTGTAAACGCTCCTGTATTTAGAAAGGATACCCTTAATATCGTCAAATATGGTGCAATAAACGACGGCAAAACTCTGAACACCAATAGCATTAACAGCGCTATCGCAGCATGTTCTCAAAATGGCGGAGGTGTTGTTTTAATTCCCCGTGGACTTTGGTTAACCGGTCCGATCGAATTGAAAAGCAATGTCAATCTTCATTTAAATGCCGATGCTTTACTGTCGTTTACAAAAGATCTGTCGCAATACAAGTTGGTTCATACCAATTGGGAGGGTTTAGGTGCAGTTCGTAATCAGTCTCCGATTTCAGGAACCAACCTGGTAAATATTGCAATTACCGGAAAAGGGATTATCGACGGTAACGGCGACGCATGGAGAATGGTGAAAAAGGATAAGCTTACCGAAAGCCATTGGAAAAATCTTATAGCTTCAGGTGGATATTTAAGCGAGGATAAGAAGATCTGGTACCCTACAGAGAGTTCTCTTAAAGGGTCTAAAATTAAACAGGCAGGTGTAATTTCCGACGGTAAGACTGCTTCAGATTTCGCGGAGATCAAAGATTTTCTTCGTCCTAACCTGATCGTGCTGACTCAATGTAAAAACATTTTATTAGAAGGAGTGACTTTTCAGAATTCACCGGCATGGAACATCCATCCGCTGATGTCAGAAAATATTATCATCAGAGATATTTACGCTAAGAACCCTTGGTATGCACAAAACGGCGACGGACTCGACCTGGAATCGTGCAGCAATGTTCTGGTTGAAAACAGTGTTTTCGATGTTGGCGATGATGGTATTTGCATTAAATCCGGTCGTGATGCACAGGGTCGTAAGCGTGCAATGCCAACACAGAATGTGGTAATCAGAAATTGTGTGGTGTATCATGCTCACGGTGGTTTTGTAATCGGCAGCGAAATGTCTGGCGGCGCAAAAAATATCTATGTTTCTGATTGCACATTCATCGGCACCGATATCGGTCTTCGTTTCAAAACAACCCGCGGAAGAGGCGGTGTGGTAGAGAATATCTTCATCAAAAATATCAATATGAAAGACATCGTTGGCGAAGCGCTTTTATTCGATATGTATTATGCAGCTGTTGATCCGGTTCCTGTTGCCGGCGAAAAACGTGATGCTCCGAAAGTGGTATTATTACCAGTTACAGAAGAAACTCCCTCATTTAAAAACTTCTATATCAGTAACGTGGTAGCTGATGGCGCGGCGAAAGCAATTTTTATCCGCGGTTTACCCGAGATGAATATTCATAATATTTTTCTTGAAAATATGACCCTGCAAGCAGAAACAGGAATAGAGATAGAAGAAGCGAAGGATATACATTTAAAAAATGTAAATGTGATAAGCAAGCAATCCAAGCCGGTTGTGAACATTCAAAACAGCAGCTCAATAACTTTCAATAATCTGCAGTATAAACAGGGATCCGAGCTTTTATTTAATGTTATAGGCGATCGTAGTTCAAACATAAGAGTATCCAATACCAATATTCCCGGCTCTGTAAAAAAAGCCGAGTTTAGTCAGGATGCTAAAAGCAAATCTTTGATCATAAAATAGACTTTACAGATGAAGAAAACCAATTTTCTAATAATAGTATCGATATTCTTAAGTTCTTTATCGTTTGCTCAAAGTAAACCCGTTTCAGAGCGCATGGCTGCTACGGTTATGGATATATGGGCAGATTCTTTATGGACAGGCCGGCCCTTCAAATGGACCTATGATCAAGGTGTTATCCTGGAAGGTATTGCGGCCATCTGGCAGCGAACCGGGGATGCTAAATATTTCAATTATATCAAAAAAAGTATGGATCATTTCGTTCAGGCGGATGGAATTATACGAACATACGATGGAGATAACTACAATATTGACAATATTAAAAATGGCAGGGCTTTAATCCTGCTTTATAAAGTTACAGGCCAGGAAAAATATTTAAAAGCTGTGCAGGCTTTACGCCAGCAGCTAAGTACTCATCCCCGTACTGCGGAAGGCGGTTTTTGGCACAAAAAAATCTATCCGCACCAAATGTGGCTGGACGGTTTATACATGGGGCAGCCTTTTTATGCGGAGTACTCTGCAATGGCGCACGACTGGCAGGCTTTCAATGACATAGCTACTCAGTTTATCTTAATGGAGAAGAATTCCATTGATTCAAAAACCGGCTTACTATATCATGGGTACGATGAATCAAGAGAGCAAAAATGGGCGGATCCTGTAACCGGGCGTTCTCCTCATTTCTGGGGAAGAGCAATGGGCTGGTATGGTATGGGGCTTGTTGATGCTTTGGAGTATTTTCCTGAAAATCATCCTAAAAGGGATTCTGTAATCGCAATTTTAAATCGTTTTGCGAAATCGGTACAAAGCGTTCAGGATGCAAAATCCGGAGTATGGTACGATATTCTGAATATGCCGAATGGTAAAGGGAATTATTTAGAATCCTCAGCTTCGAGCATGTTTGTTTACGCTTTATCTAAAGGTGTTCGGTTGGGATATCTTCCGGAAAGCTATATGAGTGTGGCACAAAAAGGCTATGCAGGTATGCAAAAAGAGTTTGTTGAAACCGTTAACGCGGATAAAATCAATCTGACAAAAACAGTGAGTGTTTCGGGTTTGGGTGGTAAGCCCTACCGCGATGGAAGTTATGAGTACTATCTGCGGGAAAAAGTAATTACAAATGATCCTAAAGGTGTAGGCTCGTTCATGCTTGCCTCCAACGAAATGGAACTTGCTGCATTGCCTAAACCAGGAAAAGGTAAAGTAGTAACCCTGGATAACTATTTTAACAACGAGATAAGGAAAGATGTATTGGGGAAAAATTATAAGTTTCATTATACCTGGGACGATGCCGCAAATAGTGGTTTCTGGTTCCTTGGAAACTTATTCAACTATGCCGGTGCAAAAACCAACACCTTGACTGAGGCACCAACAGCTTCAAATCTTCGAAATTCTGATGTCTATATTATCGTTGATCCTGATACAGAAAAAGAGACTGCAAAGCCAAACTTCGCTTCAGCAAAAGATGCCGATGAGCTGTATAAATGGGTAAACAACGGTGGCGTTCTGGTTTTAATGACGAACGATTATACAAATGCCGAACTAACTAAATTCAATACTATTTCCGAACGTTTTGGGATTCATTTTAATGCAGACATGATTAATGCAGTAAAAAATGATGCCTATGAAACCGGGGCATTTAATATCCCGGCTAAACATCCGATTTTCAAAACTTCCGGGAAAGTTTACATTAAAGAAATAAGCACACTTAAACTTTCGGGACCTGCCAAACCTGCATTTACCTCAGGTAAAAACGTAGTTATGGCTACTGCTAAGGTTGGCAAGGGGACTGTATTTGCCGTGGGGGATCCATGGTTTTATAATGAATATGTAGACGGTAGAAAGCTTCCGGCACAATACGAAAACTTTAAAGCTGCAAATGACTTGGTTAGTTGGTTATTAACACAATCCAAAAAGTAATGAATTTCTTAAAAATCTTTTGTACTGTAATTTTTGCTAGCTGTTTGCTGCCGATAAGTTACGCCCAGGATTTCAGTAATGCCTCTCCGGAGAAAAAAGAAGTTATAGCCCAAAACATGTTGCTATTTCAAAGAAGTAACGGAGGATGGCCTAAACATTTTAAGGAAAAAAGCATAGACTATTCTAAGCCTTTAACTGAGGCCGACCTGATTATTGTAAAAGCAAGTTATGCTTCGGGTAAAGATGCCACTATTGATAATTATGCTACCATTAAGGAGATAAGATTTCTAGCCGGCTATTTTGCAGAAAGCAATAAAAAGGAATATCTGGATGCCGTGGAAAAGGGAATTTCGTACTTGTTAAAAGCACAATACGCTAACGGAGGATGGCCGCAGTTCTATCCCGATCTCAGCAATTACAGGCATCTGATAACCTATAACGATAATGCCATGGTTAATGTACTTACTTTGTTGCAGGATGTTAATGAAGGAAAAAATAATATGGGGATTGTAGATAAGTCCTTTATTGGTAAAGCATCCGTAGCGGTAAAAAAAGGTATAGACTGCATATTAAAATCACAGATAAAAGTAGACGGAAAGTTGACGGTATGGTGCGCCCAGCATGATGAGAAAACTCTTCAGCCTGCAAATGCCAGATCTTTTGAATTGATATCTTTAAGTGGTAGCGAATCTGCAGCTATCGTTCAGTTCCTGATGAATCAAAAGAATCCGTCAGAAGAAATGAAAAATGCCATTGTGAATGCGGTAAAATGGTTTGATCAAGCTAAAATTCGGGGATATAAGTTTGAAGTTAGCAGAGATCCTGTAAAAGGGAAACAACAAAATCTTGTTAAAGATGCTAATTCTGTTATATGGGCCAGATTCTATGATATATCAAGCGGAGAACCCTTTTTCTCAGGTCGCGATGGCGTTAAGAAAAAATCCATTTATGAAATAGAGGCTGAAAGAAGAAACGGCTATGCCTGGTATGGTACATGGCCAGGTAAGGTGCTGAAAGAATATCCGAAATGGGCAAGCATAAACCGTGTTAATTCTGTTACTGTTAAATAATATTTAGATAAGTTTATTCTTTTAAATTGCTAAGAATGCAAACTAAGTTACGGTTTATAGAATCTTAAAATGAAACAGAGAGTTTTAAAAGTTCACACCGATGATAATGTGCTGGTTGCTTTAACTGATTTAGAGCAAGGGGAAACGGTAATCTTTGAAGGTGAAGAATTTCAGCTTAAGGATAAAGTTCAGGCGAAGCATAAATTTGCTATCAATAATCTGCAACCTGGGGATGAAGTTACCATGTACGGTGTGCTTGTTGGAAAAGCTCAGGTTGAAATCCCGAGAGGCGGACTTATTTCTACAGAAAACCTAAAACATGCTGCCAGCAGTTTTACTATCGGCGATAGAAAAACAAGCTGGAATATACCAGACGTGTCGAAATTCCAGTCGAAAAAGTTTTATGGCTTTTACCGCCCGGACGGCAGTGTTGGAACGGCAAACTATTGGTTAGTTATACCGATGGTTTTTTGCGAGAATCGTAACCTTGAAGTTCTTGAGGAAGCTTTGGTGAAACAACTGGGTTATGGTCGCAATGAAACCTATGCCAACCAGGCAAAGCAGCTCATTAATATGTATAAATCAGGATCGGATGTGAACAGCCTTTTAAGCGCTGAACTATCTGAGGTCGATTATATGCCAACATCCGAACGTTTATTTCCAAATGTTGATGGTGTAAAGTTTCTAAAACATGCCGGCGGTTGCGGCGGCACACGCTCAGATGCTCAGGCTTTATGCGCTTTGTTAGCCGGGTACATTACTCATCCTAATGTTGCCGGAGCAACAGTTTTAAGCCTTGGCTGTCAGAATGCTCAGGTTCAAATGCTTGAGGAGGAAATTAAAAAACGTGATTCGAATTTTTCTAAACCGCTGTTTATTCTTGAACAGCAAAAAATAGGTACAGAAGCTAAATTGCTTTCTGAATCTATTAAGAAAACTTTTGCCGGTTTGGTACAAGCCAATCAGTGTAAGCGCGAACCAGCGCCTTTAAGTAAACTTACCATCGGTTTAGAATGTGGCGGTTCCGATGGCTTCTCCGGTATTTCTGCCAACCCGGCTATTGGTTACACCTCAGATTTGTTGGTGGCCTTAGGAGGTTCAGTTATTCTGGCAGAGTTTCCTGAGCTTTGCGGTGTTGAGCAAAACATCAGCGACCGTTGTGTTACGGTAGAAAATGCCGAGCGCTTTTCTCACCTGATGAAAACCTATGCTCAGCGGGCAGAAGAAGCAGGTTCAGGTTTCGATATGAATCCATCTCCGGGTAATATTAAAGACGGACTTATTACGGATGCTATTAAATCTGCCGGTGCGGCCAAAAAAGGAGGAACATCCCCAGTTACCGAAATACTTGATTATCCTGAAAAGGTGACCAAGCCAGGTTTGAATTTATTGTGCACTCCTGGTAATGATGTCGAGTCTACCACGGCTGAAGTGGCTTCGGGTGCCAATGTGGTTTTATTTACAACGGGCTTAGGAACACCAACTGGTAATCCTATCGCTCCTGTCGTTAAAATTGCAACGAATACTACCCTATATAACAAGATGAACGACATCATGGATGTGAATACCGGATCGATTATCGAAGGCGAAGAAACGATTGAGCAGGCAGGTGAGCGTATCCTTGATTATGTGATCAGGGTGGCCAGCGGCGAAATACAGGTAAGTGCCGTTAGGCATGGTCAGGACGACTTCATTCCATGGAAGCGTGGCGTGTCTCTGTAGGTTTTAAAATGAATTACCCATTAGCGATAGTATAAATAATGAAACGATCATGAGATTGCACTCAGAAATACAGAGTAAGACTCATGACAGCTTCATCTCCATTAAAAAGCAATAAATTGTAATGAAAAATTTTTTAGACGAGAACTTTTTACTGAATACAAAAACGGCACAGCAGCTTTACCATGAATTTGCTAAGGATATGCCGATTATTGATTACCACAATCACCTGCCTCCCGATCAGATTGCAAATGATATAAACTTTGAAAATATAACTCAGGTTTGGCTGTATGGCGACCATTATAAATGGCGTGCAATGCGTGCTAATGGGATCAATGAGGATTACATTACAGGCAAAAAAAGTGATTTCGAAAAGTTTCAGAAATGGGCAGAAACTGTTCCTTACACTTTGCGTAACCCATTATACCACTGGACTCATCTCGAGCTTCAGCGATACTTTAACATTCACGATATTTTAGACGGGAAATCTGCTGCGAAAATTTATGAAGAGTGTACAGCAAAACTTCAAACGAAAGAATTTTCTGTACAGGGATTACTAAAAAGCCGTAAGGTTGAGGCGGTGTGCACCACCGATGATCCTGTTGATTCATTAAACTTTCATCAGCAAATCTCAAAAGATGGCGCGGAAATAATTGTTCGCCCTGCTTTCCGCCCTGATAAGGCAATGGCAGCAGAAGATGTGGCAGGACTAAATGCCTATATCGGTAAATTGGAGGCTGTAACTGATTTGAGCATTTCAGATTTTGATATTTTCCTGAAAGCGCTTAAGAATCGTCATGATTACTTCGCTGCAAATGGATGTTCAATCTCGGATCATGGTTTAGAGCAAATTTATGCCGAGGATTATACGGATGAAGAGATAAAATCTATCTTCTTAAAAATCCGCAGTAACCAGGCTCTTTCTCACCAGGAAGTTCTGAAATTTAAGTCAGCTATGCTGGTTCACTTTGCTTTCTGGGATCATGAAAAGGGATGGGTTCAGCAATACCATTTAGGCGCTTTGCGTAATAATAATGCACGTATGTTATCAATCCTCGGACCTGACACAGGTTGGGACTCAATAGGTGATTTCAGTCAGGGACGCCAGTTATCGAAGTTTTTAAATAAACTCGATACTGAAGACAGATTGGCCAAAACCATCATCTATAATTTAAATCCGGCCGATAACGAGTTAATGGCAACTATGATCGGGAACTTTAACGATGGTTCGGTTGCCGGTAAAGTGCAGTTTGGTTCTGGCTGGTGGTTCCTT
The DNA here is from genome assembly GCA_966210515.1 of uncultured Pedobacter sp. Lineage (GTDB taxonomy): Bacteria > Bacteroidota > Bacteroidia > Sphingobacteriales > Sphingobacteriaceae > Paradesertivirga. The sequence continues at coordinate 26,032 of CBIHLM010000009.1, forward strand.
GATCAGAAAGATGGTATGATCAAACAAATCAATGCGCTTTCTAATATGGGATTGCTAAGCCGTTTTGTTGGTATGCTTACCGATTCACGTAGTTTTCTTTCTTTCCCTCGCCATGAATATTTCAGAAGAATACTTTGCAATATGTTTGGAGATGACGTAGAAAACGGCGAGTTACCTGCTGACATGGAATGGTTAGGAAAAGTTGTTAAGGATATTTGCTATAATAACGCTAAAAACTATTTCAACTTGTGATAAGTAAAGTGTTGTGTTTTGGCGAGCTGATGTTACGGATATCGCCATCCTCGATTGAAGAAGCAGAAAAGAACCCCTTTATCTTGTATATGGGTGGTGCCGAAGCAAATACGGCTACTGCTTTGGCAGGATGGAATGTGCCTGTAAAATATTGCACAGTTTTGCCGGATAACTTCATGTCCGAATATCTTATTGATTATTTGGAGTATAGGGGCATTTACACCTCCTCAATACTTTTAGCGGGGAAGCGGGTAGGTGTTTATTACCTGGATCGTGGCGCTGATTTAAAAAGCAGTGTAGTTTATGATCGTGAACATTCCTCGTTCTCTGAATTGAAGCGCGGGATGATCGATTGGGATAAAGTTTTGCGCGATGTTTCGTGGTTCAATCTGACGGCTATCAGCCCGGCTTTGAATGCGAATGTTGCTGATGTTTGCCTTGAAGCTCTGGAAGCTGCTTCAAGGCAAAAAATTATGACTTCTATTGATCTGAACTACCGGTCGCGACTATGGAAGTATGGAAAAGAGCCCATCGAGGTAATGCCTGCCTTAGTAGAACACTGCGATTTAGTGATGGGAAATATATGGTCGGCAAACAGTTTGTTAGGGACGTCGATTGATAGCCGGATTCATGAGAAAGGTAGAAAGGAAGATTACCTTGAACATGCCCGCGCCACATCATTGGAGATAATGGACAAGTTTCCCAGATGCAAGCATGTAGGAAATACATTTCGTTTTGACAGCGACAATTTACTATACTATACGAGTTTGTTTACCGGCGGAGAACAATATAATTCCGGAGAATTCAGAACCAAAGGGGTAATTGACCGGTCTGGTAGCGGCGATTGTTTTATGGGAGGATTGATCTATGGATTTTACAATAATCACGCTCCGCAGGATATCGTAAACTATGCAACTGCGGCAGCTTTCGGAAAGCTACAGGAGCAGGGGGATGCTACGCAACAGGACGTTTTTACCGTAACAAAGTTAAGGTCGGATCACGATTGATGTGATTTGATGCTGGTTGGTAGGGACACCAACCGAAACCAAGACTTACAAGGTATATCCGCAAAGTAGGTGAAGGTTTTTTGTTAGGCCTTTTACCTTTTGAATTTAAATTTTTGAATTTTTTAAAATATGCAACTAAATAAAACCACTTACACAGGATACAAAGAGTATCCTGAAAAAATCCTTCAGTTTGGAGAAGGTAATTTCCTTCGCGCATTTGTTGACTGGTTTTTCAACGAGTTAAACAAAAGCGGAAAGTTTAATGGATCGGTCGTAGCAGTTCAGCCAATCGCTAATGGTATGGTTAACATGCTTAATGAGCAAGACGGCTTGTATACACTTTACCTTCGGGGCTTAAAAAATGGCAAGCCTGAAAGTACGCATGAAACTATCGACATTATCAGCAGAGGAATAAATCCTTACGTAGATTTTGACGCATACTTGAAAACTGCGGAAAATCCTGAAATGCGTTACATCATCTCTAATACTACCGAAGCGGGTATTGCTTACGATGAAAACGATGTTCCGACCGCTACTCCACCAAATTCGTATCCAGCAAAGCTTGCGGTTTGGTTAAATCATCGTTACAAAACTTTTAATGGTGATGCTTCTAAAGGAGTGCATATCATTCCTTGCGAGTTAATCGAAAAAAATGCGGATAATCTTAAACGCATCGTTCTTCAGCTAGCTGCAAAATGGAGCTTTGACGAAGAGTTTGTAAACTGGTTAAATACTGCATGTACATTCAGCAACACTTTGGTAGATCGTATCGTTCCCGGTTATCCAAGAGAGAGAATTTCTGAAATTACTGAAGAACTTGGCTATGAAGATAAACAGGTTGTTGAGGCCGAACATTTCCACTTATGGGTAATCGAAGCGCCAGAATCGCTTCAGCAAGAGCTTCAATTCCCTTCAATTGGCCTTGATGTTAAATATGTGAAGGACATGACTCCTTATCGTACACGTAAAGTAAGGATACTTAATGGCGCGCATACTGTTTTGGTTCCGGTGGCATATTTATATGGCTTAGATACTGTTAGAGAATCTGTTGAGCACGAGGTTGTAGGTAAGTTTATTAAAGAGGCTATTTTTGATGAGATAATTCCAACTTTAGACCTTCCTAAAGAAGAGTTAGAGCAATTCGCGAATGATGTGATTGATCGTTTCAGAAATCCATACATCAAACACTTACTAATGAGTATTTCGTTAAACTCATGGTCTAAGTTCGAAACCCGGGTACTCCCATCACTTTTAGAGTATAAAAATAGGAAAGGCGCTATTCCTCAAAAACTTTCGTTTTCATTAGCTGCAACTATTGCTTTCTATAAAGGTAAACGTGGCGAAGAAGCGATTTCTCTTAACGATGATGCCGTTCTTTTAGAATTATTGAAAAATGCCTGGTCTAAATACGATGGCAGCGACGAGTCTTTAGAGGCTGTGGTGGTAGAGGTTTTGTCTTTCGAGAAAAACTGGAAGATGGATTTGACCAAGGTTGAAGGCTTAACCTCAGCTGTTACGAAGCATTTAGCGAACATCGTAAACAACGGGATGGCAAAAGCAATTGAAACTGTTTAATTAACATTTTAAAAACCTAAGTCAGTTTGATTTATCTTACTTTTGTGGGGTAAATTGCTGATTTACTGTTCGTAAGAAATATATATAATACATGAAAGAGTTTATTAAAATACATTCCAGGGATAATGTGATCATAGCATTGAAAGATTTCAGTGTGGGAGATGTAATTGAGGTTGATGGAAAACGCGTAATTGTTCTTAACGATATTGAGAAGGGGCATAAAATCGCGATCGACGAAATACCAAGCGGAACCGATATTATCAAATACGGCTATCCAATCGGTCATGCAATTGCAGATATCAAACTTGGAGAGCATGTTCACGTTCAAAATGTAAAAACTAACCTTAAGGACGTATTTGATTACTCTTACAATCCGAGCTTGCTGGATGAACTTCCTCATCCAAACCGCAACCTAACGTTCAATGGTTTCCGTCGCAAAAACGGAGATGTGGGTATCCGTAATGAGATTTGGATTGTTCCAACAGTTGGTTGTGTAAACGGAATTGCAGAGCAGATTATCCGCGAGTTTAAAGCAGAAGAAAACCCGACAGATATTGACGGAATTGAAGTATTTAAACATAGCTACGGATGTTCTCAATTGGGTGATGATCATGAGAGCACCCGTTTAATTCTTGGAGATATCGCGTTGCATCCAAATGCAGGTGGTGTTTTAGTTTTGGGATTAGGATGTGAAAACAACAAGATCGACGAGTTTATGGCATCGTTAGGTGATTTCGACAAGAGCCGGATCAAGTTCCTTTCGAGCCAGAGTACCTCAGATGAAGTTGAAGATTCTAAAGCTCTCTTAAAAGAGATCTATGAAGAGATCCGCAAAGATAAACGCGAACCTATTCCGGTTTCTGAATTGCGAGTAGGATTGAAATGCGGTGGATCTGATGGTTTATCAGGTATCACAGCGAATCCTTTGGTTGGTTATTTTTCTGATTGGTTAATTAGCCAGGGTGGAACAACTATTTTGACAGAGGTTCCGGAGATGTTTGGTGCAGAGCAGATTTTGATGGATCGTTGCGTTAATCCTGAAGTGTTTGAAAAAACCGTTCACCTGATCAACGACTTTAAACAATATTTCATCGATCAGAAACAACCGATTTACGAGAATCCTTCACCGGGAAATAAAGCGGGTGGTATTTCAACCTTAGAGGATAAATCTTTAGGCTGTACTCAAAAAGGTGGTATTGCGAACGTAGTTGACGTGTTGAAATACGGAGAGAGACTACACAAAAAAGGTTTAAACCTTCTTTCTTCTCCGGGTAACGACCTTGTTGCTACAACAGCATTAGGCGCCTCAGGATGTCATATTGTGTTATTTACGACCGGTCGGGGAACACCATTTGGTAGCTTTATCCCAACTTTGAAAATTGCCACAAATACTGAATTAGCCACCAAGAAACCTCATTGGATTGATTACAATGCCGGACCTTTAGCTGAGGATAAAACCTTTGATGAAGCTTTGGAAGAATTTGTAGATAAAATTTTAAGGGTTGCCAATGGCGAAAAGGCGCATCATGAGAAAAACGGTTTCCGTGAAATCGCGATCTTTAAGACTGGGGTGACACTATAAAAGAAAAGATCTATTGAAATGTAAAAGGAGTGCCGAAAAGCGCTCCTTTTTACATTTAGGATACAGGGTGTTTTATATCTTAACCTTCACCACTATTTTCTTAATTACCCCCTCACCAATCATCGGCGCATGCACGTCTTCCGGGAAGAAAATTCCAAATTGATTGTCCGTCAACTGAAAATACATATCCGGAGTTTCGTTGTAGAAAGTAACATCCTTTTCAGGATTGTATTCTGCTTTGAAGTTTTGGCATTTTGAAATAGGTTTCCAACCAATAGTCTCTGTGCCGCTTATGCAAAGTTGAATATCAATCGCTTTTTGGTGACACTCAAATTTTTCAAGTGATTCGGCTACGGTTTTGCCGCCCTTTGCACTCATGATTGCTTTTAGTCCATCTTGAATTTGATAAGTTCCGTCTTCAAGGGCATCCAGGTTCTGGCTTTTTAGCCACTCAAATGCAGGTGCAAAAAGTGGGTGCAGACTGTTATATTTATCAGCGTTCTCTAAAGAATCTATAATCATTTTGTTAATAATTTAATTGGTTAAAAAAAATCCGTCCCGCTAATATAGCAAGACGGATACATTTTTATATTCTCCCTACAAGGGCAGGGTATTATCTTTGAACCCGTCCGGAAGCATCACCTTTCATCAAGGTCGAAACTTCAGAAAGTGTAGCATGATTTAAGTCGCCAGGAATTGTGTGTTTCAACGCAGAAGCAGCAACACCAAATTCAGCTGCTTCGCCCATTGGCAAACCTGTAACTAAACCATAAATGAAACCAGAAGCGAATGAGTCGCCTGAACCAACACGGTCAACAATACGAACCTCGTACTGCTTACTGTGATAGAATTCGTTTCCGTCATACACCAAAGCAGACCATCCGTTATCAGATGCACTATGGCTTTCGCGTAAAGTTGACGCTATATATTTAAAGTTAAACTTCGCTTTCATTTGTTGAAAAACATCTTTGTACCCGTCAAGGTTTAATTCACCTTTTGTGATGTCGGTACCAGCGCTTTTAAATCCTAAAGTAGTTTCAGCATCTTCTTCGTTACCGATACAAACGTCAACATACTGGCAAAGTTCAGTCATAACTTTTTGAGCTTTTTCTTTGCTCCAAAGTTTTTTACGGTAGTTAAGGTCAATACTGGTAGTAATTCCTTTTGCTTTTGCAGCTTTTAACGCAGCTAAAGTTAATTCAGCAGCTCTGTCGCTTAAAGCCGGAGTGATACCTGTTGTGTGGAACCAGTCTGCGCCCTCGAAAATAGCATCCCAATTAAATTCAGAGGCATCTACTTCGGCGATCGCTGCGTCGGCACGGTCATAAATAACCTGAGAAGCTCTGGCAGAAGCACCAGTTTCAAGGAAGTAAATCCCTAATCGTTTTCCACCTCTCGCCACATATTGTGTATCTACACCATAACGACGAAGGTGATTAATTGCTGATTGTCCGATGGCATTATCAGGAACCTTAGAAACAAAAACGCCATTTAGTCCATAATTTGTTACAGCAGCAGCAACGTTTGCTTCGCCACCACCATAAGTTACATCAAAGCTATCGCTCTGAACAAAACGCTCAAATCCCGGAGTTGACAAGCGCAACATGATTTCTCCCAGGGTAACTACTTTTTTTGACATAGTGTATTATTATACTTTAAAGAAGATTGATAATTTTTGTTTTGATGGGCAAAAATACATTAAAGTTAGATAGTAAGTAATTTTACACTAAGAAAAACATTAAAAATCACCGGGAACGATTGCGTAAAAAATTACCGGAGCTGTAAATTCAATCTGCTGGTTTTTACCGTATAATTTCTAATTTAGCCAGAATTATATAAATTAAAATAATTAGAACCTATTTTTCTAACATGGATAAGAAAGCTGAACTATTGAAATTGATCCCTGAACAAGGTGTCCTTCCATTGTATTTTAATAAAGATACGCAGGTAAGTATCGACCTGTTAAGAGCCTTATATAAAGCTGGTATAAAGACTGTAGAATACACTAACCGTGGCGAAGCAGCATTGAATAACTTTCGGGAAATGAAGAAAGTGTGCGAGACAGAATTAAAAGGTATGTATCTGGGAGTTGGTACAATCAAAGATGCAGCTTCTGCCCAGGCTTTTATTGATGCTGGCGCTGATTATATAATTAGCCCGGGTTTAGTTGAAGATGCAGCCGAAGTAGCGGATAAAAACAATATGCTTTGGGTGCCCGGATGCATGACGCCGACTGAAATAATCAGAGCGGAGAAATTAGGAGCAAAGTTTGTTAAGTTATTTCCCGGTAATATTTTAGGTCCGTCTTTCCTTTCGGGAATTAAAGCATTATTTCCTGATTTGCTATTTATGCCTACTGGAGGTGTTGATACAACAAAAGAAAACATTTCCGGATGGTTTAAAGCAGGCGTTTGTGCCGTTGGTATGGGAAGTAATCTAGTTAGCAAAGACGTTATGGATAACCGCCAGTATGACTTGCTGACTGAAAATACTATTAAAGTTTTAGAACTAGTTAAATCTTGCAGATGATCACAACAGCCCCAATAATGAACCTCGAAAAAATAGGAAAATACAGATGGACGATATGCGCCATGTTATTTTTCGCAACTACTATTAATTATTTAGACAGACAGGTTTTAAGCTTGCTGCAGCCTTTGCTGGCCGAAGAGTTTGGCTGGTCAAACAGCGATTATGCCAATATCGCGGCAGCCTTCCAGTTTGTTTATGCTATTTCTATGCTTTTTGCCGGCAGGTTAATCGACCGCGTAGGTACAAAGTGGGGTTTCGCCCTGGCTTTGATCATATGGTCGGTAGGTGCGATTTTACATGCATATGCCGTAAATATCGGAACCTTATTTACTCCGTTAGCAGCTTTACTTGGATTCTCGACAGTGTCTGTATCAGTTCTCGGATTCATAATTGCAAGGGCCGTATTAGGATTCGGTGAATCGGGTAACTTCCCTGCAGCGATTAAGACCACTGCTGAGTACTTTCCTAAAAAAGAGCGTTCATTTGCTACCGGGATCTTTAATTCTGGTTCAAACGTGGGTGCTATCCTTGCACCGCTAACAGTTCCATGGATTGCTTCGCACTGGGGATGGGAGTTTACTTTCTGGATTATTGGGGCAATTGGCTTTATATGGTTGATTTTCTGGTTCATGTTTTATGAAATTCCATCAAAGCAAAAACGTTTAAGTAAAGCGGAGTACGACTATATTCATAGTGATGTAGAGCCTGTATTGGAATCTGATTCTACAGAAGCGGCAGAAAAAGTTTCCTGGTTCAGGCTTCTTGGCTTTAAACAAACATGGTCGTTCGCATTTGGTAAGTTCATGACCGACGGTGTTTGGTGGTTTTTCTTGTTCTGGCTTCCTGCTTATTTGAAAGCTCAATATGGGATGGTTGGGACTGACATTATGCTGCCGATTGCCGTTCTCTATAGCATGACTATGGTTGGTAGTATTGGCGGTGGCTATTTCCCAACATATTTCATTAATAAGGGATATAAACCCTACGATGGACGGATGAGGGCGATGTTTGTTATAGCTTTAATTCCTTTAGTTGTTTTAGCGGCGCAGCCACTTGGACATATCAGTTTTTGGTTTCCTGTAATTTTGATCGGAATCGGCGCTTCGGCGCACCAGGCCTGGTCGGCTAATATTTTCACAACCGTATCTGATATGTTCCCGAAAAAGAGCGTTGCTTCGGTTACAGGTATTGGCGGTATGGCCGGCGGTCTTGGCGGGGTTGCAATGACCAAATTAGGTGGTTACATTTTCGACAAGTATGAGGCTTTAGGAGACCTTCAGACAGGATATACTATTATGTTTGCTATTTGTGCAGTTGCTTATGTTATCGCCTGGGCGGTAATGAAGGCACTTGTTCCGAGAATGAAAGCAGTAGAAATTTAAACAGACGTAAGTCTATTACAGTTATAAGGCCGTTTCAAAACATGAAACGGCCTTTTTATTTGTAATCGTCGCTTATTTGATATAAGGCTTTTGACCTGGTAACAATTTTGACATAAGGATGCTTTTTGGCAACATCGAAGCTTTAGTTCAAAATTGTATGTTTGTTGACCTTTTTAAAATTGAAGGTGGAGCAGTATTATAAGTGTTAAACTGTATTATTGGCTTGCCGGTTTGGCAAGCTGGATTTATTAAAACAAATAAATTTTGGAAACTACTTTAAACTTAGAATCAATTTTCGTCGCAGAAAATCAGATTCCGCAAGAATTTCTTATTGAGGAAGTGCATCAAAGAGAGTTTTTGAGCAATGGCGAAATGAAAGCCTGGGATGGTGATGTTCATGCTGTTTACTCGCCCGTGTGCGTACAAACACCTGAAGGATTAAAGCGAAAGCTTATTGGTACTTATCCCGTGTGTTCTCAAAAGGAAGCAATCGACTCGCTGGACGCGGCTGTTGCAGCCTATAATAACGGCCGCGGCGAATGGCCAACTATGGGAGTGCAGGAAAGAATAAGCTGTGTCGAAAATTTTACTCATAAAATGATCGCCCAGAAGGATATTGTTGTTAAACTTATTATGTGGGAGATCGGTAAGTCGTATGCCGATTCTATTAAAGAGTTTGATCGCACGGTAGAATATATTTATGCTACCATAGACGCTTTAAAGGACATCGATCGTGATTCATCACGCTTTCAGATCGAGCAAGGTATCGTTGCTCAGGTTCGACGCTCTCCTCTAGGAGTCGTGTTATGTATGGGGCCTTTCAATTATCCTTTAAATGAAACCTTTACTACTTTAATACCGGCCCTTATTATGGGTAATACAATCATGTTTAAACCACCTAAGCATGGAACCTTATTATTTTATCCATTACTTGAGGCATTTAAAGAATGCTTCCCGAAAGGTGTAGTAAACACCATTTATGGTCGGGGGCATAATATTGTTCCGGTATTAATGCAGTCGGGGAAAATTAATGTGTTAACGTTAATCGGATCCAGCAAGGTGGCGGATGAATTGAAAAAGATGCACCCTAAAGTAAACAGATTGCGGGCAATTTTAGGTTTGGACGCTAAGAATGCAGCCATTGTCACCCAAAACGCAGACATTAAATTAGCCGTGGGTGAAACCGTTCTTGGATCATTATCATTCAACGGTCAGCGCTGTACGGCTCTTAAAATCATATTTGTTCATAAAGATATTGTAGATGAGTTTTTAAGTCAGCTAACTACAGAAGTGGAAAAGTTGAAATTCGGTATGCCATGGGAGAAGGGTGTTGCTTTAACTCCACTTCCGGAGCCTCATAAACCAGCCTATCTTAAAGAGTGCATTGATGATGCAGTTGCAAACGGTGCTCGTGTGGTGAATGAAAACGGCGGTGCAACAAGCGAGTCATTCGTGTACCCTGCCATTGTTTATCCGGTAAATAAAGACATGAAATTGTATCGCGAAGAACAATTCGGTCCGGTGATACCTGTAATTGCATTTGACGATCTGGAAGAGCCGATTCAATATCTTATTGAATCTACTCATGGTCAGCAGGTGAGTGTGTTTAGTAACGATGCAAATGAAGTGGCTTCTTTAATTGATCCATTAGTAAATCAGGTAAGTCGTGTAAACATAAACTGCCAGTGCCAGCGCGGACCTGATGTTTTTCCTTTTACAGGAAGAAAAGACAGCGCCGAAGGGACATTGTCGGTGGTGGATGCGCTACGTTCATTCTCAATTCGGTCTTTAGTAGCTACGAAGCTGAACGAAAATAACAAGCACTTAATTAATGAAATTATAAGTGATGAGAATTCAAATTTCTTAAGTACAAAGTATATTTTCTAAGCGGTCTTTACATACTTATTGTCATGAACCTCTCTTTTCTAAAGAGAGGTTTTTTTTTTGTTTAGTCGATTTTACGTAACTGATTTTTTACATGCATTCCGGGCAATAAAATACCGATACCATAACACTACAGGTTGCCGCATGCTAATGGATATTTTAGATTAGCCAAAGCAAACTTTTCACTTAAGGAAAAGCATCAGACCAAAGATAAGCCCTGCCCCATTGCCTGGCCGATGAGCAGATTTTAATAACCAAATAATACCTATTATATGAACATTTTTACATTGCCTTTAAGACGATTTTATTCGTTAATTCTCGTTTTGTGCTGCATTTGTGCTTTTGAAGCGCAGGCGCAAACGCCTGCATTTCCCGGCGCAGAAGGTTTCGGTCGTTTTGCCCAGGGAGCAAGAGCGTCAGCCACCCGGCAGGTTTACATTGTCAGAAATCTTAACGACAGTGGTGCAGGCTCCTTTCGTGATGCTGTAAGTCAGCCCGGAAGAATTGTAGTGTTTGCCGTCGGCGGCATTATCCGATTAGTTACTGATATAAGTGTAGCTCCTAATATTACGATTGCAGGGCAGACAGCACCTGGCGACGGAATTGTTATTGCCAACAAACGGGTGACGTTTACGAGTTCCAATAATACTATTGCCCGCTTTTTAAGGCTTCGTTTGGGCGCGACAGGAAACTCTGGTAAAGATGTTTCAGGACTTGCCAGTGGTGCAAATATCATATTCGACCATATGTCATTCACCTGGGCGATGGACGAAGTCTTCTCAATTAACTGGGATGGAAAGGGTACTTCTCCGGATAATATCACCGTACAGAACTCAATTATTGGGCAGGGACTTCATCGAGAAAACCACTCGGCGGGAGGTTTGATACAGACTCCCGATGGTGGCAAAGTGAGTTTAATAAAAAATCTGTATATCAGTAATAAAACCCGTAATCCCAAGGTAAAGGGAGTTAATGAATTTGTCAACAACGTAGTTTATAACTGGGGTAACGGCAACAGATTAGGAGATAATTTAAATTATGGATGGTCTGGCGAAGGGTATATCATGGGAGGCTCGTCAGGCGTCTCTGAAGTAAATGTTATCAATAATTATTTTGTAAGCGGACCCTTAACACCACCTTCCGAGCAAAGTCCTTTTTCCAGAGGAACAGGTTCTTTCAATATTTACGGCTCTGGTAATTATTTCGATCATAACAAAAATGGTGTTCTTGACGGAGCAGAAATTCCTTATGATGGCAGTCCATCAGGATATCCCGGAATTACTGCCGACGCATTTAAAACATCGCCATACCCGTATCCTGCTGCTAATCCGACTCTTACGGCGGCACAAGCCTATCAACATATAATTGATAATGTTGGAGCAACCTATCCTCACAGAGACGAACTTGATGCGTTTTTGGTAGATGAGGTGCAGTCTAAAGGTGTTAAAGGTTTTTATGTTTATCGTGAAACCGATCTACCCCTGGCAAACGGCGGATTGGGAAATGTGTTCGGCGCGAATGCACCAACAGATACTGATAGCGATGGGATGCCGGACGCATGGGAAGATGCAAATGGCCTTAATAAAAATGATAGCTCAGATGCCGTAACGATGAGTGTTTCTCAGCCTGGATATTTGAACATCGAAGTTTATGTGAACGAACTTGCGGTGAGTCAGCCGACAAGCTTTTTAAGGCCTCCATCGAATCTTGTAGCCGGAAATATTACTCCAAGTTCTATCAATTTAAGCTGGACTGACAATTCGGATTCGGAAATCAATTTTATTCTTGAGCGATCTACAAATGGGACAAATTTCGATGTTGTTGATACTCTGGCGGCGAACGTTACAAGCTTTGGTGATGTCGGTTTGGAGCCTAACAAAACCTATTATTACAGAATAAAAGGGATTTCCAGCACAGAAGTTTCATCGTATGCTACCTTAACAACAAAAACCAGCACTCCGCCCTCTGCGCCCGCGGTTCCCTCTGCGCCTACTCCGGCAGACGGAGCAACAGGAATTGATATTGTAAACCGTAACCTTACCTGGACAGGAAGTACGAATACCACATTTTATAAAGTTTATTTTGGTGCCGACACGTCCAATATGGAATTTAAGGGAGATGTTACATCGGCTTCCTACCCGATTACAGGTTTGGCAGAAAGCACCGTCTATTTCTGGCGTGTAGATGCAGTAAATAGCCTCGGGACTACAAGCGGAGATACATGGTCTTTTAAAACATTAAAGAATTATCCGGCAGGAATTATTGGAGACTGGCGCTTCGACGAAACCATAGGTACTGTTGCAGCTGACAGCAGCATTTACCGAAACGATGCAGAAGTGAGTGATGTGCCGGATTATGCATGGGAGGCCGGTAAAATTAATAACGGAATTAATTTAATGACAATGACGATGGCTTCCGGCATACTTGTACCGCACGAAGACCATCTGTTTTTAGATAGAACTTCTTTTAGTTTTTCTCTGTGGGTTAAAGGATCGGCACAGTCTGCTGTGTCTAAATATCTTTTTCATAAAGGAACATTTATTAAAAATACCGCAGCGGGTGCTACCGGTAAATGGTTTGGAGTGGAACTTAAGGATGGGAACTTAATTTTCTCAGTTGATGACGATGTAACAAAAAGCTCAGCAACGACCAGCAATTCTACATTTTTTAACAACAGCTGGAACCACTTAGTAGTCGTTAGGGATGCTTCTGCTAAAAAATTAAGAGTTTATAAAAATGGAATACTGATGGTCGAATCAAACGATAATACCGTCGGAGGAATAGGTGGCGATGAACCCCTGGTGATAGCCAATACAAATTCATTTAACGCCCCTTTTACCGGAATGCTGGACGAAATGAAGGCATTCAACTATGTTTTAACCGAAAATGATATTCTTCGTTTATATCATACTAGTCCGTTGCCATTAAAGGCATTCTCTCCAGGTCCTGAAAATAATGCTACTATTACTACCACAACGCAGGCAAGTGCGAGCTGGAAAGGTGGAATTAATACCACTAACTATAAAGTTTATCTGGGTTCGACTTCTACCGATCTAATCTACCGGTCAGATGTACAGGTTAATACGCCTGCATACTTGTTTACAGGTTTAAGTCCAAACTCAAACTATTTCTGGAGAGTAGATGCCATTGGTCCTGAAGGTGTTACCCAGGGTGATGTCTGGACATTTAAGACTCCTTTTCCTCAAGGTATTGTGGCCGACTGGAAACTTGATGCCACGTCGGGAACTGCTATAATAGATAGTACAAGCTATCAAACTAATGGAACTTTACAAAACATAACAGATTATGCGTGGGAAGCGGGACGGGTAAACAATGGTCTAAATTTAAAAACCGTTAGCTCAAGTTCTGTCATTCGGGTTCCGCACAAGGATAATATTGCTTTTGACAAAAACTCTTTCAGTGTTTCCCTATGGGTCAAGGCTCCGCAGCCAGCAGTGGCTTCAGCATCAGGATATATATTTCATAAAGGGACTTTTGCGAAAAACGCAAACACAGGTGCAACCGGAAGATGGTATGGAGTAGAAGTGAAAAGCGGAAACATTAGCTTTAATGTGGATGATGACGTGAATAAGAGTACGGTTCAAACCGGACATAGTACTTTCCTGAATAATACTTGGGTACATATGGTTTTTGTGAGAGATGTTGCCGCCAGGAAGTTGCGTATTTACCGCAATGGAACACTTGTGGTTGAGGGGAATGAAAATACAAGCAGTACTGTGAATGGAATCGGCGCTATTCAGCCTCTGAATTTCGCCAATTCGAACGACTTGAATGCTCCTTTTAAAGGGATGTTTGATGAAATTAAGATTTTCAATTATGCATTGTCTGCTTCAGAGGTATCCGGCTTGACAGCTACAAAGGATGCGCAGACTATCAGCTTTGCAGCAATGGAGCCTAAAATTATCGGCGAACCCGATTTTGATGCCGGTGCCACCAGCACTTCAAATTTGCCAGTAGCGTATAATAGTTCAAATGTTAATGTGGCCACTATTGTGGATGGAAAAGTTCATTTGGTTGGTGCTGGTTCGACAACCATTACAGCATCTCAAAACGGTAATTCAAATTACCTGTCAGCCGTCCCGGTGAGTCATGTGCTGTTTGTTGCGGCTGACACTATTCCTCCAACAGTTCCTGGAGATCTTACAGCAATGGCAACAGATTCAACAGTTACTTTAAACTGGACAGCTTCAACAGATTTTATCGGTGTAACCGGATATAAGATCTATAAAGATGGCGTATTAGCCGGTACAAGCACCGGAACAAGCTTTATGGTGACTGGCATGAGTTCATCTGTAACCTATGCTTTTGCGGTTGTTGCCACAGACAATGCAGGCAATGTTTCAGATCCGGCAAGTATCCCGGTAACCACTCCGGATACTCAGGCACCAAGCGTTCCAAAGAATCTGGTCGCCAATAAAACTACGGCACATCAGGTAAGTTTAAGCTGGACCGCTTCAACAGATAATGTTGGAGTTGTTGGCTATAACATTTATCAAAACGGAGTTCAGTTGAATACTTCGCTTATAACAGGAACTGTTTACGTAGCAGAACGGCCGATTGGCTATAACCTTTATGAGTTTACAGTAAAAGCAGTTGATGCTGCGGGGAATAGTTCATTGGCAAGCAATGCAGCACGAGTGCAGAACGGTCAGGCGGGGGATAAGGCAAGAGTTTTAAGCACCTCGAATGTGGCTGGACTTGATTTAATCTCTGTGGAGTCAGTAAGTGTTTACCCGAATCCATCGAACGGTAATTTTAAGGTGAATCTAAACAGCGCCGAGAATGGAAAGGTATCTATATCGGTTTATAATGTAAATGGTGCACTTGTAAAATCGATCAATGATATCAAAACCGGGGCTTATGAAAAAGAAATGAAGCTTGAGGGCATACCTGCCGGGATCTATTATATCAAGGTTAATCTGGGAAAAACTACCAGCAATCATGCTTTTGTCGTGAATTAATACATTTTTTTATTCTTTTAAGTTAAAATTAAGCTACTCATTATGAGTGGCTTAATTTTTTTTTGCGTTTTTTTTGAACTTAAATGCATGCCGGGCAGGATGGCTCAGGATGATTAATTGTTGCTATAACAATAATTTTACAAAAGCAGTTCAATGATATCCTAATATCATTAGCGCACAGCCAGTTATAACGAAATGCATTGTCTCATTGAACAAATATGTGATTCAATACCTGTTAATCTGATTTTTTGGCTTAACAGCTTTTCTATATTCCTATTGCTTAACAAACTAACCCATTTATATGACTACACTTTTACTCAAAACTACAAAGTCGCCAAAAGCCTCATGGCGATTGGTAATGCCACTTTTATTCACTCTCCTGTTTAGCTTATGCCTGGAACAGACTACGGCGCAGGTTACCTACTGGGTAGGCGGAGTAAGCACAGATTACTTCAACAAGAATAACTGGAGTGATAATACCATTAATTTCGCTTCTTTAGGTACAAGAACGCTGATTGTAGGAGCCGGAAACCCGTACAACTGCATTCATGCGGGGGGCAATGCCTCAAATACTAACTATCGGGCTAACTACTTTAATACCACCAGCCAGGCCAATTTTACAGTAAAAGGGGCTTTATATTCATGGAATAACGACAGTTTAAATGGGAACATTACTGTAAGTTCACCGGCTGATTTTAACCTTAGGAGCGCTGTGGCAGTTGGCAGGAACGGGCAGGCTAATTTAAATATCACGGGAGGTAAAATAAGCAGTCGCTTAGCATTTTCTCTTGCCAGCGGTTCTGCCGGAAGCAGTGCCACTGTGATGGTAAGCGGAGGTTCTCTAAATGCAGGAACAGATTTAAACGTAGCTAATGGCGCAGGTTTAACCGCTAGTTTGAAAATTACAGGCGGCGCTGTTAATGTGCCGGGAAATTTAAATATTGGCGCCGGTGGAAGCGTGTTTATTAGTGGCATAGGCTTGTTGAAGCTTAATGGCGATAAAAGAACTGCTATTAACAATCACATAGCCGGTGGAAAAATAACCTGTACAGCCGGAAAAACGCTGGCTGTTAATTATGATGGTTCGGCTACGTCTGTTAGCATTCCACAAGATCCGAATGGGTTGCTTACGGAATATCCTGAGTACATCATTCTAAAAAACGAGTATCTGGAAGCTCGGATTGAAAAATGGACCAGTAACATCACTTCTTTAAAAGTAAACGGGGTGGAAACGCTCAATACGGCGGGTACTTCAAGAAAGGGAACTTATTATGATTTTACCACTTCAAAAGGTTTTGAAACTATTTTTGGCGCTACTTTTTCAGTTAAAACCGAAGAAGATGATATCGTAGATGTATCGTTTAAACGACCTTACACTCCGGGTTCGAACGTTACTCCATGCGATGCCGACATTCATTATGTATTGAAAAGAGGGGATACCGGAATTTATACTTATTCTATCTTAGAGCATAAAGCAGAATATCCAACGTTCGACATGGGCTCCTGGAGACAGGTAATGTGGATTGCATCCGACCCGAAAAACACAAATAACTATTTAACAGAAAAAATCTATGTTGATTCTATCCGGAATTGGCAAATGCCTTCATTGTATGATTTTTCTCAGGCATCGTCCACGGGCATTGCAGAAATTGTGAAATTAAACACTGGTGTTCAAGCTGGAACTTATGACGGAAAGTACGAATATGCGACTCCATCTTTCTGGCAGGATCTGGTTTACGGACATGCCAGTGATGTAAATAATATTGGCAGCTGGTTTGTGTATGGAAGTCCTGAGTTTTTTAACGAAGGTCCTACCTATCATGAGTTAAATGCCGCGGCGGGAATTATCCATTCGTGTATGAATGGGGTGCATTATAATTCAATTGGTATGACTGTAAATCAAGGCGAGTACTGGAGTAAAATTTATGGTCCATACTTAATTTACACTTCCACGAAAGCAACAGGCGATTTAAACTGGGCTGATGCAAAGGCACGAGTTGAGAAAGAAAAAGCAGAGTGGCCATATTCCTGGCTAACCAATACTGCTCAGTATCCATTAAAAGAGCAAAGAGGCAGCGTGAGCGGGAAGTTTATTATTAACGATCCATTTAAGCCGGAAGTTAAAGGCCAGAACGCATGGGTTGGAGTTACCATTCTTAATAATCCTGCAAACCAATGGCAACAGGAATCAAAAAACTATCAGTATTGGGTTAAAACAGATGCTGAAGGTAATTTTACTATTCCCAACGTTCGTCCGGGAACATATTCATTTTTCGGGTATAGTGATGGTGTTACCGGCGATTACAGTCAACAGAACGTAACCGTTACCGCCGGCGGTGTTACAAACCTCGGCGATGTTACCTGGAATATTGCCAGAGACAAAGGTAGCCTTGTTTTCGAAATTGGTGTACCTAACCGGACAGCAGATGAGTTTAAGTTTGGTCATCGGGAGTATATGGAAGGATTTGCTTACAATAAGTTTGCAGATAACTTCACTAATATAATCGAATACAATGCTGCAGAAAAAAATTGGGGCACAGCATTGCCATACGCTCATTCACCCTACATCGGCGCCAATGGCAGCTTGTCTCAATGGAAATGGCGGATTAATTTTAATTTGCCGGCTAACACTCCCTTAACAGGAAATGCTACGCTTAACATCGCGTATGCCGGCGCGGATCACGCTCAACAATGGATTTATGTGAATGGTGAAAGTAAGCTCTTTAGTTATTTCTATCCGGATAATGGCGGCGGAAATGCGCTTCTTCGTCAGTCAAATTACGCGAAGTATTCTACCAAATCTATCACAATACCTATGAGCAGGTTAAAGATTGGTGAAAATACAATTACATTATTGATGCCTTCAACCTCCTATATTGGCAATCATCTTATGTATGATTATATAAGTTTGGAGGCCAACATACCGACAAAAGAACAGGTTATCACTTTCTCTCCTATCGCGGATAAAGTGCTCGGCGAGGCAGATCTTGATTCTTTGGCCTCGGCTTCATCCGGTTTAGCGGTTTCATATAGCAGCTCTGATACGACCGTAGCTGTTGTAATGGGCGACAAAATTAGAATTGTGGGTGCTGGTTCAAGTAAAATCACAGCTTTCCAGTCGGGAAACGAGGAATACTTGCCTGCTGATTCGGTTAGTCAAATGTTAACGGTTGTGCCGGACACTATTCCCCCAACAATTCCTGGAGATCTTACAGCAATGGCAACAGATTCAACAGTTACGTTAAACTGGACAGCTTCAACAGATTTTATCGGTGTAACCGGATATAAGATCTATAAAGATGGCGTATTAGCCGGTACAAGCACCGGAACAAGCTTTATGGTGACTGGCATGAGTTCATCTGTAACCTATGCTTTTGCGGTTGTTGCCACAGACAATGCAGGCAATGTTTCAGATCCGGCAAGTATCCCGGTAACCACTCCGGATACTCAGGCACCAAGCGTTCCAAAGAATCTGGTCGCCAATAAAACTACGGCACATCAGGTAAGTTTAAGCTGGACCGCTTCAACAGATAATGTTGGAGTTGTTGGCTATAACATTTATCAAAACGGAGTTCAGTTGAATACCTCACTTATAGCAGGAACTACTTACGTAGCAGATCGGCCGATTGGTTATAACCTTTATGAGTTTACAGTAAAAGCAGTTGATGCTGCGGGAAATAGTTCATTGGCAAGCAATGCAACACGGGTGCAGAACGGTCAGGCGGGAGATAGGGCAAGAGTTTTAAGCACCTCGAATGTTTCTGGACTTGAATTAATCTCTACGGAGTTGGTAAGTGTTTATCCGAATCCATCGAACGGTAATTTTAAGGTGAATCTAAACAGCGCCGAGAATGGAAAGGTATCGATATCGGTTTATAATGTAAATGGTGCACTTGTAAAATCGCTCAATGATATCAAAACTGGGGCTTATGAGAAAGAAATTAAGCTTCAGGAATTGCCAGCCGGCACTTACGTGATTCGTATTAGCTTGAATGGTTTCGTTCAGTCGAAAACGATTATAATTCAGTAAGTTTTAAATCTGAATTAAACGAAAAATGGCCGGTTCGAACTCGAACCGGCCATTTTTCGTTTATAGAAACTTTCGGACTATATGGATTTTGCGATCCCCATTTCCAGCCCTCGTAACTCCGCTAGTCCGCGTAAGCGACCAATTGCAGAATAACCAGGGTAAGTGGTCTTTTTCAAATCATCCAGCATCTGATGACCATGATCTGGCCTCATCGGGATAGAAACATTTCTTCTGCGCATTAGCAGAACAGCTTCTTTCATCACCTCATACACGTTAGCATCACCCTCAAGATGATTGGCCTCGTAGAAATTTCCTTCTTCATCGCGTTGCGTGCTGCGCAGGTGTAAAAAATGAACATGATCTCCAAGACGTTTCAGCATCGCCGGTAAGTCATTGTCTGGCCGTGCTCCAAATGAGCCGGTGCAAAAACATAGTCCATTGGCGGGTGAAGGTGACGCCGCAAGCAATTCAACAGCGTCCTGTTCGGTACTCACAATTCGTGGCAGGCCCAGGATTGGATAAGGCGGATCATCCGGATGTATGGCCAGCTTAACTCCTTCGGCTTCAGCTACCGGAACAACCTCTTTTAAAAAATGAAAAAGGTGCTCTTTTAACTTTTTTGCATCGATGCCTTTATAGGTGTCAAGTGCTGTTAATATCTGATCAATGGTAAAGGCTTCTTCACTACCCGGCAGGCCAAGAAGGGCGGTTTTAAACAGCGCTTCTTTTTCATTCCCAGACATTTCATCAAAACGTTTTTTGGCTTTACCGAATTCTTCAGGAGTGTAATCTTCCTCAGCTCCAGGTCTTTTCAAGAGGAAAAGATCAAATGCCATAAAGGCTGCTTTTTCGAAGCGCAGGGCTTTGCTTCCATCAGGCATTTCGAATTCTAAATTCGTACGCATCCAATCCAAAATAGGCATAAAGTTATAGGTAATGACTTTTAGGCCGCAGGCTGCTACGTTTCGTATACTTGTCTTATACTTTTCAATATAATCCAGGTAATTGCCTGACTGCTTTTTGATATCCTCGTGTACTGGTAAACTTTCAATTACCGACCAGGTTAATCCAGCAGATTCGACTTCCGCTATCCGCTTATTTATTTCTTCTACCGTCCAAACATCACCTACTGGGATATGGTGAAGGGCGGTTACAACTCCGGTACAGCCGGCCTGTTTGATATCTGATAAACTAACCGGATCGTTGGGACCGAACCAGCGCATTGTTTGTTCTAGTTGCATCTTCTTATGATAATTGATTTGACTTAAAATCCAACCGAATTCCCACCATCAACTGGTAAAATCACTCCTGTGATATACTTTGCCGCATCAGACGCTAGAAAAACGGCTGTGGTGCCAATATCCGAGGGCTCGCCTAAATATCCCATGGGTGTACGCGACATAACTTTTTGTTTCCGTTCGGGATCGTTGTTCAGCGCCTTTGCAGACATGTCTGTCGCAATAAAACCCGGAGCAATTGAATTGACCCTGATTCCTTTTGGCGACAATTCCACAGCCATTGCCCTGGTCATGCCATCTAAGGCAGATTTTGAAGCTGTATAGGCTATAACTTTGGGAATGCCATACTGAGAAGCCATCGAGCTAATATTAATAATCGATCCTTTGCCTTTTGGGATCATAAATTTTACTACCTCGCGGGAGATGGCAAAAATAGAGATAAGGTTGGTCTGGATAATACTCATGAAATCTTCGTCACTTACGTCGCAGAATTCTTTTTTCATGTTAATCCCCGCATTATTCACCAATATATCAATTCTCCCCAGGCGATCTACTATCTCTTGTATTACACCCGGAATTTTGCTGAGCTCGCCTAAATCAAATGAAAGCGTTTCGCAAAGATCTCCCAAGCTATCCTTTGCCGTTTGCAGTTTTTCTTTATTCCGACCGATAATAACGGTGTAGATATCATTCTTTACAAATTCCTGGGCAATGGCGTATCCTATGCCCGAAGCTCCTCCGGTTACCAGTGCGATTTTTCTTTCCTTAATAGATTCTTTCATAAATGTTATAATATGGTTATTGAATTTACTTGTAATATCCCGGAACCTTTCCGGTTGAATTGATCCTTAAATAGTTTAGCCGGTTCTTTTCCTCAAAGAAGATTGTCTTACCACAAGTTGGTGCTCTAATAAATGTGTGCAGTTAGTAAGCTGATTTGTATCATTAATTAAATATGCGACTAAAACTTTCGCAGCCATTTCTCCCAGTTCTTCACCCCGATAGCTTACGGTTGTTAAGTTGGGTTCAATTACTCTGGATATCGGATCATTGTTAAATCCTGCAAAAGCGATATCTTCAGGAATTTTGACGCCTTGCTTTTTTAATTCCTGCATACAGGCAACAGCGCAGTTATCGTTTGCTACAAATACCGCGTCGGGTTTTGGGTCCATGTTTAATATCTGTGCAGCAGCGTTCGTTCCATCCGCCGAACTTAGATTATTCACTATTAATAATTCATCACTAAAATCGAGATCAAATTCTTTTAAAGCATCTTTATATCCTTCAAATCTATCGGCATAAGTGTTTCTTAAAAGATTTCCGCATATGTGCACTATTCTTTTTGCTCCCTGTTCGATCAGATGTTTAGTAAGCTCATATCCCGCTTTACGGTTATCTATCGCAATGTTCGGACACTTTTTATTTTCAGATATCCGGTCAAAAAAGATCACCGGAATTCCTTTTTTAATGAATTGTTCGAAGTGATCTGTATTTTCTGTATCGTATGCTAATGAAACCAATAACCCGTCGACTCTGTTGTTGAACATGGTTAATGAATTTTCAATCTCTTTCTTCACTGTTTCAAGCGATTGACTTATTATTAGATTATAACCAGCTTGATTGACTATCCTTTCCATCCCAGCAAGGGCATCAGACATAAAACTGCTGTTTAATCGCGGTACAATTACTCCGATGGTATTGGTTTTTTGGAGTCGTAAATTACTTGCTAACGAATTGGCACGATATCCCATTTCCCGGGCTGCATCGAAAATTCTTTTTTTTGTGCCTTTGTTTATTGCCGGATGATCTTTCAGTCCACGACTTACCGTCGCTGCAGAGATATTTAGCGACTTAGCAATATCATAAATGGTAATTTCTTTCTCGGGACTCATGCTAAAACACAGGTTTTTGATATTAACCAAATACTGGTTAGGAACTAAGGTAGATAAAAGGAAAGAAATTTATGCAATCGGTTGCAATATTAAATTTAGAAGACTTTGCTTTTGCAAGTTCGATACGAGTTTGTGATTTAAAGACGGTGTTCTATACTTAAAGTAGCTTTTTGTCGATTGGCCTTGCTGGAAGTTTGAACAGGAGAGCTTCGTATTTTAAATGAGAAAATAATCCATCTTATCCGCATATTAGTCTATTGTATTTTTATATAATTCCCATCAACTTTAAACACTGATTTTAAGCCATCTAAAAATCCATTTACCAGTTAATAAATTCAAAAGCTGAAATGACTAGTATTAATAAACGCATCGGTTTCAATAGTATCTGCTTTGCGCTGCTCCTTCTTTTTTGCTCATTTGATAGCAATCAAACTATGCTATTGGATGGCAAGTGGAAATTTCAAGCAGATCCTCAGGATCAAGGACTTAATGAAAAGTGGTTTTCAAAGACTCTTTCAGAAACCATTAAGCTGCCCGGTTCTATGGCCGAAAATCTTAAGGGTGATGACATAACCTTAAAAACTAAATGGACCGGCAGTATTTACGATAGCTCATTTTATTTTAATCCAAGGTTAGCGAAATACCGGCAGGAAGGAAGTATAAAAATACCCTTTTGGCTTACGCCGGCTAAACATTACGTTGGTGCCGCCTGGTATCAGAAAGAAGTTAATATCCCTAAAAAATGGAAGGGAGAACGAATTGTTCTTTATCTGGAAAGGGCGCATACCGAAACCCGTGTATGGATAGACGGCAGGGAAGCAGGCATGAGAAATTCGCTTGTGGTAGCACATGAATATGATTTAACTGATCTACTCACACCTGGCAAACATCGCATCACCATTCGTATCGATAACCGAATTAAAGAAATTAATGTTGGCCCCGATTCGCATAGTATTACCGATCATACACAAGGCAACTGGAACGGAATTATTGGAAAGCTGAGTTTGAATGCAGGATCGCCCGTTTATTTTGAGGATATTCAGGTTTATCCGGATGTAAAAACTAAAACGGCTAAAGTAAAGATGCTCATCAAAAACAGTAGTTTCACAGACGCTGCCGGCAAGATTAGCATCTCTGCAAAAAGCTTTAACACAGCCGCGAAACATCAAACTCAAGCCGTTTCTACAAATTATGACGTTCGCAAAGGCGAGCAAGTTCTTATCGAAATGAATTTGCCTTTCGGCGATAAGATGCTTACATGGGATGAGTTTGATCCTGCGTTATACATGCTTAATGCGGTTATTCAACCAAAGTCCGGAAAAAGATCTCAGAAAGCCGTCCAGTTTGGGATGCGGGATTTTTCGATTAAGGAAGGTAAGTTCTTGATAAACGGCAGACCAGTTTTTTTACGGGGTACAGTTAACAATTGTGAGTTTCCTTTGACGGGATATCCGGCTATGGATGTGTCCTCCTGGGAAAGGATTTTTAAAGTTGCCAAAGCCCATGGATTAAATCACATGCGTTTCCATTCCTGGTGCCCGCCCGAAGCTGCTTTTATTGCGGCAGATAAAATAGGTTTCTATTTGCAGCCCGAAGGGCCGAGCTGGCCAAATCACGGTCCTAAAATTGGCTTGGGTCAGCCGATTGATAAATATATTTATGAAGAAACTGATCGCCTGACAAAGAATTATGGCAATTATGCATCTTTTACAATGCTTTCTGCAGGTAACGAACCTGCGGGTAATCAGGTGCAGTATTTAAATGCGTTTGTCGATTATTGGAAGAAAAAAGATAGTCGGCGGGTGTATACAGGGATGTCTGTTGGTGGCAGCTGGCCGATAGTTCCAAATGCCGAGTTTCAGGTGAGGGCCGGGGTAAGGGGCTTAAACTGGAATGAAAGACCTGAAAGTATGTCGGACTACAGTGCCGGTATTGAAAAATTTAAAGTGCCTTTTGTAGCGCATGAAATGGGTCAGTGGTGTGCTTTTCCGGATTTTAAAGAGATAAAAAAATACACGGGTGTTTACCGCGCTAAAAATTTCGAACTTTTCAGAGAAGATTTGACTGACCGCGGAATGGCGGATCAGGCTCAGGATTTCCTGATGGCATCTGGCAAGCTTCAGGCCCTATGTTATAAAAACGAAATAGAAAAGGCTTTGCGTACTCCGGGCTACGACGGTTTCCAGTTACTGGGCTTGCAGGATTTTCCAGGCCAGGGCACCGCTTTAGTTGGTGTTTTAAATGCATTCTGGCAAGAAAAGGGATATATATCTGCCAGGCAGTTTGCCCGGTTTTGCAACAGCACGGTTCCGCTTACGCGATTACCCAAATTCGTGTTCAGCAATAACGAAATTTTAACAGCAGATGTGGAACTTTTCCATTCAGGAAAGTCAGCTTTGCAAAACGCGGTTATCAGTTGGACGATCAAAGATGCTGAAGGCAAAATGTACAGCAGTGGTAAGTTTCAGCCTCAAACAATTGCATTTGGAAATGGCATCCCGGTAGGGAAAATAAAGTTTCCGCTTGCTTCGGTTACCGAAGCTCGTAAGTTAAATCTCGAAGTTGCGGTCGAAAATACCTCCTTTGTGAACGATTGGGATATCTGGGTTTATCCCGTTAAGGAAGAAGTAGTAAATCCAGCAATTTATTATACAAATCGGTTAGACGAAAAAGCGAAAGATATTTTAGATAAAGGCGGAAAGGTATTTTTAAACGCCTCCGGAAAAGTTGTAAAGGGCAAAGAAGTCGCCATGCATTTCCTTCCTGTTTTCTGGAATACTTCCTGGTTTAAGATGCGCCCGCCGCACGTAACAGGGATGCTTATTCAATCGAAAAGTCAGGCCTTCGCGAACTTCCCTACTGATTATCACAGCGATTTGCAGTGGTGGGAAATAGCCAACCGCTCGCAGGTTATGATTTTGGAAGATTTTCCAGCTGGTTTTAAACCGTTGGTGCAACCTATAGACACATGGTTTTTGAACCGGCGTTTGGCCCTGATTTTTGAAACTAAAGTTGGAAACGGTAAATTACTTGTCTCCAGTGCAGATTTACGCCCTGACCTGGAAAATAAGCCGGCTGCGAAACAGTTATTCAGCAGTCTTCAAACATATATGTTATCAGCAAAATTTAATCCTCAGGATCAGGTAAGTTTTGAAGTTGTTAATGATGTATTCGTAAATCCTTCGAAAGAATCGTTTGACACCTTTACCAAGGATAGTCCCGATGAACTAAAACCGGCACCGGTTTTAAAAAAATAATGGTGGAGTTTTTTCAACCTGTAGCAGGATGTTACAGGTTGCGCAATCTGATGGCTCTCCATACATTCGGCTTGAATGAATTAAACATAACTCTTACAATCATACATGAAAAAGGCTTTCTACTGGGTTTTTCTAATTCTACCTTTCGCGGTTTTCTGGAAGATGGATGAGCTGAATATTTATACCATCGATATTTCTAAGGCTGGATCGCCAATAATTTCCGGTCATTTAAAGTTAGGGTCTAATAAGAGTCCTTCAGGGGAAACCCTCGATGCCAATAGCCTTTATTTTATAAAAAATGGTAAACCCTGGTATCCTGTGATGGGGGAAATTCATTTCTCTCGTTATCCCAGGGCGCAATGGGAAGAATCGATTTTGAAAATGAAAGCAGCGGGCATCGATGTTATAGCATCCTATGTTTTCTGGATTTATCATGAAGAGACGGAAGGAACCTTCAATTGGTCGGGTGATAACGATCTTCGCGCTTTTGCCAAACTCTGTAAAAAGCATAATGTTTATTTCTTTGCGCGTATTGGCCCCTGGTGCCATGGCGAGGTCAGAAATGGTGGCTTGCCCGACTGGCTGCTAAAACGCGGTAATGTCCGAAAAAACGATCAGGCTTATTTGGCCGCAGTAGAAAAGTTTTACGATCAAATTGGCAAGCAGTTAAACGGCTTGTATTTTAAAGATGGCGGTCCGGTTATAGGAAGCCAGATTGAAAATGAATATCGCTTCAATAACCCGGCAGGTTTAGAACATATGCTTACTTTAAAAAAGCTTGCTCAAAAAGCCGGTATAGATGTTCCCTTTTACAGTGCCACGGGTTGGCCGGGTTCGAATCAAAAGCAGGATGAATTAATCCCTGTTTGGGGTGCATATCCAGAAGCTCCATGGGATAAAAAAACTACCAAATTGCCGCTCTCTGAGAATTATATGTTCGGTTCACTCAGAAACGATCCAGCAATAGGCAGCGATCTTTTAGGCCAGCACGAGCAGCAAGCAGATTTTAAAGGTTACCGATATCCCTATGCAACAGCCGAAATGGGGGGCGGAAATCAAATCACTTACCATCGCAGGCCCATAATAGAGGCTAATGATGTGACTTCTTTAACGTATGTAAAAGTTGGTTCAGGTGCCAATTTAATGGGCTATTATATGTTTCAGGGAGGGTCAAACCCTATCGGGAAATTGTCTACCCTTCAGGAATCAAAAGCGACTAAATATCCCAATGATTATCCCATTATAAATTACGATTTCTTAGCTCCGCTTGGAGAGTGGGGGCAGTTACGTCCATCCTATAAAGGGTTTAAGGTAATTCATACTTTTTTGAATGAGTTTGGAGACAGACTGGTTCAGTATAGCACTTCTTTTCCCGAGCGGAAACCGGAGAGCCCATCGGACAATAGTCTATTACGCATGTCTGTTCGCTCAAAAGAAAACAGGGGATTTATATTTGTGAGCAATTTTCAGCGGCAGCTGCAAATGAAGGATATCCAGGGGGTGCAATTTCACCTGAAATTAAAAGATAGCGTACTTAGATTTCCTGAAACTCCAATTCAGGTAAAACGCAATCTGCAATTGGTTTTTCCATTTAACATGGATTTGGACGGCTTGAATCTGAATTATGCTACAGCACAGCCTTTATGTCGCTTAGAAGGTGCCGAGCCGATGTACGTATTTTTCGCGCCAGATGGAATACTGCCGGAATTTTCATTCAATAAATCTGATATCAAAACTGCAGAGCTGCATGATGCTTCACTTATCAGAAATGATAAAGCATATACTGTTAGAGTCAGCAAACCCGGCACAAACTGCACGATGAAACTTACACTTCAGAATAGCAAAGTCCTGAAGATACTTACATTAACGAATCAGCAGGCCCTAAATGCCTGGAAGGCGAATGTTTTCGGTGCCGACCGATTGTTTATATCGAAAAGCGATTTGATTTTCTTCAAAGAGAAAATTCGTTTACAAAGCACCGGAAATCCTGAGATTGACTTTGCTGTTTATCCGGCTTTGCGAGGGTTTAAGGTTAGCAGAGGCAAACTTAAAACATCGGCCGAAGGGATTTTTTCGGTATATAATTTAAAGCTTCCTGTTAAAAGTATTAAAGCAACTATAAAAGAGGTTAGAGATATAGAGCCTTATTTGAACAAAGGGCAGGATTTGCCCTTGGATGATCGTAATCCTGCCGTTAATACTGCTGTAAGCCCGGGCCCGCAGTATCAAACAAATTTGAATCGGGTTGAAGGAGCAAAGTATTATGAAGTAAAGCTGCCTTCGTCTACCCTTAATGGTTTAAGCGATGCTTTCATAAAGTTGGATTATACAGGCGATACCGGCGCAGCTTATATTAACGGAAAACTGATTGCGGATGACTTCTATTCAGGACTTCCGATGACTATAGGTCTAAAAAGATTCAGTAATGCTCTCAGCGGGAAAAAGCTCCTGTTCCAAATTGTTCCACTTACCGACGAACGAAAAATTTATTTTGAAGAGGGGGTTCGCGAGCCATTGAAGGGCAAACAAGCAGGTGTGCTAAAATCAGTAAATATTATTCCACAATATGAAGTGTTCTTGTCTCAGTAAAATCTGATATTTACTCATGCGCTTTAATGCAAATCATCTTATCGATTTCGCTGCTTCGGTTTTAACTCTGGCCGGACTCGAACAGGAAAAATCACAGATCGTTGCAGAGATTTTGGTCGAAGCCGATCTGATGGGGCATACTACTCATGGTTTGCAGCTGTTGCCCTCCTATGTTAAAGACCTTGAAGAGGGGAATATGCTTAAATGCGGAAAACCTGAAATTGTGAACGATTCTGGGGCTGCAATTACATGGAATGGTAACTATTTACCTGGTCCCTGGCTTGTTTATACAGCAATTGATTTAGCTTTAGAACGATTGGCCCAATATCCTGTGGTAACCCTTGTCATTCAGAAAAGCCATCACATCGCCTGCCTCGCAGCCTACCTCGAACGTGTGACAGCTAAGGGTTTCATGATTTTGCTTTCTTGCTCCGATCCTGGAAACAGAACAGTCGCGCCTTTCGGCGGGATTACCGGTGTTTATAGTCCGAATCCACTTGCCGCCGGAATTCCTACAAAGGGGCAGCCGATTCTTATGGACGTGAGTATGTCAACAACTGCTAACGCGTATGTTAAACGTGCCTTTGATGAAAATAAAAAGCTGCCACACCCCTGGTTGCTGGAAACGAACGGACATGTGACCGATGATCCGGCGAAATTTTTTGATGAGAACCGGGCAACTATACTTCCTCTTGGCGGACTTGATGCAGGTCACAAGGGTTTTGCTCTGGGAATCTTAATTGAGGCGCTAACCAACGCATTGGGCGGGTTTGGCAGGGCAGAAAAGCCCGACAGATGGACCGCATCTGTCTTCATCCAAATAGTTAACCCCGCTGGTTTTGGAGGTTCCGAAGGTTTTATGTCAGAAACAGATTTTTTGAGTAATGAGTGCCAGAAATCCGCAGAGAATGTAAGGTTACCGGGACAGCGTGCTTTATCCTTAAAAGAGGAGCAATTAAAGAATGGCCTTAGTCTTTACCCCAGCGTACTCGGCGGATTGCAGGAGCTTTCACGCAAATGGGATGTAGCACTTCAGTGTTTTTGAATCCTTATGTTTTAAATTATAGGGAAAAACGCAGTTTTAATTTATATTTAGCGCTTGTAAAATTACGATGTTTTGATGAAGAAGCTTTTATTTCTGACTTTCTTTCTTTGTGCAGCGCTTTCACTTTCTGCACAGAAAAAATCTCCCTACCTGTTTTCATATTTTAAAGGAAATGGTGAAGATGGTTTACATCTGGCATACAGCGAGGATGGATTTAAATGGGAATCTCTTAAAGGAGACAGTTCGTTTCTGAAACCAGTTCTTAGTAAGGATAAACTGATGCGCGATCCCTGCATTATTAAAGGTAAAAACGGCGTTTTTCATATGGTTTGGACTGTAAGCTGGACGGCCAAAGGAATAGGTTATGCGAGTTCAAAAGATTTGATAAACTGGTCGGAACAAAAATATATCCCGGTGATGGAGCATGAAGAAGGCGCGAGAAATTCCTGGGCACCAGAGATCACCTACGATAAAAAGAATAAACAGTACATGATTTATTGGGCAACAACTATTACTGGTCGTTTTCCGGAAACCCAAATCGCAGCCGATGCAGGATATAATCACCGCATGTATTATGTAACCACCAAAGATTTTAAAACATTCAGTGATACAAAACTTCTTTACGATCCGGGATTCAATTCTATAGATGCCACAATTGTGAAGGATGGCAGGCGATGGGTTATGTTTTTTAAAGATGAAACCAAAGAGCCGGCTCAGAAGAATTTAAAAATAGCTTTTGCCGACAACCTTACCGGCCCATATTCAAAAGCAAGCGATCCAATTACCGACAAAGTTTGGGCTGAAGGTCCAACTACTCTTAAAATAGGTAATAACTGGGTTGTGTATTATGATAAATATACCTCTCATAAATATGGTGCAATAATGTCATCTGATTTACACAATTGGACAGATATTTCTCACAAAGTGAGCCTTCCTAAGGGAATTCGGCATGGTTCAATTCTGCAGGTTTCAAAAAAAGAGCTGAAAAAATTGCGATAATGCACTCATTTTCAATGATTTTTATCCTCAAAAAAAAATGTAAAAGTTTAAATAAATATTTATACTTTGAGCACCGCAATTATTAAGTGTTGATCTTACACTAAGTAAAGAATAACTTAATATCGTCAAAAATGAGTTTAACAATAAAAACGAAATTATAACCAGACCAATATGAATACACTCGACACGAAAGATTACATTGTATTTTTTATTTACTTCATTATAGTAGCAGGCTACGGCTTGTATATCTATAATAAGAAAAAATCGGAAAGCAGTGGCTCTAAAGATTATTTCCTTGCAGAAGGCTCTTTAACATGGTGGGCTATCGGAGCTTCATTAATTGCTTCTAACATTTCTGCCGAACAGTTCATCGGAATGAGTGGTTCTGGGTTTAAAATGGGTTTGGCAATCGCAACCTACGAACTTATGGCCGCAATTACATTGGTAATTGTAGCAGTTTTCTTTATACCGGTATATCTTAAGAACAAGATATTTACCATGCCTCAATTTTTGCACCAACGATACAATGGTACAGTTGCCATGATTATGGCAGTGTTTTGGTTGTTATTATATGTTGTCGTTAACTTAACTTCTATTCTTTATTTAGGGGCTCTGGCGATTAACAGTATATCTGGTCTCAACCTGACAGCATGTATGTATGCACTGGCTATTTTTGCTATCATCATAACTTTGGGCGGGATGAAAGTTATTGGTTATACCGATGTTATCCAGGTATTCTTCTTAATTCTTGGTGGTTTGGCAACAACTTACCTTGCTTTAAACCTTGTTGCTGAGCACTACGGCGAAGTTGGAGTTCTTAATGGATATAACTTAATGGCCACTAAAGCGAGCGACCATTTTGATATGATTTTTGAGCGCAGCAATCCTAATTTCATAGATCTTCCGGGATTAACCTTATTAGTGGGCGGTATGTGGATTGTAAACCTTAACTATTGGGGTTGTAACCAGTATATCACACAACGTGCATTAGGTGCAGATTTAAAAACTGCCCGCGGTGGTATTTTATTCGCAGCTTTCTTAAAGTTGTTAATGCCTGTTATAGTTGTATTGCCAGGTATTGCAGCGTATGTTCTGTACAGAGAAGGTGCAGGAAGTTTTCAAACGGATATGATGCATGACGGAGAGTTAAATCCTGACAGAGCTTACCCCGTATTACTTAACCTTCTTCCTACAGGTTTAAAGGGATTGTCTTTTGCGGCTCTTACTGCGGCGGTTGTTGCTTCTCTTGCAGGTAAGGCAAATAGTATCGCTACCATCTTTACTTTAGATGTCTACAAAAAGATTTTCAATACCAATGCCAGCGAAAAAAACCTGGTAACTACAGGTAAGATAACGGTTATTGTTTCAATGATACTTGCGGTAATTATTGCACCTCACTTGGGTATCGATAAAAAAGGCGGATTCCAGTACATTCAGGAATATACGGGTTTCGTATCTCCGGGAATCTTTGCCATGTTTATTTTGGGCTTCTTCTGGAAAAGAACCACTTCTAACGCGGCTTTATTCGCAACTATAGGAGGTTTCTTAATGTCTCTGCTTCTAAAATTCCTTCCTGGAATGGTGGATCTTTCATTCCTTGCTCCTATGGGCTTTGCGGTAGACGTAAACGGAGTTTACGAAATTCCTTTCCTTGATCGTATGGGATTTGTTTTCGTATTCTGTATTATCGGTATGTATATTATCAGCATGATCGAAAACAGTAAAGGTCTTCGTCCAACAGGATTAGAAGTTGATACTAAGATGTTTAAAACTACTACTGGTTTTGCAGTAGGTTCAATCATCATTGTTGGGATGTTAGTGGCTATCTACGGTATTTACTGGTAGATCGAAATACTTATTAAAAAAACCTTCTCCATTTCGGGGAAGGTTTTTTAGTTTATGAAGGTATATAAGTTTAAATGATCTTCTAGCATCGCTTGCGAGTACTCATAGGAGGAATCGCTATGATCTTCGGTGTGATTTGTCTACATGGCTTTTTATTTCAGCGGGCTCGACTTCATCTCTTTTTATAAACTAAAACAAATCGATCATTTGGAAATTATTTATGTGTTCGTGTTTAAGAAATACCCATAGGCCTTTCTTTTCATTGTTCGGTGATTAGTTCATAACCTTTAATTTTTTTTATGATTTTCAACGAAGGTTCGAGATCTTACTCGCAGTACCTGGAAGGAGGGGGCGAAATGGGGATGCTTATCCGGTCTTTCGACTGGTCGAATACTATTATTGGCACACCAGACACCTGGTCGCAAAGCTTATTAACCACGCTTAGTATTATTCTGAATTCGAAGTTTCCGATGTTTTTATGGTGGGGCCCGAAGCTTATTCAATTTTATAATGATGCCTATAGACCAAGTTTGGGAGAGTTTGGCAAGCATCCGCAGGCATTGGGCCAGCAGGGAGAAGAATGCTGGCCGGAAATATGGCCTGTAATAAAACCATTAATTGATCAGGTGATGGCCGGAGGAGAGTCTACCTGGAGCGAGGATCAACTGATTCCGATTTACCGAAACAATAGGCTGGAAGATGTTTACTGGACGTTTGGTTACAGTAAAGTAATTGATGAGTCGGGAAAGCCAGCGGGTGTTCTAGTGATTTGTAATGAAACTACTGAAAAAGTAAAATCATACAGCGAGGTAGAAAGCGCCAAGAATGAGTTAGCATTTATTATCGAATCTGCCGAGTTGGGCACATGGGATTTAGATCCCGTAACCAATAAGTTTGTCGGGAATGATCGTATGAAGTCGTTTATGGGCTTGGGAGCTGAAGAGGAAATGGATTTAGAGAAAGTACTCGGGGCTATAAGGAAAGAAGATCTTCAAAAAGTAAAGGGCGCAATTCAGAAAGCTTTAAGTCACGGTTCTGACGGCAATTTTGACGTAGTTTACGGTATAATAAATCCTGTTAATAAGGTTGAACGGATTGTAAAAGCTAAAGGCAAAGCAATATTTGATGCAGAGGGGAATCCGGAACGTTTTAGCGGGATTTTGCAGGACGTGACAGAGGAATCGCAGGTGCAGCAGAGGAAAGACGAGTTTATCAGTATAGCAAGTCATGAGTTGAAAACACCTTTGACCTCGCTCAATGCATCTTTACAGTTGATGGAAAGGTTTATCAAGGCAGGCACTAACCCTAATTTGTTGCTTACACTGGCTAACAAGGCCACTAAAAACCTGAATAAGCTGCTTCATCTAATGGAGGACTTAATGAATGTTGCCAAGATTCAACAGGGCCAGTTAGCGTTAAATAAATCATGGTTTAATCCGGCAGATTTAATAAATAATTGCTGTGAATATATAAGACTGGAAGGTTCTTATGAATTGGTTTTAAAAGGAGATCAAAATTTAATGGTATTTGCCGACAGCCGGCAAATTGAACAGGTTATTGCTAATCTGGTGAATAATGCCGTTAAATATGCGCCTCAGTCAAAACGTATCGAACTGAATATCGAAAAACTCCAAAATGAAATAAAAATATCTGTTCGCGATTTTGGAATAGGAATTGACCCGGAAAAGATCCCTCATTTGTTTGACCGGTATTATAGGGTCGAGTCATCGGGTTTGCAGTCTTCGGGGCTGGGTTTGGGTTTATACATCTGCTCTGAAATAATTTCCAGACATGGAGGAAAAATCGGCGTCGAAAGTGAATTGACCAAGGGAAGTGAGTTCTGGTTAATAATACCTGTTGAGTGATTGAGGTTTCTTCCTCGAAGGTAAAGACGCTACACCAGTTCCAGGATTTTTGGACGCTTATCGCTCCCCCGGATGGGCAATATGAATTTAAGAATTATTAGATTGGTAGATCAAGGAGGCCTTAATCTACCAGTTTCAAAGTATAGCTATACGAGTACGTTTTTTCCAGTAACCTGTAAGGGTCATGTGGCAGTTTACCCCAGCTGTTATCACCACCAACTCCCCGCTGCTTCAAATCTATATTCAGGTACACCTCGTCACGGACTTTAACGTCAGTAGGGTGCTGCTGTTTTTTAGTGAATCCCGGATCGAAATCTTCTGCAGGATTATTTAGTGCACTGAAGCAAATTGGCTGCACGCCTTCAATCTCAATACCTTTTCCCTGCGCATTGGTGAGCCGAAGCCAGCGGACGTCAGTTTTATAGCCATTTTCTTGCGGACGTATGTAAGGAACGTTTTGATTTTTAACCAGGTCCTGGTAAATGCCTATAAAAGAGGAAGTATTTCTGTCGCTGTAATTCTCCCATGGCCCTCGTCCATAAAAAGATAACTGATCAAATTCTTTTTGTAATTCCATGCGCATTCCGAATCGGGGAAGTTCTGGCAGGTTCCGATCAGACATATCAATTGAAGCTCTTACTTGAATTGAGCCATCATTTTTTATAAGGTAATCGACCGTATAAGGAACAGCAATAGTCGGAAGTTCATACTCAACTTTTATTGGCAGACCACTTGCATTTTGTTCGTCAATAATTACATTTTTTATGATGCGATCGATATGTGCAGCACGCCATACATTGGATTTTATTTGCATCTGGTTTCCGAAGTCATTATCGGTAGGCGCTCGCCAAAAATATGGTTCAGGGAATTGCCGTATAGCTTGAGTACCCTTAGAGGACAAGGTATTAAACTTTGCCAGTTTGGTATCA
The DNA here is from genome assembly GCA_966210515.1 of uncultured Pedobacter sp. Classification (GTDB taxonomy): domain Bacteria; phylum Bacteroidota; class Bacteroidia; order Sphingobacteriales; family Sphingobacteriaceae; genus Paradesertivirga. Next base: position 60,914 of record CBIHLM010000009.1, read on the forward strand.
AACACTCCCTCAATTTCACCCGTTTTAAACCTTATGAGATCAGCTTCTTTAGATACTTTCAGACCACCAGTTGTGACTGTTTTTGAGGCGAAATAGTCTCCCGATAGCTTAAACTGTTCACGGGCGATCTCATGTCCCTCTGGAAGCAGTTCTCCGGTCTTTTTGGTGTAGGCAAAAACATTTAAATAATATTCGCCCTCCTTCTTTGTTGAGGGTATTTTTATTTGCACATCTTTCTGCTGATGAGGAGCAAGATTCACATTAAACGGCGCTTCCTTGATTTTTTCCCCATTGCGATATAGCTCCCATTTGAAACTATACTCCGAAAGGTCTGTAAAGTCGAACAGGTTATGAATCGTAATTACCCCCTTTGTTAAATCTTTCTGCTTAAAAAGGATGTTTTGATACACCTTTTTAACTTCAAATAAGCCCGGATGCGGAGTGCGGTCGGCGGAAACGAGCCCATTAGCGCAAAAATTTTCATCGTTGTAAAGATGATATCCTCCCAAATCTCCTCCATATGCCCAATAGGTTCTCCCGTCCGGAGTAGATGTTTTCATTCCCTGGTCAACCCAATCCCAAATGAAGCCACCCTGCATGTGCTTGCTGCTCATAATGATATCCCAATACTTTTGAAAGTTTCCGCTGCTATTGCCCATTGCATGCGAGTATTCGCACATAATAAAAGGGCGGTTTTTTTTAGCAGCAGCATATTCTTCCATATACTCAATGTCGGGGTACATCGGGGCGACAATGTCTGTATTTGAATTTTCTTTCGCCTGCTCAAACATAATAAACCGGGTGTTGTCGCGGCTTTTTATCCATTTGTAGGCTTCGTAAAACACGGGTCCGTTAGCGCACTCATTTCCCATAGACCAGATTACTACCGAAGGATGATTTTTATCTGTTTCCACGATTCTGTGAATGCGATCCATGTGGGCTGGAACCCATTCTGGAAGGTACGCAACATGTTTGCTTCTGTCTAAGCCCGGCTTTTCTACTCCCATACCGTGACTTTCTATATTTGCTTCGTCTACCAGATACAGGCCGTATTGATCGCATAACTTATACCATAATGCATCATTGGGATAATGGCTTGTACGCACAGCATTAATATTAAACTGTTTCATCAGCTTAATATCTTTAATCATTGATTCGCGACTAACGACATGTCCTTCCACGTCATCATGCTCGTGCCGGTTGGTCCCTTTGAAAAGAATGGGCATCCCATTTATCATGAATTGGGCATTCTTAATTTCTATTTTACGGAAACCAATCTTTGAGCCTGTAAGGCCGAGTATGTTTCCGCTTTCATCCTTTAAGGTGATGATAAAATCATAAAGGTTAGGATGTTCGGCACTCCATTGGGCCACTTTAGGTATTGTGCCGCTAAAGTTGACAGTGTTAATATCAGATGAAATTTTTACCTGCTTTTGCTGACTGAATACCGTTTTACCTGCTGGATTGATTACATCGGCCGTTACAGATGCAGCTGTGCCTGCAGCACCCGAAAATCTTCTCAAATCGATTTCTGCTGTAAGTATTCCATTCGTGTACTGATTGTCAAGGTCGGCTTTTACAAAAAAATCCCATACAGATAATTTAGGCAAAGAGTAAAGAAATACATCTCTTTCAATGCCTGTAAGTCTCCAGAAATCCTGGTCTTCAAGATAACTCCCATCGTGCCAGCGAAAAACCTGCACAGCCAGCAAGTTTTCTCCCCCCTTTAGATATTTGGTAATATTAAATTCGGCCGGAGATTTAGAGACTTTACTCATGCCAACCTTTTCGCCGTTTACATATACCTGGGCATAACCAGTTATGGAGCCAAAATGCAGAAGCACTTCACGGCCGGCCCATCCTTCAGGAACTGTAAAGGTTTTTCTGTACGTCCCTACCGGATTGTTCTCCCCAATGAACGGGGGATTTCTGGGATGCGGATAAGTGATATTGGTGTAGATTGGAATGCCAAATCCTTTTCGTTCCCAGTTGGACGGTACCGGAATGTCGGCCCAGTTTTTATCCGGAAAGTCTGTGCGGTAAAAATCGAGAATACGGTTGGCATACTTATCTGTATAGACAAATTTCCAGGTCCCGTTTAATGACTTATGCCACGCTGATTTGCTATAATCATCAGCTTTAACATCAGCTGCATTGTCGAATAACATAAAGGTGGCATGCGGCTTTTCTTTATTATGCTCTATTATCTTAGGATTTTCCCATTCATTCTGCGTTTGTGCCGAACATAAACCCGCTGACAGGAAGATAAGCGATAGTAATTTTTTCATATATGTTTTAAATATCCGTCTCTATACCTAATTGTTTGATTTTGACGGGGGAAGATGTGTTGTTCCCCAGGAAGTGGAGGGCTTTGAATCCATTTCAATAAGCATCTCGGCTCCTTTTACTATATCCTGATGTTCTATCCAGGATTTATGATAAGGTATCCCATTTAAGGTTACCGATTTGATGTATCTGTTTTTTTCAGAGAGGTTTTTTGCGATTATTACGAAGTCTTTACCATTCTCCTGGTGGATAATTGTTTTCTTAAAATACGGAGTATTTATCAGGTAGTAAGACTGGCCCGCGTTCGGATAAATACCCATCATGTGAAATGCAAGCCATGAAGACATTGCTCCCGAGTCATCGTTTCCGGGGATTCCGCTGGCAGAACTGTTATATTTTGTATCAATAATTTTTTGGATTCTCTCGTTACTCAAATCCGGTCTTCCAATCCAATGATATAAGTTGGGGCTTAAGAAGGAAGGTTCATTGCCTACATTATAGAAATCCTTATCGAATAATATGTCGAGCCGTTTTTTAAATGCTTCATTTCCACCTGATTTTTTTACAAGCATGGCTACATCATGCGGAACGCTCAGAGAATACTCCCATGAGCTGGCTTCATAAAAGAATCCGCACCACCAGCATACGCAGGTTGGCCAGTCCTGAGCAAGCGGACTGTAAGCGATGTAATTTATCCTTCCGTTATTCATGTCGCATTGAATGCTGTCTACCCACCTGCCTCCTGCATCTTTAGGCATAATAAATCCTCTGGCACCATTGTCGTCGATATCTCTCCATAGATTTTGCCAGTTGTCTGCCTGTTTAAAGAAGCGGTAGTATTCATTTTTTCTTCCCAGACCGTTTGCTACCGTGGCAAGACAGTAGTCGTTATAAGCGTACTCCAGTGTGCGATTGCCTGATCGTACGAAGCTTGTAGAAACATATCCCAGTTTGTTGTAATCAGTGAGTCCGCCTCTTCCTTCTTTCTCTTCATTGCCTCCCGGCGGAACAGTAGCGTCTTTTAACATCGCTTCCAGGCCCAGATGATAATTTATTCCCTTCAGACCTTTCACATAGGCATCTGCAATAAGCACTTCTGCATTTGATCCGCCCTGCGTACGACCGTTGCTATTACCGCTTCTTGCATCCGGCATGTATCCGTCGCGTTTATAAATCTGTAACAATGCATTCACAATATTTACCTCACGGGATGGCGTAATCAGGGTAATTAATGGATTTGATGAACGGTATGTATCCCAAATGGCATAAAAATCGTCGTAATAAGGACCGTTGTTCTCCCATAGGGGATTTTCGCCGGTACGGTCAACGGGCATTAACATGGTGTGATACAAGGCAGTGTAAAACATCTTTTTATAGTTGGCACTCGTACTTTTCTCGATTTCGACTCTTTTTAAGATATCCTCCCATTTGGTCTGTGTTTCCTTTAACACTTGTTCAAAGCTCCAGTGCGGTACTTCAGTTTCGATATTTTGCTTTGCTTTTAGTGTGCTGATAAAGGATATTCCAACCTTCATCTCAAGTTTGCTGCCCTGAATGTTATCAAAGAATAGCATGGCACCAGTTTTCTTGCCATCATCAACCTGGGTTTTCTGCGATGAAAGCTGAGTACCTTTCCATGTATTAAAAGAAGTAAAAGGGCTGTTAAAAATGGCCGTAAAATACACCGTATAGGCTGAGCCGTTGTTCCAGCCGCCTCTTATTTTAGTGTAGCCACGTATTTCACGATCGCTTATCACTTCTATTTCAGATCCAACAAATTGCTGTGCTTCTCTTCCATCCGGAACAGGGGTTTCGCCTAAGAAATCCCCACAGTCAATTTTTACTGCTTTCCGGGCGTCGCTGTTAAATCCAAACTTATAATAGGAAACTTTAGGAGAGGTTGTTATTTCTGTTTGTATGTTCCATTTTTTTAGCCGGACGCTATAATAGCCTAATAATACTTTTTCATTTTCCCTTAGAGATTCCTGCTGAATGGATTCAAAATCTCCTGCAAAGGGCATTACAGCAACATTTCCATATTTGGGACCGCCTCCTGTTCCGCTTACGTGTATCTGACTGAAGCCATATACTGTTTTGCCCGTATCTGGCGAGTAACCGCTATTGGAAGCTTTACTGCAATCTGGTCCGGGTTTTGCCATCCCGTAAGGGCAGGTAGGGCCAATAAAAACATTGCCATCGCCTTCGGAACCGATAAGAGGATCTACATAGCTGTGGTACTGACTGAACGAGATTGCAGGAGCTAGTAAAATCAAGCAAAAATAGTATCTGATTAAATTTGAACCATTGTTTTTTTTTAAAAGCATCGGTGTACTGTTACTTGTGAGCACTGCTTATCAGCGAGCGATATTTTTTATGTAATTGTATGGCCGTTTCAACAGGTTTTCCTGCAGTTAGAACGGGATAATCTTTCCGTTGATTAACCCATTTCCATTCCCACTCAGAAATTTCTTTATTGAACTTTTCCTGGTCTATTGATTGGCCTGTTTTTAATGATTGCGCTACCTCGGTAAAATACTTTTGCCATCTGGGTTTATAAAAATCACTTAATAAACCGCTCCATTGCCTGCAGGCATATTCGTGTAAAGGATTATTTGCATCGCCCCACAGAGTTATCAAATCTTTGGCGTTCATTTCATAAAGTGCCTTTTCTTCTGCGGTAGTGCCCCATTTCCTGGCATCAGCAACCCATGGGCCAAGTAAAAAATCTTTTCTCGTCGCAAGCAGCCTATCCATATCGTCTATCAAGGCAATGAATTCTTTGCTGTGTTTATTAAATGACTGCAAATCTTTCTTTTTGTAATCTTCGACAAATTTTTTCTGAAGAGGTAAAGCATAATTGGCCAGTACCTGACGGGTTAAATCTACGAGGTCATACTGATAGCCGTCGCTATATTTACAGTCGTTAGCTGCTTTAATCAAAGCATCCCATGCGGGAAGCAAATCCTTAGGATTATAGTTTAAAGTTGTTTTGGTCCATCGTGTTAAGGAATCCATGGTTGGGCGAGCCTGGATAATCGATTCTGCGCCATCCCGTATATATTTATCAGCAGGTACGGTATAAACGGTTTTTCGTAAAATATCCCAGGCCTTTAATGCATGAGGATTATTATTTCCATAGCGGTTTATTACAAATTTTGGTAACCATGTGTCCAGATTGATGGGATCGCGGGTCCAGGTGTTTGCTGTCATCAATTCGTACAGAACAGGGTTTTGCTCTATTCCTTCCATGGTTAGGCCAATACCCGCCATTTTTCCGCTTTTCGGGTCGTTTAATGCTTCAGATGGATTTTTGGCTATCACATCCATCCTGCCAAAGAGATTGGTGTTACCCCCAAAGTTGTGCAGCATGTTCCAAATCCATGGCTTGCCATAAAACGCGTCTGTACGTTTCCATACAGGTTCGATTTCTGTGGCAAGGTCAAGTAGTATCATCTTATCATTGGGCACAGCTTTAAGTAAAGCTTCGGTTTGAGGATCCTTCCAAAACTTACGATCGCTGTAAAACAGCCAGCCCTGCATAACCCATACTGCGGCGGTATCTGCCTGATGCATTCCATCATACACTCTGGCGCTCAACTTACTTAAGAATTCAGGTTCATCTGAGGGTGGTTCGTTTTCGTTGAACGTATCGGCAGAATACAAGTGATCAGTCCCTAGTAGTTCAGTTTGTTTTTGTAAAAAACGTTTCCCGATTGCAGCAAACATGGGATCTTCTGAATCTAAAATATAGGTGTCAGCAAAGCCATTTGTCCAGTTTGTTGCTTTTAACTTGGCATTCGGATACTTCTTTTTAAATGCTGCCGGTACGTGCCCTGTAAATGCGGGAAGAACGGGTTTCATTCCGAGGGAGCGTTCTCTTTCGAGGATTTTCTTTTGTAGCTCGAAATGGCTCTTCATCCAGCTTAGTGGCAGGGGGCCGCCCCAGCCGTCAATATTTCCCATCCAGAACCACGAGAAATAGGAGGGACCGGTGAAGAAATCTTTGAGATCCTCATCGCTAAATCCCATTTCTTTATAAACTACATACCATGTATACTCTTCGCCTGTAATTGCTAAAGGCATATTGATGCCATGAAGCGCCATCCAATCTATTTCTTTTTCCCATCGCGGCCAGTCCCACCAGCTCATGCTATAATTAAAAGTGCAATAGTTTAAATAATAGCGGTATTCGTAAGGTGTTTGTTTACGGATTTTTTTTGCTACAAGCGGTAAAGTTTTCGGGACTTTTAAATTGGTGCCGTTCCAGGTTATTTGGCTATTGCAGTACTCTGTTAAATAATGATAGAACCCAGAAGCAACGGCTACACCGGTATTGCCTCTTAAAACTATTTTGTTGTTCCGGCTTTCGATTTCGAATACGTCTTTATCATTTGCTTTCAATGGTTCGATGATAAACAAAGAAGCGTGCTGTGGCAATGTGCGTTTTATCAGTGCCCTTGACGATTCAACGTTAAGCTGTGCCTTAAGTGTCCCGCAGAACAAAATGGCGAGTATTGTTATATAATATTTATTTGCTTTCATATATATTACCAAAAAATCGTGTAGAGAGCAGTAAGTATTCCCATAATAAGGACTGAGCCTATAGCGAAGCCTGTACTGATCTTAAACATGGAAGTGTCGACTTCAACGGTGTGTGGATCGTTATCTTTTTGCGGTTTTGCAAGACTCATGATGACCATAATCAGTATAAGTAATACAAAATCGATGGCCATTCTATTAAGAAAAGGAATATCCGGAAAAGCACCATTTGTCCATAATGGCAAAAATTTTAATACTGTTGATATTGGGATGGTTAGCAGGGCACCAGCCATGGCAGCGGCGGCGGTTGTTCGTTTCCAAAATAGTCCCAGAAGGAATATAGCCAGTACCCCCGGAGAAATAAATCCCACATATTCCTGAATAAACTGATAAGCCTGTTCCAGCGATTTTAGAGCCGGCGCTACTATAGCAGCTATAATCATAGAAATAACAACTGCCCATCTCCCCACAATAACCATTTTTCTGTCGGGGGCATCTTTATTAAAATATTTTTTATAAATATCCATCGAAAAAATAGTGGAAATACTGTTGGCTTTACCAGCTAAGGAAGCTACAATAGCAGCGGTAAGAGCGGCAAAGGCAATGCCTTTTAAGCCGGCTGGCAATAAATTCATTAAGGTAGGATAAGCATGATCTGGTTTAATAAGGCCTCCATCAGACATTTCTGCATGAAACAATCCTTTGTTATGCAGTACGTACATAACTATGCCCGGTAGCACAGCGATAACGGGTACCAACAGTTTTAAAAATGCAGCGAATAAGATGCCTTTACGCGCGGTAGGAAGATCGGCTCCTAAAGCCCGTTGAACAATATATTGATTACAACCCCAATAGGCCAGGTTGTTTATGAGCATACCCCCTATCAGAACAGACAGGCCTGGCAATTCTTTGTAATACTTATGAGAGGAATCAAAAATCATATGAAAATGTGTGGGTGCTTCTTTTCGTAAAATGGAAAGTCCCTGAAAAATATCGTCTCCGAATCCATACTCGCGGGATAATAATGACAGAGCCAGATAGGTAGTAATTAACCCGCCAATAATTAGTACCAGAACTTGAATTACGTCGGTATAACCGATCACTTTCATGCCGCCCAATGTTACAACCATCGAGAAAACGCTCAATCCGACGATGCACCATTCAAAACTGATGTTTGATATGGATGAAATAGCAAGGGCGCCAAGATAAATTATTGATGTAAGGTTTACAAAGACATAGACCAATAACCAAAATACGGCCATGATGGTACTCACTTTATCGTTATACCGCTTCGATAAGAACTGCGGCATCGTAAAAATTTTATTTTTGAGATATACCGGGATAATAAAAATAGCCACGATAATTAATGTAGCGGCTGCCATCCACTCGTAAGAAGCAATAGCCAGGCCCAGAGCAAAGCCGGAACCCGACATGCCGATAAAATGCTCGGCAGATATATTGGAGGCAATCAATGAAGCACCAATGGCCCACCAGGTCAGCGAACCTTCGGCCAGAAAAAAGTCCTGCGAGCTGATGTTCTTGGTTTTCTTTTTATGATAAACATTATATCCGTAGGATGATACGGCAATAAAGTAAACAAAAAAGACAATGTAATCTGCGGTTTGTAATTGGTTCATTTTGGTGGTTAGTTATTTAGGTTAGGTTTTTCGACTCTGATTTCAAATCTTTAAAAACCATTTTTTAGCATATAAAAACTGTAAAAGCGTTAGCTGAATAATTAGCACTCCGGTCCAGAGTAATACCTGTTGCCATGCGCCAGATGTTTGACTTATTATGCCTCCAAATAAAAACTGAGAGCTGGACTCGAAATTGATAATTCCATGAGCTGCCATATAGATCAGGATAGAATTTGTACCTATCCATACAAAGGGCGTACTCCATTTTTTATATCCGGCAACATCGATTATCCAATAAAATAAGGCGAATAATAGAACACTCCAGCCGCCGGCAAAGAGTACAAAGGAGCTAGTCCACATATTTTTGTTTATCGGGAATCCAGGGTTCCATAAAAATCCCAGGATAAGTAATATGAGCCCGGCTGCAAAAAGTGTGAGAGTTTTTCTAAAAGGGTTGAATTTGCGTGAGTTCCAACCTAGAAACCTGCCAGTGAATACGCCCAGCAAGGCTGTGGAAATAGCCGGTATGGTAGACAGCAATCCTTCAGGATCGTAAACCATGCGATGTAATTTCCCCGGCAGTAAAATCCGGTCGACGTAAGCAGATAGATTCCCTTCGGGACTAAGATTGCCGGCGCCAAATCCGGGTACGGGTATTAAATACATGATGGCCCAATAGCCCAATAGTATCCCGAAAAACCAGATCAATTGTATTCTTAATGAGCAATTAAGGAATATGATGGCTGCAAAAAAACAGGCTAATGCAATCCGGCCAAGTACGCTGGCAAAGCGGGTGTCGTCATAAGCGCTAAAACTTAAGGCGCCGTTCACTATCATTCCTAAGATAATCAGTATAAGAGTTCTTTTGGCTAAGGCTGTATATACTTTTCGTTTTGCCTCTTTTTTTATCCTTCCACGTTCATTTAAATAGTTTCGGTAAGCAAACGGCATCGATACTCCGGCAATGAAAATAAACAAGGGGAAAATCATGTCATAGAAAGTAAATCCGTTCCATGGAGTATGATGTAATTGATTGCTGATGCCAATGAATAGTTTTTCCAGAAAAGACAGGTTATCAGTACTCGCAATTGTCCAGTCGGTGGAGTTTCGGCTAAGAGAATACTTATCTTTAATCGTATTAGCGATTGCATGAAAAATTCCTTCGCCGCTTATTATCCAGAACATATCAAAACCGCGTAATGCATCGAGGGACAAAAGTCTTGCACTTTTATTCCCCGCAGCATCAGAAGTGATTTTAGTTGAGTTCGGTTCAGTTAAACTGGCGATCATATTTACTTGACGAAACAATCGGAATTATTACTTTTTTATAACTGTTGAGTATATAATCTCACCCCTGTCGTTAATGGTTTGCATCAGCAACTGCTCTCTATTAACTGAAAAAAGCATGAAGCCATAATCAGACGCAACCATTTTACTTTCGGGAATTACTTTTACAGCAGTTTTTTCTGATGCAGCACCTGAAATAAAATGATGGGTTTTTCCTGCCGGTTTAATATGCTGAAGGCTATGTTCGTGACCGGCTAAATAAACATCCACATTGTGTTGATCAAGTACGGCTTTCAAAGAATTACGAACGGCTTTTGTGTCATAACCCTCGGTTCTGCTTCCGCCGCTAAACATTGGATGGTGCCCCACAACAATTTTCCATTTTATATTCGGAGAGGAATCGCTTAATGTTTTTTTAAGCCAGTTTTTTTGTTTGGTTGAATCCTGGCTGCGGACATTGGGCCCGTATTCTGCATTCCTATAAAATTCTGCTATTAATGGATTGGTATCAATAAAAGCGATCAGTACTTGCTGTGTGGTATCTCCATTGATGGGGAATTTTTTTGAATAATAACGTGCCGGCATTTTCCATCGGCGGCTGATTTTTGAATAGGCCACCTGTGCATCCGGGTTAGACTTATAATCATGATTTCCCAATACCAGGTACCAGTCCCATTGTAAAGAAAAATCTGTATAAATATCTTCGAAAGAATATCTAAACAGCGGATCGTGTTCGCTTATAACTCCGCTGGGGTAAAAATTATCTCCGGTCGCGATAATAAACTGCGCCTTAATTTCAGCTGCGGTTTTGCCCATTTGTGCAGCCACTTGTTTTTGGTGGTCGGCACCATTGCGCCCCCAATCGCCCATGGCGATGAAATGAAGTGCGCCCACTTTTTTTATTAGCGCTTTGGCCGGATAAGTTTGGGTTATAGAATCGGTTATCAAGACTTGGCCACACACGCCGGATCCTTGCAGTATCAGAGCCCAAACTATTGTCATTCCGATAGAAATTCGTTTCATTTCTTGAAGATAAAAAATCCCGGGGATAAAACTCCCCGGGTACTAATCAATTAAAAATGAACAAAAAGTTTAATTATCATAGCCTGGATTTTGTTTCAGTTTTGGATTTAACAGAATCGCGCTTGCGGGAATTGGTAACAAACGTCTGCGTACATCATTATTGGTTTTAAGGCCCCATGTGCCTTCATATTTCCCAAAACGGATCATATCATTTCTGTGCCAGCATTCCCATGCCATTTCTCTGCAGCGTTCTTTGTACAAGTCCTCCAGTGTTACGGTTGCCCATGGTGTTGAGGTAGTACGTACAGCACGAAGTTGGTTTACGAGGGTTAATGCAGTTTGGCCCTGTGTTGGAGTAGCACCACGCAGGATGGCTTCTGCTTTCATCAGTAAGATATCAGAGTACCTGAATATTGGAACATCATTGTTTTGATTCCTGTTGGAGGAAGTACTGTCACAATAGAATTTATTGTTGCGGTAGCCCATGTTCCAGGCAATTTCGTCATTCCCTGCATCGAAAGGTTTGCTGGCATCTCTTAAGGTAATGTCAGGAGTTATGTTAACGTGATAGCTATAGGCGGCACCACCATCTGATCCGGTATAAAATTGATCGTATCCTTTTTTGGTAGTGTTCACCATAACAGGTGTTCCATCGTATTTGTACTGCAAACCTTTAATCCATTGTGCGTTTCGCTTGTCATTCGGGTCATTAAAGTTGGCGTAATATTCAGGCAGGGTACTCATTGGTGCACTTGGTGTATGGTTAAGGCTAAATTTAGCTCGAAGGGAGCGTGGCAGGGAGTACCGTGAATAGAACATATGGCCATTATTGAATCCAGGATCAAAAGGAAGGGCGAAAATAAACTCCTTAATCTGGGGCCCGTTGTTTATAAAAAACATTTTACGGTAATCGCTTTCAAGTGCGTAGGGCGTACCAGTTGCGTTGATAATGGCATCGCACATTGCCACTGCATCATTATAACGTTGAGTGCCTGTATATACCTCTGCATTCAGGTACATTTTTGCGAGTATAGCATGGGCCGTATATTTATTTGGCCGGCCATAAGTCGCAGCACCTACTACAGTACTGAGATCAGGCAATATTTCCTTAAGCTCTGCTTCAATAAAGTTAAAAACTTCGAGTCGGGATTTGGTGTCGGGCGGTGTAGTTTCGCCAAAAGTGGTCACAATAGGTATATTTCCCCAAAGGTCCATCATCATGAAAAATGCCAGGGCACGCGTGGCTCGTAATTCTGCCAGGGCAGTAGTTTTTGCTGCAGATTCTGGCGCATCTTTAAGCAAGTATAAGCTCTGGTTAGCCTTACTGATCGTGCTGGAAAGCCATGACCAGCCACTATTAACATGCCCGTTATCTTTATCCCAGGTATGCTTATGGTGTTGCTCATAGCGTCCACCGTCATACCAGTTTCCCCCTCTTGCAGGCATGATAGATTCGTCGGTGCTCAGCGATTGTAAAAAGAAATAATCGGTTGAGTAATTCGCACGCAACTGCACATATACCTGGCCGGTGAGTTGCACGAAATGTTGATCTGTTTGCGGGAAGGTCTCAGGAGTAAGTTGTGTTTTTACTTCTAAATCCAATTTATGACAGGAAGTAAGTACCGCTAAAGATAAAATTGTTCCTGTAGCTATGTTGATAAGATTCTTCATCTTCTTGTGATTAATTAAATGATACATTTAAACCGAACAGGAATGTTCTCGTTTTTGGATAAAAATTGTTGGTGTCTACACCCGGGGCCAAACCACCCTGGTTGATCTCGGGATCAATTCCTTTATACCCCGTGATTACAAACAAGTTGTTTGCTGTTGTATACAAACGCAGAGAGCGAACACCTGGAATAATAGCTTTTTTAAAGGTGTAACCTAAGGTTGCATTGTCTAAGCGCAGGTAGCTACCATCCTCGATAAAACGACTTGAATATTTGTACGAATTGAAATCGTTTGTTGATTCATTCTCTACCTCAACCGGTATATTGGTGAACTGTGCCGTATTTGGACGGAACAGGTCGGCCCTGGTCACGTTCATAATCTTATTACCCAAAACTCCTCTCATAAAAACATTCAGATCAAAATTCTGGTACCTTAAGCTGTTGGTCCATCCAATTAAGGCCTTAGGTTGTGCATTGCCCAGCATATAATAGTCTGTTTTGTTAAGGAGTCCCTGAGTTTTGATGTTTCCTGCGGCATCATAATACTGCGAAACACCGTTGGCATCTTTGCCTGCATATTTGAAAGTATAGAATGTTCCGATCGCTTGTCCCGGAGCTAGAATCTGTAGTGTTGCTCCGCTTTGTCCAGCGCCATCAGGTGTTACGATCATTCGGTTGTCGATGTTGAATTGACTGTCAGAAAGTGTGAGAATCTTGTTGACATTGCGTGCCAGGTTAACTCCGGTAGTCCAGTTAAAGTTGCCATTGGTTACAGGGCTGGCGTTGAGGGCCACTTCGATACCTTTGTTGCTCAGTTTGCCAACATTAGCGGTAAGCTGGCCCGAAGGATAAAGATTCTGATCTACGTCGAAACTAAGGATAAGGTCTGTCGTTTTTTTATTGTACCAGTCTACAGAACCGCTTAATTTTCCGTTAAATAAACCGAAATCTACACCAGCGTTGGTAGTTGCTGTTTTTTCCCAGCGTAGGTCTGGATTTTCATTTTGGATAGCACCATACGCGCCTTCTCTTGGGGAAGCATTGTAGTAAAACTGTCCGACTGCTCCATAAATTAACTTGGTAGTCAGCGGCGCAAAACCCAAAGAGTTTCCTGCAATTCCATAACTCCCACGTAATTTTAACGTGCTCATCAAGCGCTGATTTTGCATGAATTTTTCCTGGTCGATGTTCCAGGCCGCACCAATAGAAGGAAAGTAACCCCATTTTTCGTTTTCTCCGAATACGTTCGAACCATCCCGCCTTATTGAGCCTTGTAATAGATACTTATTTTTATAATTGTAATTTACCCTGGCAAAATCAGAAATCATCAATATTTCCTGGTACATGTTTTCCGGGTTATAATTCACTCTAAAATCACTAACTGCATAAGGATTACCCAGACTCAGGTTATTGTAGCTAACTTCATTTATTGGGAAATTAGTTGACGACGCCTGCACGCCATCATTGTTCAGCGACTGCTGGTAAGAATACCCAACAACAGCATTGATGTCGTGCTCGCCAAATTTTTTGTTCCAGGTCAAATAGGTTTCGATAATTTTATTTGTGTTTTGGTACGCATTTCTTAGTGCCACGCCATTTTGTCCAACCAGAGAAACAAATACCGGATTTGCCGGTGGATCAGGTGTATTCCTTACGTTGTTGTATCTGGAAGTATAGATGTTGTTGTAAAATGCACCGTACACGTTCTGATTGTTCTGATAAGAAGCAGATACATCAAAAGAAAAGCCCAATGGTAATTTCAGGTTAGCCGTAAAATTTCCCAGCAGGTTTTTTGATTTCAGGTTCTCGGCTGCATTCTCAAGCATCGACACTGGGTTATAGTAGCTGGTTTGAACCAGGTTGTCGAAGTAAGAACCATCAGGGTTTCTAACCGGTGCTGTCGGAAGATAGGTCAGCATTTGAGAAAGTACCGTGTTGCGATAAGGTACCAGGTCAGCATTACTAACGGAGTTGCTAAGGCTGAATCCGATCTTTAGTTTGTCGTTTAGCGCTTTCTGATCCACGCCTACACGACCGATGAAACGGTCCAGGCCACTTGTTTTAACAATGCCTTGTTGCTTAAAATAGTTAAGGCTGGCATGATAAGTGGTTTTCTCGGTACCTCCACTCAAAGAGAGATTATGGTTGTAAGACATTGCATTGCTGCGTTGCACTTCGTTCTGCCAATCGGTGTTTGCGCCCTTGTCATTAGCTGGTGTTAGTGCGGAATTATTTTTTGCAAGGAAGGCCTTCAACTGATCGGCATTCATCATCTCGTATTGATTGGATACATTTTCAACGCCAAAGTAATTACTATAGGAAAGTTGGCTTTGTCCTGCCTTACCTCTTTTGGTCGTCACCATAATTACCCCGTTGGCAGCCCTGTTTCCATAGATCGCTGCGGCAGCAGCATCTTTTAATACATCTATAGAGGCAATGTCGTCTGGTGCAAGGATCGAAATATCTGCTCCCGGAACACCATCTATAACGAATAGAGGTGACTGAGCTCCCTCACGTAAAGTCGAAGCACCACGCATTACAATGGCTGCTGCCCGGTTAGGGTCGCCACTCCGGCTAATGTTCAACCCCGGTACTTTACCCTGAAGCATCTGCCCCACATCACTAATGGCGCCTTTATTCAGATTTTCGCCTTTTACCGTAGATATTGAACTCGTTAAAGCTTTTCGTGTGCTCTGGCCATAACCCACTACCACCACATCTCCGAGGGTTGTACTGGATTCGGCAAGAACAATTTTATAACTGGTTCTGCTGGTTACGGCTACTTCTTTGGTAACGTAGCCAATTGAGCTAAGTACAAGTGTGCTGCCTTCTTTTGCGGCTATACTAAATGAGCCGTCTACTCCGGTTATAACAGCTTTTTTGGTTCCCTTTACTGTAACTGTAATGCCAATCGCCGGTTGCTCTTTGTCATCCGTTACAATACCGGTAATAGTTCGTTCTGTTTGAGCTGTTGCGGTGTAAAAACACTGTGTGAGTAAAATAAGAAGTAAACACAGCCAAGTACACTTGATGCTTGTAATTCTTAATTCCATGATTCTTGTAAAGTTAGGTTCATACTGTTGTTAATTGTTTGTTGTTGGTTGTTTGCAAATGCGGCAATGAGGGTTCATATACCGCCGTATAACGTTGGTTATTTATCTTAAAATTTTAAAGTGGCTGGCAAATATTTCGCAACCAGGTCTTCATAATATGGTTTTAGCTCCTCCCAGCTCTTTTGATCAGGACTTTTAGAATACAAATCATACGGGTTAAAAAGTTGTACCCATTTAAACATCTCGTGGTCATGCTCATTCATCAGATGGTTATAAGCATTTTCCCGGTGCTGCGAATAAAATGAATGGTAGCGCAGCATATATAAACCAGGCTCAGGGATATAATCTTTCATCATATGATACACATATTCATCGTGTCCCCACGACATGTGCACATTATTTAAGCCGCAGTTTTCTGTATATATGCCTAGTTTATCCTGGTAAACTTTATTATTCCAGTCTGGATTTTCCTTAAAGAATTCCGGGTAAACAATCTTGTCCGAATAGGCGCAGCCCACCGGGAAGGTATCGCCAACAACTGCCCATTGCGGCTCGCCGAACAAGCACAACACTTTGCCCATGTCGTGAATTAATCCAACTAATACCATCCAGTCTGGGTGTCCGTCATTTCTGATGGCTTCTGATGTTTGAACCAGGTGTTGCATCTGATCTAAATCAGTGTCAGGATCCGAGTCGTCAACCAATTGATTCAAAAAATCGAAAGCGCTCCAAACGGGCATTTCCTTTTTGTCGAATTTTAAATATTCTTCCTTTTTTTGAATCACAAAATCATAAGTCTGATACGTGTGATTCAAACGGTAAAATTCTTTAACGCTATCTTTTACCGTTTCTTCATAGTTCCTGAACTCTTCTTCTTTTTTGTCTTTATTAATAGCCGATGGGTCGGGATAGCGTTGTAAAACATCTTTTTCCCATTCGTCAAGATTAGATAAAGGCACATTCTCCTTTCCAGGTACACTGTCATTAGTAGCACTCATGAATACAATATTTTTAGTTGGTTGGGGCGGTTTATTAGGATTAAAGTTCAAACATTTAAATCATAGAATTTAGAAATCCTTCCAAAATATTTACTTAAACGATTAAGTAAAATCGTGATATTTGGCTATCTTAAGCCAATAAATAACGCACTTCAATATGCCTACAGTTACTATTAAAATGCTGGCTAAGGAACTAAACCTTTCTACTGCTGCTATATCAAAAGCATTGCGGGATAGCCATGAAATTAGTAGTCATACCAAAGAACGGGTTCTTGCTTTAGCCAGGGAATGGAACTATACCCCACACCCTTATGCCGGGAGCTTACGCCGAAAAAAAAGTAAAACCATTGCTGTTGTTATACCCGAAGTTGCGGATAGTTTTTTCTCGCTGGCGCTTAACGGAATCGAGGCAGTTGCACTGGAAAAGGGATATCATGCATTGATTTATCTGACTCATGAGAAGCTGGCACGTGAGCAGGCAATTTTAAAAGATTTAGAAGGCGGAAGAGTGGACGGCGTAATAATGTCGGTAACCTCCGAGACTGATTCTTACGAGCATATTTTGAACCTCAACAGCCAGGTACCGCTCATTTTTTTTGACAGGGTTTGTGAGCAGATTGACACAGCAAAAATCACTACCAATGATTATGAATCGGGATACGAAGCAACCAAACATTTAATCGAATGCGGGTGTAAAAATCTGGCTTTGCTTTCAATTTCTAATTCTCTTTCAATAAGTTCTAAAAGACTGGAAGGATATATGCAGGCCCTTTTGGATTATAATCTGGATGAATCCTCTCAGGTTATCCAGTGCTCTAATAATGTAAGCGAAAATTCCAAATTATTGACAACAATAATGAGTAGTGCGAACAGACCTGATGGCATTGTGGCTACTGTTGAAAAATTAACTACCGAAGTTTACCTTGTTTGTGAGGCATTAAAAATCAAGATTCCCGATGATCTCAAACTCGTGTGTTTCTCTAATCTCAGTACCGCAGCGATTCTAAACCCCTCACTTACCACCATTACGCAGCCAGCATTTGAGATGGGAAAGGCTGCAGCAACAATTTTATTTAAATCTCTTGAGCGAAAACTTTACGATTTGGATGATGAAAGCCTTGTCATTCCCTCAACACTGGTGGTGCGAAATTCCACCTTGATTAAATAAACTTTCCAGAAGCATTAATCAGCGTAAGCTTCGATTTTCACATCTCAGAATAATTTACGAAATCGTTTAAGTAAATAATTATGCCGGTTTTGACGGGATTTTAATTAAAAGTATTGAAATTCGAACTTGCCACCATCTGTTTACCATGACAGAAAAGACTAACCAGTTTTTGGCAAAGAAAGCATTTAATTTACGTTACAACAGGTTGATGAATCTTTATTCGACCCTATTTAAACTTGTTTCATTAATGAGGAAAGATTACCAGCATTTATGCGGCACAATTATGCGAGCTGAGCTAAGCTATCTGACCGTCTTTATATTCATGTCTTTCTGGGCTGTCGCTCAAAGCGAAAACAGAGTTCGATATGTGCAGCCACTATCAGGAACCGCAGCAAGTACAGTGGCTGCAACGTTGCTGCATTCGAGTGGTACAGAACATAATGCAAATACTATTCCTGCGGTTTGCTTGCCTTTTGGGATGACGCAATGGACTGCACAAACCCGTACCACTGAAATAAAATGTCAGCCACCTTACTTATATAAAGATAGTTTGTTAAGCGGCTTCCGCGGAACCCATTGGATCAGCGGTTCCTGTACTCAGGATTACGGAAGCTTTACTGTTATGCCCATCAGCGGCAAACTTAAAACAACAGTTGCGGAATATGCTGCCGCTTTCTCCCACAAAGATGAAGTGACCAGTCCGGCTTACTATAAAGTTAACTTGCCTTCCTATCGTATCACTACCGAAATTACCGCGACCCTGCGCTGCGCCATGATGCAATTTACTAGCGGTGTTACCGACAGTATATATTTATTAATAACTCCAAATAGCGATGAAGAGAAAGGATTTATTTCTGTCGATGCGGCTAAAGGCGAGGTTTATGGATATAATCCCGTGCACCGGATTTATCAGGGTTGGGGGCAGCCGGCAGGATTTAGCGGATATTTCGTTGTCAAAATAGAAAAGCAGCCGGGTAGCACGGGGGTTTACAGTGGTAAGCAAGTGCTATCAGGTAATTCTGTTGGTGATAAAAAAGACATTGGAGCTTACCTGGGATTTATGCTTAAACAGGGAGAGAAGCTACGCATAAGAATCGGTACTTCTTTTAGCAGTATAGAAGGGGCCCGCAAAAATTTAGCGGCTGAAATTTCTAACTGGGATTTTGAAGCTTTACAAGCTAAGAATCATTTAACATGGCAAAAAGCATTAAGTCAGGTCAAAGTGGGTGGTTCTGAAAAGAATAAGCGGATTTTTTATACTGCTATGTACCATTCCATGCAGCATCCCAGATTGTATAACGACGTTGATGGAAATTATCCGCAGTTCTCGGGAAATTATCAGCTAAAGCAGCTTAAAAAAGGTGATTACTACGATGATTTTTCGATGTGGGATATTTACAGGGCACAGCTGCCGCTGTTTGAAATTTTGAACCCTAAGCTGGTAAATAACTTTGTACAGTCGATGGTTTTAAAAGGCCAGCAAGGCGATTGGCTGCCCATTTTTCCATGCTGGAATAGTTTCACCGCGGCAATGATTGGCGATCATGGAACTGCTTTTATTGCATCGGCATTTACAAAAGGTATCCGTGATTACGACGTGAATGAAGCCTATCGCTTAATGCGAAAAAATGCTTTTGAAATCGCCGACAGTGCCTCATATCTCAACGGAAAGGGCCGCCGGGCAATGACATCTTATTTAAAATACGGATACATTCCCCTCGAAGACAGTGTGAAAGAAGCTTATCATACAAAAGAACAGGTGAGCCGTACGCTCGAGTATACGTATGATGATTACGCACTTGCGATGGTGGCAAAGGCGCTGGGCAAAACCGACGATTATCAGTTGTTAAGTAAGCGGGCTTTAAACTATAAAAATACTTTCGATCCCTCCGTTGGCCTGAGCAGAGGAAGATTTGCTGATGGCAGTTTTTATCAGCCTTTCCTTCCGGATACCCGCGAATTTTACATCACCGAGGGCACTCCAAGACAATACACATTTTATGTTCCTCATGATGTACCCGGCGTCGCAGGCTTAATGGGAGGACGTAAAAAGTTAGAAAGCTCTCTTGATAGCCTTTTTTCAAAAAAGCAGTACTGGCACGGAAATGAACCCGGGCACCAGATTCCTTTTATGTATAATTACACCTCCTCACCCTGGAAAACTCAGAAAGAAGTGAGGAAAGTCCTGGCAGAGGAATATAGTGATGGTCCGGGCGGATTGAGTGGCAATGATGATGCCGGACAAATGAGCGCCTGGTATGTATTTGCATCGCTGGGCTTTTATCCCGTAGACCCTGTTTCAAACGAATATCTTTTGTGCTCGCCCCTGTTTGATAAAGCGACTATTCAATTACAAGGCGCAAAAAACTTCAGTTTGATAAGTCATAAGCAAACACCCGGGTCAGTTTATATCGCGTCAATAAAGCTAAACGGAAAGGTTTATCCTTACAATTACATTCGTTACGCAGATATAATGAAGGGCGGTACGCTTGAATTTTTTCTAAAAGATAAACCAGTGCTAAACTGGGCAAATAACCCGGAAAATCAGCCGAAAGGCTTTAATAAATAGATATGAGCTTAAAATACATTACTTCAATTATTCTTTCGGTAATCCTTTTAACTTCTTTTAAATCGGATAAAACAGATGCGAAGGTTTATGACATTCGCGAATACGGCGCCAAAGGCAACGGAAAAGATGATGATGCGGCTGCCATTCAAAAAGCGATCGACGCATGTTCTCTGGCAGGTGGAGGGAGGGTAATTGTACCTTCTGGGAGCACCTTTTTAGCGGGCCCTTTTAAGTTGAAATCGTATGTGGACCTGCATGTCGAAAATGGAGCTAAACTTTTAGCTAATCCCGACGAAAAAGTATATACAGAAAGCGCTTTTCGAGAGAACAAAGGCGAAGGAACAATTTGGATCGGCGGAAATAATGTTACCCAGATCAGTATTACAGGCAGCGGAATTATCGACGGGAACGGCATTTCTTTTATGGGTGCAGAGCTTGAAGATTCGTACGAATTAAAACCTTTTAATATCATTGACCCACGACCACATTTATTGACCATTGTAGGAGGTGAAAATATCAGGATAAAGGATGTTACTTTTAAAAATTCCGCATATTGGACTGTCCACCTGATTGGCTGTAACGATGTGACCATATCTGAAATTACACTTTTAAATAGCCTGAAAATCCGCAACAGCGATGGCATCGACCTTGATCACAGCAAAAATGTCCGCATCAGTAATTGTTATATCGAGTCGGGCGATGATTGCATCTGCTTTAAAAATCGCCGCGAATATGAAGAGTTTGGCGCCTGCGAAAATATTACCGTTACAAATTGCACCATGACATCACGTTCATGCGCCATTAAAATTGGTTCAGAAAATATGGATACAATCAGAAATGTTCTTGTTAATAATTGCATCATTCGAAAAAGTAATCGCGGGATAGGAATTCAAAACCGGGAT
This sequence comes from uncultured Pedobacter sp., assembly GCA_966210515.1. Classification (GTDB taxonomy): domain Bacteria; phylum Bacteroidota; class Bacteroidia; order Sphingobacteriales; family Sphingobacteriaceae; genus Paradesertivirga. Next base: position 82,046 of record CBIHLM010000009.1, read on the forward strand.
GAAGGAGTAGTGAAGGATGTTATTTTTTCCAATATGATTGTGGAGGGAAATCTGTTCTCGGATGTTTGGTGGGGTAAAGCCGAACCGATTTACATTACAGCTTACCGCCGCGCAAAGGTGAATCATAAAGATGCTAACTGGCGTTTCCCAAAAGGCGCTACCGAGGGCAGGGTAGGTAAGGTGTCGGACATTACGTTCAGCAATATAAAATGCACCAGTGAAAACGGTATTTATGTAAGTGCTGAATCAGTAGATAAAATATCAGGAATTTATTTTGATCAGGTGGATGTAACCATCAATAAAACCACAAAACTGCCCGGAAGTGTTTATGATCGCCGCCCGAGTCAGGTGGAGGGAATGGTTAAAGCAAATACTTCGGGTTTTTATTTAGATAAAGCGGAGCATATAAGCATTCGCAATAGCTCGGTTAATTGGGGCGAAAATCGTCCGGCTTATTATGCCCATGTTATCGAAAGCCATGGAGTAAATGATTTAAAGATGTTCAATTTGCAGGGTGTTTCCGCTTCGCCGGGGAAGTATGCTCCGAAAAAAATTGTTAAGTAGGTATATTTATGTGGACGGCGATTTGTCTTTAATAGCAGGGTATCTAAGGCCAGGATAAAGTGCAGAATCCCTGATTGTGCAGAGCCTGTAAATTGGTTGCATATTCCTTTTACAATTTTCATTTTACATGAAAATAGGTTGAAAGAATATGTTCTAGGGATATGACGATCATACCTGAAATCAACCCGAAACAGCAATATATAGTTCTGTTTATTGCCCTGGTATTTGTTTATTTACTGGGACTGATTGTCCCGCTTATGGACGAGGATGCCAGCCATCATGCTGACATTGCTCTTCAAATGGTACGCAGCAATAACTATATCCATCTTTTAAGTAAAGGACGAGATTATTTGGATAAACCCCATCTCCTTTTCTGGAGCGCTGCGGCTTTTTTCAATCTGATTGGGGTTACAACTCTTGCTTATAAGCTACCTTCATTTCTCGTCACGTGTCTGGGCATATATTCTACCTATCGTTTAGCTAAGCTTCTTTATGCCGCCGAAACTGGCAGATTTGCTGCCCTGATTACGGCAAGTTCACAGGCCTTTATTCTTGCCAATAATGATGTCCGTATGGATGCAATGCTTACGGGGTTCATCATCTTCGCCACCTGGCAGCTCTGCGAAGCTGTGTATTGGGACAAATGGTATAATTATATTTTAGGAGCCTTAGGCATGGCACTGGGATTTGCAACAAAAGGAATGGTCGGTGTAGCCATGCCTGCTATCGCAATGTTTTTTTTGTTGTTGTATCAAAGAAACTGGAAAAAACTGTTTAACATCAAATGGTTTGTGGTTTTGCCGCTGTTAGTCATCTTTATTTCACCAGTGTTATATTGTTTTTACATTCAGTTCGATCTGCATCCCGAAAAAGCAATAAGGGGCAGCTCTAACATCTCGGGAATTAAATTTATACTGTGGGGCCAAAGTACTGAACGGTTTGATGGCGATCACTTTGGAAAAGGGAAAGTGAAGCCCTTCTTTTTTCTGCACACGATGTTGTGGGCTTTTCTACCCTGGGCGTTTATTACGTATTATGCTATTTTTTCTAAGCTAGCTTTTTTCATAAAAAGTGGCTTTCGCTTTATTGCCGGACAGGAGTTGCTGACTTTAGGAACAATACTTCTCATATTCACCGCCATATCATCAGCAGGTTATCAGCTTCCCCATTACCTGAATATACTTTTCCCCTTTTTTGGGATTATTACAGCACAAAAGTTGCTTGAGCTTCATCACAGCCAGTCGGGAGTCCGACAACTTAAATTAATTCTCAAATTTCAGTATATCGTAATTGGCGGCTGTGTACTGATTGCAATCATACTGAACACCTGGGTATTTCCTTTAACTTCAGCTGTTATCATCGCGGCATCTGTTTTTCTATTAGTCGCCCTGTGGCAGAATCTATCTTCCGGACAATCCTACTTTCATAAAATCGTAATTAGCTCAGCCTTTTGCATCATTTTTGTAAACGTTCTTTTAAACGGAAACTTCTACCCGCAGCTGCTTAAGTACCAGGCTGGAATATCCCTCGCTAAAGTCTTAACAGAAAAAAAGATTAACCCGGCTGAGGTATATAAGTTTAATACCAACAGCTATGCTTTTGATTTTTACGCTGCTAATATTTTCTCCTTTATAGAGTTGGACGACATGAAAAACAAAATAGGTTACGAACAGGAAATATGGTTATTTACCAACGAGGAGGGTAAAAGTAAACTGGTGGAGTCGGGGCTTCCGTTTAAACTTATAGCCAGTTCTCTGAATGCGAAGACCACAAAATTGAAACCAAAATTTTTGAATCCGGAGACCCGAAAGCAAGCCTGTAATACAAATTATCTTATAAAAATTGAAAGCAAACGGATGGCAATTAAGAATCCTTAGTAGGTAGACCTTAGAGTTTACGAAGCACCCTGTTGTTTTCCTGAACGACTTGTGAGTCGAATAAATCTTTAAATAAATCACCTTTCCGGGCAATTCGTCGTTTAATGGTGTTGATAGTAAAATCAGAAGGATTCAGCTCCGTATTGATTTCTCTCCATTCAAGTGGAGTTGAAACCGTTGGTATGTGGTATGGGCGAACTGAGTACACAGACGCGATTGTGTCAGCCAGGTCATTCTGACTATCATCTACAAATATCTTTTCTCCGCGTTTGTCAACACTAATTTCGCGGGTGGTAATCTCTGGCAGGAGTTCATGTATCATATTACATATTGCCGAACTTGATCTTCTTGCATCAGGAAATGTAAGATTCGAACAAGGTATTAATAAGTGCATGCCGGTTTTTCCTGATGTTTTAGGAAAGGTCTTGATTTTTAGCCTAGTAAACACTTCTTTGGCAGCTTTGGCAGTTTCAACGACTTTGTTGAATTCGCCATTCGATGTATCGAGGCCTATTGTTATATAATCAGGATAGTCAGAAGCAATCGTCCGCGAGCTCCAGGGATTAAAATCAATAGCTCCCAAATTGACTATGTACAATAAGGTTGCTGCATTATTACAAACCAGATAGTCAATTTCATTTCGTTTGCCTTTCTTTTGGTACTTTCTGAAAGTCTGGAAAACTTCTGCGAACTCGGGCTCACGACCTTCCATATCCTTAATGTATAATCCCGGAGCTGTTGGTGCGATGTGTTTTATGTACAATGTAAGGGGTCTATCTTTAAGGTAAGGTAAAATGTAATCAGCAATAGACGCATAATACCTCAGCAGATCAGCTTTACTTACGCCCTCCTTCTTCCATAGAACTTTGGATAGACTATGAACCTTAATCGTATACCCCTCCACCGGCAGTTCTCGTTCATCTGTAACCGGCAAAGTGTCCAATTCCTTCCAGTTAGAATCCTGATTAAGATAAACCCTTTCAATTGGAATATTGGCCTGTCCTTTATCAGGTTCTTCCTGACCCAATGATCTAATGTCCTTCGGTACTTCTTTTATAATTTCTGATGCCTTTTTATCATATCTGAATCCCAAAAATGTTGCTGGTTTCCTTATTCTTCCAGACTTGGTCCACGTGGCAAAAGCAAAGTTAGCCACAAGCTCGGGCCGCACATAGTGTATCCTTGCACCTTTTGTGTCTGGTATTTTATTTGCAAATGGAGATATATCAATCTCAATCGATTTCAGGCGTTCGATAATTTCGGGCATTTCCTTTTGCTTATAACCTCCTCCTGAACGACCTATCCACTCAAGGTCTCCATTCTCATTGTAGGCACCGAAGAGCAACGACCTAAATAGCCTGTTTTTATCTGATTCGGCCCAGCCCCCAATAACAAATTCCTGTCGGTTGATAGTTGGAATTTTTAGCCAGTTAGCACCTCTTTGGCCTGGTACGTACGGACTATCCTTTCGCTTAGCGATGATACCCTCCGAGCCTTTTTCAAGCATTTCTTCGTAGAGCCTTGAACCTTCATCGTATGATTCACTGTATTTCAGGGTATCATTTGTTTTGTCTCTTAGTAATACAGCTAATATTTCTTTTCGTTGTATCAGAGGTAATTCCATCAGGTTATGACCATCCAGCCAAAGCAAGTCAAAAACACAATACGAAATGGGGGTCCGGTATCCGTTAAAATTCTGTAAAGCATCAAAATCCGCTAAACCCTCTTTATTAAAACAGACAACTTCTCCGTCCATAATCAAATCATGACCAAGATCCTTGATAGCCTCAGCTACCTGGGGATATTTTTTAGTATAATCGAGGCCGCGTCTTGACGCTAAAAGCAAGTTCCCTTCTTTACAATAGGAAATTATTCTGTAGCCATCCCACTTTATCTCATATAGGTATTGCGGATCGTCTGTAACTTCCTTAACAAGGGTACAAAGCATGGGGTCAATCTTCGATGAAAAAAAATTCCCAGTTGATTCAGCCATATTGATAAGTCTAACGCACCTTCATGCATTATCCTAACTGTCTCAATCGTGAAATGGTTTCTTTAAATCAGAAATGTTCAGGGTGATAATTCTATATTTTTACAATTAATTGATTTGAATGGTTTAGTATTGTTCAGAAGGGGAGATAATAGTCATGGAAATGTGTCAGCTGTGTAATAAGTATTAAGATTTTTCTTCTCTTGAAAAAAAAGCGCTGTTTTCTGAAGTAAAATAGGTAGTTGCCGCAGAGATATTTAGTATTTCCCACCTTTTTCAAGTGATTGCCTCTTTGTAATTTAGCGCAGATTAAAAAAATGATTTATAAATTTTGATTTTATCCATATTTTCAACTACCTATCAGCGGAACCTCCTAAAAAGAGGTTCTTTTTTTCTTAAGGGTTTGTTAGGTAGAGAAGGCTTGCGCTAGAAGTGCAGTCTTTTTTGAAAATTAGCACAACGACTCCATTAATTGAGCGGCTTTTAACTGCAGATGAATAAGAAGATTCTTGTTGTAGATGACGATGACGATATAAGAGAAATTATTGAATTTCTACTTACACAAGCTGGTTTTCGTGTTTCAATATGTTCGAATGGAAAAGATATATTCCGTACGATTGATCGTACCAGGCCGGATTTGATATTATTAGATATTGATTTAGGAGAAATGGATGGAAGAAATATTTGTAAGGCAATAAAGAGTAATCCTGAAACAGATTCAATTCCTGTTATTATAGTGTCGGCCGAAGAAAATATTTATAACACCATTTTAGACGTAGGTGCAAATGATGTGATTCCCAAACTCTTTACAGAGCAGGTTTTGTTGGACAGGGTATATGCGTTTAATTAATGACCAGAACTACATCTAATGTGCAGAGGTGTTCACCAGATGAGGGGAGGCTTTTACCGACAAAGTTTTTTACTGCGGTGGTTGTTGTTTAATTCAATTCAAATTATTCAGAACCATCTTTTCCAATTATAAATACAGTTCCCGCAGGATCCATTATCCAATGGTTGTCTTCAGGGATTTTTTCAAGTTCATCACAGGTTTCAATTCCATTATGTTTTAAGTATTCAGTCGCTTTTAAAACGTTAGGTGTTTTCAATTCCAGCCAGGTTTCAGAATGGGTGTAATTGTCTACACAATCTAACCAAACAGTGTTATGCCCGAATTTTACTTCGTGCGTTCTTGAAACGGTTGGGTGGTTTATCGGCTTCTCTGTAACTTCGAGTTTTAAAATATCCTTATAAAAAACCACAGTCTGATCATACTTGGCTTTCGGGATTTTAATGGCGATATTTAGTCCGCCGTCAAATTTAATGTTGCTCATGTTGCTCTTATTTTAAGCGTTCATCTGGCGGTCTGTGGTTTTGCCTTTGGCGGGCTTCTAAGCCGCCAAAGGTTCAATCCAAGCCGATAAGTGCCAATTTAACAAATTGTTTCAAAAGAGGAACATCACACCTTTTTAAAGTAAAAAATGCCCTTACCCGAGATTCTTGCAGATGTGTTACTTTATTGTTTACTCTCTTTATTTCGACGGATGTTCCAGCTTTTGCTTGTCACGTGACGAAGTTTTCCTGGCATTCTACAAGCTTCGTAATATCTTCTCCATCTTCCTGCCCTTCGCCAACTCATCCACCAGCTTATCCAAATACCTGACCTGCTGCGTCAAGGGATCTTCGATTTCCTCGACACGATATCCACAGATTACACCTGTGATGAGTTGCGCATTTTGGTTTAGCGAAGCTTTTTGGAAGAAGGTTTCAAACGTTACATTTTCATTTATAAGTTCCTGCAATTTCTTGTTGTCGAAGCCTGTTAACCACTCTATGATCTGATTTAATTCTTCTTTTGTTCGCCCCTTCTTCTCTACTTTTG
>CBIHLM010000010.1:0-83805 GCA_966210515.1 uncultured Pedobacter sp.
CTACTAACACTTTGTAGTGTTTGGCTTATGGGCGGCTTATATACTGTGCCCGCGCATGCAACTTCCGGATCAGAAGATTTTGTTGCTACCAGTGAGGTGAAATTGACATTAAAAACAAGTCTTAATTTCAATAATATGGGAGATGTCTCGGTAAGCGGAACTGTAAAAGATGAACACGGCGAAATCTTGCCGGGCGTTGGCATAACACTTAAGGGAACTAAAGTGTCAACTATAACCGATGTATTAGGAAAATACAAAATTAGCGTGCCTGAAGCGGGTGGAATATTAGTATTCACTTACATTGGATTTGAAACCAAGCAGGTCGAAATAAATAGCAGGACTCTTGTTGATGTAAGATTAGTGTCAGATAAGAAGGCATTAGAAGAGGTAGTAGTAGTTGGTTACGGAACGGTTAAAAAGAAAGACTTAACAGGTTCTGTGGCAATTGTAAATGTAAAAGACGCAAAAAAAACAGCCACATATGATGTAGCGAAAATGCTTCAGGGGCAGGTTGCGGGTGTAACTGTGCAAGGTTCTGGTGAACCAGGAGCACGAGTTGCTATTAAAATTAGAGGTACTACTACTTTTGGTTCCGGTAGTCCTTTATTTGTGATAGATGGTGTACCTGTTGATAATCCGTCTGATTTTGCACCGGGCGAAATAGAATCCATTCAGGTATTGAAGGATGCGTCTGCAGGAGCTATTTACGGGGCAAGGGCCGCAACTGGTGTCGTTATTATCACAACTAAAAAAGGAAAAACTGGTCCGTTAAAAATTAATTACAATAGTTATGTAGGGGCGCAAAGCATTCCCAAAAAAATTGCACTTACAGACCGCGTAGGTTATCAGAAAATTACTACAGCAGCTGAAATAAATGCTGGACGTTTGGTTGCTCCTGCGAATGATCCTGCTAATCCTAAATTTAGTACTACCAATACCGATTGGCAGGATGAAATGTTTAAGACAGCTATGATGCAAGATCATAGTTTGAGTTTATCGGGTGGAGGCGAGGCTGTAACCTTTAATGCATCACTGGGGTATTTTGATCAAAATAGCACTCTGGAAGGCCCGGCGGCATATAAACGCTATACATTTAACGGCGGTTTTCAGGGCAAGAAGGGAAAATTTTCATTTGGTGGTAAAACAGCTTTATCCAAAGCAAACAAAAACAACCTGGCAGGAACTAATACCCATGTCGTTATTGGAGGCGGAGTAACCAGTATGTTAACTGCTATGCCGACAATTCCAGTTTTAGATCCTAATAGATTGGGTGGATATAGTGGTAGCGATGCTGGTGTGAATGTCGGTATTACATTGAACGTAATAGGAATGAATTCTCTTATTACCGATAAAAGCGACCGGGATAGAAGGTTAGGAAATTTCTGGGGCGAGTATGAGCTGTTTAAAAACTTGAAATATAAGATAAACGCAAGTTATGATAATACCGATTATAACAATTATCATTTCGAACCTCAATTTGATATGGGATTTTATTACATAAATCCGAATTACATACTTTCAGAAGAGAGAGGAAATGTTAACACAGCTTTAATTGAAAATACCCTAACTTATTCGTTAGCAATAAGTAAACATAAAGTAGATTTCCTTGCGGGTACCACCTATCAGGAAGATCATTTTGGTTATATCAGAGGAAATGCTACTGATAACCAGGAGCTGAAGTTTAAGACTTTTAGTTATATTTCAAAAACAACGGCTAAAACCTTATCAGGAGGCGGAGATGAAAGTAGATTATTGTCTTACCTGGCCCGTGTAAATTATAACTTCGACGATCGGTATTTATTAACGGTTAACGCTCGCCGTGATGGTTCTTCCAGATTTGCTCCTGAAAATAAATATGGAAATTTCGGGTCTATGGCAGCCGCCTGGAATGCTCATAACGAAAGCTTTATACACTTGCCATCGTTTATTAGTACCTTAAAGGTTAGAGGTGGTTATGGGGTATTGGGTAATCAAAACTTTCCTGGCGGTCCAAATTATCGCTACCAATCTTTTATTAACGCTAATGCAAGTTATGTTTTTAATGATGCACTAAATGCCGGTGCAACTGTAGTTCAGTTAGCTGATCCATCAATTAAGTGGGAGCAAACAGCTACGGGCAATGTTGCGATTGATTTAGGATTGTTTAAAGATAAGCTTTCATTTACGGCAGAATACTACACTAGAAAATCGACAGATCTTCTAGCAAATATTTCTCTGCCATTATCAGTGGGTGTAATTCCATCTTCTGTAACGACTAATGCAGCAACTCTTGAGAATAAAGGTTTAGAGTTTAACCTTACTTACAAAAACAATGATCATAAATTAAAATATGATATTTCTGCCAACTTAGGTACCACTAAAAATAAAGTTTTAAAACTAGGCGGAACCAATAATCCAATATATGGTGCAGGAAGCAAAACTGAAGTTGGCGGAGAAATTGGTCAGTTATTTGGTCATGTTGTTGAGGGGATTTTTCAAAATACGGATGACGTAGCTTCACATGCAACTCAACCGGGTGCCGCTCCTGGTGATATCAAATTTAAGGATCTGAATGGAGATGGCAAGATAACAGATGCCGGAGATAGAACTTATTTGGGATCTGCAATTCCCAAATTTAACGGCGGTTTAAATATTGGGGCATCTTACCAGAGCTTTGATTTTTCTATGTTCATACAGGGATCTTATGGAAATAAGGTATTCAACGGAGTTTATCGGGATTTAATGACCGGTCAATACAATAATCATTCCGTTGATGAATTGAATTTCTGGACACCAACAAACACGAATACCAATATTCCACGCCCCGTAATTTTAGATCCAAATGGCAATGCACGTTTTTCGGATCGTTTTGTAGATAATGGATCATATACCAGATTGCAAAATGCCCAGATTGGCTACACTCTTCCAAAAGGTGTTTTAACAAAGGCAAAAGCGATTAGTAACCTTCGTGCCTACATTTCCGGACAAAACTTATTTACCGTATCTAAATACAGAGGATATGATCCGGATTTCATAAGTGATGGGTTATTTAGCAGAGGTTTTGATTATGGATCATTCCCTAATTCAAGAGTTATTATGTTAGGATTACAAATAGGATTATAAGCAGTAATATTTAAGAACATGAAAGTAAATAGATTTATATATATAATGGGGGTTGTACTGGCTGTTTTTACAGCAACTGGTTGTAAGAAAAATCTTGAACTGGTTAACCCCAATGCGCAAACAGCACAATCTTTCTGGAAAACTCAGAATGATGCGGTAATGGGAGTGAATGCCGCATATGCCGCTTTACTAATAGATGGTACATACATGCGTTTTACTCCACTGTTATTAAATGTACCCGGAGACGATGTAAGAAGCAACAGCCCATGGGGTGCAATGTCTAATGTGGGAAGGTTCGCTTTGGGCTCAGCGGATCCTGCTGGCTATGGCTGGGCTTTTGAAACCTACTATCACGGCATTAACCGTTGTAACCAGGTAATAGATAATGTACCCAACATAACAATGGATGCCGATGCGAAGAAGGCAGTATTAGGACAAGCTTATTTTTTGAGAGGTCTGAATTATTTTCACCTGGTTGATATGTTTGGAAGTGTCGCATTGCCGCTTCATGAACCTAAGACATCTGCAGATTACCTTCAGCCTCAGCAATCAGAGGCAGCGGGCTGGGCTCAGGTTGAGGCGGATTTTACCACAGCTATCACTATGCTCCCGACCACGTATCCAAATGCGGCAGATAAAGGGCGTGCAACCAAGGGCGCAGCCATGGCTTATCTTGGTAAAACATTGCTGTTTAATAAAAAGTACGCAGAAGCCTCTGCTCAGTTTAAAGCAGTAATTGATTTGGGTATTTACGACTTGATGGCAAACTATAAAGACAACTTCACCACCGATTTTGAAAACAATAAAGAGTCGATTTTTGAAGTCCAATTTTCAGCTACTCCAGGAGTTGGCGGTACGGAAGATGCATGGGCTGGAGCTCCTCGTCCAACCTGGGCAAGAGCTTCTGCAAGGGCAATTACCTTTGCTCCTCGTGGTTTTGGTTGGGTGGATGTACAGCCATCATTCTCGGTATTGGCTGAATTCCAATTGGAAAAAACAATTACCGATGAACTTGATCCAAGATTAGACGCTACTATCTTTTATAATAAGCCGGGTGCAATGATCTACGGAAAGTCTTTTGCTGAATTCTACAAAAATAGTGCGACAGATTTAAATGAAATTTATTGTAAAAAATATCAAAATGGTTATGGCAATAAGCCCAATGAATTTGATTGGAAATCTGGCATCAATGAGAGAATTATGCGTTATGCCGATGTTTTGCTAATGTACGCTGAATGCCAGAACGAATTAGGGAACAAGGCAGAAGCGGCAAAATACATTCAAAAGGTTAGAACCAGAGTTAATTTACCAAACAGAGAAATAGAGTTTGCAGGTCTAAGTCAAGCCGAAATAAGGGAACAGCTAGGACATGAAAGACTATTAGAGTTCTGTTTAGAAGGCCATCGTTTCGATGATATTAAACGTTGGGGGTGGTTAAAAGATCCTGTAAAGTTAGCCTGGTTGAAATCAAGAGATGCTGAAATGAATAATTATCAACCAGGAAGAGAGTATTTCCCTATTCCTCAAAGTGAAATCGACAACAATCCTGGTTTCAAACAAAATGCTACTTACTAATTCAAAATTCTAGAATTGTATTAAAGCTGCACTAATGTTTTTTAAGCATGGTGCAGCTTTTTACATAGTTCAAATCGCAACCCCAGGTCACTCGTTCATGAACTATCTGTTTTTTTAAAATTATCAATATGAAATTAAATTATTTTTTCATCATCGTTCTGTTCGCGACTGCGCTTGCGGGTTGCAAAAAAGGTCAGATAGTGCAACCCAAAGAAGAAAACAAACCGGTGACGAATTCCTTCAAAGGACCAACATATGCTGATAATTATATACCAATATCATCATGGGTAACCCGGGAACAATGGAATTTGGCCAACGTTCATGACCCCTCAGTTGAGAAATGCGGGGATTATTATTACATGTATCAAACGGACGCATCTTATGGTAATACACTTGACGGACATGGTCATTTTCCGTACAGACGCTCCAAAGATCTTGTTAACTGGGAGTTTATGGGAATGGCTATGATGGAAGCGCCTGTTTGGATAAAGGATTCATTAAATAATAAAAGAGCTCGCATGAATCCCGCGTTGCCTCCTATAACGAATCCAAATTACGGTTATTGGGCTCCTTATATTGTTAAGGTTGGTAATAAATACCGGATGTATTATAGCATTGTGGTGATGAATCCAATAGTTGGCTCTGATACAAATACATCATGGAGTGAGCGAGCTTTTATTGGCTTGGCTGAATCGGATGATCTTGCAACCAACACTTGGGTGGATAAAGGGATGGTGGTCTGTTCTCAACCCGATGGTATAAAAACTTATGCCCGTAACGGTGGTAATGATTGGGATGCATACTTTAAATTTAATGCCATAGATCCAAGTTTTGTAATAACCCCTCAAGGAGAGCACTGGTTAATTTACGGGTCATGGCATTCTGGAATTGCCGCGTTAATGTTAAATCCAACAACCGGAAAGCCTGATAAACTTGAAACATTGAGCGATTATGGTGTTCGAATTGCCGGTCGTGGCAATGTAAATGTTAATCGTTGGCAGGCGTTAGAAGGTGCAGAAATTATTTATAATGCGAGTACCGATTACTATTATTTATTCATGGCTTACGATGAGCTTTCTGTTGCATATAATACTCGTGTTGCCCGCTCAAAAAGTATAACTGGACCTTATTTAGGTATTGATGGAGCCAATGTAACCAATGGGGCGGAATGCTGGCCAATGATAACACATCCATATGCATTTAATGGACATACAGGATGGGTTGGGTTTTCTCATTGTTCAGTTTTTCAAAATCCTGATACTAAAGAATGGTTTTACGCATCGCAAGCCCGTTTACCTAAAGATGTACCAGGTGTAAATGCCTCGAATGCAATCATGATGGGCCATGTAAGAAGTATACAATGGACTGAAGATGGCTGGCCTGCAGTATCTCCCGAGCGATATGCAGCTGTTCCTGAAACCTTAGTTACAGAACAATCACTTATAGGAAACTGGGAGCAGATTACCATGCAATATCAATATCAAGCAATACAGAAATCGACATATTTGGTGTTGAAATCAGATAAAACTGTAAGTGGGGCTGTAACCGGTACATGGGCTTTTGATAATGTAAAGAGTATTCTTACAATAAATGATAATAAATACAATGTTGCAGATGCCTGGGATTGGGAAGCATCGCCACGAAAGGTTACGCTAACTTACACTGGTTTCACAGCTGCAGGCTGGCCAGTGTGGGCTAAAAAAGTCTTCTAATTTTACTTATATGAAAGGGAAAAAAGCATCTTTCTGAAATAGCTGAATCCTTCCAGTTTTAACTATGGGAGAGGAGATGGCTCCACTGTAAATAGGATGAAAATATTCAATAATTTTTAAAAAGTAGAATTATGTATTCAATTAATGAAAGTTATTACTCTGAATATACAAAACCAGTTTATGAGGACATTGATGGCTGTATAAGTACACTTAAACAGGTTCCTGATGGGGAAGTGTGGACAAGGGATCAAATAAAAGATACGAAGCACAGAATGTTACTTGAAGACCGGGATTGGACAGTCGTTGAGAACTTACCTTTACATGAGGATATAAAAAGAAATGGCGCTTATAGGGATTTCTATATACAGAATTATCAGGAATCAATAGTTAATCTCGCTCAAAGCGGGATAAAAGTAATAGGTTATAATTTTACACCGGTTTATTATAAACTAAGAACACATTTCAATTTTAGTTACGATGATAAATATGCTTTCTCTCATTTCGATCCGGTTGCATTTTCCGTTTTTGATTTGTTTATATTAAACAGGCCCTCAGCTGAAAAAGACTATAACGGTTACCAAATACATAAGGCTCATATTTTAAATAATCGCTTGACCGAACTGCATAAAATAGAATTAACTAATAATATTTTTCATGGGTTCTCATCCATTGTAAATAATTCATTAGAGGAGCTTTTATCGCAGATTTATGCTTACTCAAATGTTTCTAATGAGGATCTGAGACATAATTTAGAATATTTCAATAGCCAAATTATCCCTTTAGCGAATGATTTAGGCGTTCACCTGCATTGCAGTGCAGATAATCCATGTAGCAATTTATTTGGTCTGCCTGGCAGCCCATTAAAATGTTAAGCAAGTAACAAAATGTTGATTTTCTTAACTTTACATTATGGAAAACAAGATTGTCCGTTCTGTTTCGCAATTTAATAATGACCTAAAGTTAAAGGGATTTAGTGTATACGAAATAGAAAGTGATAGCAATGTAACCCGCATTTATAGCAGAAAGGACTTTTATAAAATTTGCCTGACAACGGGTAAGAGCATTATTCACTATGCCGACAGGAGCTTTGAAACCGAGGGTACAGTTTTGTTTTTTGGCAACCCCCATATACCTTATTCCTGGGAGACCCTTTCAATAACCTATGTGGGCTACACTTGCCTTTTTTCAGAAGAGTTTCTTAAGCTATCAGAACGTTCAGAAAGCCTGCAACAATCGCCTTTTTTTAAGATTGGCGGTACGCCCATATTAAACATAACGGATAAACAAAGAGAATTTCTGGATAGTATTTTTCAGAAAATGATTGATGAGCAACAGTCGGATTATGTGTATAAAGACGACCTTATGCGTAATTATATCAATCTGATTATTCACGAGGCGCTTAAATTGCAACCTTCGGAAAACTATGATCAACATAAAAACGCTTTTTCGAGAATTACATCAGTTTTCCTAGAACTTTTGGAAAGGCAGTTTCCGATCGAAAGCACCGACCGTCCGCTTCAGTTGAAATCTGCACAGGATTACGCAAAAAACCTAAACGTGCATGTAAATTATTTGAACCGTGCAATAAAGGAGGTCACCGGAAAACCTACAACTGCCCATGTTACTGAAAGGATTATCAGCGAAGCAAAGTCATTGTTGCAGCACACAGATTGGAATATAGCCGAAATAGCTTATGCACTGGGTTTTGAATATCCCACCTACTTTAATAACTTCTTCAAAAAAATGACCGGCACTAATCCTAAGTCTTTGCGGGCAGAGGAGATTTGAATTTCTTAACAATTGGTTTGAATATCGTTATTCGTGTGGTTTTTGCTGAGATACCTTTGTATCATCAAATCAATGCCAGTGAATACGTCAAAAAAACAAATTTTCCTTCAACTCAGTAGTAACATCTTTGACAGGATGAAAGCCGGAGAGCCAATACGATTGGATGACCAGGATTATTCAAAGGTGCAAAAGCTTGTTGACCGCACTATAAAACTATCTGCAGAGCTTAATTCGTCTACAGACATTGAGCAGATACGAAAAAGATTAGGTGAGATTATCGGAACTGAGGTAGATAGAAGCACCACTGTCTTCGCTCCATTTTATAGCAATTTTGGCCGGTTCATTACGATAGGAAAAAGAGTATTTATCAACCATGCTTGTTCATTCCTCGACATGGGTTCAATTACAATAGAAGATGATGTATTGATAGGTCCCAAAGTCAACCTGATAACAGAAAATCATCCATTAGATCCCGCCAACAGAACAGCACTTATTTCAAAGCCGATAGTAATTAAACGAAATGCATGGATTGGTGCAGCTGTTACAATATTGCCGGGGGGGACGATTGGAGAAAATTCGGTAGTTGCAGCTGGTGCAGTCGTTACCCTCGATGTTCCCGACAACACGGTAGTGGGTGGTATTCCCGCAAAATTTATCAAAATAATTAATTAAAGGCTAACCAAAAATGAGTATTCATGGAATTTAAATTGAAATATAAGATGAAACATCTAACAATTATTATAGCAGCATTTCTTACAATGGTGGGACAGTCCTGCACAGAAACAAAACCAAAAGAACAATCAAAAAAGACAGAGACAATGGAACAACTATCACCAAAGGAATATACAACCTTTAAGGTGAGTAATAACGTTACAATGTATAAGGTTACTTTTAAAAACCAGTACAAAATGAATGTTGCAGGACATCTTTTTATTCCCAAAAGTTTAGATCAGAATAAAAAACATGCTGCGATCATTGTTGGGCACCCTATGGGGGCTGTAAAAGAACAAAGTGCAGACGTTTATGCTTCAAATATGGCCGACCGGGGGTTTATTGCTTTGGCAATTGATCTGTCTTTCTGGGGGGAGAGCGAAGGTGAACCACGTAATGCTGTTGTACCTGATATTTATGCCGAAGATTTCAGCGCAGCAGTTGATTTTCTTGGTACACGTCCGTTTGTGGATAAATCGCGTATCGGTGTTATCGGTGTTTGTGGCAGCGGAAGCTTTGTTATAAGTGCCGCTAAGATTGATCCACGAATGAAAGCTATCGCTACTGTTAGTATGTACGATATGGGAGCAGCTAACCGTGATGCTCTTAATCATTCGCAGACGCCTGAGCAGAGAAAGAAACTTATAGCGGAAGCGGTAGAACAACGTGAGGTGGAGTTTACTGGCGGTGAAACTAAATACACCGGCGGGACTGTGCATAAGTTAGATGAAAACACACATCCTATCCAGCGTGAATTTTATGATTTTTATCGTACTCCCCGTGGTGAGTACACTCCCAAAGGAGGCTCGCAGGAACACACCACACATCCTACACTGACAAGTAACGTTAAGTTTATGAACTTTTATCCGTTTAACGACATAGAAACCATTTCTCCTCGTCCTATGCTTTTCATCACGGGAGATAAGGCCCATTCAAAAGAGTTCAGTGAGGATGCTTACAAACGTGCTGCCGAACCCAAAGAATTGTATATTATTCCGGGTGCTGGTCACGTAGATCTATACGATAGATTAGAATTGATCCCTTTTGATAAACTGGTATCATTCTTCAATGCACACTTGAAATAATTTCCGTTTAAGCAATTATCAGAAGGTGCTTTTTCTGGCACCTTCATTTTAAAGAAGCCGATTTTAATATTTCTATATGAAAGCACTGGGTTTATTGTTCTAATGTTGATTAGTGTTAACCTGTTCGCCTGTAGAAGTGATGAGACGCAGGTTCTTGAACCAAATATTCAAGAATCTAACATTCAAAATGTAGATAGTATGAAGCTTAAAATATCGGTTGGCACCAATGTTTTCACTGCCACCCTCTACAACAACGCGACGGCAACTGCTTTCAGAGCGACGTTGCCCATTACTATTAATATGAGCGAGTTGAACGGAAACGAAAAGTATTTCGATTTATCTTATAGTCTGCCGACTAATGCATCAAACCCCGGAACTATACAAACAGGAGATCTGATGATGTATGGCGCTAATACATTAGTGCTTTTCTATAAAACTTTTTCAACATCGTACAGCTACACGCGGCTCGGGCGTATCGATAATCCTTCGGGACTGGCTGCTATATTGGGTTCTGGAAACGTCACAGTAACTTTTGATTTGAGTAAATAGAACCTGCAGAAATCGATACATTAAACGTGTCAGAACTGTTGCGGGAAACAGCTGGTTCAGCTCAATTTTGTGCCAGCATTTTGTGTAATTCACTGATAATGTTCCATCCTTATCTTCCGGACCTAAGCCAATATATCCACTGGACGCGTACGCCTAGTTACGCTAGCATGATTTTACTATAAATTTGTTATTCTTAACTTTGTTCTATGGAAAAGGGAAAATTTCGGTCGGTTTCAAGCTTCAATAACGAACTAAAGTTGAAGGGCTTCAATGTTTTTCAAATAGAAGCTGATGGTAACGCGACGAAGATTTATAGCAGAAAGGACTTTTATAAAATTTGTCTCACCACAGGAAAAAGTAAAATCCACTATGCGGATAAAAGTTTTGAGCAGGAAGGCAGTATCTTGTTTTTCGGCAATCCGCACATCCCTTATTCATGGGAGACTATTTCTACCACTTATGTAGGTTATACTGTTCTTTTTTCTGAAGATTTTTTTAAGGCGTCGGACCGGTCAGAAAGCTTGCAAAATTCTCCTTTATTTAAAATAGGCGGTACACCTGTCTTAAAAATAAATGAGCAGCAGCGGGAGTTTCTGAATACCATCTTCCAAAAGATGATTGAGGAGCAAAAGAGCGATTATACCTACAAAGATGACCTTATACGCAACTACATCAACTTAATTATTCATGAAGCCTTAAAACTTCAGCCTTCAGAACATTACGATCAGCATAAAAATGCTGCTTCGCGCCTCACAGCGGTTTTCCTTGAACTACTGGAAAGACAGTTCCCTGTTGAAAGCTCTGATCAACCCCTGCGTTTAAAAACAGCACAAGATTATGCAAGTCACCTCAATGTGCATGTAAACTACCTCAATCGTGCTGTAAAGGAAGTGACCGGCAAGCCAACTACTGCGCATATTACAGAAAGGATCGTGACTGAAGCAAAGGCGCTATTGCTCCATACCGGGTGGAATATAGCTGACATAGCCTATGCTCTTGGTTTTGAATACACCACCTACTTCAACAACTTCTTTAAGAAACTCACCGGTACAAATCCAAAGACTCTAAGATTGCAATAAGTTTGAAATTCTTACTTATTGGTTTGAATATCGTTACTCAAGGGGCACTTGTGTCACGACCTTTGTAGTATGTTATCTAATCATCCTGGTAAAGACATTTTTGAACAACTAAGACGCGGAGAGACTATTACGTCTGATAATCCGGAAGTCTGCAAACTTCGCGAAGCTTCTTTTGAAACGAAGAGGATCCTGACTCAGCTAAATAATTCTTCCAATACCGCAGAAATCAGGGATCTACTTAGCCAAATTACAGGTTCCGAGATCGATGAAAGCGTTGCAATATTCACCCCATTATATATAAATCACGGGAAACACACCAAAATTGGCAAGAATGTCTTTATCAACTTTGACTGTGTCTTCCTTGATTTGGGTGGAATAACTATTGAAGACAATGTCCTGATCGGCCCTAAAGTAAGCCTGTTATCTGAAGGCCACCCCCTTTCTCCCAAGGAAAGACAAGCACTCGTTCCAGGACATATTCACCTCAAGAAAAATGCATGGATTGGTGCGGGGGCAACAATCCTGCCTGGCGTAACTGTCGGTGAAAACGCTGTAGTAGCTGCCGGCGCAGTGGTTTCTAAAGATGTTCTTGCCAATACCGTAGTAGGCGGCATTCCTGCTAAACATCTAAAAGACATCTAATTCACGATAATATGAAGCCTGCTCTAACCCTCTTATCCTGTTTAATATGTATCCAGCTTCTTGCGTGCTGCAATAAAAGCGACGACATATCAAGCACTCCTAATGATACATTAAATACAGGCAGTATGAAACTCAAAATCACGGTGGAAACAAATGCTTTTACGGCCACGCTTTATAACAATGCAACTACAACTGCTTTTAAAGCGAGGCTCCCACTGACAATTAACATGAAAGAATTGAATGGCAATGAAAAGTATTTCGACCTGCCTAACAATCTGCCTGCCAGTGCTTCAAACCCCGGTACAATCCAAACCGGAGATCTTATGCTTTACGGGTCAAATACCCTGGTGCTTTTTTATAAATCATTTTCGACATCGTATAGCTATACAAGAATCGCCCGGGTTGATAATCCCGCAGGATTAGCGGCAGCACTGGGCTCTGGGAATATCACAGTGAAGTTTGAATCAGAGTAAAACCAAAATTTAAAAATTAATCATTTATCATGAAACGAATAACAATTGTAGTAGCCGTCTTGTCCATCCTGATGTTTGGGCAGGCTTGTACTGAAACTAATAAAGAGATGAAAACGATTAAAAATACAGAAGAAAAAGAGCAATACACTTTTAAGCTAAACGATAACGTAACAAGGAAGGCCGTAACATTTAAGAACCGGTATGGAATTACGGTATCCGGTGATTTATACACGCCAAAAAATGCCGGCGATCAGAAACTTGCTGCCATCATATTAAGCGGACCGTTTGGAGCCGTGAAAGAGCAGTCTTCTGGACTATATGCAAACGAAATGGCTGCAAGAGGTTTTGTAACATTAGCATTCGACCCTTCCTTTACAGGCGAGAGCGGCGGCGAAGTTCGTAATGTCGCTTCGCCGGATATTTTTACGGAAGATTTCAGTGCAGCGGTAGATTATATCGGCTCATTGACTTCAGTTGACCGTAGCCGCATTGGTGCCATAGGCATTTGTGGTTTAAGCGGCATGGCAATCACTGCCGCCACCAGCGACACCCGTATTAAAGCTGTAGCCACGACGTCGATGTATGATATGTCCCGCAGCATGAGTCGCAGTTATAAGGATGGTTATACATTAGAACAGCGTAAAAAAGTGATCGACTACCTGAGCCAGCAGCGCTGGGCAGATGCAGATAAAGGCAATTACGGATTAGGCTTACACGAAGTTCCCTTTGATGGAGAAGGCAATATTGTAAAAGGCAACAAAGTACTTCCTGACGCGCTGCCTGCTAATCCAGACCCTGTTTTGGCTGCGTTCTTCGACTATTATAAAACCCCGCGTGGTTTTCACCCAAGATCCATTAATTCTACTACGGTTTGGACAGCCACAACCCCAATCGCTTTCTTTAATTTCCCGATGATGTCAAATATTGAGTTGATTTCGCCCCGCCCAATCATGCTGATTGCAGGAGAAAATGCACACTCCCGTTATTATTCTGAAGATGTTTATAAGATGGCTTCGGAGCCGAAAGAATTGGTTATCGTACCTAAAGCAGACCACGTTGATTTGTACGACAGGCTGGATAAAATTCCTTTTGCAAAACTCACTGCATTTTTTGAGGAGCACTTGTAAATTACAAAAAGCATCAGGTAGCATGGTAATTGATAGAAAGGTATAACCTTATAAATAAGTTCTTATGAGATCGCGTTACATCGTTCTGAGTGCTATCACGCTCCTGTTTTCTTGTGCCTCTTCGAAGCTACCAAACAAAAATATTGAAACGAAAGAGATGATCATTCGCATATCGGAAATAGAAATCTACCCTGTTAACCTTCATGAATATAATGCGATTCTCAAAGAAGAGGCAGAGGCTTCTGTAAGGTTGGAGCCAGGCGTTATCGCTATTTATCCAATGCAGGAGAAGAAAAACCCTTCCGAAATAAGAATATTGGAAATTTACGCAGACAGGCAGGCATATGAAGCCCACCTTAAGACTCCCCATTTTCAGAAGTATAAAACGACAACACTTAAAATGGTGAAGGCACTGCGGCTCATCGATATGAATGCTATCGATCCACAAACAATGCCTGAGGTGTTCTCTAAGATGGGGCAGAAACGATAGTGGCCAGATGTAGCTCCGGTTAATATGATAAATTAATGTTAAAGATTTGAAATGAAAGCAACAATTATCACCCTGATCATATGCTCAACTCTTCTATTGGCATGTAAAGAGCAGCCAGGCAAGCAAGCAACAAACAATCAACAGGAAGCAATTTTCCCAAAAGGCGAAAAAGGCCCTGCAGAAAACTTTACGGGCAATGCATGGGCTACCGCGCTCGTTGCAAACGACAGCACATACAACACGCTTGTCGGCAACGTCTACTTCGAACCAGGGGCAAGGAGCAACTGGCATGTCCATCCGGCAGGACAAATTCTGATCATAACCGACGGCGTGGGTTATCACCAGATAAAAGGGCAGCCCAGGCAAACCATTAAAAAAGGTGATGTTGTAAAATGTCCGCCCAATGTTGAGCACTGGCATGGCGCAAGCCCCGACATGGGTATGCAGCAGCTATATATCATTGCCAATACAGAAAACGGCATTGTGACTTGGTTACAGAAAGTAACAGATAAAGAATATAACCAAAAGTAACATGATCAATAACCTGCTTTCCATCTATCAGAAGATACTACTAGTTTGTGCAGCCATGTTAACGGTTTGTAATTTAAATGCACAGACACACGCCTCTTCTTCAAAGGCTCCGTTACCTGAAATGTATACCGTAACACCTGTGCCTCCCGAAAACGGATCTTATAGTATTGAACCGAAGATACCTGAAGACGGAAAAGTGCAGGCAGGCACGGTTGACCATTAAGGTTAAGCCTGCTTCCGCCTACGCCCTTGATGCTGTGTACTACACCGTAAAAGGAGGCATGTGGGGAACAACCAATTACGAAAGTTTCTCCCCAAAAATGAAAATACAGGTTACAAAGGACATGAAGGTTGGAGCAACGTTTATTCCACGATCGTTAGTGGATGATGTGAAAGTAACCCACAACATAGTCTATGCAAACCCCGGAGTTAAGCCGCTGAAATACGATGTCTATTCTCCGAAGAGTGCAAAAAACCTTCCCTGCATCATCATCATCCATGGCGGCGGCTGGTCTTCAAATAACGAAGACATTATGCGTGGCCTGGCTCGTGAACTGGTGAAGGATGGTCGCTATGTCGTATTCAGTATTGACTACCGTTGGATTAACAAATTGGATGGTGAAAGCCAGCCGACCTACATGCATAAATTGATTGAGGACGTCTTTGGCGCAATTGCCCATATTCAGGAACATGCTGCCCGATTTGGGGGAGACCCCAGACGTATCGTAGTTACCGGGGATAGCGCAGGAGGGCATTTAGCTGAAGCGGCGGCAACCCTAAGTCCATTAATCGGGGATGCAGGTTTTGGTGTGAACAGTGGGGTTTATCAATATATGCCCACCTACCTGCCGAAAAGAAAATCAGTTGTTACGGTAAGAAATGAAATTATCTCCGCTATCAAGGCCGTGGCGCCAAGTTATGGCGCTTCCGAGGCTGCTAACTTTTCCACATTACTCGAGCAGAAAGACCCGGGTTATTGGGATGCTATTTCTCCTACCCGGCATGTTCCGAACATCAGCCAACGTTCGCTTCCGGACTTCATGGTACGCGGCACTAAAGACCCAATTGTTTCACATGCCATGGTGCAGCGTATATAGATGCGCTAAACTCTGCAGGTCAGTCCGCACAATACATTCAGGTGGAAGGCGCGGGTCATGCTTTTTTCGACTGGAAACCGGATGCTGGCACAAGAGCAACTTTTAGCAAATATGGAGTGCCCTATGCGACCCAGATGCGGACGTTTTTCGACAACATATTTTTTAAGCCTGATGGCACACGTAGAGATTAGAGAATTAGAAAAGTAAAATAAAAAATTATGAATGATAACATTAAAGACAAAGTAATAGTAATTACGGGAGCAAGCAGTGGATTAGGTGAAGCCGCGGCGAGTTATCTATCACAGCAAGGCGGAATAGTTGTTTTAGGTGCTAGAAGAGCGGACAGAATTGAAAAGCTGGCCAGGGAGATCAATGAGAATGGCGGAAAAGCCTTGGCCATTGCTATGGATGTTACACAGCGGGATCAGGTGAAGAAACTGGTTGATTCGGCTGTTGAACAATTTGGACGGATAGATGTGATCCTAAATAACGCAGGTATCATGCCTTTATCGCCGATGGACAGGCTCAATGTTGAGGAATGGGATAAGATGATAGATGTTAATATCAAAGGAGTGCTTAATGGCGTTGCGGCCGTTCTTCCTTACATGAAAGAGCAAAAGTCAGGTCAGATCATCAACACTTCGTCCGTAGCCGGTCATAAAATATTTAACGGCTCTGCGGTTTATTCTGCTACCAAATTTGCAGTCCGGGCATTAACGGAAGGCTTACGTATGGAATTGAAGCCTTATAATATCCGTACAGCAATTGTTTGTCCCGGCGCTGTTAAAACAGAATTGTTAGAACATATCAGCGAGGCAGACATCCAACAAGCTAATAAAGATTATGTTGGAGCCGTGGGTATAAGTCCAGACAGCTTCGCGCGAGTGGTTGCATTTGCCATCAGCCAGCCGGAGGATGTAGACATCAATGAAATCATCTTCCGTCCAACTTCCCAGGAATTGTAGAAGTCTGGCTTGCAGCGGTAGAATGATACTCATGGTCACGATTAAAGTAAAACGCAATTAGTATCGATACAATCGAAACATTGAGCCGGTTACATTTTTAAAGCTGGTAGCGACAGCAAGACAATTGCATAGCTTGATTGATTTTAAAGAAACTAATGTGATGGTAAGAAGTAAGTGGTCGTTAGTTTTTTATCAAAACGAAAGACACTACAATCCTGAGACTGATGATGTTTTACTGCAGGAAAACTTTTTGCATTTGTGCAATGAGCTGACAGGGGTATCATTTCGTGAAGATTGAATAGGGATTTCATAACGAGTTGAAGTAAAAGGAATGATTTTGGTGGTATCACGTTTAGGAGAAGCAATTGATAGATATCGATTACCAGGAATTAGGATTAACCAATTTCATAAGATCTATAGAATTTTAGAAAAATCACCAATTTCAATCAATTCTTCAATAAAATGGTTCGAGTTCCGCACCGTCATCCACCCGCTTTCCTGCAGATAGCGAAGAACAGCGATTCTTCGCTGTCCTTCTTGCGCGCGCCCTACACTACCAGATCATATTTATCTCTAAGCAAAGCCATGTCAGCGCCTACCTTAATATCGAGGATTTTGGCATAATGCTGAGTAGTTTTGATATTAGTATGGCCCAACATCTTACTAACGCTTTCTATAGGCACCCCATTTAACAGCGTTACTGTTGTTGCAAAGGTATGTCGGGCAATATGGAAAGTCAGGTCTTTGTTAATGCCGCATATATCTGCAATTTCTTTCAGATAGGCATTCATTTTTTGGTTTGAGGTTACGGGAAATGCCTTGTCTTCGTTGCTGCAAGCCGGGTGACTGGCGTACTTATTCAATAAAGTCAGTGCTGAGGGCAAAAGAGGTACACGCGTGGGGGTGGAGGTCTTTTGTCTTTTGGTGTAGATCCACATCTGTCCATCTCCACCTTTTACAATCTCAGATCTCCTGAGCTTTTTAACATCCACATAAGCCAGTCCTGTAAAACAGCTAAATATGAAGATATCCCTAACCTGGTTCATTCGCTCTGCGACGAAGGTCTTATTGGATATAGCTTGCAGTTCTTCGTCATTTAAATACACCCGCTCAACCGGTTTGACCTTTGATTTATAATTCACAAAGGGATCTCTTGTTATCCATCCACTGGCAAGACAAATGCGGATGATTTTTTTGAAGTTCTTTATGTACTTAACGGCTGAGTTGTTGGCGCACTTACGCTCAGAAAGCAAATAGAATTCATAACTTGTAATGAAGTCATGATCGATTTTCTTTACGCTTATATCCTGGAGTTTATATTTCCATTCCAGGAAATTTCTTGTGTGTTTCAACGAAGTCCTATAACGCTCTAATGTACCTGACGCAAATCCGTTGCCCACTAAGGCTTCTACCTTTCGGTTATGTTCCGCAAACAGTTCCATTAGCATCTTTGGCTTTTCCACTTTTCCCATAAATACATCCTTAAGACTGCTGGCTGTAATTTCGGTCTCGTCTCTTTCCAATAAGCTATAAGCCTCATAAATTCTGCTTTGAAGATTATCCAAATGGGCATTGAAGGCCCGAGCTTTTTCTCTGGTACCTTTCACCCTGCCAGAGCTGATGTTCCATTCTGATGGCTCGCATTCCCTGCCGATTGCCACCTCAGAACGTTTGCCGTTAACGGTGATACGCATATAAATGGGTACCGAGCCTGTCTGATGATTTTTTGATTTCTTCAAATAGAAGAGTAAGCTAAAGTTAGTTTTCATAATGTTTTTGACATTGAAAAGTGAAACAAAAATAGCTTTTGCAGATAGTTTCTGTCAAGATGTTTAGTGGTTGAACTAGTTGATATACAATTAGTTAACTGCGTTCTGGTGAGTTGGGAAAAGTTGTCTAGTTACTCACCGAATCACTCACCACTTTTATGAGAAATGGTGTATAAAACGGTGTTTTGACCAAAAATAAAAAGCCTGTAATCGTTTGATTTGCAGGCTTTTAGTGTGTTTTGATATGGAAACAAGCGGAGAAAGAGGGATTCGAACCCTCGGTACCCTTGCGAGTACACCAGCTTTCCAAGCTGGCTCATTCGACCACTCTGACATCTCTCCCTGGAAGTTTGCAAAAGTAAGAAATTAGTCGATATAATTTAATAATTCAATTGCCGAAAATAATAAAACGGCATCCATAAAAAAAAGGATGCCGTTTAGGATATATATGTGTGTTTGGGATGCCTACCGAACAACTACAGATTTTACAAGATTACCGCTTGCATCAAAATGTAGTGCATATTTAGTGTCGTTTGAATCTATAAATACAACGTATGCCTGGATTGTGGAGTTGACTTTTACCGCATAAGCCCTGTGAAATACATAACCAGGATAGGTGGTTGTTAAGTATGTTGCAATGTTAGCGGCAAGGTTAGCCTGACTTATCGCTGTTTTTCTGCCAGCATGTAAAATAAGCTGACTGCGTTTTACAAAAAGGTCGCTGGCACTAAATAAAGTCGCATAAAGACCATTGTTTGCAGAAATTACAACAATATCTCCGTTTCTGCCCGCATGTGCAGCGAGTATGGTGTCTTGGGTATAGTTAATCAGGAAATATGTTTTAATCGTTGCAGATAATGCGCTTAGCGAAATGGTATCCCGGTGTTGACCATCACGTCCGTCGAATCGACCACCTCTTTTCCACCCTCTGCCCATTAGCTGACCGCGTTCGCGTTGTTCAAATATTTTTACAAAGTTTCCCTCCGCATCAAATTTTAAACCGATCGGTTTATCATTGTACTTAATTACAACGATGTAACCTCTTAAGCTCCCGCTTTTTTGGATTTTAAAGGTTTTAAAATATGTATATCCACTATAGTTAGCATCCAGGTACGTACTTATAGCCGCTGGAAGTTCGATAGCCGTCACCGAATCCTTTTCACAACTATCCGGAACAGCGTTCACAATAAAAACCGCATCTGATGAGGTTGTTGCTTCGGCAACTAAGATCGCCTGACTTTCTTGTGCGCCGTCAGCCTGTGGTTCTGGTGTTTCTTTGTCGCATGAGGTTAAGGAAAGAAGTCCCGCAACTGCGAAAAATGATAGTCCTTTTAAGAGTGTGTTTGTTTTCATTTTGCTAAGATTTATTGTTTATAATTTATTAAGTGTCGTATTATGAATACGAAACTATCTTAGCAAGATGAAGACAAGATGAAGAAAAATAAATATTTGAAAAAAACTTAATCAGTCAAAAATACGAGCATATTGCCATCATACAATTGTCGGACCGTCTACTTTCACATCTTCATATGTAAATAAAGTGGATTAAATTTTAAAGTGTGAAAATTAACTGGAGTTTGTAGCTTTTCTTAGCCTTTAAGTCAATAATGTTTACTTAACATCCGCGATTTTAGCCTATGTTTGCAGCATAAATTTTCATGTTAGAACACCTGAATTTGAATAATTCATGTCAAAACTCGACGAAATAAAGCGACCCATAGAAAAGGAACTGGATTTATTTGAGGATAAGTTTAAATCCTCCATGAAAAGTTCTGTTCCATTGCTTGACCGAATCACGCATTACATAATTAAGCGTAAAGGCAAGCAGATAAGGCCGATGTTTGTTTTTTTTTCCGCCAGTCTTGCCGGAGGCATAACTGAAGCTACACATCGCGGTGCGGCTCTTGTTGAATTATTGCACACAGCTACACTGGTACATGATGATGTGGTCGATAACTCATACGAACGTCGCGGATTCTTTTCGGTAAATGCTCTCTGGAAAAATAAGATAGCCGTATTAGTAGGAGATTTTCTTTTGTCGAAAGGATTATTGCTTTCTATCAATAATGATGATTTTCATCTGTTGAAAATTGTTTCCGAAGCAGTTAAGCAAATGAGCGAAGGGGAGCTTTTACAGATCGAAAAGGCACGTAAGCTAGATATTGACGAAGCCGTTTATTATGAAGTTATCCGGCAAAAAACCGCTTCTTTGATCGCTTCCTGTTGTGCTTGTGGTGCCGCTTCTGCCGGAGCGGATAGTACTACAGTTGAAAAGATGCGCCTGTTTGGAGAAAAGACTGGAATCGCGTTTCAGATAAAAGATGATTTGTTTGATTTCGGAACAGATGACGTTGGCAAACCTCTCGGCATCGACATCAAAGAAAAGAAAATTACACTTCCTCTAATATATGCTTTAAGCAAATCTACTAAAGCTGAAAAACATAGAATAATTAACCTTGTTAAAAACTATAATGAGGATGCTCAGAAGGTTCAGGAGGTGATCCATTTTGTTAGAAACAGTGGGGGGCTAGCCTATGCAGAAATGCAAATGCACCGCTATCAGGATGAAGCTTTTGAAGTGTTAAGTACTTTTCCTGATCACGAAGCCAGAACAGCTTTAGAGCAACTTGTAAGATTTACTACCGAGCGTAAAAAATAATCTATGTCAAACGAACTTGTGTTTTTTGGAGGATTTCTGATCTTCATTGTCTTGATGTTGTCTATTGATTTAGGACTATTCAATAAAAAAGATCATGTGGTAAGTTTGCGGGAAGCTGCAATAATGAGCTTTATCTGGGTTTCTTTTGCTATTGGTTTTTATTTTCTCTTACTCACCGAAGGGAATCAGTTACATGGAATATCAGATTTCAGCCAGCTGCAGGCGCTGACTGAGGCACATAAACATGATATAAAACTTGATCCTAACGACTTCCTCGGAAGCCTTCATCTTTACAATCAGAATCTTGCTATAGAGTATCTAACAGGGTATGTTATTGAATATGCTCTTTCAGTGGATAATATTTTTATTATGGTTCTTATTTTTAGTGCTTTTGGTGTAAATGAAAAGTACTATCACCGGGTTTTGTTTTGGGGGATTATTGGTGCGGTTGTAATGCGCTTTATGTTCATTTTTCTAGGTGCAACCCTAATTAATAAATTTGAGTGGATTTTGTATGTCTTTGGTGCTTTCCTGGTTTATACAGGCTTTATGATGTTCTTACAACGTAATAAAGAAGAACAAATTGACCCGGAAAATCATAAAATTGTTAGACTAGCTTCACGGTTTTTTGCAATTCATCCCGAGTTCGTTGGTAATAAGTTTTTTATTCGTGTAAATGGTAAAAGGTTGGTTACCCCCTTATTTCTGGTTTTATTGATTGTAGAATTTACCGATTTGATTTTTGCTGTGGACTCAATTCCGGCAATATTTGCTGTTACAAAAGACCCTTATATTGTGTTTTTTTCTAATATTTTCGCAATTTTAGGCTTGCGGTCAATGTTCTTTTTACTGGTTAATATCATCCATAAATTTCATTATTTGAAAGTCGGATTGTCGGTTCTCCTGGTGTTTATAGGAATAAAAATGCTTGCACACCACTGGCTGCAGGAATGGGGATTTAGAACGTCACATTCTTTGCTTATTATCACGATGATATTGACGGTGAGTATTGTAGCGTCTTTGATATTTCCAAAAAAGAGAGTACATCATCACTGAGTTGCATATTGGTTTCAGGCTTTCATCATTTCCAAAATCTCATCCACATATTTTCTGTCGTTGGCTAATCTTGGAACCTTATGCTGGCCGCCTAATTTCCCCCTATATTTTAACCAGTTATAAAACGTTCCTTCGGGCGCTATATGTACTGTTGGTCGGCGCAGTGCCATATCGTTGAATCTTTTGGCATCATAATCGGAATTTATCTCTCTTAATGTATCATCAAGCGCATCAGTAAATCGCTGAATATCGCTCGGCTCCTGCTCAAATTCAATAATCCATTCATGGCCTCCGGCATCATTTCCCTGGAAATAAATAGGGCAGGCGGTATAATCCCGAATTATAGCATTTGTTTCTGCACATGCCTTAGCCAACGCTTTCTCTGCGTTATCTACTATAACTTCTTCACCGAATGCATTGATAAAATGTTTAGTCCTGCCGGTAATTTGTATCCGATAAGGAGAAAGTGAGGTGAATTTTATTGTATCTCCGATCATATATCGCCACAGACCACCGTTGGTCGAGATTATCAGAGCATAGTTTTTCCCTAATTCAACCTCGCTCAGTCCTAATGTCTTAGGGTTTTCCTCACCAAAGTGCTCCATGGGAAGAAACTCATAATAGATGCCATAATCAAGCATTAAAAGCATTTCCTCCGAGTTGGACTGATCCTGTATCCCGAAAAAACCTTCAGAAGCATTGTAAGTTTCGAGGTAGTACATTGAATCTGAAGGAATCAGTTTCTTGAACTGCTCTCTGTAAGGAGTGAAATTAACCGCCCCATGAACATATAGTTCCAGATTGGGCCAGATTTCCAAAAGATTCTGTTTTCCTGTAATTTCCATCAGGCGTTTCGCTAAAACAACTGTCCATGTAGGAACTCCAGCCATATTGGTTACATTCACACCAATAGTTGCCTGGGCAATTTTCTCTATCTTTTCTTCGTAGTTTTCAATGAGCGTTATAGAAAGTTCTGGTGTTCTGATATACTCTGCCCACATCGGCAGGTTTTTAAGCAAAACAGCAGAGAGGTCGCCGAAGGAAATATCACCGCTTTGTGTAACCTGGTGGCTTCCCCCTAAAGTCAAAGATTTTCCTGTAAATATTTGCGCATTTGGCCGGTTATTGCAATAAATAGACAGCATGTCTTTGCCGCCTTTAAAATGGCATTCTTCCAAGGATTCCTGGCTTACAGGAATAAACTTACTTCTGTCGTTTGTTGTGCCTGAAGATTTGGCGAACCATTTAATTTCAGTATTCCAAAGGATGTTCTGTTCACCCTTTAGCATACGTTCAATATAGGGTTTTAGCGACTCATAGTCCTGAATCGGTACGCGGCTTTTAAATTGCTCCTGGTTCCGAACCGAAGCATAGTCGTACTTCTTACCCCACTCTGTATCTTGGGCCTGGTTAATAAGATTACCAAAAAGTTCATCCTGCACTTCGTGTGGGTATTTGATGAACAATTCTATCTGGTGCATTCTTTTTTTAATGAACCAGGTAGCAATGGAATTAACTATTGTCATTAGGAGAGGAGGATTTGGTTAGTTTTTTTCTTCTAAGCTCAAAATGTTGACCCAGATAAAACTTACGGGCCATTTCGTTATTTGCAATTTCTTCCGGAGTTCCAGTTAACATGATTTTCCCTTCTGTCAGCAGATAAGCTCTATCGGTTATTGAAAGAGTTTCCTGAACGTTGTGGTCAGTAATCAGGATTCCAATATTGCGATGTTTAAGCTTGGCAACAATACTTTGGATTTCTTCCACAGCTATCGGATCAACCCCTGCAAATGGTTCATCCAACAAAATGAAGTTCGGATTTGCTGCCAGAGCACGCGCAATTTCGGTTCTGCGGCGTTCACCCCCGGATAAAAGATCACCCCTGTTTTTTGCAACTCTATGCAGGCTGAACTCCGTAAGAAGTTCTTCAAGTTTGTCTTTCTGTTCTTCTTTAGTGTATTTTCCCATCTCAAGTACAGCTCGGATGTTGTCTTCCACAGATAGTTTTCTGAATACTGACGCTTCCTGTGCCAGGTAGCCGATGCCTTTTTGAGCCCTGCGATACATCGGATCCTCAGTTATTTCTTCATCGTTAAGATAAACATGCCCTTCGTTCGGCCTGATCAGTCCCACGATCATGTAAAATGAAGTTGTCTTTCCTGCACCATTAGGACCTAAAAGGCCTACTATCTCACCCTGTTCGACATGGAAAGAGACATTATTTACAACTGTGCGTTGCTTGTATTTTTTTACCAGATTTTCTGCTCTGAGTATCATTTTATTATTCTAAGATGCTGCGGATTCCTTTAATATTTAACTGAACCGAGCGTTTATCTTTCCAAACATTTTCTTCAATGGTGTAACATACATCAAAGGGAATGCCTTTTTCTATCAAAGAAAGATGCTTGCCTAAGTTAAATCCAATACATTCAAAAACGGCTGATTTGTCCTGACCAATACTCATTTTTAAATGATTATTGCCAACTACTGTAGCTGATCCTTTTAAGTAAACGCCTTTACTTAAAAAAATGGGTGCAAGATTTAACGGTCCAAACGGTGCAAATTGATTTAAAATTCTGAATAACTTTCCGTCAATGTCTTTTAGCTGTATCGTGGCATCGATGCTTATTTCCTGAATTAATAGTTCTTCAGGTATTGTTTGAGATACAACATCTTCAAATCTTTGTTGGAAGGCCGGAATATTTTCGGGCTTTATGGTCAGTCCTGCGGCATATTTGTGTCCGCCAAATTGTTCCAGTAAATCACTGCAAGCACTTAACGCTTCATATAAATCAAATCCTAAAACCGAACGCGCCGAGCCTGCTGCATGTCCGTTAGACTTTGTGAGCACAATAGTTGGCCTGTAATATTTCTCCGTGAGCCTTGAAGCAACGATTCCGATCACTCCTTTATGCCAGCTTTCATCGTACACCACAGTAGTTTTACGATTTATTTGTGTGGGATCAGAGTCCAGCATCGCTAAAGCCTGCTCTGTAATCGAACTGTCGAATTCTTTACGTTCGGCATTCTTGATGTTTATTACCAGGCTTTGATTTTTCGCAGAAATATCATTGTCTGCAATGAGCAAGCTAACAGAGTGTTTAGCATCATCAATACGGCCTGCAGCATTTATTCTTGGGCCGATCATAAATACGACATCCGAAATAGTGTACTGTTTTCTTCCTGAAAGTTCTATTAAGGCAGCCAGACCGTTACAAGGACTTTCATTTAATTTTTTTAAGCCAAACCATGCCAGTACACGATTTTCTCCGGTTATTGGCACAATATCCGATGCGATGCTTACTGCCACTAAATCAAGATAGCAGCAAATGTCTTCAAACGGGATATCATTTTTCTGTGCATACGCCTGAATTAGTTTAAACCCAATTCCGCAGCCGGATAGTTCTGTATAAGGATATTCGCAATCAGATCGTTTGGGGTCTAAAACCGCAACAGCATCTGGCAAAATACTCCCCGGAGTATGGTGATCGCAAATAATAAAGTCAATATTTAAAGTATTAGCATAATCAATTTTATCAACCGATTTTATTCCACAGTCTAAGGCGATAATAAGGCTATACCCGTGCTCCGCAGCATAGTCGATTCCCTGAAATGAAATTCCGTAACCTTCTTTATATCTGTCGGGGATGTAATAATCGAGGTTCTTATGGTACTTCCGGAAGAAGCTGTAAACCAATGCCACAGAAGTGGTGCCATCCACATCGTAATCTCCGTAAATTAAAATCTTTTCTTCTTGTTGGATTGCTTTTTCGATGCGAAGAATGGCTTTCTCCATATCCTGCATCAGGAACGGATCGTGCAGATGACATAGGTCTGGCCTGAAAAAGCAGCGTGCATCTTCAAAAGTAGTTATACCCCTGCCTACCAATAGCGTCGCTAATACTTCACTAATCTGAAGCGATTGCATTAAATCCTGAATGGCTTTTGGGTTAGTTACTTCCTGCTCTGCCCACCTTTTTTGCATATCTTTGTTAAGGTCTAACGGGTAAATATACTATATAAATAGAAATTTATGCCGTATCAGTTCGTAAGTTATTCATTGTCAATAATCAATTTTTTCTGTGAAAGTACACGCGTTATACGAAGGGTCTTATTCTGTAGATAGTTCTAAAAAGTTTTTGCCTTTCGATCCGGCAATTCATAATCCTAAAGATCGTCCCGCCTCCTTATTTGTTTATGTTCAACCTTTTTTACTCAAAACATCAACCGACTTAATAGTGTTTGATACGGGTTTGGGTTTTAAAAATGAGCAAGGCGAGTTAATTATTCACGAGAATATTAAAAAAGCCGGCTACGATTACCGGGACGTTACCTATTTGCTAATGTCGCATCTTCATTATGACCACTCTGGTGGTATGATTTATGAAAAAGACGGCAAGATGGAGCTTACATTTCCGAATGCTGAATATGTGATTCAAAGGGGTGAATGGGAAGCTGCGTTCAGTTCAAGTTCTAAATCCTATCATACCGAAATATTTGATGTGGTACAACGCAGCGGTAGTATTCATTTTGTTGAGGGAAATGGAAAATTACCAGGCGGAATTACCTACGAGTTAACCGGAGGACATTGTGAGTATCACCAGGTGTTTTTAGTAGAGGAGGGAGAAGAGAAAGTGTTTTTCGGCGCTGATATTTTGCCTGAACCGGAACAGCTGCTTAGAAAATTTAAAGCAAAATATGACTTTGACGGGGCACGGTCGATGGAGTTACGTGAGACCTATGGTAAGCTTGCTGTCGAAAACAACTGGACGTGCTTGTATTATCATGCTAAGAGTCAACCAATATCAAAAGTTGCCGAACAGGATGGAGGGTTTAAGATAATCTCGGTTTAAAATAAAAAAACCGGAGCACGCTCCGGTTTCTCTCACAAAAATAAAAACCAACATTTTTCTATTTCTTGGCTACAAGATTAATTGATAATTCAAATTCATCATCAATCGCTTTGTCGCCGATATCGCCAAAAAAGTTTTTTGA
Source organism: uncultured Pedobacter sp. (assembly GCA_966210515.1). GTDB lineage: Bacteria > Bacteroidota > Bacteroidia > Sphingobacteriales > Sphingobacteriaceae > Paradesertivirga. The sequence goes on from CBIHLM010000010.1 coordinate 27,406, forward strand.
GCGATATTTAATGTCATACTTTGTGCGATCTACTTTTACTCCTTTAGCTACCGCAGCAACTGTGTTTTTTGCCCTTTTAACAGATGCAGGGAAGCTTATTTCATTCGTAATTCCCTTAATAGTCAAGTTACCGGTGATATTTACGCGGTCTGTTCCAGCCGGAGAAACCTTTGTGATTGCGAAAGTAGAAGCCGGGTTTTTAGCTACAGAAAAGAAATCATCGCCCTTCAAATGGTTTAAAAGATTCTGATTCGAATTTCCTTTTAGATCAGAAATTGCGATGGTGTTCATGTCAATTCCAAAACTTCCGCTTTTTAAATTTTTGCCAACAAAAGACAAGCTCCCGGATGCTAATTGAATAGTGCCGTTGTGGTTGCCTCCAACTTTGCCGGCAGTCCACTCTATTGAAGACGCCTTGGTGTCTACCAAAAAGTTTTCCGGGGCTGCGGATTTAAACGAAAAGAATATTGCCGTAGCAGTTAAAATAGATAAGATCTTGAATTTCATAAACTGATTATATAAATACAAAAATAATCTATTTGCTTTAGATGTTTAAACGTGTATTAGAACTGGAGTGTCATTTCTTGGTTACACAAGTAAATGAAAGGATGTGCAGAACGATTGATTTTTATTGAGGAATCGAGTCACGAGATTACTTTGGATCGTAAACGGTGGGTAAGGAGTGCCTGAATATGATAGACCTCGCCCAGTTTACGTCCCTGGGCAAGGTCGTCTTATTCTTTCTTAAGAAAAGGGTACCTGTAATCCTTGGCAGGATCGAAGGTTTCCTTCAAAGTTCGTGGGGATACCCATCGAAGTAAATTAATCATCGCGCCTGCTTTGTCATTCGTGCCCGATCCTCGTGCTCCTCCAAATGGTTGCTGACCCACAACCGCTCCGGTGCATTTATCGTTAATGTAAAAATTTCCTGCCGCATTGCGTAAAGCATAGGTCGCTTGCTGTATTACATACCGATCCTGGGCAATGATAGCACCGGTTAGTGCGTAAATAGAGGTACTATCTACAATGGTCAGAATCTTTTCAAATTCTTCATCTTTATAAACATGAACTGTCAGAACTGGTCCGAACAGCTCCTCGCACATTGTATAATAATACGGGTCTTTAGTTACGATTACAGTAGGATCAATAAAGTAACCTTCTGTTTTGTCGTATTTACCGCCGGCGATTACTTCAACAGAGGGATCGTTATTGGCATCATCAATTGCTTTGCTAAGTTTATCAAACGAAGTTTCGGTGATTACCGCGTTTACAAAGTTGCTGAAATCTTCCACCGGACCCACTTTGATACTTGCAAGATCTTTTAGCATCAGTTCCTTAATTTGAGGCCATAGAGATTCTGCAATATATACCCTGGACGCTGCAGAGCATTTTTGTCCCTGATATTCGAAAGCCCCGCGTATGATGGCGGTGCTTGCCACCTGCACATCTGCAGATCCGTGAACCAGGATAAAATCTTTACCTCCTGTTTCTCCTACAATTCTCGGGTAACTTTTATATTTATGAATGTTTATTCCGATGGTTTTCCAGATTTCCTGAAATACTTTAGTGGAACCGGTAAAATGAATCCCAGCAAAATCATGATGGTTGAAAATCACTTCTCCAGCTTCGGGGCCATTAACAAAAACCATGTTAATCACTCCGTCGGGTAAACCGGCTTCCCTGAATATTTCCATGATAACATTCGCCGAATAGATTTGAGAGTCCGCAGGTTTCCAAACTACCACATTGCCCATTAAGGCCGCCGAAGCCGGAAGATTTGCCGCAATTGCTGTGAAATTGAATGGTGTAAGCGCAAATATAAAGCCTTCGAGAGGGCGTTGCTCTACCCGGTTCCAAACTCCTTTAGCCGAAGTAGGAGGCTGTTGTGCGTAAATTTCAGCCATATATTGCACGTTAAAACGAATGAAATCCACGAGTTCGCAAACTGCGTCGATCTCAGCCTGGTAAACATTTTTCGACTGGGCAAGCATGGTTGCGGCATTTAATCTGTACCGGTAGGGGCCCGAAGCTAATTCTGCTGCCTTTAAAAATATAGCTGCACGTTGCTCCCAAGGCAAGTTTTCCCAGTTAGCTTTCGCCGATAAGGCAGCTTTTATGGCGTGCTCTACGTGCGTTTTATCGCCTTGATGATAATGCCCGATTACTTGCCGGTGATTATGAGGAGGACGGATTTCTTTTTTGTTATTGGTCCGAATTTCCCGACCTCCAATATACATTGGTACATCAACCTGAACGGTGTAAGCATTCTTTAGCACTTCTTTCAGAAGCTTGCGTTCATTGCTGCCCGGAGCATAGTTTAGAATAGGCTCATTAACGGCTGGCGGTATTTTAAAAAATCCCTTTGTCATAATGGCAATTTAATAATAACACATTATATATAGGAACTTTCTGATCAGGTTTTTTGTTGGCTATAAATACTTTTTCAAGGCAAGCAATCATTAATCAAAACCTGTAATTGCTATCTTTACCCCATGCAATATTTGCGACTGCTGTTGCTTCCATTTTCGCTAGTTTATGGCTGTGTCATTTGGATAAGGAATTTTCTGTATGATACAGGAGTTTTTACTTCGAGCAAATTTAATCTTCCAATAATAAGCATCGGAAATCTTGCCATTGGTGGTGCTGGTAAAAGTCCGATGGCGGAATATATTGTTCGCCTTCTGAAGGATAGATACAGGGTCGCAATTTTGAGCAGGGGTTATAAACGGACTACGAAGGGCTTTAGGATAGTCGAAAGGAATAATACGGTTGATGAAGTTGGGGACGAACCATTACAGTTTAAGCGAAAGTTTAGCCCTATTACAGTTGCGGTATCAGAAAAACGAGTTGAGGGAATTGAACGTCTGAAGGAAGATACCGATGTTATTATTCTGGACGATGCTTTTCAGCATAGGGCTGTAAAACCCGGTTTAAGTATTCTGCTTTTTGATTATACCCGTTTAAGCGATTTCTTTCTGATGCTTCCCGCCGGAAATCTTCGTGAGCCATTTGCCAACAGAAAGAGAGCAGATATTCTGGTCGTCTCAAAATGCCCGGAAAGTTTATCTGAGGCGCAGAAAGAGGCAATGAAAACGCGCATCAATCCTTTTAAATATCAGAATTTGTTTTTTTCTTATCTGGAGTACGGTAATCTAATCTCAATAGCCCTGTCTTCCGAAAAACCTTTGTCAGTTATCACACCCCAAACGACAGTGTTCTTGTTAACCGGTATCGCAAACCCTGTTCCACTGTTAAATAAGGTTAAAAGCTTTACAGAGAAAGTCATTCATCATGATTACCCTGACCATTACACTTTCAGCACAAAAAATATTGCTAAACTTGCAGAAGAGTTTAATAAGGATGCCTCTTCTGACAAATGGATAATAACAACAGAGAAGGACGCACAACGGTTGCATGTGCCTGAATTACTTGAACTTTTAAAAGATATGCCCGTTTATTATCTGCCGGTTGCAGCCAGAATTCATCAGCCGGATGATGAACGATTTAACAGATTAATAGAGCTTTATGCTACAAGAAATATACAACACAACAACATATATTAAGAACAAAATAGGTGATTTTACTCCCGAAATCGGGATTATACTTGGAACCGGATTGGGAGCATTGGTTGATGAGATAGAGATTCAACATAAGTTGATGTACTCTAACATTCCAAATTTCCCCATATCAACCCTTGAGTTCCATTCGGGAAGACTGATTTTCGGAATGCTGGAAGGCAAAAAAGTGGTAGCCATGCAAGGTCGGCTTCATTATTATGAAGGATATGACATGAAGCAGATTACTTTCCCGGTGAGGGTAATGAAAATGCTTGGGATAACAAAGATCTTTGTATCGAATGCCAGCGGATCTTTAAACCCCGATTACAAAACAGGCGACTTAATGATTATTGAAGATCATATAAATCTTCATCACGATAATCCGTTGAGAGGAAGGAATTTTGAAGAACTGGGCCCACGTTTTCCCGATATGAGCCAACCTTATAACAGAGAAATGGTGAAAAAGGGAATGGAGATTGCATCTAAAAATAACATCCGATGTCATCAAGGCGTTTATGTTTCTGTTCCGGGCCCGAATCTTGAAACAAAAGCAGAGTATCGGTATTTACGTATTATTGGTGGCGACGCTGTTGGAATGAGCACTGTGCCCGAAGTTATTGTTTCAAATCATATGGGACTGCCTGTGTTTGCGATATCAGTATTAACAGATGAAGGTTTTCTGGATGTTCTGGAGCCTGTTTCTGTGGAAGATATAATTAAGGTAGCAGAAACTGCAGAGCCTAAAATGACGACCATACTTAAAGAATTGATTGCCTCGCTATAATGAAGAACTATTTCTTTGCTATAATTTTATTAGTGCTGGCTTCGTTTGAGTCCGATTCGATGGCGCAGGTTCGACCTCCTCAGACTCCGCGTGGCGGAACAAATCGTACTCCAGATGCGAACGCTGAGCTGGATTCGTTGCGGAAACTTGAAGACGAAGCTCGTGATACACTGATAATTACAGCCAAGTACATTCGATACACCACTTTAGGATTACTGCAGGACAGTACCCAAACCTTACCCATTGATACAAGTTTTCGCAACTTTCATAACTATAATCCTTTAAATCAGCCTCAACGGCCTACAGTAAATCTGGGAAATTTGGGGATCGCATACCGGGAAATGTTATTTAGTCCGTCGAAAATTATTGGTTTCGATCCAGGCTTCCATTCTTTGGACCTTTATCGTTTAACGCAGGATTCGCTAAAATACTACCGCGCTCGCTCGCCTTTTACCTCTCTTAGCTATATAAATGGCGATTTGAAGGAGCAGTTTTTCAGAGCGACCCACTCGCAGAATATCAAGCCCAACTGGAATTTCGGTGGAAATTATTTTCGAATCGGATCTGAAGGATTTTACCGCAGCCAGAAGGGCGATCATTTGAATGCGGCAGTTTTTACCTGGTATGAATCGCCAAACAAGCGATATAATTTACTGGCGAACGGGCTTTTCAACACTCTAAGAGCCGGGGAAAATGGCTCCCTCGTTAACGATACAATCTTTACAGGAGAAAAACCCAAAATAAGCGGGAGTGAGATTGTTCGATTGGGTAATGGTATTCGTCGTTTCAGTAAAACTGAATCGCCTTACCAGGAGTGGAAGCAAAAAGAATATTTTATTAAGCAGTTTTACTACATAGGCCGCTTAGATAGCTTATCAGCAGATGTCAATTCGAATATTTTGCCGACTCAGAGAATTTCGCATGCGTTCAAGTATTCAAATGATACTTATAAGTTCTACAAAAATGAGCTTCAAAATCCTTTAACTCCGGTATTCCCTAAGTTTTCAGGTGATACAATTCCGTTGACACAAGATTCGACACAAGTCAAAAATGTACGGAACGAGTTTATGTATAGCTTTTATTTAAGGGGGCGCTCCTTAAGTTTTATAAAAAACGAGTTGAAACTCGATGTGGGTATTCAGCATGATTTGTACTGGTATGATCAAATGGGTTATGCCACAAAATTTCAAAATATTACGCTAAAAGCAAATGCCGGTTATCAGTTTAGTGATAGAGTTTCTATAGCCGGCGATCTTCAGCAAATTGCTCAGGGAAGACATGCCGGCGATTTTTTATATAATGCTGAAACACAAATATTATTAAGCCGGTCTGTCGGTCGTATTGTTTTGGGGGCTTTCCTTCAGAATAAATCGCCTCAGCAAGTCTTCGAACGTACTAATTACACCTATCATCAGTGGGAAAGAAGCTTTGAGCGCACAAAGACCAATAATCTGTCGTTTGCTTATATAAATCCGAAGCTTGGTTTTAAAGCCAGGGCCGATTACTATCTGATATTAAATCATCTGTATTTTGAAGCTGCAACAGATTCGTTTCAGATCAACCCGGTTCAATTTGATAAGAATATTAATTTAGTGAAATTAACGGTTAGTAAATTTTCCAGATTCGGTAGATTTAATCTTGAAAACTTTGTCGTTTATCAAAAAACCGACTTTACCAGTATCTTAAGAACGCCGGAAATATACACCTATAACAGTTTGTATTTTGCCGCCCGGATCTTTAAATCGATTCACACAAACCTTGGGGTTGATGTTCGCTGGAATAGTCCGTTTCCTGCGCCATCTTATGCAATTAATGTGAGTCAGTTTTACAATGGTGAGCCGACCGAGTTTTCTTCTTTTCCGGTGGCTGATGTGTGGGCAAAGTTTGCATTGAAGAAAGCGAATATTTTTCTTCGGTATGATTATGTAAATCAGGGATTGTTTTCAAACGGCTATTATACTGTAAACAGATATCCGATGCCAAATTCGCTTTTAAAGTTCGGTGTGACCTGGAATTTTTATGATTAAGGGAGGCTCGCCCCAGCCCTCTCCGCAGGAGAGGGAGTTAAAGTACTCTAAACCTGGACTGCTCTAAAAAAGCGGTAGTTTTTACTTTTTACTTTTGAATTTTCCCTTACTTACGTTTTCTGCTTTTTCTTTTTAGCTGCAGGAAATAGCACATTATTTAAAATCAGCCTGTATCCGGCAGAGTTTGGATGCAGGTTTAAATCGGTTGGCGGGTCTCCAACCTGATGCTGGTAGTCTTCTGGATCATGCCCTCCATAAAAAGTAAACTGACCTTTGCCCAAATCTCCATGAATATACCTGGCTTCATTAGCGGTTTTCGTTTCTCCCATTACCAAAACATCTGGTTTTAACTGATCTTTTCTAAAAGCAGTAGTCTGTCCCATAAAGCCTTTAACAACTTTATCATGGTTTTGAGTAAGCATGGTAGGTACAACGTCCCATTTCGCTGAGAAATCGAACAGAGTAAAAAAATCATTGCTTCGTTCAAGAAGTCTTGAGGGGGTTACATCGATCGAGGAAAATTCGTAATTGTAGGGGTTTAGGTCCAGTTTGAAATTGTGAAATGCGAATGTCTGGCTGAAATTCAGTTTCGACTGGGCATTTGGATCAGCACCATCTCCGTCAAACATGCTTTCGCAAATATCTACCCCGTCAGCAGCCAAAGCAATATCAAAGCTGTCGGTCCCTGAGCACATAGCAAACAAAAATCCGCCGCCTGCGCAAAATCCTTTTATTGTTTTCGCAACGGCCAGTTTCATTTCCGAAACTTTTTTAAAGCCCAGTTTTTTAGCCATAGCTTCCTGCTGTTTAACATCTTCAATATACCAGCTGTATGTTTTATATGCAGACCAAAAGCGGCCGTATTGTCCTGTGAAATCCTCGTGGTGCATATGCAGCCAATCGTATTTTGGAAGATTCCCTTTTAAAACTTCCTCATCATAAATAATGTCGTAGGGGATTTCTGCATAAGTTAATACGAGTGTTACGGCATCGTCCCAGGGCAATTTGCTTTTTGGAGAGTAAACTGCAATTTTGGGCGCCTTTTCCAGTTTAACCATGTCCATGTTAACCGAAGGGTCAGAAATTTCATTAAGTATGGATGTTACTTTAGAATCGGCTAAAACCTCATAAGAAACTCCCCGGATTTTACATTCGTTTTCCAGTGATTGAGCATACTTAATTAAAAAGCTTCCGCCACGATAATTAAGCAGCCAATCTGCTTCAAGTCCATTTTTTAATGTCCAGAAAGCAATGCCATACGCTTTTAAATGATTTTTCTGATCTTCATCCATAGGAATGATGATTGAAGCCGCCCTTGTATTTAGGGATAACACTACCAAACAGAGGAAGATGAAATGCCATTTTAACATGTATGCAATAACGTAATTTGTTGGCTTAAAGGTATAAATTAAGCATCGGAAAATCGATTTTTAAAAAGTCGCTACCCAATGTGACTGAAATAATTACCTTTGCCCACTCGTTAAATTTGAAACTTATGAGCAAAGCAATAATCAAAACAGAAAAAGGCGACATGACCGTACAGTTCTACGATAAAGACGCGCCTAACACAGTTGCCAATTTTTTGGGTCTGGCCAAGCAAGGATTTTATGACGGTGTAACTTTTCACCGGGTGATTCCTGATTTTGTAATTCAGGGTGGCGATCCTACTGGTACAGGTGCTGGTGGTTCTGGTACAAGAATTAAATGTGAGCTAACTGGTGAAAATCAATATCACGACAGAGGAGTATTATCTATGGCTCATGCCGGACGCGATACGGGAAGTTCTCAGTTCTTTATTTGCCACAGCCGTACTAATACAGCTCATTTAGATAGAAACCACACCTGTTTTGGTAAGGTTATCGAAAATGTTGAGGTTGTTGATGCTATTAAGGCAGGCGACAAAATTTTAGGTATTGATATAATTGAAGAATAGTTAATTATAGGTGAGAATTGAGATACGAGATTTGAGCGCAGGGTTCTCTATCTATTCTCAATTCTCATTTTTATAGGGTTTAGCCGTGAGATCGATTCTCATATCTGGATTCTCAAATCTCATATCTCACAGAAATGAATTTAAAAGGATTAGTAGCAGTTTCAGGAAAGCCTGGTTTGTATAAAGTTATCGGTCAAAACAAATCAGGATTCGTACTTGAAAGTTTAGATGAACAGAAAATAAAGCTGATTGTAAATTTAAGTACGGCAAAGTTGGCTTCCTTAGAAGATATTACAGTTTTTGGCGAAGATGATGATCTGAAGCTGATAGATATTTTCGAAAACATGAAGGGTTCTTCATCTATTCCTGATCCAAAATCTGATGGTACTACTTTGCGAAAGTATTTCAGAGAAGTGGCTCCGGCACATGATGAGGATCGCGTGTACGCTTCGGATATGAAGAAAATAATTACATGGTTTAATTTGATCAAGGAACTTCCGCTTTTTACTGAATCTGCAGAATCTCCATCAGAAGAAATTACTCCGGTTGAAGAAGTTACTCCTGTAGCAGAGGAAAAAACTCCTGTGGCAAAAGACGTTAAGCCTGCTAAAAAAGCAGCTGCGAAAAAACCTAAGAAAGCTGAATAATCAGCTTTCTTAGGTTAAAAAAAGTACATTATAGCCACTCCTATTGCAAGGGCTATTAAAAGCATAAGCCAAAATTGCTTTTGTTCTTTCGAAGGATTGATTCCTTTATATCTATATCTTCTTTTATAGTCTGATGGTAGCATAATATTGATTTTTTTGATTATTCATGATGATATGGCTCACCTTTAAGAATTGTAAATGCCCTGTAAACTTGTTCAGCGAAAAACAAGCGAACCATCTGATGCGAAAAAGTCATTTTTGAAAGCGATAACTTTTCGTTCGCTGTCGTTAGCAAACTGTTGTCAAAGCCATAGGGCCCACCAACAACAAACACAAGGTTTTGTACACTTGAAAGCATTTTCTTGTTGATAAATCCTGAGAACTGCATCGAACTAAGCTCTTGGCCATTTTCGTCCAGCAAAACAATATAATCAGTATTACTCAGATTTTTTGATATAAGTTCTGCTTCCTTTGTCTTTTGTTGATCCTCAGAAAGGTTTTTCGTGTTTTTTAATTCTGGTATTTCGACAATCTCAAATTTTATATAATGTTTTAGTCGTTTGGTATATTTCTCTATGCCTTCTTTTAAGTAGCTATCTTCTGTTTTTCCTAACACCAGAAAAGTTATCTTCATGCTGAAATTTAAATATTAACAAATGTACGTCTATATTTGATTTGAGCTTATATTATAAATTCTCAACCAGGGAAACTATTCTATAGAGAACGGACGTATATATTAAAGAGTAAGATATAAACTCGTGGATATGAAGAAAACAATATATATGCTAGGCTGTCTTTTAGGCATAGCATTTTACTCCTGCGGACAAGATAAAAAAAGCACAGAGGAAAGTATAGTTAACAAGGAAATCAAAATGGAATACAATAAATTAACTCCTGAAGAGGAACGTGTAATTGTAAATAAAGGCACTGAATATCCCGGAACGGGGAAACTTTTAAACAATAAGGAAAAGGGTACTTATACGTGTAAACGCTGTAATAATCCTCTTTACCTTTCGGACAGTAAGTTCGACTCTCATTGCGGATGGCCGAGTTTTGACGATGAGATCAAAGGTGCCGTAAAGCGCATTCCTGATCCTGATGGCATGCGTACCGAGATTGTGTGTGCCAAATGTGGTGCACACCTTGGTCATGTTTTTTTAGGCGAAGGGTTTACTCCGAAAGATACCCGTCATTGTGTTAATTCAATTTCGATGAATTTTATTCCCGCTACGAAATAGAGATTAATCTGGTAAGCTGGTTTGTCGAAGCTCAGTCCCAAAAGTGGAAAACTTTTGGGACTGTCTTTTTTCAATAAGTTTTACTTTTATCGAATGAGATGTCAATACCTGCTGCTGTCTTTATTTTTTCTGTCTTCTTGTTCCGAAACTTTAACTCAAAATGGTAAGGCCTCTTATTATGCTAAGAAGTTTAACGGAAAAAAAACGGCCAGTGGCGAGAAATTCCGAAGCTCAAAACGGACGGCTGCGCATAAAACTTTGCCCTTTGGTACAAAGGTTAGGGTGACCAACCTGAAAAATGGCCGATCTGTCAGGGTGAAAATAAATGACAGAGGTCCGTTCGTAGCGGGAAGAATTATTGATCTCTCTAAAAAGGCTGCCCGTAAGATCGGGATGTTGGATGAAGGGGTTGCTTCGGTAGAAATTAAGTATAAAAAGAAATAGGCTGCTTCAAATCGTCATTTTTGGAGGCCGTGTTTTCTGATTGTTTAAAACTTGGCATCTGTTTAAAACTTCCCGATGTACTTCATGCAATCACTACTATATTTGTTATAATAAGTTCTTTCACATAATTCATTCAGGTTCATAGTTAAGCAATGCCGAGCTATGATTAAAAGGGAACCGTGTTCAAATCACGGGCTGACGTGCAACTGTAAGTATCCTAACTTTCTAAAAGTTCCAAGCTTTTAGAAAGTTTATACAAGCCAGACACCTGCCGGAATGATTTTGTCAAAACTTTCACGTATAAGGTTTTGACGAAAGCTCGTCTCCATTAGCTTCCGCTTATGGAATACCCGTCTTTTGTCAATTCCTGTTTCGCATTACTAAAATTTAAATCTTTATGCAACAGGACGAAGTATTACTTAAAGAAAACAAGGATCGATTTGTGATCCTGCCGATCAATTATCCCGCCATCTGGGAGATGTACAAAAAACATGAAGCCAGTTTCTGGACAGCCGAAGAAATCGACCTTTCCGGCGATTTAAAGGATTGGGAAAATCTTAACTCAGGGGAAAAGCATTTCGTTTCTCACATTCTCGCCTTCTTTGCAGCTAGCGACGGAATTGTAAATGAAAACCTTGCAGTAAACTTCATGAATGAAGTTCAGGTTCCGGAAGCCCGGTGCTTTTACGGCTTTCAAATTATGATGGAAAATATACATTCCGAAACTTATGCCTTACTGATCGACACCTATATTAAAGATCATGCTGAAAGAGACCGCCTTTTCCACGCCATCGACACCGTTCCCTGTGTGAAGAAAAAGGCAGAATGGGCTTTGCGATGGATTGATAATGGTACGTTCGCACAGCGACTTGTGGCGTTTGCGGCAGTGGAAGGAATTTTCTTCAGCGGAAGCTTCTGTTCAATCTTCTGGTTGAAAAAACGCGGTTTAATGCCGGGCTTAACATTCAGTAACGAATTGATTTCACGCGATGAAGGCCTCCACTGCGAATTCGCCTGTTTGTTATATAGTATGCTGAAAAATCGCCTGTCTCAGGAAGAAGTTTTTAGCATAATTGCTGATGCGGTAGCTATCGAAAAGGAGTTTATTACCGATGCCTTACCTGTCGCACTTATCGGGATGAATGCAAAGTTGATGAGTCAGTATATCGAATTTGTAGCCGACAGATGGCTCTCGGAATTGGGTTATGATAAAATGTTCGGCGCGACAAACCCCTTCGATTTTATGGAAATGATATCCCTCCAGGGAAAAACTAATTTCTTCGAAAAACGAGTAGGCGATTACCAGAAAAGCGGAGTGCTGTCTGTAAATGAGAGCAGTCAGGCGTTTTCGTTGGATGAGGAGTTTTGAAGGGACGTATCAGGTATAAAGTAGCAAGTATCAAGATTGGATGCATTTGGTTATAAATCTTGATATCAGCTCTTTATATACCGATTTTAACAGCTAAGTGCCCAGTCTAGATACTTGTTACTTGCTACTTTATACTATATCTCAACTCAGTTAAGTGCCCTGTCCAGATACTTGTTACTTTAAACTATATATCAACCCAGTATGTGTCCAGTCTAAATACTAGATACTTGCTACTTTATACTCTTCCCCATGTTTGTAATAAAAAGAAACGGAACAAAAGAATCCGTAAAATTTGATAAAATCACAGCCCGCATCGAAAAGCTGTGTTATGGATTAAATCCTTCTTTGGTTGATCCCATCGATGTTGCTAAAAAAGTAATTGAAGGATTATTTGATGGTGTAACCACATCAGAACTCGATAACCTCGCCGCAGAAACCGCCGCCTCCTTAACAACTAAGCACCCGGATTACGCTTTGCTGGCATCGCGCATAGCTGTTTCGAATTTGCATAAAAATACCACAAAGTCATTTTCAGGGACAATGCGGAAGCTTCACCAGTACGTAGACCCGAAAGTGGATAAATCAGCATCGCTTATCGCAGATGATGTGATGGAAATAATTGATACAAACTCCACGATTCTGGATAGCACGATAATTTACGACCGTGATTTCGGCTTCGATTATTTCGGGTTCAAAACACTTGAAAAATCATATCTTCTTAAGCTTGATGGCGAAATTGCGGAGCGTCCGCAACATATGTTTATGCGGGTTGCGGTAGGTATCCATAAGGGTGATATTGATAGCGTTATTAAAACTTATAATCTTATCTCCGAACGATGGTTTACACATGCAACACCAACCTTGTTCAATGCGGGAACTCCCAAGCCACAAATGTCGTCATGTTTTCTGCTTACCATGAAAGATGATAGCATTGACGGTATTTATGATACCCTTAAACAGACAGCGAAGATTTCACAAAGTGCTGGTGGAATCGGCTTAAGTATTCATAATGTTCGGGCAACGGGTTCTTATATCAGTGGAACAAATGGTACCAGCAACGGAATTGTGCCGATGTTGAGGGTGTTTAATGATACGGCAAGATATGTTGATCAGGGTGGTGGTAAACGCAAAGGCGCATTTGCTGTATACCTGGAACCATGGCATGCAGACGTATTCGAATTTTTGGATTTAAGAAAAAATCACGGAAAGGAAGAAATGCGAGCCCGCGATCTATTTCTTGCATTATGGATATGCGATTTATTCATGAAGCGTGTAGAAGCCAATGAAGACTGGAGCTTGTTCTGTCCGCATGAAGCACCCGGGTTGCATGAATGCTGGGGCAAGGAATTCGAAAGTTTGTATGTGAAATATGAGCAGGAGGGAAGGGCACGAAAAACCGTTAAAGCTCAGGAATTATGGTTCGCTATTTTAGATGCGCAGGTGGAAACCGGAACGCCTTACCTTTTATATAAAGATGCAGCTAACGGAAAATCAAACCAGCAAAATCTTGGAACGATAAAAAGCTCTAATTTATGCACCGAAATTTTAGAGTATACTTCTGCTGATGAAATTGCAGTGTGTAATCTTGCATCCCTGGCACTTCCAAGATATATTACCAATGGCGTTTTCGATCATGAGAAACTGTATGAAGTAACTTATCAGGTTACTTTAAATCTTAATAAAATTATCGATCATAATTACTATCCAGTTGATGAGGCTCGTAACTCGAATCTCCGCCACCGCCCTGTTGGTCTGGGTGTGCAAGGTTTAGCCGATGCTTTTATCCTTTTACGTCTTCCGTTCGAAAGCGAAGAAGCGCAGCAGCTAAACAAGGAAATTTTTGAGACTATCTATTTCGCTGCAATGACCGCCTCAAAAGATCTGGCAATTAAAGACGGCGCGTATGAATCTTTTAAAGGTTCACCCTTGTCAAAGGGGCAATTTCAATTTGATTTATGGGGAGTTTCACCCGCAAGTAACAGATGGGATTGGGAGAATTTGCGCCTTGATGTGATGAATCATGGTGTGCGAAACTCATTATTGGTTGCGCCTATGCCAACAGCATCCACTTCGCAAATTCTTGGTAACAATGAATGCTTCGAACCCTACACTTCCAATATCTACACTCGCCGTGTATTGAGCGGCGAGTTCATTGTGGTTAACAAACATCTCCTTAAGGATTTAGTAAACCTGGGTTTGTGGAATACTGACATGAAAAACAAAATCATTACAGCTAACGGTTCTATACAGGATATTGCTGAGATTCCCATTGAAATAAAAGCATTATATAAAACCGTATGGGAAATTAAAATGAGGAACATTATCGATATGGCGGCCGATAGAGGTGCCTATATTTGCCAGTCACAATCTTTAAATCTCTTTATCAATTCTCCGAACTCATCGAAGCTTACTTCCATGCATTTTTATGCATGGAAAAAAGGCTTGAAAACCGGAATGTATTATTTGCGAACTCAGGCAGCTTCTCAGGCAGTTAAATTTACTGTTGAAAATCAGGCAGGAAAAAATATGGAGCCGGTGATTCCTGGCGAAATTGAAGCGGTTTTGGATGAAATACCGGATGGACCAGTTTGCTCGATGGAAGAAGGATGTATTAGCTGTTCAGGATAACTATAATACCTTGGTTATCTCAGCGGCCCTGTTATACTGCTCCCCGATTTAGGGGAGCTCCGCAACGTGAAGGTGAAAATGAATATTTATTAGATTAGCTTGGTTTATAAATGCTTAAACACGAAATCATTTCTTGTGAACGCTGCCGAAAACGTATAGAGTGCAAGGCCAACTCATATACCAAATGCCAGTGCGCTATGGTTCAGTTAAGCTTAAACGAAACCCAGTATATTAGCGAGACTTACGACGGCTGTTTATGCGCATCCTGCTTGACAGAGTTAAAGCAGGAATATCTGAGCATGTTAAATGATTAGGCATCGCTGTCTTAATTCGCAAACCCTGTAATCGTAAATCAAGTTTTACACTCTTTCTCCAAAAAGTTTTAACTTCACGCCGAAAATTAAAATTTATGAAATTACTTGAAGGAAAAACGGCATTAATAACAGGCGCTTCAAAAGGTATTGGACGCAAAATAGCCGAGAAGTTTGCCGAACATGGTGCTAACGTGGCCTTTACATATTTATCTTCTGTTGAAAAAGGTCTTGCTTTAGAGCAGGAGCTACAAACTTCTGGAACCAAGGTTAAGGGCTATCGTTCTGATGCTTCTAAATTTGATCAGGCAGAGCAATTGATTGCCGATGTTGTAGCTGATTTTGGCACCGTTGATATTGTGGTTAATAACGCGGGTATAACTAAAGACGGATTGTTGATGCGCATGAGCGAGCAACAATGGGATGAAGTGCTCGAAGTGAATTTGAAATCTATTTTCAATGTTACGAAAGCCGCATCTAAAATTATGATGAAAAACCGTAATGGTGTTTTTGTCAATATGAGCTCTGTTGTTGGAGTTCAGGGAAATGCCGGTCAGGGAAATTATGCTGCTTCTAAAGCAGGTATCATTGGTTTTTCAAAATCAATGGCAAAGGAGTTGGGTTCAAGAAATATCCGTACAAATGTGGTTGCCCCTGGTTTTATAAAAACTGAAATGACAGAAGTCCTTGACCCCAAAGTGGTGGAAGGATGGGAAGCTGGAATTCCACTTAAACGTGCTGGCGAAACCGAAGATGTTGCAAACGCGTGTGTATTTCTGGCTTCGGATTTAAGTTCTTACATCACCGGACAAGTAATTGCCGTGGATGGCGGAATGCTGTAATCTTAGTTGCATAAGGTTTTTTTAACGGCTTTAAATAAAAAAATGGCATATTTACGTTCAGTAGATATGCCATTTTTATTTCAGCTTCAGTTTACTTCAACTACCTATTTTGGGCTGCTGTTTTGCATCTTGCTCGGCATTGGTTATGCATTTTTATTATATAGGCCTAATCAGTTCAAATCTTCTTTAAATAAATCCCTTTTCATTTTACGCAGTTTAGCTGTCGCTGCCATCGCTTTTTTAATAATTGCGCCAATGATTCGGTTCGTCGGTAAAACCACAGAGAAGCCCTTAATTATTTTAGCTCAGGACAATTCGGCCTCAGTTTCTGTCTCCAGGGGAAGCAACTTTGATATTAGGGCTTACACAGAACAGCTCAAGGACTTGGAGCGAGATCTTTCTAAGGATTTTGAGGTAAAGTCTTTTACCCTGGGCACCAGTGTCAAGCCCGGATTAATCGTTAATTATAAGGAATCTCTAACCGATATTAACTCCCTTTTTAAGCATATTAATGAACAGTACCCTAACAGGAATATTGGCGCTGTAGTTCTTGCTTCCGATGGGATTTATAATCAGGGAGGTAATCCTGAATATGAAGCTCAGAATATCAAATCCCCGATTTATACTGTGGCCTTGGGCGATACAATTCCAAAAAAGGATTTACTTATCTCGAATGTGAACTATAATAATATTGTTTATCTGGATAATGATTTCCAGGTTGAGCTAAATATAGAAGCCTTTCAAAGTCGTGGGGTTGAGAGTCGATTAACGGTCTCCGATGCAGGTGGTACTGTTTTTAGCAAAGGGATTGCTGTCCGTTCGAATGAGTTTCGGGTAAACATTCCGGTAATATTATCTGCAAAGAAAAAAGGCATACAACGTTATACTGTGAATCTTTCGCCCGTAACCGGTGAGCTTTCCCGACAAAATAATACCCAAACATTCTTTGTGGAGGTTATTGATGGAAAGAATAAAGTTGTAATTCTGGCAAACTCGCCTCATCCGGATATTACAGCTATAAAGCAGTCGTTGGAGCTCAATAAAAACTATGATGTTAAAAGTGTCTTAATCAACGAGTATAAATCCTCGGATATTGCGGATGCGGGACTAGTGATATTGCATCAGCTCCCTTCTTCAGGGCCGAACATTCAAAATGTCCTGACGGCTGCCGAACGTAAGCCAATCTGGTTTATTCTCGGTGCACAGACAAATCTTTCGGCGTTTTCCTCCATGCAAAATCTTTTAGCTCTAAGCTCTGCCGGAGCTACAGAAGAGGTCTTTGCGAAAGTTAATGATGGCTTTTATGATTTTACCTTGTCGGATGAAACACTTAACAGCTTACAGAAGTTCGCACCATTGATATCGCCTTTTGGGAATTATGCAGTAAAGACGCAGGCATCTGTTTTGCTGAATCAGCAGATCGGTAAACTGGTTACCGCCAGGCCTCTTTTATTGTTTTCTAAGGACGGTGACCGGAAAGTTGCCGTTCTTGCCGGAGAAGGTATTTGGCGGTGGAGACTTGAAGATTTTAAGGAATCGGGAACACATCAGGCAACTGACGAATTAGTCACTAAAATAACTCAGTTTATGGTGAGCAAAGATGATAAACGAAAGTTTAGAGTTTATACCGCCAAAAACACTTTCGATGAAAGCGAACATATAATTTTAAATGCTGAACTGTATAACGATACTTACGAACTAATTAATACGCCAGATGTGTCGGTCACTTTAAAACATAATAATTCTAAATCCTACCCTTTTCTTTTTAGCAGAACAGGCAATGGGTATATTTTGGATGCCGGTGTTTTGCCGCCCGGAGAGTATTCTTATTCAGCCACAACGCAGCTTGGAAAGACCAGGCATTCTGCCTCCGGAAGATTTGCAATTGTTCAACACCAAACAGAATACCGACAAACTACGGCCAATCACCAATTATTGTATAATCTTTCTCAGCTAAATGGAGGAGAGATGGTTTATCCTTCAGACATAAGCAGTTTGAAAGAAAAAATCCGCAAGAACGAGCTGATTAAAACGATTTCGTATGAAGACAGAAAATATGAGGAATTGATTAGTCTTAAGATTCTTTTCTTTCTCATCCTTACCCTGCTGTCTGTCGAATGGTTTTTAAGAAAGAGAAACGGCGAAGTTTAATCCGTCTTTTTAAGATAGAAGTTACGAACGGTTTTGTTTTTGGTCCACTTGCCGGTTATATCACCTTCTTCACTTTCTTTACCCACAAATACTGAAGCGCGTGAGTTGCGTTTGTCGAAGCAGTTTAATTTCCAGGTCAGCGTTTTGGCGTTATAACTTCCTATCACACTATATTCGCTGCCGCTTATTGCTTCGTACCATGTTCCCTTTAAATGCACAAGCTCCTGTTTGTTTTTTATCTCAGGTATAGACTCAAGGCTGATTTTTATATACGAATGCCCTATAATTTCACCGACAAAGCGGAACGTTACACTATTTGGAACTTCCGGACTTGTTATGGTGCTGCCTAAACTTCGGATGCTTTCCGTTTGGGTGTGAACTCCCGTTGCGGATGTTAAAATTAATGTCAATCCTAAAAGTCCAAGAGTATAAGAGCGAAATTTCAATATAAAATAATAGAAGGTTTTGAAAAATGGATTAGTCTGCAGAAGACTTTTCCCGAATTATTACATAGACATCTTCATTCTCTTTTTTCATCAGATATTTTTCCCGGGCGAACTTTTCTAAACGCTCTCTATTGGTGGTGAGTTCGTCCAGGTCTGTTTTAACCTGTTCAATCTGCGCGATATAAAATGCTTTTTCCTCTTTAAACTTGTTTAGCTGCGTGCGGTATTCATATTGAGAGAGAAGATCGTTGCGGTCGAAAAATAACATCCACACTAAAAAGCAGGTGCTGACTAAAAAGTATTTATGGCTGAATAATCCTACAATTCTTCTCATTGGTGTACAAATATAAAAAGATTAGGGAGGTTTCAAAATGCAAAAGACCCGACGTGCGGGTCTTTTGATGAATGCTACTGAACGCTAGACTATTTTTTCAAGAATTTGAAATCCTTACCGATGAATTTCGCATTCGCACCCAATTCTTCTTCAATGCGAAGTAATTGGTTGTATTTTGCTATCCTGTCAGACCGTGACGCAGAACCTGTTTTAATCTGACCGCAATTTAAAGCTACTGCTAAGTCGGCGATAGTTACATCTTCTGTTTCTCCGGAACGGTGAGACATTACTGAGGTATAACCATTTGTTTGGGCCAATGAAACCGCATTGATAGTTTCGGTTAATGAACCAATTTGGTTTACTTTAACTAAAATTGAGTTCCCTGTATTGGTGTCGATACCTTGTTGTAAGCGGGTTACGTTAGTTACGAATAAATCGTCGCCAACCAACTGAACTTTCGAACCTATTCTTTCAGTTAACATCTTCCAGCCATTCCAGTCGTTCTCATCCATACCGTCTTCGATAGAAATGATCGGGTATTTTTCTGTTAGTTGAGTTAGATATTCAACTTGTTCTTCGCTTGTGCGTTTTGCTCCTTTTTCGCCTTCAAATTTGCTGTAATCGTAAATTCCGTCTTTGTAAAATTCAGAAGAAGCACAATCAAGAGCTAAGAAAATATCAACACCTGGTTTGTATCCTGCTTGCTCAATCGCTTTTAAAATAGTTTCAGCCGCATCTTCAGTACCATCGAAAGTTGGAGCGAAACCACCCTCGTCACCTACTGCTGTAGAAAGACCTCTATCGTGTAAAATCTTTTTTAGGTTATGAAAAACCTCAGTTCCCCAACGTAACGCTTCTGAGAATGAAGGTGCGCCAGCTGGCATAATCATAAATTCCTGGAATGCAATCGGAGCATCTGAGTGAGAACCACCATTGATAATATTCATCATCGGGATAGGAAGAGTGTTAGCATTAACACCTCCAATATAGCGGTAAAGCGGCTGGCGGCTTTCCTGAGCAGCAGCTTTTGCAACAGCTAATGAAACACCTAAAATAGCGTTTGCACCGATTTTGCTTTTGTTTTCAGTGCCGTCAACTGCAAGCATAACTGCGTCAATTGCATTCTGTTCGAAAACGTCTAATCCTTTTAATTCTTTAGCTAATATTTCGTTTACGTTTTTTACCGCATTCAAAACACCTTTACCCATGTATGTCGCCTTGTCGTTGTCACGAAGTTCAACCGCTTCGTGCATGCCTGTTGAAGCACCTGATGGTACTGCAGCACGACCAAGGATGCCATTTTCTGTAATTACGTCTACTTCGATAGTAGGATTGCCACGGGAATCAAGGATCTGACGGGCGTGAACGTCTAAAATTAAGCTCATTTTGTATTGATTTATTTATATCATTAATATTATTCTTAGTGTAAAAAGGACACTAAGAATGAAGTGTTGTCAAAAATAGTATTTTCAATCTGTTTGCAACATAACATTTGTCAAATACTTAAATAAAAATACCGCTGATATGTTAACATCAGCGGTATTAAATATTAATTTTTATTCTCTATGGAGTCCACAAACTGATCAAACAGATAACGTGAATCGTGCGGACCAGGCGAAGATTCAGGGTGATATTGCACTGAAAATGCTTTTTTATTTTTCACCCGAATTCCTTCTATAGAATTGTCATTCAGATTTATGTGAGTGATTTCTACTTTATCAGAATTTCTCACATCCTCAGGAACAACTCCGAAACCGTGGTTTTGAGATGTTACTTCACAATGGTCGATAATAATATTCTTTACAGGATGATTTAATCCGCGGTGACCATTGAACATCTTCATTGTTCCGATGCCATTGGCTAGAGCCAATAATTGATGGCCAAGGCAAATCCCAAAAAGGGGTTTGTCTGCAGCCAAAGCTTTTTTAACAGTTTCTACGGCGTAGGGCATTGCTGAAGGATCGCCGGGGCCATTGGAAATAAAATAACCATTTGCACCCCATTTCTCCATTTCTTCGAAAGATGTTTTTGCAGGAAATACCTTTAAGTAAACATCCCTGTGGTCGAAGTTTCTAAGAATATTTTTCTTTACACCCAAGTCAAGAACCGCTACACGATGCTTGCTATGTTCATTACCATAGTAATAAGGTTCTTTTGTAGAAACTTGGGAAGAAAGCTCTAGTCCGGCCATTGAAGGAACCTGGGCCAGCTTTGCTTTCAATTCTTCAATATCCAGAATTTCAGAAGAAATAATGGCATTCATAGCGCCCTTATCTCTGATGTGTCGAACCAGAGAACGTGTGTCCACATCCGAAATTCCTACAATATTTTCTTCCTGAAAATAATCCTGAATGGATTTATCAGACTGCTTTCTGCTGAAAGCAATGTTAAAGTTCTTACAAACGAGGCCTGCTATTTTGATAGCACCCGATTCAATCTCTTCATCATGAACACCATAATTTCCAATATGGGCATTGGTGGTGACCATTATCTGACCAAAATATGAAGGATCAGTAAATACTTCCTGGTAGCCGGTCATGCCGGTATTAAAACAAATTTCGCCAGTAGTAGTGCCAATTTTTCCTGCAGCTTTACCATGATACACGGTTCCATCTTCAAGTAATAATACAGCAGGTAATTTGGTGTAATATGTCATTTTAATTTATGTTGTTTAAATGTTGTTGTTCTACTGATTTATAGATGTTGCGTGAAAATGAATTGATTTCGAGGTAAAAAAATAAAAAAATCGAGGATTCCCGGAAGAATTTTCCGGCTGCTGGGGGCAACAGGCTGAAGCAGTTTACTTCAAATTTCACGGGGGACAAAAGTACAAAATTTATCAGATTTTTTATGATAAAAGCGAAAAAAACTTCTGTTTAAATTTTACTTTCTACCTTTGACTTGTAGAACTACTAACATGTCTGTAAACAAAGAGATAAAACGCATCACAACTCATACTCTTCAGGAAATGAAAATGCGAGGTGAGAAGATCGCTATGCTGACTTCCTATGATTTTTCGATGGCGAAAATTGTTGATGAAGCAGGTATTGACGTAATTCTGGTGGGCGATTCAGCCTCGAATGTAATGGCAGGTCACGAGACTACTTTGCCCATTACTTTAGATCAAATGATTTATCACGCAGCTTCTGTGGTGCGTGCCGCAAGCAGAGCTTTAATTGTTGTCGATTTGCCTTTTGGATCTTACCAGGGAAACTCTAAAGAAGCTCTTAATTCTGCAATCCGGATTATGAAAGAATCAGGAGCGCATGCTGTAAAATTAGAGGGCGGGATTGAGATTAAAGAATCGATAGAGCGTATTATAGCTGCCGGTATCCCGGTAATGGGACATTTGGGTTTAACTCCTCAATCGATCTATAAATTTGGAACCTATTCTGTACGAGCAAAGGAAGAAGCAGAGGCCCAAAAGCTTAAGGAAGATATATTGGTTTTACAGGAAGGTGGCTGCTTTGCGGTCGTACTTGAAAAAATTCCTGCGGTTTTAGCTGCGGAAGTGACTGATTCGGTACGTGTTCCAACTATTGGTATCGGTGCCGGGGCACATTGTGATGGCCAGGTATTAGTGGTTCATGACATGATGGGCTTAAATAAAGGTTTTCGGCCAAGGTTTCTTCGTCAGTACCTTAATTTATATGAATTGATGAACGGTGCCGTTAAGTCTTATATTACAGATGTGAAAAGCAATGATTTCCCGAGTGAAAAAGAACAGTATTAGCATTCACCTATGAGACAAGAATTTCGTTATACAAGTTTAGATATAACCGACAAGGATATTCTTTATGAAGATAACCACTTAATAGCCGTAAATAAGCGTGCCGGTGATATTGTGCAGGTGGATGATACAGGTGACGAATCTTTGGACGAGAAGGTTAAAAAATATCTGGCAAAAAAATATAATAAACCGAATGGTGCATTTCTTGGTGTAGTTCATCGTTTGGACAGGCCGGTAAGTGGTGTCATTTTGTTTGCAAAAACAAGCAAGGCCCTCGACCGGGTCAATGCCATGTTTAAAGGTCGGGAGATGCATAAAACGTATTGGGCTGTAGTTCGTAAAAGACCCGTTCCCGAAAGTGGAAACCTGGTGCACTGGCTGGTTAAAAATCCGCAAAAGAATGTTACCAAAGCCCATGATAAAGAAGTGGCAGGAAGTTTACGTTCTGAATTAAACTACAAGCTAATCGGTGAATTAAATGGCTATTATCTTATCGAAGTAGATCCAATTACTGGCCGACCACATCAAATCAGGGTGCAGTTATCTACTTTAGACTGCCCCATCGTTGGGGATAATAAATACGGGTATCCCCGGGGGAGTTTGAAAAAAAGTATATGTCTCCACGCAAAGAGATTGCAATTCATTCATCCCGTAAAAAAGGAACCTGTAGATATTTCAGCCCCCTTACCAAAGGACGGATTTTGGGAGAAGTTCGAAGTTTTTGGTTAAGATCCTGCAAAGGTGAATCTGGGCGGATTTCGGAATTTTAATTTTATTTCAGCTGGTTTATACATGTTTAGGAATCTTATTGCTGCATTCTTCTCGTGGTATATTAAAACAATAATCCATAAAGATTTTGCTGCTTTTTCGTATAATAAGATTACTATGGATGAGTCCCGGTCTGTTCTACTACTCTCTAACCATTTTTCCTGGTGGGATGGATTTCTGATGTTTCAGTTGAATAAACTGTTCTTCAAAAAGAACTTTCATGTAATGGTTTCGGACGACAATTATCGAAAAGTTTCATTTCTGAAACATTTGGGGGCTTTTCCGGTAAAGAAAAATTCTAGAAGCCTGATTAAGTCGTTGGAGCATGCCGGTAAATTATTGGATGATACAACTAATCTGGTTTTAATATTCCCGCAAGGAAAGCTTTATTCGAACCATGTAAATGATATACAATTTCAAAAGGGCTTAATGAATATTGTAAATTCTTCCGGCGGAAAATTCCAATACATTTTTTCAGCTTCCTTCGTTGATTATTTTGACAAACGAAAACCTTCCATATCGTGTTATCTTCAATCCTGGGACAGTGCTGAGCTAACCGATTTTGATTTAATCAGAGCAGCTTATAACAAACATTATGAAGCCTCGCGACGGAAGCAAGGACGGATTATGGTCTGATTAAGGTCATGCTTGTTTGTTCTCAGGTTTTGTAGTTTCGAAATTTATTTGATAGCAGATGCTGATATTTTATATAGTTTTTTTCTTTCTGATTATCAGGTTTGCAATTACTCTCTTTAACTTTATTTCAAATCCTAAACTGCCCTCATCTCCGCTAAGGCACAGTGACTTAGTGTCAATTCTTATCCCTGCGAGAAATGAAGAGGATAATATCATCACCCTTTTAACTTCAATAAAAAATCAGGATTATTCAAACATGGAGGTTCTGGTGTTAGATGATAATTCGTCTGATAATACATTCAATCTTTGTGAAGCATTCTGCAGAGAAGACCCAAGGTTCAAGGTAATTAGAGGTCAGGAACTTAATGATGGCTGGCTGGGGAAAAACTTTGCATGTCATCAATTAGCTTCGATTGCAAAAGGCAGGTATTTGCTTTTCTTAGATGCCGATGAAATTATATACGACGGTCTTATTAATAATGCTGTTCACCGGATGAGACAGGGAAAACTCGCTCTTTTAAGCTTGTTCACTAATCAGATCATGCTTACCGTCGGAGAACGTTTGGTGGTTCCTTTAATGCATTTTCTCTTGTTGAACTCACTTCCACTCAGATTGGTTCGATTGTCGGGCAACCCAAAGTTGGCTGCAGCCAGTGGTCAATTTATGTTGTTCGATTCCGTCTCATATCATGCCCATCAATGGCATGCCCAGGTAAAGGATAAAGTTGTAGAGGATATTGAAATAATGAAACTGGTAAAGGCATATCAATATAGAGGGGAATCGTTGCTGTCAAATGCTTACATAAAATGTCGTATGTATAATGGCTTCTCAGATGCGGTGAATGGTTTTAGTAAAAATTTGTTAGCTGGTTTCAGTTACAACATTGCAGGTTTAGTATGTTATTTACTTCTAGTAATGGTCGGCCCTGTTTTTATTGCCCTCTATCTTAATTATTCTTTGTTGTTTTTCGCGATAACCTTAATCGTTTTAACAAGAATAATGATTTCCTTGTCTAGCGGGCAAAATGTTTTCTTAAACATTTTGTTGCACCCATTTCAAATGATGTCGCTGGTTTTAATATCCGTTGTGTCAATAAAGAAATATCTTACGAAAAAAACCAATTGGAAAGGCCGTATAATTGAATCATGAAAATCAGCGCTGTTCATGTTTGTGCTTTTTTGGTAGTTTTATTCTACGCCGTTGGCTATTACGGGTTCACTCAGCCAGAGTATTCCGGGATTTTTAAAAAGCTAATCCCTTTTCATTTATTACTCATGCTGGTCCTCATGATTATTAGCCATGAGGATAGAAATAGATACTTCTGGATTTTTTTAATCACAGCGTTTGTGGCAGGTTTTTTAATTGAATTAGTGGGAGTAAAAACCGGACTCATTTTCGGGAAATATTCCTATGGATCAGCATTGGGGATAAAACTTGCCGATATTCCTCTGCTTATCGGAGTGAACTGGATTCTGGTTATTTACTCGACCGGAATTGTTGTAAAGGAGTTTGGTGTTCGCAATCACATCATGATGGCATTAATTGGTGCTTGTTTAATAACAACCCTTGATGTTCTGATTGAACCAATAGCTATAAAGTACGACTATTGGAGCTGGCAAGACGTTGAAGTGCCTTTTCAGAATTATATAGGATGGTTCATTTTTTCATTTCTTATGCTCCGTTTCTTTTATCTGATGCAATTCAGGAAAAGTAATTTTGCTGCAATAGTTCTGTTTATAATGCAATTTGCGTTCTTCTTCGCCCTTAACATGAAGGTGCTTTAAAAACATTTTAGCTATTTTTGTATCTGTAATGGATTATAACCTTAAGGTAACGATAGATAAGGATTCCGGCTTTTGTTTTGGGGTGGTTTACGCCATTGATATGGCCGAAGAAATACTTGAAGAGGATGGATATTTATATTGCCTTGGCGATATAGTTCATAACGATGAAGAGGTTGAACGTCTTAAATTATTAGGACTGAGGATTATCAATCATGAAGATCTTAAAAACCTTAAAAACGAAAAAGTGCTCATACGTGCACACGGCGAGGCACCCGAAACTTACAGAACTGCCTTACAGAATAATATAATTCTAATTGATGCTTCATGTCCGGTTGTGCTAAAATTGCAAAACCGAATCAAGAACTCTTACGATGATAAAGAGAAGATTTTAATTTTCGGGAAACACGGTCATGCCGAAGTTATTGGCCTGCAAGGACAAACAAATAACGAGGCAATCGTTTTTCAGGATATAGCCGAGCTTGACAATGTTGATCTGCCACAGCAAATTACTCTTTACAGCCAAACAACCAAAAGCACAGACAAATTTTATGCGATTAAGGATGAATTGCTGAGTCGCGGTTATGAGCTTAAAGCTAATGACACCATTTGTCGTCAGGTTTCTAACCGGTACCAGGATCTCGAAAAGTTCGTTCAAAATTTTGACAAGGTGATATTTGTTTCAGGTAAGAAATCATCAAATGGGAAGGTGTTGTTTGAAGTGTGCAAGAAATATAACGCCGAAACATATTTCATTTCTCAGGAAGACGAGCTTCGGGATATTCAGTTTAATCCGGATGAAAAAATAGGGATATGCGGCGCTACGTCTACACCTATGTGGTTGATGGAGAAAGTTAAAAGTGCCTTAGAAGCTTATTAACGCCAATCCTTTAAATTAAAAGTACCTGTTTATGAAAAATTCGAATGCAGGTGTTATTATAGCCTTGATTGTAATTTCAGCCTGGGCGACTAGTCTTTTCGTTCTTTTAAACTGGAACTTTGCCTGGTCAAATCCCGGAACGTATTTAATGATGCTTGTGCAAATGCATTTGTTTACAGGCTTGTTTATTACCGCTCACGATGCCATGCATGGAACGGTATCTTCATCATCCAAATTAAACCTGGCTATCGGCCAGATTTGCACCGCTTTATACGCGGCTTTCCCCTTTAATAAATTATTAAAGAAGCATCACGAACATCACCGCTATGTTCATTCAGAATCAGATCCCGACTATCATGAGGGAAATTTTTTTTCCTGGTATTTTAAGTTTATGAAAGAGTATCTTTCCGTTTGGCAGATCTTAATTATGGCCTTAGCATTTAATATCCTTAAGCTCTGGTTCAGTGAAACTAATCTTTTATTATTCTGGATATTGCCCTCGCTGCTAAGCACGGTTCAACTGTTTTATTTCGGAACATGGTTGCCGCATCATGGTGTGCATAATAATCTTCATCAATCCCGTTCACAAAGCAAAAACCACATTCTCGCATTCCTGAGTTGCTACTTTTTCGGATATCATTATGAACATCATGAATCTCCCGGAACGCCCTGGTGGCGCTTGTGGGAAATGAAATAATTGTATTCCTTAAGTCAAAACCTCTGTTCAATCGTCCACTAAAATAATTGCTCTTCTATATTTGTACCTGCAAATTAGCTAAATGAGAAAGCAAGGAGTTTTATTAGTAAATCTTGGTACACCCGATAGTCCATCCGTCTCTGATGTAAGGAAGTATCTGGACGAGTTTTTAATGGATGAACGTGTTATTGATATTAATGCGATCAATCGTGCGCTTCTTGTTAAAGGAATAATTGTTCCCTTCCGCGGTCCTAAATCAGCAAAGATTTATAAAGAACTCTGGACCGAAAATGGCTCTCCGTTACTTTACTACGGTATAAGGGTGAAAGAGCTTTTGCAGGATAAACTTGGTAAGAAGTACACTGTTGAGTTAGCTATGCGTTATCAAAGTCCATCGATTAAATCGGCCTTAGATAGTTTAAAACAACAACAGGTCGAAAGTATTCGTGTGGTTCCTCTTTTTCCTCAATATGCGTCTGCATCTACTGGTTCAGTAATTCAAAAGGTGATGGAATTGGTGAGTAAATGGCAAACCATTCCGGATATTTCCTTTGTGAATTCCTTCCATGACAATGATGGAATGATAGAAGTTTTCGCGGAAAATGCCCGGAAACATCAGCCGGAAACCTTCGATCATATTCTGTTCAGCTTTCACGGCTTGCCTGAAAGGCAGTTAACAAAAGCAGATCATTCAGGTAAATACTGTCTTCAAACACCAAATTGCTGCTCTCGGTTAAATGATGTTAATCGTTTCTGTTATTCTGCTCAATCGCATGACACTGCTCGGTTAATTGCCGAAAAACTCGGGCTCCCGAAAGAAAAATATACTATTTGTTTTCAATCCCGTTTGGGGAATTCGCCATGGAAAAAGCCTTACACCATTGAGGTTCTTGAGGATCTGGCGAAAAAGGGTGCAAAACGACTTTTAGTTTTTAGTCCTGCTTTCGTTGCCGATTGTCTTGAAACCAATATCGAAATATCGCAAGAGTATAACGAAGAGTTTCGCAATTGGGGCGGAGAAAAAATTCAGCTGGTAGAGAGTTTAAATGATCATCCGACGTGGATTGATGCACTTGCCGGGATCGTCCTAGACTCACAGCAACGAGTTTCTCAGCCTATTTAAGAATGATAGTGTCTATATAAGAGAGAATTTTTTCGGTTGCTCCTCTTTCTCTGTCAACATATTGTTTTGCTGTATTACCGGCTTTTTCTCTGAACGATAGATCTTGAAGTTTGTGCATTACTGTAAATAGCTCCGTGTCATTGTTTATTGAAAATCCGGCTTCCAATCTAACCAGCTCTCTTGCTTCGATAAATTTATAATAATTCGGCCCGAAAATTACAGGGATTCCAAAAGCTGCGGCTTCCAGTGTGTTATGAATTCCCACTCCAAAACCACCGCCTATATAAGCGATATCACCATACTGATACAGGGCGGATAGCATACCAATATTATCGATAATTAAGACCTGGCGACTGGATCGTGTCAGATTCAGAGAAGAATATCGGATTGTTTTTCCCTCGCCTAACATCCCTATGAGGGATTGAATTTTTTCCTCCTTAATTTCATGTGGAGCAATGATAAATTTCCAATCAGGATATTGATGAACAATATCGGCAATTAGCTTTTCATCGGCAGGCCAGGTGCTTCCGGCAACAAATGTTTTCGAGTTGTCACAAAAAGCTCTCACGTCGTCAAAATGCTTAGGCGAACCGGCATTTTCGAATACCCGGTCAAAACGCGTATCACCACTCACCGTTACATTATTTATCTCAATTCCGGCCAAGAGCTGTTTACTGTTTTCATCCTGAACAAAGAAGTGATCTACAAATCGAAGGATTTTTTTGTTTAAACTTCCATACCATTTAAAGTAAGCTTGTGATTTGCGGAATATTGCGGAAATGACAACTAAAGGGATGTTTTGCTTATTTAATTCATTAAAATAATGATACCAGAATTCATATTTTGTAAAAATAACTATCTTCGGATTTATAAGTTTCACAAACTTTTCTGCATTTACATTTGTATCTAAAGGGAGATAAAAAATATGGTCGGCGTTTTTATAATTCTTTCTAAGTTCATATCCTGATGGAGAGAAGAATGTAATGATAATTTTGTACGCTGGATATGATTCCCTGGCACGTTCGAGTACGGGGCGTCCTTGTTCAAATTCTCCAAGTGAAGCAAAGTGAAACCAGATTGATGGAGTGTTAGGATCAACTTCGTTTGAAATTTTTTCAAATATGTTTTTTCTGCCTTCTATCCATTGGTGCGCCTTCGGATTAAAATGCTGATAAATAATTATTAATAAATGATAGATTCTGATGCTAAGATTGTAAAGGATAAGCATGTTTAAGTGCAAATATTTTATCTTCGTCGAAATTACTGTTAATTATGTGAAAATTTTACCCTTAAAGAATATATATAAATGAAGATAGCTGTTATAGGTACCGGATATGTTGGCTTGGTTACAGGCACGTGTCTGGCAGAAACAGGTAATAATGTAACCTGTGTTGATATAAACGAAGAAAAAGTTGAAAAAATGCAACAGGGACAGATTCCCATTTACGAACCTGGCCTTGAGGTGTTGTTTCATCGGAATATAGAGCAGGGTCGATTGAAATTCACCACCAAACTTGCTGAAGCGATAGGCGATGCGAAAATTATTTTTCTTGCACTGCCAACTCCTCCGGGAGCAGATGGTTCCGCAGATTTAAGCTTTGTGTTAGGTGCGGCGAAAGATATCGCTCAAATTGTTACAGATTATAAAGTAGTTGTCACTAAATCAACAGTGCCGGTAGGTACTGCTGATAAAGTAAAAAAAGTATTTGCCGAAAGCACCAATGTTGAAGTGGATGTAGTTTCCAATCCGGAGTTTTTACGTGAAGGCGTGGCTGTTGAGGATTTTATGAAACCTGACAGGGTGGTGGTTGGAACCAGCAGCGAAAAGGCCCGTAAACTAATGGGCGAGTTATACAATCCTTATGTACGTTCGGGTAACCCCATAATATTTATGGATGAGCGTTCATCTGAGCTAACAAAATATGCTGCTAACTCTTTTCTTGCTACTAAGATAACTTTCATGAACGAAGTTGCCAATCTATGCGAGCTTGTTGGTGCGGATGTCGACATGGTGCGCAAAGGAATTGGTTCTGATGCCCGAATTGGTAAGCGTTTCCTATTTCCAGGCGTTGGTTACGGAGGCAGTTGTTTCCCTAAAGATGTCCAGGCGCTTGCAAAGTCTGCAGCCGAAGTTGATTACGAATTTAGCATACTAAATTCTGTAATGTCGGTAAATGAAAAGCAGAAAGTTGTAATCGTTGAGAAAATGCGGAAGTACTACAAGGGCGATTTGAAAGATAAAAAGTTTGCCTTGTGGGGATTGGCTTTTAAACCCGAAACTGACGATATTCGCGAGGCTCCTGCGCTGTACATTATTGATGAACTTTTAAATGAAGGTGCATCTATTATAGCGTATGATCCTGAAGCGATGGGCCATGTGCGTAAGCTTAAAGGCGATTCTATTGGATTTGCAAATGATCCGTATGAAGCACTAGAGGATGCCGATGCGTTAATTATCGTTACAGAATGGCCTTTGTTCCGTACTCCAGACTTCGATAAGATCGAAAAGAACCTTAAAGCAAAAGTTATTTTTGATGGTCGTAATTTGTACGAGATTCAAAAAATGATTGATTGTGGGTATTATTATAACAGTATTGGCCGTAAAGTTGTAGAAGTATAATGGAAAGAAAACGTATTTTAATAACTGGCGCAGCTGGTTTCCTGGGTTCACATCTTTGTGATCGGTTTATAAAAGAAGATTATCATGTAATCGCGATGGATAATCTTATAACCGGCGATCTTCGCAACATCGAGCATCTTTTTAAATTGGAAAACTTTGAGTTTTACAATCACGATGTTTCAAAGTTTGTACATGTTGCCGGAAAGCTGGATTATATCCTGCATTTTGCATCCCCTGCAAGCCCGATCGATTACCTTAAAATTCCTATTCAAACCTTAAAAGTTGGCTCCCTCGGAATCCATAATTTACTAGGTTTAGCTAAAGATAAAAAAGCACGGATTTTAATAGCTTCTACATCAGAAGTTTATGGAGATCCTAATGTTAATCCTCAACCGGAAGAATATTGGGGTAATGTAAACCCTGTTGGGCCGCGTGGGGTATATGACGAAGCAAAACGTTTTCAGGAGGCTATAACTATGGCTTATCACACTTTTCATGGAGTTGAAACACGAATTGTACGTATTTTCAATACCTATGGTCCCCGCATGCGTCTCAATGATGGCCGGGTTTTACCTGCTTTCATCGGACAGGCTATTCGCGGAGAAGATTTAACAGTATTTGGGGACGGTTCTCAAACCCGTTCTTTCTGTTATGTGGATGATCTGATCGAAGGTATTTATCGTTTGCTGCATTCTGATTATGCTCAGCCGGTAAACATTGGTAACCCGGATGAAATTACCATTCGTCAGTTTGGTGAAGAGATTATCAAACTAACCGG
This sequence comes from uncultured Pedobacter sp., assembly GCA_966210515.1. GTDB lineage: Bacteria > Bacteroidota > Bacteroidia > Sphingobacteriales > Sphingobacteriaceae > Paradesertivirga. Next base: position 59,131 of record CBIHLM010000010.1, read on the forward strand.
TACAAAGCAAAAGCTAATTACAAAGCCGCTTCCGACGGATGATCCTAAACAACGTCGTCCGGACATAACTAAAGCCAGGGCTTTGCTTGGATGGGAACCAAAAGTATCACGCGAAGAAGGTTTAAAAATCACCTATGAATATTTTAAATCACTTCCTCAGGACGTTATAGAAAAAATAGAACATAAGGATTTTACCAGCTACACAAAATAAAAGATGAGCAAAATTTTAGTAACAGGGGGAACTGGCTATATCGGATCGCATACCGTAGTAGAGCTGCAGAAAGCCGGATACGAAGTAGTAATTGTAGATAATCTAGATAATTCTAATATTAAGATTGTTGATCAGATTACTGAGATCACAGGCATAAAACCTCAATTTCATCAACTGGATTTATGTGATGAAGTTAAAACGATTGAACTGATTAAGAGTAATCCTGACATTTCAGGTGTAATTCACTTCGCCGCCCATAAAGCAGTCGGAGAATCTGTTCAACTGCCGTTAAAATATTATAGAAACAACTTTTTTTCGCTGATTAATCTTCTTACCGCTTTCGCAGGAAAAGAGGTGAATTTTGTATTCTCATCTTCATGTACTGTTTACGGTCAGCCGGATGTGTTACCCGTGACAGAAGAAGCTCCCGTAAAGAAAGCCGAATCCCCATACGGAAACACAAAGCAAATTGCTGAAGAAGTTCTTTTGGAAACGGCAAATGCAAGTTCTAACTATAAAGTTATTTCACTAAGGTATTTTAATCCGGTTGGTGCACACGATTCTGCTTTAATCGGAGAATTGCCAATTGGAGTTCCTCAGAACCTCGTTCCTTTCATCACGCAAAGCGCAATAGGAAAACGTGGTCCGATTACTGTGTTCGGAAACGACTATAACACGCCCGACGGAAGTTGCGTACGCGATTATATTCATGTAGTAGATTTAGCTAAGGCTCACATTGCTGCATTGCGTCGTCAGGAAGAAAATAGAATGCAAGGCAAATTCGAGATCTTTAATATCGGTACAGGCAAAGGCAGCAGCGTTTTAGAAGTAATTAATGCCTTTGAACAAAGTACAGGAGAGAAACTAGAATATAAAATTGGCCCTCGTCGCGAAGGTGATGTTGAGCAGGTTTGGGGCGATGTATCTAAAGCGGAAAAAGAATTGGGCTGGAAGGCCGATTTAGCCCTCGAAGATATGATGAAGTCTGCCTGGGCATGGGAAAAGTATATTAACGAACATCCTTTTTAATAAGATATGCCAAAGGTCTAGACTTTTGGCATACTTTCTAACTCCTACTGGTGACATAATCTATACAGTCAATTCGCAGCTACTGCTTGGTTTTAACGAGCTAAGTTTCCTAAATTTGACTTTTTAATTTTACTTATCACTATTTTATTCCGTTCAAAATCTTCAGCTTCAAAAGCTAACGCAAAATGAAGAAAAAAATCTTAATCACCGGCGGTGCCGGATTCATCGGCTCTCATGTAGTAAGGCGTTTTGTTGAAAATTATCCTGATTATCATATAATTAATCTGGACAAGCTTACTTACGCCGGCAATCTTGCCAATCTAAGGGACGTAGAACACTACCCTAATTATCAGTTTGTTAAAGGGGATATTGTAGATGCCGACTTTATTGATAATTTTTTTGCGCAGGAGAGTTTCGACGCAGTAATTCATTTGGCGGCAGAATCGCACGTGGATCGTTCAATTGTGAGTCCTATAGATTTTGTGATGACTAACGTTGTAGGAACGGTGAATCTTTTGAACGCCGCCCGGAAATATTGGAAAGGTGATTATGAGAATCGTCGTTTTTATCATGTTTCTACAGACGAAGTGTATGGAACTTTAGGGGAACAGGGGCTGTTTACAGAGGAAACAGCATACGATCCGCACAGTCCATATTCTGCATCAAAAGCAAGTTCAGATCATTTTGTTAGAGCTTACCAGGATACCTACGGAATGAATACAGTTATTTCAAACTGTTCTAATAATTATGGCTCTCATCATTTTCCCGAAAAGCTCATTCCTTTAGCAATCAATAATATTAAAAATAACAAGCCTGTTCCGGTTTACGGAAAAGGCGAAAATATTCGCGATTGGCTTTGGGTGGAAGATCATGCACGTGCAATTGATGTTATTTTTCATAAAGCGGCCAGCGGAACTACATATAACGTAGGCGGTCATAACGAATGGAAAAATATCGATCTGATTCACGCTTTGTGCAAGATTATGGATAGTAAGCTCGGTCGTGCCGAAGGTAGCTCTGCAAAGCTGATAACCTTTGTAACGGATAGGGCAGGACATGATTTGCGTTATGCTATTGATTCATCAAAATTGCAGAAAGAACTAGGCTGGACACCCAGCCTACAGTTCGAAGAAGGCTTAGAAAAAACTGTAGATTGGTATCTCGCAAACGAAGAGTGGCTTAATGATGTGACTTCGGGCCATTATCAAACCTATTACGAAGAGCAATACGATAATCGCTGATTCTGATTTTCTGCTTAAAACGGAGGAGATATTGTGGTGAGATATTCTTGGTATTAAAATAGATTGCACCATTAAATAAATAAAAAAACCTGTGGGCATCCAACAGGTTTTTTTATTTATTTAAGAAATAGATTATTTATACGGCGAACGAAGTTCCGCAACCGCAGGTGCTTTTAGCGTTTGGATTATTGAATGTAAATCCACGTGCATTTAAGCCATCCTGAAACTCGATTTCCATTCCTGCCAGGTATAAGCCATGGGCTTTATGCATAAATATTTTTATTCCGTCCACTTCAAACTCCTGGTCGCCGTCTTTTTTCTGATCGAACCCTAAAACGTAATTCATTCCAGAACAGCCTCCGCCTTCAACACCCACGCGTACGCCGAAATCATCACCAAGCTCCTGTTGCTGCCTCAATTTGCGAAGTTCTTTTTTCGCTCCCTCAGTAAAAGAAACCGGTATAACTGAAATACTTGTCTCCATGCTCATTTATTTTAATTTAATATGCAAATATAGGTGAAAATACACACTTTTGCTTAAACACCCCTGATATTGACCTTTAGATAACAAATGAAATAATGAATAGTATAACCTATTTTTTTGTCGACGTTTTGAAGTTTGTGCTCGCCGGTACATTGATATTTTTTATTGCCTGGCAGATTATTAAATCGGAGATTGAGAAACTGAATCAATCGAAATTGCAGGATTTAAAAAGAGCCTCTTTGGAAACAACACTTCCATTGCGGTTGCAGGCCTACGAACGATTGACTCTTTTTTTAGAACGTATTAATCCATCAAATATGCTGGTTCGGGTTCATGTAGCCGGCACCACGGTGCGAGAAATTCAACAGTTCCTTGTTTCCGAAATTCGCACGGAGCATCAGCATAATATTACACAGCAGCTATATGTGAGTGCACAGGCATGGGCTGTTACGAATAGAATTAAAGAAGATACTATTAGCCTGATTAATAATACTGCGGCTGGTTTGTCTCCGGATGCATCTTCATTGGAGTTAAGCAAAGTTATTTTAAATCATTTGGCGGGATTGGAGGAAAATCCCTACGATGCAGGTTTGATGTTGTTAAAGCATGACATGCAGCATTTCTTTTGATATGTTAAAATAATGCATGTCGGAATTCTTGCCACTCTTTCCTTTTAATTGAATTGATCATGAAACGTAAAACTACATCAGGGATAGAAATAAAGGAAGTTTATACAGAGCCTAAAGAAATAAGCGAATTACCCGGCGAATTTCCATTCACCCGCGGAATCCGTAAAGACATGTACCGGGGTAAGCTGTGGACTATGCGTCAGTACGCAGGTTTTTCGACTGCTCAGGAATCAAATAAAAGATATCATTATTTACTGGCTCAGGGAACAACGGGGTTATCTGTAGCGTTTGATCTTCCAACTCAAATTGGCTATGATTCCGATCATCCCTTATCGGAGGGTGAAGTAGGCAAAGTTGGTGTTTCTATCGATTCTTTGCAGGATATGGAAGAGCTGTTTGAAGGGCTGCCTCTTGAAACGATCACTACCTCAATGACCATTAATGCAACAGCTCCGATTTTGCTGGCCATGTACATAGCTCTTGCAAAACAACAAGGCGCTGATTTGAAAAAAATTTCAGGAACTGTTCAGAACGATATTTTAAAGGAGTACGCAGCCAGAGGAACATATATATATCCTCCAAAGCCTTCTATGCGTTTGATTACAGATATTTTTGAATATTGCAGTCATCACGTTCCGAAATGGAATACTATTTCAATTTCAGGTTATCATATACGCGAGGCGGGATCATCGGCAGTTCAGGAACTTGCCTTTACATTAGCAAACGGGAAAGCCTACATGAAATCAGCGATACAAAAGGGCCTGGATATAAATGTATTTGCTAAACGAGTTTCATTTTTCTTTAATTGTCACAATAATTTTTTTGAAGAAATTGCCAAATTCCGTGCGGCAAGAAGAATGTGGGCAAAACTCACAATGGAACTTGGCGCTACTGAAGAGCAAGCGCAAATGCTTCGATTTCATACGCAGACTGGGGGCTCAACCCTCACGGCCCAGCAACCTTTGAATAATGTGGTGCGCGTTGCTACACAAGCCCTGGCAGCAGTTTTAGGAGGGACTCAGTCTTTACATACGAATGGATATGATGAGGCATTTTCTTTGCCGACAGAAGAAGCGGCAAAGTTGGCTTTGCGTACCCAACAGATTCTTGCTTTCGAATCAGGAGCGGCAGACACAGTTGACCCTCTTGCCGGCTCTTATTTTATCGAATCCCTGACAGACGAACTGGAGGTGGCAGCCTGGAAATACATAGAGAAAATTGATTTAATGGGTGGCGCAGTTGCGGCTATTGAGGCCGGATATATTCAAAATGAAATTGCCAGGTCAGCCTACGAATACCAGCTGTCTGTTGAGAGCGGTGAGCAGAAGATTGTCGGCGTAAATTGTTATTCCGAGCCCGAGGCTTCCAGCTTCGAGCTATTCAAGGTGAGCGACTCTATCCGTGAGATGCAGACAGAAAAATTAAAGAAATTAAGGTCTGTCAGGGACAGAAAAACTGTGGATGACGCCTTGGCGAAGTTAAAGGCAGCTAGCCGTACACAGGAGAATCTGATGCCTTTTATTATCGCCGCTGTGGAAGCTTATGCTACATTGGGCGAAATTTCTGATTCGTTGAGGTCGGAGTTCGGAGAGTATTGATCTGTGGGGCTGCTCCGGATATTCTTTTTCATCATGATAAAAAATATCAGATTAATGCGTTACATGCTAGGGGAATACAAAAAATACTCACTATATTGACCTCATAATTGGAGGACATACCACAGCCTTTTTTAAGCTCATTCTTGTCGTTTAAATTCGAGTTATTGGGCGGATTTATTGATCAGGTTCGGTATCTGTGAGTAAAGTTTTGAGGCGTCTAGATTCGTGTTAGAAAGGGATAGAAGAGGAAAAGTGACCTACTCTTCTGCCACTGAGCCGTTTAAAAGTTATTTTAAAATTTAGTTTTTTAAGAAGAAAATTATTAGAATATTCGATGTTCCAAACCGGGCAGTTTTTTCAATTTGCCGCGGGTTGGTAATCAGATTATTAAGTTAAAATATGGAACAAACTTGTACAAATGTATGGAGCAACTGTCTTCAAATTATAAAGGACAACATCCCTACACAGAGCTTCAAGACTTGGTTTGAACCAATCAAGGCTTTGCGACTGGAAGGTAATGTGCTAACTATACAGGTACCCAGTTTATTCTTTTACGAATGGCTCGAAGAGCATTATGTAGGCCTCCTGCGAAAGACTGTAAAGAAGCAGTTAGGCGAAGAAGGACGTTTGGAGTACAATATTGTAGTTGAAAAATCATCGAATAATAAGCCTTACACAACTAATATGCCGTCAAACGGCAATGGCTCTGATGCAAAAAAGCAGTCAATGCCAATACCTGTTGCCTTAAATAAGGATATAAAGAATCCATTTGTAATTCCCGGACTAAAAAAGCTCCAGGTAGACCCTCAATTAAATCAGAATTATAGCTTCGAGAATTTTATAGAAGGAGATTGTAACAGGCTTGCACGTTCGGCAGGTTTTGCTGTGGCTGGAAAACCCGGTGGTACTTCTTTCAACCCATTAATGCTTTACGGAGGAGTGGGCTTGGGAAAAACTCACCTTGCTCAGGCAATTGGAAATGAGATCAAGCGCTCACATCCGGACAAATTGGTTATCTATGTGTCCTGCGAAAAATTCTGCCAGCAGTTTGTTGATTCATTGAAAAATAATACGATTAATGATTTTGTGAATTTTTATCAGGCAATGGATGTTATCATCATGGATGACGTGCATAATTTTGCAGGTAAAGAAAAAACACAGGATATCTTCTTTCATATTTTCAATCATTTGCATCAGTCTGGTAAGCAGGTAATTCTTACTTCAGATAAAGCACCGAAAGATTTGGCAGGTTTAGAAGAAAGATTATTGAGCAGATTTAAGTGGGGGCTTTCGGCCGATTTGCAAGTGCCAGATCTGGAAACAAGGATGGCAATTCTGAAAATGAAAATGTACACCGACGGCATTGAGCTTCCAGGCGAGGTGATCGAATATGTTGCCCATAACATCGATAATAATGTACGTGAACTGGAAGGGGCTATGGTTTCTTTGCTAGCTCAATCTACATTAAATAAGAAAGAAATAGATTTAGGCCTGGCTAAGTCGATGTTGAAAAACTTCATTAAGAATACTTCGAAAGAAATTTCTATGGAGTACATTCAGAAACTGGTTTGCGAGTATTTCGAAGTGCCAATTGAAATGGTAAAATCTAAAACCCGTAAACGCGAGATAGTACAGGCACGTCAGATTTCCATGTACCTTTCTAAAAGCCACACTAAAACGTCGTTGAAATCAATCGGAGCATTTTTTGGAGGCAGAGATCACTCTACTGTTATTTATGCTTGTCAAACAGTTGAAGATTTAATAGATACAGACAAAAAGTTTAAAGCTTACGTTCAGGATATTCAGAAAAAATTGAAAATGAGCTAAGCTTCAAAAAACGATTTATAAAAAAGGTACTGTTGACTTTCGACAGTACCTTTTTATTTTGGTGGCAGTCCGTTAAAGAATTTCGCTTACGTGTTTTCTTATATTATGACAAATCTGGTCAATCGGAAGATCGTCTGCATCTGTTCCAAACGGGTTCTCGATTTCTTCCGCTATAATCTCAAGGCTTGTAAAAGCGTAAAGGATAAAAATAACCACGGGAATAATAAAATAGCCGAGATTGTAAACCCATCCTAAAGGCAGCGTGATTACGTATAAGAAAATGAACTTTTTAATAAACACGCTATAAGTATAGGGAATCGGAGTGTTTTTAATACGTTCGCAAGCACCACAAACGTCTGTGAACGTTCTAAATTCCTCATTGAGTATCAGCATTTGATCTCCAGAGAGTTTTTTCTGTTCTTGCAGGTCCCCGAGGCGATCGAATATTTTTGAAGCGATTTGGTTCGGGAGGTGTTTATCTCGCTTTAAGTCTAAAACAGGATCCAGCTCATGAAAATCTTCATTCTCACGCAAGTGATTTTTCAAAGCAAAAGCAAAATTGGGAATCATTAGCCTGAAAAAAGCCCTGTCCTCATCACTCTTAACGTAAGCATTAAGTTTGATTGCCAGGTTTCGACTAATGTTTGTTAATGTTCCCCAAAGCTTGCGTCCTTCCCACCATCTGTCGTATGCGGTATTAGTCCTGAAAACTAAAAGTAAGGAAATTACGAACCCAAGTACACTATGCATCAAACCAACATTGTTAAGTTTATTTTCTTTCGACAACTGAAATACCTCTATCTCCAGATATGCGATAATGCCGGCATAAACACCAACCGCAAGCATTAATGGGAAAAGTTTTCTTAAGGTATCGGCCTTGTTTAGCCTGAATATAAAAGGAAACCAGACTTTAGGATTGTAATTTATCATTGATGTTATTTATAACTGATTATTTCGACAGCGTCATTTACACTGATATTTCCCTCATTTAATGCAATTAAATTTTGTCCGAATAGAACTTTATTATCAAGTGTCCGGTACTTTGACAGGGTGAAAAGTGGCTCTGTTCCTCTCAATCCAGTTTGTTGATCTACTGTGGTTAATATACACCTGGCGCAAGGCTTGGCAACTTTAAAGTAAACTTCTCCAATTCTAATCTTGTCCCAATTGTCTTCTTCGAACGCTTCAGAATCCGCGACAACCAGGTTGGGTCGGAATCGATCCATTGGAACGGGATTTTCGAGCCTTCTATTGAGGTCGTCTAAAGAAGCCTGGCTTATTAGTAAGTAAGGAAATGCATCCGCAAAGCTTACGTGTTCATTGTTTTGAGCATATTTCTCGTCGATGGGCCTGATGCCGTTTTCGGGCATAAAGACGAATTTGCAGGTTTTCTCAAGATAATCGCTGAACCACAAATCAATATCATCGCTAAGATGCGCCCCAATAACAAGATCATCCCAGATCGACACTTTTACATCATTCTTCAACGGTTCATTTATGGCGAAAGAAATGCGTTTGTCCCGATTGTTTTTATGGAATATGCTTAGGGTGTTAAGTTGCAGTTCAGTTTGTAACAGGGCAAGTTTATGTTCAACTCTTTGGGTTATAAACTTGCCATTCTCGTCAACCAGCATCCAGCGCCTGTCGAACATAAAACCGCGTTGCATTGCGCTTGCTTTTTCATGTCTTATGCCTCCGATTGATTTTACGGGATATACGTATATATCTTGTACTTGCATTAGCCTTTACGTTCATATTTCCAGTTTCGTCCCTTGCCTTCGGTAATCCATTCGATAGCTGTACCCATACGTTTCTTTCGCGTGGCTTCCGTTTTGGCTTCTTCAAACCACGAGATGTATTCTTTACGGTGTGAGTTACTGAACTTTTCGAAATTAGCTTGCGCTCCAGGATGATTTTGTAACATCTCTAAGAAATCAACTGGTATTTGGATGGGAGAAGGGGCTGGTGCTGTTTTTTTGCTCAGTTTTACGCCCTTCTCATTTAGTGCAATAGCCTCCTTTATATATGAAATGAGAACTTTGTCCTCGGGTAAATCGGCTATAGATTTTATTCGCCCAAATTGGCCCATAGCCGCAGCCGATTCTTCTTTTAAAATATTATTAGGATCGGATAATAATGAACTTTTCCAAAAGCCGAGTACACAGTGCTCTTTAAACGCTGCCATGCCGCAAACAGTTCCTTTGCAATCGAAATGTGGCATGCCCCATTTTATAGTTTCGCGAATTTCGGGGGAAGCATGGTGTGCCAGTTTTCTGATGTGAGTCAATACAGGCTTGGCAAAATCCGCGGATTTTTCGATATATGCATCTATTCGAGGATCATATTGTTCCATATCCTGGTTTTCCAACGAATATATTGAAAATGATTAATCCAGAAAAAATTCAGCTGATCTTATTTAAATGAATTAATGCATGGAATACCGCACTCGCGTGTAAAGCCTGGGGGAAATGGTTTTCCAAGGCCATTTTTTTTAATTCATCAACAGTGACCTTGAAAACCTCAATTTCTTCTCTCCCGTCCAAATGCTGCTCCTGGATTTTCTTGCCCCCTGTAGCCAGAAAGCTGGTTGTAATATTACCCGAAGTTGAGGGATTGGCATAAAGGGTGCACAGGCGTTCAATTGATTCAAACTGATACCCAGTTTCTTCTAAAAGTTCTCTCACAATTGCCTGCTCCGGACTTTCACCAGGATCAATGCAGCCCCCTGGCAATTCCAAAATCACTTCCTCCGCGGCATGGCGATATTGCCTGATTACAATCACTTCATTGTTTTCCGTAAGAGCAACGGCATTAACCCATCCCGGGTATTCTAAAACGTAATAGTCGTCAATAAGAGTTCCGTTAGGCATTCTGCAGGTATCTACCCGCAGTGTAGCCCATTGTTCTTTTACCAGATATTTTGAAGATAGTTTTTCCCACTTCATATCACTCATATTGTTCATTATTCAAAAAATTATCGATCATTTCTCGCCGGCTCAAGTTTTCGAAGGATTGTTGATGATGTTCTGATTCCAAAAGATTTAAAACCAGAGCAACTTTATGCATTACTGCGACGCATTCTTCCGTGTCCTGAAAAGGATAGGAGCTTTCAAAAAGTATTTGCGCAAGGGCATTCAATTTTTCAGCCGAATAATTTCTGCTTCTTAATTCAGTTTCAAATTCCTCAACAGAAGCTTGCTCCAGGAATTTCTTATCAAATCCAAAATTTTCAGAAATAGTTTGCTGGCTAATTTCAAGGGCCTCATCAAGGTTTCCATCATTTTTTAAGCCAATAATCTTCGCGATGATTTGGGCTAGTTTTTGTATTTCCGCTTCAATAAAGTCTTTTCTTATCATATATGAGTAGATTATAATTTTGCATTTCCTCTAAATTTTTACCAGCTGCCGCTCGATCCACCACCGCCAAAACTTCCGCCGCCAAAACCTCCGAAGCCGCCGCCTCCTCCTCCAAATCCTCCATGGCCACCGCCAAAACCGCCACCACCACTTCTACCTCCCATACCAGACATTAATGTCCACCAGAACAAATTAGAACCTCCGCGGCTTCCTATGATTTGACCGCCCTTGCCACCGCCACCTTTTTTGGATATTACAACGATAATAATAATGATCAGAATGATTAATCCTACAGGAAACTTACCCGATTCTTTCGGAGGCCTTGCCTGAGCATCATCATTCTTATATTCTCCTTTGGTGTAAGCTATGATAGCATCTGTTGCTTTATCTAAACCTGCATAATAGTTTCCTTCCCTGAAACTTGGTTTAATTTCATTTTCAATGATCCGCTTTGTGATAGCATCTGGTAAGGCACCCTCTAAACCGTAACCGGTTTGAATCGAGACCTTTCTGTCTTTTAGTGCGGCCAAAAGAACCAAGCCATTGTTTTTTCCTTTTTGACCGACACCCCAGGCTTCTGCCAGCCGTACAGTATAATCCGAAATATCATAAATCCCGACTGACTGAATTAATACTACGGCTATCTGGGTGGAAGTCGAATCATCGAAGGCAACTAACTTTTGTTCAAGCTGATAGATTTGATCTTGAGAAAGTGTACCGGTATAATCATTAACCAGTCGGTTGGGCTTTTCAGGAAACTCTTGTGTAAGGCCTGTCAGGCTTGCCAAAAGAAATAAAATAATAAGAAAGCTAAATTTTTTAAAGGTCATTTCTACGGATCAGAATCAGATTGAATTTTTATGCGTTTTTAGATATACGATATATCGTTTGATAGTTCATTTGAATCACCATCTTCATACGGGAAAAAGTGTTTAAGTTCATGTCCCGCCATGTTTATGCCCGTAATTAAGCCCTCCACAAGTTCTCCCGCTTTAAAGTGGGCAAGCATAGCTTCTTTCGTGGTATCCCAAAAATCAGGTGGTACAACTTTGTTTATGCCGGCATCACCTATAATGGCAAACTTGTGGTCTTCTGTTGCAATATATATCAGCACTCCATTGCGAAGTGCTGTTTTATCCATACCGATTTTATGAAAATAATTGGCGGCTCTGTCTAAAGGATCTTCCTTACAATGCTTTTCTGCCCCAATGCGGATTTCTCCGGAAGTATGACTCTCCGCAGCTTCTATTGCTTGCCGGATTCGTTCTTGTTCTGCGTCTGTAAATAAAGCCATTCTATCGAGCCTGTTGGATTCTTTGAATTTCAGATAATGTAATCGACTTAAAACTCAACCTTCGGAGCATTTTGTGCCGCAGGATCAGCTTGAAAATATCCTTTCTTCTCAAAACCGAAAATAGAAGCTGTCAAATTATTGGGGAACGATCTGATTTTTGAATTATAAACTCGTGTTACTTCATTAAATTTCTGTCTTTCCACTGCAATGCGATTTTCTGTTCCCTCAATCTGTGCCTGCAATTCAAGAAAATTCTGATTTGCTTTCAATTGCGGGTAGTTTTCAGTGACCATCATTAACCTTCCCAAAGCTGTACTTAGCTGTCCTTGTGCCTGATTGAATTTTTCTATTGCTTCAGGTGTAAGTTTAGTTGGGTCAACATTTACAGCTGTTGCTTTTGCCCGTGCTTCTATTACTGCTGTAAGTGTTTGTTGTTCATGCGCTGCAGCTCCTTTTACAGATGCTACTAAGTTTGGTATTAAATCCGCTCTGCGCTTATAAACATTCTGAACCTGCGCCCACTGCGACTGAACCTGTTCGTCAAGATCAACCATTGTGTTATAGCCACATGATGAAAAAGACAGTAATGTTATTAATCCCGCAATGGTATAAATGAATTTTCTCATGGTTTAAATTTATTTTTTGTTTTTGTACAAATAAGCATCAAAATGTGTTCCGTTGTCTAATCTATTATCTTGCTTAGACATTCTGTCAGTAAAGATAAATCTTTAACTCGGGTTTTTGTTTTGATCCGCCATGGTCGTATTCAAAAAATCGAGTTTCGCCAACAGTTATTTTCTAACCCGCTGGAAAACCTTCAATTTGGGTGATCTGCATGTTTACACTTTCTCATTTAACATTTAACACCTAAATTTGCAGAATCCGGGATAAAAACCCGGCGATGTTGTATGATTAAAGAAATTGAGCTTGTATTGCTTCCATCCGAAGCAACAGATCCGATTCTGATAAACAAAAAAGCTGCCTCTGTCCTTAAAATCTCCCACGAGAAGATTTCTGATGTAAAAGTTCTTAAGCGATCTATTGACGCCCGTAGTAAGCAGGTCGTGTACCGGCTGCGTGTCAATATATATATCGATGAGCCAGCCGCACCCGAGGTGTTTTCTGTCAATTATCCGAATGTATCCGATAAAAGGCCTGTTCTCATTATTGGCGCCGGGCCCGCCGGGTTATTTGCAGCATTAAAATGTATTGAACTGGGTTTGAAGCCAGTTATTCTCGAGCGCGGAAAGGACGTTAAGCAACGTCGGCGAGATCTCGCAGCAATTAACAGAGAGGGGATCATTAATCCCGAGTCAAACTACTGCTATGGAGAGGGAGGCGCGGGCACATATTCTGATGGTAAATTATATACACGCTCAAATAAACGCGGCGACATTCAATACGTATTGAAAACTTTGGTGGCCCATGGTGCGACCTCTGATATTTTGGTGGATGCTCGTCCGCATATCGGAACCAATAAACTCCCTCAAATTATAATTTCCCTTCGCGAAACCATTCTGAATGCAGGGGGGGAAGTGCACTTCGACTGTAAGGTTGAAGATATTATAATAACATGTAATGAAGTTGAAGGGGTAAAAATATCATCCGGAGAGATTTTCAAATCAAAAAATGTTATTCTTGCCACAGGGCACTCGGCAAGAGATATTTATTACCTGTTGGCTAGGCGGAATGTTTTGATCGAAGCAAAACCTTTTGCTTTAGGTGTCAGAATTGAGCACCCTCAGGAAATTGTCGATAAAGCTCAATATCATTGCGATGTCCGGGATCCCTTTCTTCCACCGTCTTCTTACAGTTTTGTCGAGCAAATTGAGAACAGAGGTGTGTTTTCTTTCTGTATGTGTCCCGGAGGAATTATTGCGCCCTGCGCTACAGATTTTAATGAAATCGTCGTGAATGGATGGTCACCGTCAAAGCGGAACAATCCTTACGCCAATTCAGGAACAGTGGTTCAGATAAAGTTAGAGGACGTGCCGGCGGATCCCGGCAATCCATTAAGATTGCTGGAATTTCAAAGTCAGATAGAGCAGGCGGCCTACATAGCCGGCGGGGGTAATCTAGTTGCGCCTGCCCAGAGAATGGTAGACTTCGTCGAAAATCGTCTGTCGGTTAATCTTCCTGAGAATTCTTATTTGCCGGGTACAAAGTCCAGCTCATTAAAGGAAGTGCTTCCCGGTTTTGTCTTCTCTCGCCTGCAGAAGGCGCTTCCGCAGTTCGGAAAAAAGATGAAAGGCTATTATACGAACGAAGCAATTCTGGTCGGTGTCGAGTCCAGAACATCATCTCCTGTTCGCATACCCCGGGATAAAGATTCATTGCAACACCCGAACGTAAAAGGGTTATTCCCCTGTGCGGAAGGGGCTGGTTATGCGGGTGGCATTGTTTCAGCAGCTATCGATGGCATGAATTGTGCAGAAGCAGTAACAAGAAATATATAAAATGATAGAAATGAAGAAGACGATTGTTTTAGGCGCAACTCCAGATTCGAGCAGGTACGCTTATCTGGCTTCAAACAAGCTGGCGAGATACGGACATGAAATCATCAATGTGGGCATTAAAAACGGTGAAGTGGCTGGTGTGGCTATAGAAAAGCCCGAGTACATTCATGGGGACGTTGATACAATTACCTTATATGTAGGGCCTAATAACCAAAAGAGTTTATACGATTACGTCCTAAATACAAATCCCAAACGGATAATTTTTAATCCTGGAACAGAAAATCCTGAACTCGAATTTTTAGCGGAACAAAAAGGGATAGAAACCGTATTAGCGTGTACACTGGTAATGCTTTCAACCGGCGAATATTAGCGTATAAAAGTTAATCATCATTTATGGTCCTATCATCTACACAAGCTTCAATTGTAAGACAATATTTGCCTGGAGTTTATTTTATCGCTCTCGCTACCTGGTTTGGTTATCAGGATGTTAATTTGTGGATGGGCTTGGTTGTTGCTCTTTTCATTATACAAATGCTTCTTAACAATAAGTACATAAACCTTATCCTCGGTTTTTTAACCATTTTATGTTCTATTTATATGGTGGTGGCGTTGTTTTATAAAATTGATAGTACCATTGATTTTGTGCCTGTCACTTTGCTTTTTATTGTTCTAAATTTTTATATGTCTCGAATGCTGTTTTTGAATCAAAATTTTTCTATGTCGTCACTCCGGGAAAATAGTCTCGACGAGATACTTTTTTTATAATAAGAAAATGGAATGGGGAGATCTATTCCCTGCAGCCCTGCTTTTCACAGATCCTGGCACATGCTGCCGCTTCAATCAGGTTTAGCTGGAAAATGTTTCTTTCATCCGAGACTTACCAGCGCAGCTTACCACAAACGCATTGTTTCAATTTTATCGGCAATCAGGTGCAGGGTTTCCTCATCTATTAATCCGCTGTTATTGCAAATGTGCAAAAGTCCCCGGTGGTCGGGTTCAAAACTTGCGACCATTTTGCTGTCGCTATAAATTTCAAATTTGCACGTGTACTCATCACTATGAGGATAATCAACTACTTCAAATTTCAATTTTTCCTCGTCTTTAATTATTTCTATCGAAAATTTCTCCATACATCATCATTATACATTTAACTTAACGCTCTCTTAAATTTAATGTTTTCATGCCGGAATATGGCATATGTTCTGCGGACTCATAGCGCCGGATTGATAAGAGAACAAATTAATGAGGATTTTAGCAATCATGAGAATGAAGCGAAAAATTGACTTATACAATTGGAGAATTTGTTGTCGATTTAAAGATGCACAAAAGGCAAAGCTGTGCTGAGATTCTTTAAGATGACTCAACAACAGCTTCTTATTTTCTTTTTCTGCTACTTTGCTGTTAAAAAAGCAAGCAATAGAAGCCGTCTCGAGGCTGCCTGGAAGACGACTTTTTTTATTCCGTTTCAGCTGGTTTGGCCGGCTGTGCTTTGGGTTTTTCTTTTGCAACCGTATTTGTAGGCTCCGCATCGGATTTTGCTTCTTTTTTTGCGGGTGGCGCTGGCGGGATATTTTGTTTATAGGTATTAAGCTCAACTTTTAATGTGTCGTTTTCACTGCTTAATTGTTTCCTGCTTTCCTCTGATTCATAAAATGCAGCTTTAAGTTTAGTTAGTTCG
This sequence comes from uncultured Pedobacter sp., assembly GCA_966210515.1. Lineage (GTDB taxonomy): Bacteria > Bacteroidota > Bacteroidia > Sphingobacteriales > Sphingobacteriaceae > Paradesertivirga. Next base: position 74,935 of record CBIHLM010000010.1, read on the forward strand.
CTGTTAAGATTATTGATAAGGCTGTCTTTATTAGATAGAGCTTTTGATAAGCTGTCAGTTCTATTCTCATACTGTTTAAAAAACAACCGGTTCGCCTCTGCAGCTCCTTCCATTCTGGCCAATTGAATTTCAGCCTTTTGTAATGCTTCACTTTTGTCTTTCAGCAATTTGTTCAGGCTGTCTGATTTATTGGTAAGCGATTCGATTATTTCTTTTCTCGATTGAGCGTTTAACGTTGTTAGATTAAATAGTATTAATCCAGAAACCAGGAGGAAAAATTTATACGTTTTCATGATCTTTTTTTTGATGGAGTTGTCAATATAATTAGAAGAACACGTCGGTACTCAGCAAATAAAAACTTGTTTTTTACTTTGATAACCAGTTGTTTAAATCGCTTGTTTCGAATATTTTAAGTTATTATCCACATCTTCTATCACTGAAAATTCTTCATCGAATGGCTTGAAAAAATAGGAAAAATCGGGCTGGAGATCATTTAGAATGCGGGGAGAGGTTGATCGATCAGGTTTCACTTGAAAGCGCTCCGAGGAGGTGCAGATTTTTGTTTTTTTTTTGCGTTAGACGACCATGAATTAAGATCATGATATCCATAAAAAAACCGAAAAACAAAAGTCATTCGGTAAAATGTATTTTACAATAAAGATTGATTAACCCACATACTAGGGCAGCATCACGGAGTAATCTTAATCGGTCGCATCTTCAATATAATCATCATTTTGTTTTCTGCCATCAACCCATTCGGGCTTATTTCCACTTTCTGTAGGATTGGGATTAATTCCGTTTCCGTTCGAGTTGTTGATAATGAATTGTTCGTTGTCAGCGCCTTCAGTTTTTTCCTGATTGGGATAGGGTGCTCTCTTAACATCCTCCGGATCTTCCCTGTCGGGATGCTGCTTGCCGATAAAAGACTCTTTTTGGGTTAAACGTGATGGGATTTTATCATTTTCAGACATAATGTTATTTCATTGGTTAATTAAATAACCCGATCTACGTCTTTTTGTTGATTTAAAATTGAGACAGCTATTGCTGTTGCTGTTGCTGTTGTTCCATCCGCTCGTTGTAGAGCTGAAAGCTGTTAACCGAAAAACCAGCTGGTTTTTCGATCGGATAGTCCGAGAGTGAATTCTCTTCAAGAAGGTCATCTTCGTAAGAAACAGATACTGAAACTTCAAGAAAGTGTTTAGCCTGGCCTTTATAAACGCCCTTTACAGGACTGCAATCCGTAAAATTTCGCCCAACGGCTAATCGTACATGTGTTTCATTTGCAACGCAATTATTTGTCGGATCGAGACCTAACCAGCCATAGCCTGGCAGATATGTTTCAACCCATGCGTGAGTCGCACCCTCTCCCCGCATTCCGTTTCTGTTAGGGCAAACATAGCCGCTAACATATCGGGAAGGCATATTGAGTAATCTCAGCATCACAAGAAGTATATGTGCAAAATCCTGACAAACGCCTGCCTTTAATTTCCATACTTCATCAAGACCTGTTTCTACGGTAGTGATTCCTGGAATATACTTAAAGTTATCATAGACGTATTTATTATAGCGTAAAGCAGTTTTATAAGGCGTTTCGTCCTGAATCCGTTCGAGCGCTACAATTTCATTTAACTCTTTTAATCCCTCAAAATGCTCCAGCATCAGGTAGTCAACATACGGTATTTTTGACTTAACCGATTCTAGATCAATCCACTGTTGAGACGCAAACATATCATCGACAGGAAGTGGCTTATGCTGTGTCGCAACGAATAATCGTGAATAGATCTCCAGTTCAGAATGTGGCATATAATGCGAGAATGTGCCCACTTCATTTCCGTAATAATCTTTGTAGATGTCAACATTCGGATCTCCGCTTATTTTCAGATCGTGATTTAAAACTTCTTGGTAATCATCGTTGATTGGAAATAAAATGATCTGGTTAGCACTGTCACGAACAAGGCCGGTATAGCTATATCGTGTAGTATGTTTTATGGTAAATTTTGGCATCGGGTGGTTTTTAATCTGTTAGGAATAAGCAAAGTATTGTACATTCAATGCATCCCCAATCGTATACAACTCCCTTTTTATAGAGTATAAATAGGGATGTAGTCCTTCCTGTCTGATAGATTGCAAGGTGCTGTATTTAATCCGGCTTTCAAGCCTGCCGATCAATATTGATATCTCCTTTATTTCTGAAATGTTATTATTAATTCTTAACCGGTCAAGATACCGCGTTATGTGATCAACCGAATACAGAACTGACCGGGGGAAATCACTGTTCAGAACCACAAGTTCAAGGACATTTTCGGCTTCGAAACCTTGTCTGTAAGTTTTCAGGTAAAGTTCGTAGCCGCCTAAAGACAACAACAAATGTTTCCAATAAGAGGTGTCGGTTAACAAGTCCGGATCATTGTTGATGGTCCCGAATTTTACATCAAGAATATCTGCCGATTGAATGCTTCTTTCCAGGTATTTGCCGATATTCATAAAACTGGTTCCCTCACCCCGTTCCATCGTGACTTCCGCAGTTCCGCAATAAAGCATTCCCTGTCTGATCAGCATGTCCAAGGCCGAAATGGGGTCGTCCTTCTTTAAAGAAGAAATTAGTTTATTATCTTTTATTAAATGGTAATATTCATTTAAGCATTGCCATAAGTCTTTGGCAATATGATCCTGAACACTGCGAGCATTCTCCCGTGCCAGGGTTATCATATTTATGATAGAATTTGGATTTTCTTTACCTGCTACCATATAAAGTAAAACGTCTCTACTGTTATACTCAATCTTCTTTATGCCTTCTTCCTCAAGTTTTGTATAAAGTTTGATAACCGGGCGCCATGTAAATTCATGAATGGAATCCTGAGATGAAGCGTAATTGATTTTTAGCATTCTCAGAATGCCATCGCTGCGCTCCACATAACGACTTAGCCAATATAAATTTGATGCAACTCTACTTAACATTCTGTTTTAATTTATGATGCGAGTACCCAGGTATCTTTGCTTCCGCCGCCCTGAGAGCTGTTTACTACCATTGATCCTTCGGTAAGGGCGACCCGAGTAAGACCTCCCGGAACAATTTCAATCCCGTTAGGACCGCAAAGGGCAAAAGGTCTCAGGTCGATTCTCCGCGGCGACAAGTCGCCGTTCATATAACAAGGAGCTGCTGACAAACTGATAGTAGGCTGAGCGATAAACTGGCGGGGATCTTTTAAGATTTCTTCTTTATAGTCTGAAATTTCCGAATCTGTAGCAAGGTATCCCATCAGCATGCCATAACCACCGCTACCGTTAGTCTTTTTGATAACCATATTCTGGATATGTTCAAATACATATTCCTGGTGATCTTTTTTTCCCAAATGATATGTAGGTACATTTTTTAACAAGGGCTCTTCATTAAGATAGTACTTTATCATATCGGGGACATAAGAATAAATGGCCTTATCGTCTGCAACACCGTTCCCCACCGCGTTCACAATAGCTACATTTCCTTTTCGATATGCACTCATCAGGCCAGCGACACCAAGAATGCTTCCTGGATTAAATACCAGAGGGTCCAGATATTCATCATCCACGCGCCTGTAGATTACATCCACCTGCTGACGGCCATTGGTTGTCTTCATATAAACCTTGTGATTGTCGACCATCAAATCTCTGCCTTCTACAAGCTCAACACCCATTAAACGGGCTAAAGTGGTATGTTCAAAATACGCGGAGTTATAAGAACCCGGACTAAGTAATACTATTGTTGGATTGGAAATTTGCCTTGGCGAGATAGACAAAAGGTTTTTGTACAAAATGCCCGGATATTCGGTTACACTTCTTACCCTGCATTGCGGAAGCAGGTCGGGGAAAAGCCGCTTGGTGATTTCGCGGTTTTCGAGCATGTAACTTACACCCGAAGGTGTGCGAAGGTTATCTTCGAGAACGTAATAGGTGCCGTCGCTGTCCCTTATTAAATCAATGCCGGCAATATGAACGTAAATATCGTAGGGTACAGCTACGTTGAACATTTCGCGTAAAAAATGCGGACAGGAGTAAATCATTTCTATTGGAATGATCCCATCTTTTACAATGAACATATTGCTGTAAATGTCCTTAAGAAAAATATTCAGCGCTTTGAGTCGCTGTTTTATACCGGCTTCAATGAATGTCCAGTCTGCGGCGGTTATAATTCGCGGAATAATATCGAAGGGGAATATTTTTTCTATGCCTTCTCCACTATTGTAGACCGTAAAGGTAATTCCCTGGCTCATAAATAACTTTTTTGCCAGTTCTTCTTTTTTATTTAGATCGTCTATTGATTCTTTTGATAGGTAATCAATCACTTTCTGATAAGGAGAACGGATATTATGCTCAGAATTGAACATTTCATCCCATGTATTACTTGTCGGTTTATATTTGTCCAGAAAATTTGATCCGCTCATAGATAGAAATTCGGTTTTTGTAAATATATGAGAAATAAGTTTCAAAAATTTGAACGTTTCAAGCTTTTTGTGTTTAATCTCTTATTTTTTTCGATCTAATTAGGAGATTATTGGGGGAGTTTCTGAAGAGTGTTTAAAATCACTTCACAAGCGGCATAAATTTCTTTATCCGAAATAATTAATGGGGGGGCCAATCGTAACGCAGTATCACAATGAAGAAACCAGTCAATAATTACACCATTATCCGTCGCGTCTTTGCTTACAAACTCAACCTGTTCAAATGTTTCTAACTGTATTGCCAGCATCAATCCTTTCCCGCGTACTTCTTTAATCAGCGGATGAATCAATAATTTTCTGAATAATGCTTCTTTTTTATCAATATCCTGAAGCATATTCTCGTCGAGCAGAGCCCTTAAGGTTGCAAGTCCGGCTGCGCAACAAACCGGATGTCCACCAAAAGTGGTAATATGTCCCAGGATAGGGTTCTCCGTAAGACAAGTCATTACGTTGCGATTTGCAATAAAAGCGCCTATAGGCATTCCTCCGCCAATACCTTTGGCTAAAAGTAGAATATCAGGAACGATGTCGAAATGCTCAAAGGCATATAGACATCCGGTTCGGCCGAATCCTGTTTGAATCTCATCCAAAATTAATAAGGTTCCTGTTTCTGTACATCGCGTTCGAAGTGCAGTAAGGTATTCTTTATCAGGGACCCTGATGCCTGCTTCACCCTGGATGGTTTCTAAAATCACGCATGCGGTGTCCGAATCAATTTGTTCTAAATCAGTGGTTTGGTTGAAGTTTATGAAAGATATATCGGGTAATAATGGTCCGTACGCTTCTTTATAATATTCATTCCCCATTACGCTTAAAGCGCCGTGAGTACTTCCGTGATAGGCGTTGAAAAAAGAAATAATCTTACTTCTGCGGGTAAAGCGTTTAGCAAGTTTTAATGCCCCCTCAGTAGCCTCGGTTCCTGAATTAACAAAATAGACTGAGTTAAGCTTTTCCGGTAGGGTGGAAAGTAATTTTTCTGCAAACAATACCTGAGGTGCCTGCACAAATTCACCATAAACTGATAGATGCATGTATTTATCCACCTGATCTTTGATGGCCTGAACAACATTGGGATGACGGTGCCCGACATTGCTTACCGCAAACCCTGAAACCATATCAATGTATTTTTTTCCTTCAGGACTATATAAATACATTCCTTCTGCCCGTTCAATTTCCAATAAACGCGGAGTGGATGATGTTTGGGCATTATTGAGTAAGAATAACTGTCGGAGGTTCAACATCCTGTAAAAATACAAAAGCCTCAGAGGTTTGAGGCTTTTGTATTTTTAATTTTTTTTCTTTCTTTTCTGAAGTTGTTCGATCAGCTGTTGTCGAAATTCGCGCTCGGCCGGGTATATCATTGCCGCTTTTTGCCGGGGCAGCACCTTTGTAAATTCATGTCTGTATCGTTTTCTCAGCTCAAGAATTTCGCTGTCTATTTCAAGCTCATCCACACGTGGTGCCTCCGCATTTTCTTTCAACGCTCTGCGCTGACTGTTTTTTATCAAAACCAGTTTTCTTAACTCTTGCTGATAGCTATTGTAAACCGGCCAGAATTTTTGAGATTCTTCTGGAGTTAATTCTAATTTTTGTGTTATGAATGCCGCTTTTACCGACTCAATATTGTTTTTTCTATCCTGAGCAATTGCTGGTGACAGCAAGCTCATGCTTATTATTATGCTATAAATCCAGATTTTCATTCCTATAAGTTTAATTCAAGATATTGCTCAATCTCTTGCTCTGAAACTTCAGAGCCGATTTCAGAAATATCAACGTCCGCTCCAATGCTGTTGATAATCATCGGCGCATCGCCTGCATCAGTGTAAAGCTGTAAGTAGTCAACTATCTCATCAGCGGGCAACTTCGCCATTTGAGCTTCTATATTGTTGTTTTGAGTATTGAAGTAAATTCCAAAACTAATAATAGCTGTAATACATGCTGCTGCAGCATATGTGATCCAGTTAGAGTACAGGCGCTTAGTCTTTGTCGGCGCTGCATTCAACTCCTCCGCTTCAAGCTTGGCCTTAATTCGTTGCTCAAGTGTGTCAAAATATCCTTCAGGTACGGGAAGTATCTCAGTGTGAGAATTTTCCTTCAATCCCTCAAGCTTGCTGATTGATACAAGTTTATCCTCAAGTGTTTCGAAGTAATCGTCAGGAATTTTAAAGACATTCTCATTGTTATCGAACTGACGAATCCTTATCCTTGAATGCAATTGTTGTTGCATTTCTTCAAAATAGCCATCAGGTACAGAAAAAGGATTTGTCTTCTCCATCGCTGCAAGAGTTGGAGCACGTTCCTGCCAATTCTCATTCATTTCATTCAAATCCATATAATACTGAATGTTTTTTGTTCCGATGGTTTAATCATTGTTCATTAAATAACTTTCAATTTTCTTTACAGCGATGTGAAATGAAGCTTTTAATGCTCCAACGCTTGTTCCTAACACGTCTGATATTTCCTCATACTTCATATCATCGTAGTATTTCATGTTAAAAACTAATCGTTGTTTTTCTGGCAGAGTGATGAGGGCCTGCTGGAGTTTCATTTGAATTTTATCGCCCGAAACCTGATTGCTGTCGGCAAGGGTGTCAGATAAATCATAGGGCAATTCGTCCATGGAAACGTTGTTTTTTTGTTTCTTTTTATTCAAAAAAGTAATGCATTCGTTAGATGCAATACGGTATAGCCATGTGTATAATTGTGAATCACTTCTGAAATTTCCCAGATACTTCCATACTTTCACAAACGTGTCCTGTACCAAATCATCGGCATCCTCATGGTCAATTACCATTCGGCGAATATGCCAGTAAATTTTTTGCTGGTATTTTTTTACCAGGAGAGAAAACGCTTCATTTCTGGTGCGTTCGTTAGCAAACATTTCGAGTATTTCCGAGTCTTCAACTTGTTTCATGTACTCTGATATAAACGATGAATGTAAGAATTTGATTGCTAATTAAAGGATTGTGTCTGCGAAAGAACGAAATGTTCTTATTTCTCAGATTTGAAAAATGCAATGGTAGCATCGCAAACCTGTTTTAATTCACCTGGAATTGATTCCGTATTCCAGGGGTGTTTTGCACAAAATACATGATCTCCCGATGGGATAAGCAACAGTTGGTTCTTAGATTGTTGATTGTGTAATTCAATTGCATGCTTATAATGAACGCTTGTGTCTGCTTCTCCATGGATTATTAGCCAGGGTTGCGAAGTTTTTCTTGCTGCTGCAAGTATATCAAGTCTCTCAGTATGCTCGTTAAGATCTTCCAGGAGGGTAGATAAAATTGGCATTTGTTGATTCGTTCTGGTATTCAGGAAGTATAGAACGCCATTTTTTCGCCATTCGTTTTCCTGGTCCGGCGACCATAAATTCCTGAAGCTGCTGATAGAAGCCCAAGTTGCAAGCTTTTTTACTGCTTTGTCTTCGGATGTTTGAATAATACTGATCCCACCGCCCAGACTGTGTCCTATTAAGCATATCTCGGAAGGTTTTTCAAACGGTTCTCCGCTCAATGCGAAACTAATCACCTGATTCAGGTCGAAAAGCTCTTTGGAAAACGTGTTTTTTGAAAATCCCTCCAAGTCGTTGAAAAAATCACCCTGATTTTCCCCAATTCCATTATGCGAGAAGTTGAACTTCAAAAAGTTAAATCCCTGTTCAGCAAAATAATTGCCCATTAAGTGATGGGTGCCCCAGTCTTTAAAACCTTTAAAGCCATGAACGAATATAACAAGCGGTTTTACCTGTTCCGCATCTGACGAAATATAGTCTATTGTGATCGGCTTCTCTGAAGATCCGGATATGATATAGGTTTGATTAACCATTTTAAAAACTGGCACAATCTGACAGGATGTCCTCCATGGACTCAACGAAGCTCTCGTCACCTGTCTTGAAAAAGGTTGCTTCCATATCAGATACTCTTTGTAGAGATAAATCTAATGTTTTTTTGCCTTTGTCGGTTAAAAAAACAAGTTTAGCCCGCGCATCCCCATCAATTTTAATACGGTTAATATATTCTTTCTTCTCCAAACTCGCGAGTATTCTGGAAGTCATCATTCGGTCTATGCCCGAATATTTCGCTACCTGATGCTGATATACGCTATCATTTTCTTTGGTCAGCCAGCAGCAAATTGACAAGACAATAAACTGAGTATAAGTGAGATCAAATTCAAGCAGGGCTTTGTTTATAATCCTCTGCCAACACATTTCTATTTGCCATAAAAGAAAACCGGGGGCGGTACGCACTTTATCTATCAGGGCTTCAGGAGGTAATGTTTTATTCATGGGCGGTATATCCTCTTCGCTAAACAGTTCAAATAAACTGAAAATTATTGTTTTAGGATAGTTTTTCTATTATATTTTTATTTATCCTTTTTTTTATTCCTTTTAGGA
>CBIHLM010000011.1:0-80608 GCA_966210515.1 uncultured Pedobacter sp.
TACGTCTAACTGGTAAACACGAAACTGCATCAATTCATGATTTCAGTTACGGAGTTTCAGATCGTGGTGCTTCGATTCGTATCCCTCTTTACACTCAGGAACACGGTTGGAAAGGTTACTTAGAAGATCGTCGTCCAAATTCAGCTGCGGATCCTTATAAAGTTGCAGCACGTATTATCAAAACTGTTAAATCGGTTTTATAATAACAGAAGAATAATTTTAATCCCCTGGATCACGCGTTCAGGGGATTTTTTGTTTAGAGATGATTTTAAATTGTTTGTTCAAATGATAATTGGGACTTTTGTGATTAGCTGTTATTTTTTTGAAAGGTATTCCTCATAGTTGCCGGATTTAATGCGCCGTAAGCCGGTAACCGGCAGATTATACAGATAGGTCCAGCATTGGACCGTATCGGTTTCGGTCTCCACCTCGATTACTTGTCGAATGAACTCGTTCGGTTCGGGAAACTCAGAACCAAAGCCCTCGTACTCATCTAATATCTTGAACGCGTGTTCGCTATTTGTTAAGGTAACCAGATTTCCCCAAACATGAGTTTCCGCATATACATTAACTACAGCCCCCGGATATTCACCGATATCGTATAAATGCCCCCTGAATTTTCCCGTGCATAACCATATGCTATTATTTTGTAAATAGGATCCAAACGGATTGCTCGATTGTAGTAGTGTTCCGTAGACAAATAAATTCATACTTAGATCTTATCTTAAATCTTCTAAACCTGCTGGTAAGGACGCGTTCCTAGAATTATAAATCAACGCCCTGAGAAAATAAATTTTAAGATTACTTTTGCTGCAATGGCAATAAATATACAACTCCAAAACAGAAGTAACCATATGTGCGAGCTTTGCGGTAAGCAGGATGATAATTTGATCGCATATGCCGTTCCTCCGAAAACTGATGAATCAACAGATAATCAGGTAGTTTTATGTGGCGAATGCTTTGATCAAATAACATCTGATAATTATACGAACATCCATCACTGGCGCTGTCTGGAAGGAAGCATTTGGAGCGAAGTGCCGGCAGTTCAAGTGCTTTCGTACAAAATATTAACTCAGTTATCTTCCGAGGAGTGGGCCAGAGATGCTATGGAGGCTGCATATCTCGATGACTCACTTATCGAATGGGCTAATGCTGAAGCTGCACTGGAAGCAGAGAAGGTTATTCATAAGGATAGTTACGGAGTAGTTTTGGAATCTGGGGATACAGTTGTTTTAACAGAAAATCTGAATGTAAAAGGAACCAATTATATAGCTCCTAAGGGAACGATTGTCAGGAAAGTGCGGCTTGTGCATGATAACGCCGAACAAATAGAGGGAAAGGTGAACGGAGATACGATTGTTATTCTCACTAAGTTCGTAAGAAAGTCGGTGTAAGAATCGCTTCGTCGAGTGTTTAAGGAACCAGTGATGTTTTCGCTTAGCGCCCGGTGCGAAATTTGTCCAGCTTATAATATCTTTTGTATGCTTATGACGATGATCGGAGATGTTTTTTAAACAATATGCTTTTTATTTCTTTATTTTAAATGTCAATACAATTTGACCCACAAATTTCGTTCATAACCGTAATATTAAGCAATTTCTCAGTAAATAAAAATTCAATAAATTATCTATCTTATGATATTATCCCGAAAAGGAGCTTTCGTCGCAGCTCTTACTTTTTCGAATCTTTTTTTTATTTCATGTTCTCAGAATGCTAATAAAGCGTCAGTAGGAAAGGATTCCTTGACAACTGCCTCTGTTGAAGCAAAGCCTGCTGTTACCACAGAAACGCAAGCTGCAAATTTATCCTACACGCCCAATGAGCTAGGTAAAGTGATGGTATTGGAATATCACCTCATCGGTTATCCCGAGGATCGCTGGAGACGAACGCCGGAAAACTTTCGTAAAGACTTGCAAATGCTTTATGACAATGATTTCTATCCCGTATCTGTATTAGACATTGCTCATGGAAACTTAAATGTGCCTGCAGGGAAAACCCCTTTTGCGATCACGCTTGACGACTCAAGTGCGGGGCAATTTCGCTATATCGAAAAAAATGGACAGCTGGTAATAGATCCTGAATGTGCTTTGGGAATTATGGAGGATTTTAAAAAGAAACATCGGGATTTCCCTATAACAGCAACCTTTTACGTTTTGCCGGCGATTAAACCTACGCTCAGATTGTTCGCTCAGCCCGAGTATAAAAAGCAGAAATTAGAATGGCTGGTTCAAAACGGATATGAAGTAGGCAGTCATAACTGGTATCATTCCATGCTTTCTAAATTAAGTGACGCGGAGGTTCAGAAGCATCTTTCTATGTTTGTTAAAGAGATTAGAGAGTTTTTACCCGCCTACGAAGTGAAAACGATGGCCTTGCCCTTAGGAATGCACGCAAAAAACAGAGCTCTTGAATCGAAGGGCGAATTTGAAGGTATAAAATACAATCATCAGGCAGTACTGCTGGTAGGTTCGGTGAGTTCGGTATCTCCCTTTTCAAAGGACTTTAAACCTTTAGCCATTCAGCGTGTGCAGGCAGGTGAGCATACCGAAAACCCTGAGACGTTTATGAAGAGTCAGATAAAACATAAAACACGTTTTGTGTCGGATGGCGATCCGAAGACGATTTCAGCGCCTGAAAAGCTAAAGGATCAATTAAAACCCGGCCTTGAGAAGAAATACAATATCAAGTGGATTAAAGAAGAAGAGAAGGTTGCTGCCGAACTTTAATGCTGAATCATTCCTCGTTGTAAAACCTGATGGCACAAAAAGCCACCAGCATATGTAATGGAAAGGCAAAACACGAGGACAGGGGGGTGATCGAGATTGCTTAGGGACAAATTCGGGGATCTTACGTTCGCCAACGTAGGATGATCGAATGAGTCTCGAACAAGGTACGAACTTGAGTGCCAAATGACCGGGCAAAGCAGTAGCTTCAGATTCGTGTTATCCAGGCTTTTTTAAACGCTAAAAATCAGTTTTTTTTTGTCTTCTTCACAACTTTTGTACCTAATCGCAAATTACACGCTTAATTATTATTATTAAAAAACTGAGATGAAGTAGGGCGCATAATCTTCAGAAAAATCACTTTTTTAAATTGAGGCTATTTCATTAAATCATTATAAAAATCCAGACTCTCTATAATTTGATCTTCTGTGAGATAAATATTATAGTCGCATTTTCCAATCTCACTAAGCAGGGCGAATCCGATCTGTCCTTGTAAGTTCTTTTTATCGTTTTTCATGTAATCGATTACCTCTTCATAAATCACTTTGGAAAAAGGGTAGTCTGGAAAAACTGAGCGAATAAAGGTGATGAGTTCATCCAGCTCTGGGCCGCTTAAAGCATTGTATTTATGCGAAAGATAGCCTTCGCAAATCATACCAAGTGCGATAGCTTCGCCATGAAGCAAGGGTTTTTTATCTGTTTTTAACGAATAAGTCTCTATTGCATGACCAATAGTGTGTCCGAAGTTTAATGTTTTGCGTAAACCTTTTTCAAAAGGATCGGTAGTTACCACGTGGTTCTTAATTTCCACAGAATGATAAATGACTTCCTGCGGGAGATTCGCTACATCGACCGATTTGATTTGCTGGAAATAAGACTTGTCAGCAATTAACCCATGTTTAACAACCTCTGCAAAACCCGAAATTAGCTGGGCTTTATCCAGTGTTGCTAAAAACTCTGAGCAGATAAATACAGCTTTAGGTTGAGTGAAAGTTCCGACAATGTTTTTAACGCTACCTAAATCTATTCCTGTTTTCCCGCCAACCGACGCATCGACCTGAGATAACAGGGTTGTTGGAATTTGAACGAAATCGATTCCTCTTTTAAAAGTCGAGGCTGCGAAACCACCCATATCCGTAACTACGCCACCTCCCAAATTAATCAGAAGGCTATTTCTATCAGCGCCGAAATCTAAGAGCATGTGCCAAACCCCAATGCAATAATCTATATTCTTGTTTTCCTCGCCCGGATCGACCTCAATAATGTCGTAGTTTGTTAAATCAGGCAAATATTTGCCGATAAGCGGCATGCAATGTTCTGATGTGTTTAAATCGGTAAGAAAAAAAATCTTGGAGTACGTAGAGTTTTCCAGGAAAGATTTCAGATCTGAAAGTTGATTATCAAAAAATACGGAATACCCGTTGCTTTGTATCGGCTGCATTATTTAACGATGATTTTTTTATTGTCGAACTCCACTGTGTCGCCCCGCTTCACTTTCAGACGTTTTCTGTAATCTACTACACCATTATACTTAACTAATCCCTCTGCAACAACTATTTGAGCATGACCACCGGTTTGAACCAGGTTGGTTGCTTTTAACAACTGTATCAAAGGAATGAAATCGCCTTCCAGTTTAAACTCAATCATGCTGCAAACTTACAATCCTTCGGCAACAAATTGAATTGATATTCTGTTAAATTTGTGAATGATTGAAAATGTGAGCGACCAGAACTCAACAAATATCCCAATAAACTTTGATAATACAGAAATTGCATTCCGTGGGAGGAGTGATGCCGAGCTTCATCAGTCGTATAAACTTTTTAAGCTTATTAATAATCCGCTTGTGGCAAAAATTGGCCCTGCGGTTACAAGTTTTGCTCTTAAAATGGGCTTACCAATTGGGGGCTTAATAAAAAAGACAATTTTTAGGCAGTTTTGCGGCGGCGAATCTGTTGAGGAATGCGCTCCTGTGATCGCGAAGTTATGGGAAGGAAATGTGGGCACTATTTTAGATTACTCCGTCGAAGGTCAACAAGATGAGGAAAGTTACCGGATGACAACCGCAGAAGTAATTAAAAACCTCCAGCGGGCAGCCTCCGACGATCGCATACCTTTTACTGTGTTTAAATTAAGTGGATTAGCCCGGGTAGAATTGTTAGAAAAAATTAGTGCCGGATCGGATTTGAGTGCAGCCGAAGAAACTGAGTATTTTAAAGTTAAGGGCCGGGTCAATAACATTTGCAAAACAGCCTATGATTTGGAAGTTTCAGTGATGATTGATGCGGAAGAATCGTGGATTCAAAAGGCTATAGACTCTTTGGTTATAGAGACCATGCAATTGTATAATTTAGAAAAAGCCATAGTATATAACACCTATCAACTTTACCGCACAGATGGCTTAATAACACTAAAAGATCATTACACACAAGCAATGACCTACGGATTTATTCTGGGTGCTAAATTAGTTCGCGGCGCTTACATGGAAAAGGAGAGGGAAAGAGCCCAAACATTGAAACAACCTTTGCCAATTCATTCAACAAAGACTGAAACGGATAACGATTACAATTCGGCATTGAAGTTTTGTATTCATCATTATGAAAATGTAGCAACGGTTGCGGGCACGCATAATGAAGAAAGCTGTCGTGTTATGGTTGGTTTAATCAAAGATTCGCTGGTGCCGTTTAACCATTCTCATTTATATTTTTCCCAATTACTTGGGATGAGTGATAATCTGAGCTTTAACCTCTCTGATGCTGGCTTTAACGTTGCTAAATACGTTCCATACGGCCCTGTAAAAGCAGTTCTGCCTTATTTGTTCAGGCGAGCTGAAGAAAATGCCGCTATATCCGGGCAAATGGGCAGAGAATTAAGCTTAATTATTGCTGAGCGGAAAAGAAGAGGGCTTCATCCTTGACAGTTCCTGCGTTTTTGCAACCGCTAATATTTAGTTATATTAGGCATTAAATCACATCCTTTGTGATTTCAATTATATAAACCATGTATCGTAATCTATTTTTGGTGTGCATTGCCTTTATTTTTTGCGGCGGTGTATGGGGACAAAATGTACAATATCAGTTTTCCCATCTTGATATAACAAAGGGTTTATCGAATAATCAGGTAACTGCTATTTTTAAAGATAGCCGGGGTTTTATGTGGTTTGGTACTATGACGGGCTTAAACCGTTATGATGGTTTTAAATTCAAAGTATTTAAGCATAATCATCGCGATAGCACCTCTATTAATGATGATTTTATTGAAAGTATACAGGAAGGACCCGAGGGAAAATTGTGGATATTGACGCGGCATGGGTTTAATATATATAACCCGCTAACAGAAAATTTTGATCGTAATGTCAATAAATATTTAAGCCGGATTTCGATCGTATCTGAGGGCCTTAATGTAATCAAAAAAGGCAAGGACGGAAGCTTTTGGTTTGTAAATGCCAACCTTGGTATTTATCGGTATAATCCGGCAACAAAGAAAACTTTTCATTTTTTTTCAAAGAAGAATGATAAGTCATCTATTTACTCGAACTCTGTTTCAAGCATTGTAGAAGCCTCGGATGGCGATTTTTGGGTCATCTATACCGATGGGGTTTTGGATAGAATTAATCATCGTACGAATAAAGTTAATTACCGCTCGTATACGCTTAAGAACCAAAATTTCCCCAAAACAATAAATTATGAGATGGCAATTGACGGGCAGGGGGACCTCTGGATGTATGGTAATGGAAGTGACATCGGCCTTTATTATTATAATCATCAGACTAAACAATTTAACCATTTCAATAAAAATTCGGCTTCAGGAAGATTGAATTCGAATATTGTGAATAATGTTATACAGGACAATACTGGTTTAATATGGATTGCTACCGATCACGGCGGGGTTAATTTGTTGGAGAAAGAGGATTTTAAGATCAAATATCTCACTAACCGTGAGGACGACAAGAAAAGTGTCGGACAAAATAGTATAACGTCAATGTTTAAGGACAAATCAGGCATTATCTGGATTGGGACTTACAAACGAGGTGTTAGTTTTTATCATCAGGATATTATTAAGTTTCCACTGATCCGGCGTCACGCTTCAGATCCTAACAGTCTGCCATATGAAGACGTAAACCGCTTTGTCGAAGATATTAAAGGCAATTTGTGGATTGGAACTAATGGGGGCGGTTTGATTTATTTTGACCGGAAAGCTAATAAATTTTCTCAGTACAAACATAGTACAACAAACTCTAATAGCTTAAGCAACGATGTTGTGGTCAGTTTGTGCATAGATCATCAGCAAAAGCTCTGGATAGGAACTTATTTTGGTGGCCTGGATTGTTTCGACGGCAAAACATTCACTCATTACAGGCATAATGAGAGAGATCCGAATAGTATTTCGGATGACCGGGTGTGGGAAATTTTCGAGGATTCTAATCGTACTTTATGGATTGGTACTTTAAATGGTGGCTTAAACAGGTTCGATCGGGAAAAGAAAATTTTTTATCATTATAAGTTAGGCTCAAATACCGTTAGCTCTAATTACACCTCTGCAATTTCGGAAGATAAAGAAGGCAATTTGTGGCTTGGCGGCACAAATGGAATAGACGTTTTATTGAAAAAATCAAAGAGGTTTAAGAACTTTAAACGCATTGATACTGTTCCTTCCAGTCTGATACACGACAACGTTAGTAACATGCTTATCGATAGCAGAGGACTGGTTTGGGCGGCAACCCGCGAGGGCCTAAGTATGCTGAATCCCAAAACAAATAGGTTTAGAAATTTTCAAAAGGAAGATGGCTTGCCCGATAATACCGTGATCGATATCCAGGAGGATTATAATCATAATTTGTGGTTGAGCACCTCGGATGGTCTCTCGAATCTTATTGTTTCGCGCGGTAAAACGGGGGCGCTTTCTTTCAGTTTCAAGAATTATGATGAAACAGACGGACTTCAAGGTTTAGAGTTTAATGAAAGTGCATCACTAAGAACACGTAAAGGAGAGCTAATATTCGGTGGAGCCAATGGGTTTAATATTTTCGATCCTTCAACAATTCGTTCGAGCAGGAATCAGCCTTTATTAGTATTGACAGATTTTCAGGTATTTAACAGAAGTGTAAAACCAGGCGATGAAATTAATGGACATGAAATTCTAAACAAGTCTATTACAACAAGCGACTCAGTGGTTCTCCGTTACAATGAAAATGTATTTTCGATTGAGTTTGCGGCGTTAAACTTTTTCAATACTGAAAAAGTTAAACTTCAGTATATGTTGCAGGGTTTTGATAATGATTGGCTTACCGCTGAAAATAAAGTGCGCAAAGCAACATATACAAACCTGGATCCGGGTGATTATACATTCAAAGTTAGAGCCACAAACGAAGAAGGAATTTTTGGTGGAAAGGAATTACGTTTCCATATCAAAGTTCTACCACCTTTTTGGCGAACGACACTAGCCTATTTTATATACATTCTACTTGCGGGACTCGCATTATTCACTTTACGCCGTCGTGGTATCCAGAAAATTAAAAGGCAATTTGAAATTGAGCAGGAAAGGCAGCAAGCAAAGCGGATGCATGAACTGGATATGATGAAAATTAAGTTCTTTACTAATGTAAGCCATGAATTTAGAACGCCTTTATCGCTTATTCTAGCTCCGGTTGAGAAAATGCTAAAGCAAACCGAAGAACCTGAACAGGTACGGCAAATGCAAATGATTAATAGAAATGCGAAACGTTTACTTAACCTGGTTAATCAATTGCTCGACTTCAGAAAAATGGAGGTGCAGGAATTAAAACTGCATCCGAAATCGGGTGATATTATAAAATTTATCAAAGAAATTTCTTTTTCATTTTCAGATGTTGCTGAGAAGAAAAATATTGCGTTTGTATTTGACTCAGAAATTGAAGTGCTTGAAACACGGTTTGATCATGATAAAATTGAACGTATTTTATTTAACCTACTTTCGAACTCATTTAAATTCACTTCAGAATGCGGTCATGTAAGCGTATTAATTACCTTAACTGACAATAAGTCAAAAAAGAAACAATCTATTGAGATAAAGGTAATAGACAGCGGTATCGGAATACCCAAGGAAAAACAGGATAAAATATTTGAGCGGTTTTTCCAGAATGATGTCCCCGGCACAATGGTTAATCAAGGCAGTGGTATCGGATTGTCAATTACCAAAGAGTTTGTGAAACTGCACGGGGGAGATATTAAAGTTGAAAGTGAAACGGGAGAAGGTAGCTGCTTTACCGTTACTTTACCTCTCACAGTCTCCGAAAATCTACCACAGGATTCTTTTGTGAAAAATGATGATTTGGTGTTAAATCATGATAGTAAAGCGAGTGGTAAAAAACTCACCGTTTTATTGGTAGAAGATAATGACGACTTCAGGTTCTATCTCAAAGACAATCTGAAAGAGTGTTTCCATATTATCGAAGCATCCAATGGCAAAGAGGGCTGGCAAAAGGCATTAGCACTGCATCCAAATCTGGTGGTAAGTGATATCAGTATGCCTGAGATGGATGGAATTGCTTTGTGCCGTAAAATTAAACTGGATCCAAGAACTTCACATTTGCCGGTTGTGTTACTAACGGCCTTAACAGGAGAAGAGCAACAGTTAAAAGGATTGGAAACTGGAGCTGCAGATTATCTGACCAAGCCTTTTAATTTTGAAATACTGCTTTCTAAAATAAAAAATATTCTCTCACAGCAGGAATCCATGCGCAAAACTTATCAGAAACAAGTGGAAGTAAAGCCCTCAGATATCGTGGTTGATTCTCCTGATGAAGTTTTTATTCAAAAAATTCTGCAGGTGGTGGAGAAAAATATTTCCAATCCTGATTTTTCTGTTGAAGAATTAAGCAGCGAAATGTACATGAGCCGCGTAACGCTTTACAAGAAGATTCTGGCAATTACCGGTCAAACGCCCGTAGAGTTTATAAGAATAGTTCGTATTAAGCGTGCTGCCCAGCTATTAGAAAAAGGACATCTGACAATATCTCAAGTAGGATACAAGGTCGGATTTAAAAGTCAGAAATATTTTGTTCGCTCATTTAAAGCAGAGTTCAATATGCTCCCTTCAGCCTATATTGAAAAAGTTAGAATGCAGAGCGCAGCACAGTAACATTCACAAATCATTATCTGATAGAATTTCTATTTTATTCTGTTCCTGTAAATAATTCAGCCAATCTGGATAAAGGAATTAAGTCGATCTACACACGGGACTTAATGAGCTGCGACCTCTATTAAATTTCTTAAAGAATTTAACATTGTTCAGGTGAATAAATGTTGCATTTAGAGGTGCCATTTGATAAGTTTTTAGCCATTCTAAATTTGGTTTTTGATGAATAATTTCGGTATATTTAGTATAAGATGTTTATTGTCAGTTATTTAGCATTGATTAACATTTGTGCCCCTATTTATAAACAAGAATAAGCTAGCCACTCAGTAATTTTAGTTCCAATGAAACCAATCAGGCATGTGGCTGATTGAACGTTTCTAAACCAAATTTTATTTAAACCAATTATTTGAGCCGTGTGGCTGGTAAAATCCTTTAGAGTTATGTTGAAAAATTTGATGGTTTTTGTTTTTGGTGGACTAATAAGTGTTGGCTCTTTATGGGCTCAACCCGGGAGCTATAAAAAATCAGACAAGGGAGTGTTGATTAATCTGCCTGATAACGCAGAGTGTTCTTATTTGAAATTGGAGGTAATATCTGATAACATCATTCACGTTGTTGCTTCGGCAAAAGACGCTGCTGTTTCTCCCGCCAGTTTAATGATAAGCGACAGTGGTCCTAAATCTGTAAAGTGGACGATAAATCAAAAATCCGATCAGCTTTATTTAACTACAGCTTCTTTAGTTGTTCAGGTCTCTTTAGCTTCAGGAACACTTGAATTTAGAGATTTAAAAGGAAAGGCCATTTTATTAAATGGCAGTAGAACTTTAACGCCCGTATCTTATAACGGAGAATCAACATATTCCATTAAACAAGTATTTCAGGTGGCACCAGATGAAGGTTTTTATGGATTAGGCCAACATCAAAATGGAACGATGAATTATCGTGGGCAACAGGTAGAATTATTGCAAAACAATACTGAAGTAGCTGTTCCATTTTTAGTATCCAGTAAAAATTATGGTATACTTTGGGATAATTACTCGATTACCAGAGTGGGGGATGTAAGGGAATATCAGCCCTTATCGACTTTGAAACTTCTATCAAAAGACGGAGCGTCAGGCTGGTTAACTGCCACCTATAATTCAAAGGAACAGAAACCTCCGATTATCCGTTCCGAATCAGTAATTGATTATTCTTATTTAAAAGATCAAAAGAAATTCCCTGAGGGGTATAAGCTTGCTGGTGGTCTTATTACCTGGGAAGGATCGTTTGTATCTCCTTATTCGGGCGTTCATAATTTTCTAACCAAATACGGGGGCTACCTTAAGATATGGATTGATGGAAAGAAAGTTGCTGATAAATGGCGCCAGGCATGGAATCCCGGAACAGAATTAACCAGTTTAGATGTTGTCGAGGGTAAAAACTATTCATTAAAAATCGAATGGAAGCCGGATGGGACCGAATCTTATATTTCAATGAATTGGTTGAGCCCCATTCCCGAAAAAGATAAAAACAATTTTGCTTTTCAGTCCGAAGCTGGTGATGCTATTAACTATTATTTTATTTATGGTAAAAATGCTGACGAGGTAATTAGCGGATACCGCACATTGACCGGTAAAGCTACAATGTTACCTAAATGGGCAATGGGCTTATGGCAAAGCCGCGAACGCTATAAAACACAAGCCGAGATTCTGAATACAGTAAAAGAGTTCAGGAACAGAAAAATTCCTCTGGATAATATCGTGTTAGATTGGTCGTATTGGAAAGAAGATCAATGGGGTAGTCAAAAGTTTGACGAAACCCGGTTTCCCGACCCTTCAGGGATGATTAAAGAGCTTCATGAGAAATACAATACCCGCTTCATGATCTCGGTATGGGCTAAATTTTATGAAGGGATAGATAGTTATAAAGAATTTGATAAAAATGGCTGGCTTTATAAGAGAAACATCCTTGACGGAAGACTGGACTGGATTGGAAAAGGTTACAAGAATACCTTTTACGACGCTTATAATCCTGAAGCACGCAAGGGATTTTGGAATTTACTTAACCAGCATTTATACTCAAAAGGTATCGACGCATGGTGGATGGACGCATCAGAACCAGATATTCACTCAAATTTAGATATCGCCAGCAGAAAAGAAATAACTAACCCTAATTACCTTGGTTCGTCAACTAAATATTTTAACGCCTTTCCCTTACAAAATGCTAAAGGAATTTATGAAGGTCAGCGTGCAACGAATCCAAACAATAGAGTTTTTATTCTTACACGTTCTGCTTACGCTGGCTTACAACGTTACGGCGCTGCAACCTGGAGTGGCGATATAGCTTCCCGATGGGAGGATTTTAAAGCTCAAATACCGGCGGGTATAAACTTTTCTTTATCAGGAATACCATACTGGACAACTGATATTGGCGGGTTTGCGGTAGAAAAACGCTATGAAGATGCTACGGGAAAAGATTTGGACGAATGGCGCGAATTACAAACCCGCTGGTATCAGTTCGGAGCGTTTACCCCTTTATTTAGAGTACACGGGCAGTTGCCATACCGTGAAATTTACAATATAGCTCCCGAAAGTCATCCCGCATACCAGAGCATGCTTTATTATAACAAACTGCGCTATCGTTTAATGCCCTACATCTATTCAATGGTTGGCAAAACTTATCATGATGATTATACCATTATGCGCGGGTTAATTATGGACTTTCCAAACGACAACTCGGTTAAAAATATAGGCGACCAGTACATGTTCGGACCCTCTCTTTTAATCAATCCGGTATACCAATATGGTGCAAAAAGTAGGGAGCTGTATTTACCAGGAGGTACAAACTGGTATGATTTATACACCGGAAAATTTTTAGCTGGCGGAAAATCCATTACCGCTGAAGCTCCTTATGAAAAGATGCCTGTGTATGTAAAAGAAGGTTCCATAATACCTTTCGGTCCAGAGCTGCAATATACTTCCGAAAAGCCGGCTGACTCACTCACTTTGTTTGTATACACTGGTAAGGATGGCTCTTTTACTTTGTATGAAGATGAAGGAACTAACTATAGCTATGAGAAAGGAGAGTTTTCGACGATCTCATTTTTGTACAGTGAAAAATCACGAACCTTATCAATAAAAAATCGTAAGGGAATTTATCCTGAGATGTTAAAAAACAGAGTTTTTAATGTGATTTGGATAAGTAAAACTTCCGAAACTCCTTTTAATCTTAATATAAAACCAATGGAAACAATTGTCTATTCCGGCAAAGAAGTGCATGTAAAAATGAATAATAATCAATAAACCTAAATGACCTAATATGAATAAAACAAGTACAAAAAAAACCTAACACTTTTCATGAATGGCTGAGAAGCTTTTCACCAATGAAAAGAAAAATCCTATAAACCAATTTATTAGTAACTGATCAATTTAAATTACAATGATAATAAGAGAAAAAAGAAGGCTAAAAGTCTTTCTGTGGACACTAATTTCCATGTTTATGTTTAGTCAGCTAGGCTATGCACAAGAAAAAAGCATTACGGGGAAGGTTACGAGTGGGGAAGATAACCAAAGCTTACCTGGTGTAAGTGTTAAATTAAAAGGTCAATCAACAGGTGTTGTCACCGATATTAACGGTAACTATCGTATTAACGCAAATTCTTCCGATGTACTTGTATTTAGTTCTATCGGGTTAAAAACTCAGGAAATAAGGGTTGGAGATAAAAGTGTTATTAATGTTTCACTTGTTAGCGATGCCACTTCACTAACGGAAGTAGTGGTAAATGTTGGTTATGGTGTTCAGAAGAAAAAGCTTACCACCGGTGCCAATTTACAGGTGAAAGGCGAAGATATTCAAAAACAAAGTAGTACCAATGCATTGCAAGCCTTACAAGGACAAACACCAGGGGTGCAAATCACTACAAGTTCAGGCCAACCGGGGTCTGGTTTAAATGTTATTATTCGGGGAAAAGGTACCATTGGTAACTCAGGACCTTTATATGTAGTTGATGGATTATTTAATGTAGATATTTCAGCTATAAATCCGGCAGATATTGAAAGTATTGATGTGTTAAAAGATGCAGCTTCTGCCGCTATTTACGGATCGAATGCTGCTAATGGGGTAGTCCTTGTTACTACTAAAACTGGAAAAAAAGGAACCCGTTCGTCTATTACTTTTGATGCCTATACAGGAGTTCAACAATTAGAGAACAAAGCAAGGCTGCTAAATTCGCAAGAGTTTGCTACTATCATGAATGAAGCGGCAGTTAATTCTGGAAAAGCACCAATATTTACCAATGATAGTATTGCCAAAATGGGTTTAGGAACCGATTGGCTTGATCAAATGTTTGTAAAAAACGCAGCTACCAAGAATTATGTTTTTGGAGCTCAGGGTGCTAGTGAGGGTTCGGTTTATTCGGCATCCTTATCGTACACAGGCCAGGAAGGTTTGGTCGGCGGCAGAGATATCTCGAATTACGACCGCTATAACTTTAGGGTAAACACTGAACACAATTTATATAAAGATGTAATAAAAATTGGGCAGCACCTAAATTTTGCTTATACAAAAACCAACGGAATTGGGGTGGGCGGCCAGTATAATAATACTCTAAGAAGTGCTTTTAGTACCAGTCCATTTTTAAAAATGTATGATGAAGATGGCAATTATTTCAATAATGATGTGGCAGGGGTGTGGAACCGCGGTGAAGCAAATCCGTATGCAGAGATGGTTTTAAACAATCAAAACCGAAATAACGATCAAAAGCTGTTCGGAGATATTTATGCCTCGGTTACACCCATAAAAGGTTTAACCTTCAGAACCAGCTTGGGGATCAACTATGGAAGCAACGAAGGCCGCTCCTTCTTTCCTATCTATCGTCTTTCGCAATTCTCTTTCAGAAATAATACAGTTGTCAACCAATCAATGGGTAAAAACAAAACCATCCAATTTGACAACTTGCTTAGCTATAAGTTTGATTTAAAGAATACCCACAATTTTGAATTAATGGCGGGCTCAACCTCTATTTCAAGTGATGGGTCTGGTATGTTTGGAAGTAACCAGGACTTGGTTTTTGCAGACCTTGACCACGCTTATTTAAACAATGCTACTAATAAAGATGGTACAGCGCTAAGTCTGAATGGTTCACCCTGGGAGGCTAAACAATTATCATACTTCGGAAGACTGCAGTATAATTACAGAGAAACCTACTTGTTGAATGCTACTTTCAGGGCAGACGGCTCTTCTAACTTTGCAGAAGGCCACCAATGGGGATATTTTCCTTCAGTTTCGGCAGGCTGGGTAGCTACAAACGAAACCTTTTTAGCCAATAGCCGCAATTGGTTGGATTTCTTAAAAGTGCGCTTGAGCTGGGGACAGGTAGGAAACCAGAACGTGGGTGGATATAATTATTTAGCTCCAATACAATTACGCAATACCAACTATTCATTTGGTACTGTTGAAGGAGAACTTACTCCCGGTGCATTTCCAAGCAGGCTAGCAAACCCGGATATTAAGTGGGAAACCTCAGAGCAAACCAATATTGGAATTGATGCTCGTTTTTTAAGCAATAAATTTAATCTAAATGCTGATTACTATATTAAAAAGACTAAAGACTGGTTAATACAGGCACCAGTTTTAGCTACCGCAGGCGCCGATGCTCCTTTTATAAATGGAGGAAATGTTAAAAACTCCGGAATTGAGCTTGCCTTAACATATAATAATAAGGTTGGTGCATTTAATTATTCTGTTGGTGTAAACGGTGCTTATAATAAGAATACAATCGGCAGTATCCCAACCGATGACGGTATAATTCATGGAAATACAAATTCCTTATATGCTAACTCGCCAGAGTTCTACAGGGCTGAAAACGGTTATCCGGTTGGGTATTTCCGTGGGTTTAAAACTGCCGGTGTTTTTCAAACAGAAGAAGAGGTAGCAGCTTACAGATCAACATCGGGTAAACTTATTCATCCGACTGCGGCTCCGGGAGATGTGAAATTTGTGGATATTAATGATGATGGAATTATCAACGACGCTGATAAGACCCTGATTGGGGATCCAAATCCCGACTATACCATTGGATTAAATTTATCTGCAAACTATAAAGGTTTTGATTTCTACGTGCTTGCTTCAGGTGTTATGGGTAATCAGATTATGCAGTCATGGCACAACCAATCAAGTTCATTAGGAAACTATTCTGCAGCTATTTTAAATCGCTGGCATGGGCCAGGTTCATCCAATACTATGCCTCGTGTCACAGAAGACAACCGGAACTTTACACAAATCTCTGATTTGTATGTTCAAGATGGTGATTTTCTACGCATTAGTAACCTTACTATTGGATATGATTTATCTAAGGTTCTTAGAAAGAGTTATTTAGGTAAAGTTAGACTGTATGCTGCGGCTTTAAATCTAATTACTTTCACCAAATACGATGGTATGGATCCTGAAATTGGTTATGGCGAAGGCTTTTCTTCAGGAGTAGATTTGGGTTATTACCCTCGCCCGAGAACGTTGATGTTCGGTGCAAATGTTAGATTTTAACTTTTATCGAAAATAAAATTATGAAGACTTTTAATATATATATACTGGCAATGTCTCTACTACTCGTGGGGGCATGCAAGAAAGATTTCCTGAATACAGAAGATGTAACTAACGCTACTGAGGAGAATTTTTATAAAACACCTGAAGACGGATTTAAAGCATTAGTAGGATGCTATGACGGATTACAACAAGTTTATGATAACGGAGTCGCTTTCCCTCTTGCTTCAGAAGTAATGTCTGACAATGTTTTTGGAGGCACTGGTAATTCGGATGGATTTGGTTATCGGATGATGGATGAATTTGATAAGTCAGTTTCTCCTGTTGATGTAAACATGTTTTCTGGGAATTGGATTGCTTATTATAAAGCTTTACTACGCTGTAATATGCTCATCAGTAAACTAGATCAGGTTAATTGGGGAGCTAATACAACTTTAAGGAATACATATGAAGCTGAAACCCGGTTTATAAGGGCTTACTTGTACTTTGATATGGTGAGACTTTGGGGTAATGTTCCTTTACTTACGGCTCCTTCAAAAGAAAATGTTCCGCAAGCAAGCGCTGAAGAGATATATAAAGTAATAGCAGAAGATCTAAAATTTGCGGTCACAAATTTGCCTGCAACCTCTTTTGGTGCTCAAGCTCCAGCTACTTATGGTAGAGTAACCAAATGGGCGGCAGCAGCCTTAACTGGCCGTGTTTATTTGTTTTATACTGGGTATTATGCTAAACCTGATTTAGCTGGGGTGATAAGCAAGGGCGAAGCTTTAGGTTATCTAGAGAATGTTATTGCTGCTGGCGGTTTTGGGTTGGTAAGTAACTTTGCTCATTTATGGCCTGCTTCAGGTGCAAATTATGCTGGGGAAGATAATAAGGAGACCGTATTTGCTATTAAATATACTTTTACCAGTGATTATAATGGAAATACTGATGGAAACCATTGGTTGGTAATGAATGGTATTCGAGTTCAATCCCATCCTCCTTATGGAATGGGTTGGGGTGCATGTACAGTATCTCCAAAATTATGGGATGCATACAGCAGTACTGATACCAGAAAAATAGCATCCATTATCTCCATAGCTGGTGAAAGTATCAACTTTACTAACCAAAAAGATCAGCGTGAGTATACTGGGTATTATACTAAAAAGTATACCCCCTTGGCAAGAGATTCTGCAGGAACTGCTATTTCAGTTACAGACGGCAAAGGAGCAAACAGCTTTCAAATCTCACAATTTCAAGATTTTGTAGCTATTCGTTACTCGGATGTTTTATTAATGGCTGCAGAGCTGGGTAGTCCCAATGCTCAGTCGTATTTCGATCAAGTAAGACAACGCGCTTATGGTGGAGATTTCATTTCAATACCTGCAACACAAGCTAACATAATGGCAGAACGCCGTCTAGAATTTGCTTTCGAAGGTATCCGGTACTATGATCTTCTCCGTCAGGGGATAAGTGTAGCCGCTGCTACAATTGCCGAAAGTACAACCGTTAAGAACGGAGGGGTGAGTACGACTAAAACTATTTCTGGTGCTAAAATAGCTGAAACAAAAGGATTTGTTCAAATTCCCTATGATCAGATTAATTTATCTCATGGTGTATTAGTTCAAAATCAGGGCTGGTAAGCAATAGCAATCAAAGGAATCACATTTTAATATTATTAACATGAAATATTTAAAGAATTTATCCTGGTTATTGCTGTTTGCAATAGCCTTCATGTCCGCCTGCAAAAAACAGGATCCTGAATTGGGCAGAATGCTCGATAAGTCAGAAGTGAAATTTGAAGTGGTGCAGGATTTAGCAGCCGATCCAGGGGGTAATACAGTTATTTTAATTAACAAAACTCCGGAAACAGTTGCTATGTGGGACTACGGAACTGGCAAGTCGAATCGTTTAAGAGACACTGTCAAGTATGCTTTCACTGGTGATTATGTGATTAAGTTCTCAGTTATGACTGATGGAGGAATAGTAGAAGCAGATCCTGTTACCATTAAGGTTACAAAGGATAACCTAAACTATGTAAATGATCCTCTTTGGACTCTACTTTCTGGCGGCGTTGGCAAAGAAAAAACCTGGGTTCTTGATGTAAATGCAAATGGTGATAAGAAAGTCTTTTCAAGTCCTATTTATTTTGCCGGACAGGATAATGCATATGGTACTCTTGCTGACGATGGAAACAGTATTATTTGGAGTCAGGTATGTGAAGTTCCTAACGGACCCAACTGCTGGATCTACGCACCTAATTATACAAGTGATACCTGGGCTGCAGATAAAAAGGATTATGGTTATCTCACATTCAGTTTAAAAGGAGGACCTTTCTTAAAGGCTGACCACAAGGGAGTGTCCGGATTAGGTGTTGAGGAAGGAACGTATTTTCTTGATGTGAACACTAAGATGTTAACTACTGCAGGTGCATCCATTTTGGGTGTTAACTTTACTCATGGTGATGCTGGCAATATTTATAGCGTAAAAGTAATTTCTTTGACCGAGAATACTATGCAGTTAGCTGTTAAGCATAAAAGTAAAAATGAATATCAGGTTCTTAATTATCTTTCAAAATCGTTTAGTGATGCCTGGGTTGCTCCACCTCCGGCTGCTCCGGTTACTGATCCTGGTTTTAACCCCAAATTTGCGGCAGGGGGATTGTTGAACTTTTTAACTGATGGAGTATCTCGCACCTGGAAGATGGATGCTGAAGGAAATCCGGTAGACTGGTTGGCCGCAGGAAAAGGATGGACAACAGACTTTACCAGCACAGCAGGTTGGGGTTGGGATCCTGCAAGCTGGAACGCAGCACTTGAGGATTCATATATCAAGTTTGAGAAAAATGGATTAAAATACACTCGTTTCCAGGGCGGCGCAAAAACTACTGGTACGTTTACAATAGACGAAAGTACGAACGAGGTCACATTGGTAGGCAATACCTTATTACAGAACCCGTCCAGCTGGATGAGCTCGACTCAAACGAAGCTGAAAGTGGTAAAAGCCTTTCCAACTGATATAAGTAAAGGTATTTGGTTTGGCGTTAGTTATGATACCGCTAAAAACGAGTGGTTTGCTCTCCACTATGTATTATTCTAATTAATAACAGCATTGCCTGTGTCACATGTGCTAAACAGGTATGCTATTATCAATCAGACCCGGATTTTATTCGGGTCTGATTGTATGTCATCTGGAAATATTAAAAATAACATCTTCTAAAATTAGTAGCTAGCGTCTAAGGTTGTAATGTTTCATGTTCAAGTGATAATTAAAATTGGTTATATACCCTACATCTTTATTACACCTATAAAAAGTAAGTTTTCCTCTGGAATACTGCTGATATTATCCGGTCTACTTGTCGTTCTATTCTCCTCAGCTCAAGCCCAAACTTCCGAGCCCTATAAATGGAATAGTGTATTTATTGGCGGTGGTGGTTTTGTGTCTGGGCTAATTACAAGCAAAAAACAGCCCGGTCTTATGTATGCCCGAACCGATGTCGGAGGAGCATATAAATGGGATGCAGGTACAAATTCCTGGTTGCCATTAATGGATTGGGTCTCTGAGCGGCAACAGGGAATTTTAGGGGCCGAGTCTTTAGCGATCGATCCGCAGAATCCCAACGTCGTTTATATATCCACGGGTATTGAGTACTTTAATAATGGGAAAAGTTACATCCTTCGCTCCTCAGATTATGGAGCAAATTTTACCATAACAGAAGTAACCGACCAGTTTAAAATCCATGGAAATGGAATGGGAAGACAAAACGGAGAAAAGTTGCAGGTCGATCCCAATAACAGTTCTATTGTTTATTGCGGTACCCGTTGGAACGGCTTATTTCGAAGCATAAATTTTGGTTCAACATGGAGCAGAGTTAAATCATTAAACGTAACCACAACTGCCAATGAAAACGGTATAAGTTTCGTAGTTCTTGATAAAGCAAGTGCTGCAGTCGGAAGTGCCACACAACGAATTTTTGTGGGAATTTCGAGATCCGGCAACAATCAAAATTTTTATATGAGTACCAATGGTGGTATAGATTTCTCAGCATTGGTTAACCCCAAGCTTGCTGCCGATCTTATGCCGCAGCGAGCAGTATTATCTGGCGATGGAAATTTGTTTATTACTTATGGTGATGGAGCCGGACCGCATGGTGATTGGGTGATAACTACGGAGGATTACACTTCGGGACAGATTTGGAAATATAATATTGCTTCAGGAGCATGGACCAACGTAACCCCGGCTGGTATAAACAGACCCTTTGGCGGCATTAGTGTAGATCCAACAAACCCGCAACGGCTAGTGGCCTCCACGACAAATACGTATTTATTGCAAAAGGGAGATGTTTTTGGTGACCGGTTTTTTATCAGCACAAATGGCGGAAAGAGCTGGACGGATGTCGTTAGCCGTGGATTTGAAATCAACCCAAATGGTGTTACCTGGATTCCTGGGGAATCTATTCATTGGGCGGGTTGCATAGAATTTGATCTATCTAACCCTAAAAAGGTTTGGGTGACATCTGGTAATGGTGTTTTTCTTAATGAAGATATAGACGCGGCACCTGGAGTATGGAAGTTTAGTGTTAAAGGATTAGAGGAGACTGTTCCGCTTAACATGGTAAGTATTCCCAACGGACCACAACTTTCTGTGATTGGAGATTATGATGGTTTCAGGCATACTGATATTGAACAATACGCACCCATCCATAACCCAAGAATGGGTACAACCACTGGTTTAGATTACGCCGTAAGGAATAAGAATAAAGTGGTACGGGTTGGTACGTCCATGTATTATTCGGGTGATATGGGACTAACCTGGACAAAAACGGCTGTAATTAATGGAACAAAAGGACAGGTAGCACTATCCGCTGATGGTAACATTCTTCTGCATAGTCCGGTTGGATCCGACATTTCTTACAGGTCCACAAACAACGGTTCGTTATGGACAACAATTTCAGGTTTGAATTTTAAAAACGCACGGCCAGTGGCTGATGGTGCAAATCCCAATAAGTTTTATGCTTACAACAACGGAGCTGCTCTCATGATGCTAAGTACAGATGGGGGTGTAACTTTTACAGCGGGGGGCAGTCCTGGAAACGGCGGGTCGAGAGTTATCCGAACAGTACCTGGCAGAGAAGGACATATTTGGGTGGCATTGTATGGAAATGGTTTGTCACGTTCAGTAAATTCAGGTGCAACATTTACTAAACTTAATAGTGTAACTCAATGTAGCGCAGTTGGTATCGGGAAAGCAGCTCCGGGTAGCGCCTATGAAACAATTTATATTTATGGTACTGTGAACGGAGTTATCGGAGTCCACAGATCTATAGACGAAGGAGCTTCATGGGTGCGTGTTAATGATGATAAACATGAATACGGCGGCCCGGCAAACGGCCAGTTTGTGGTAGGGGATATGAATGTTTACGGGCGAGTCTACATGAGTACTGCGGGACGTGGTATAGCTGTTGGCGCTCCTGTTTCAAAAAGGGAACTAAACACTCCGGGTTTTAATAGTGACGAAACTAGTATCGGTGGAACCGATGCGATTAATTAAATTTTAATGAAATTAATGTTAGGCAAGTCTATTTCAGGAAGTTTGAAAAAAAAATTGTTGTTAAGCGTTTTAATAAGTTTTTCAAGTACCCTTTTTTCACAAACCAACCCGGGTATTTCAAGAGAACATCTTTTAATGGACTTTGGCTGGAAGTTTTCCTTCGGCCATCCATACGATACCAAAAAGGATTTTAACAATGGCACCGGCTATTTTTCGTACTTAGCTAAAACTGGCTATGGTGATGGTCCGGCAGCGCCCGGGTTCGACGATCGCAGCTGGAGAAAGCTCAACATTCCGCATGATTGGGCGGTTGAACAAGGTTTTGATTCTAGAGCAAGTTTAAGTCATGGGTTTAAAGCTGTAGGCAGAAACTTTCCTGATGCCAGCGTTGGCTGGTATCGAAAATCATTTAAAATACCGGAAGATGATTTGGGAAAGCGAATTCACATTGCTTTTGATGGAGTATTCCGCAATTCCATAGTATGGGTGAACGGACATTATTTAGGCACACATCCAAGCGGCTATCTTGGCTTTGACTATGATATTACCGATTATCTTAATTATGGCGGAAACAATGTGGTTTCTGTACGTGTCGATGCCACGATGGAAGAAGGATGGTTTTATGAGGGAGCTGGAATCTATCGCCACGTATGGATAAATAAACTGCATAATTTACATGTCGAAACGGACGGAACGTTTGTTACTTCAGCTTTAAAAAATAAGGATGCTACTGTAACGGCGAGAGCAACACTTATCAACGAAGGGAAATCACCAAGATCATTTTCTATACTACAGGAGATTTTAGATGCAGACGGTAAAAAAATAGCTTCTGCTCAGTTAAGTAATTTAAAATTAAGTTCTTATGAAACCAAAGAGTTTTCGTCTGAAATGCAGGTTGCGAATGCGAAGCTATGGTCATTAGAAACTCCATATTTGCATAAGCTGGTCACCACTGTAAAGCAAGGAGATATTACTGTAGACCGTTACGAGACAAGTTTTGGCATCCGGACGATTCGTTTTGACGTTAACCAGGGTTTTTTCCTTAACGGGAAACATGTAAAAATAAAGGGCTCTAACAATCACCAGGATCATGCTGGTGTCGGTTCTGCCATGCCCGATAAACTGCATGATTTTCGCGTAATGACCCTGAAACAGATGGGCAACAACGCTTATCGCTGCTCTCATAATCCCCCGACACCTGAATTGCTTGATGCCTGCGACCGTCTTGGAATGCTTGTAATTGATGAGAATCGGTTGATGGGTATTACATCAACCGAACTCGGCGATATGAAACGCCTTATGCTCAGAGATAGGAATCATCCTAGTATCATTAGCTGGTCTATTGGTAATGAAGAATGGGGTATTGAAGGCAATATAACGGGTGCCAGAATTGCGGCCAGTATGCAAGCATTCGCGAAAAGTGTTGATTCAACCCGCTTTATAACAAAAGCAATTAGTAGTGGGGTTGGTAATGGTATTTCAACTGTGATTGATGTAATGGGGTACAATTATATCGCAACCAAAAACACAGATGAGCACCATAATAAGTTTCCATGGCAAATGAGCTGGGGAACAGAAGAAGGCTCGACAGTTACTTCCCGTGGAATTTATGTTGACGATAAAAAAAATCAACAATTGGCAGCTTACGATAAAGCACAGAATCAATATTTCTACAGCCTTGAAAAAGGGTGGAAGCACTATGCTGACAGAGATTACCTTGCCGGAATGTTTATTTGGACAGGTTTCGATTACAGAGGGGAGCCAACTCCATTCGGTTGGCCCTCAACTGGCTCATATTTTGGCATGGTCGATCAATGCGGGTTTGCTAAAGACTATGTCTATTATTTAAAATCCTGGTGGACAGATCAACCTACAATTCACATTTTTCCGCACTGGAACTGGCCAGGAAAAGAGGGGCAGGAAATAGATGTCTGGGTATACAGCAATGCTGATGAAGTAGAACTTTTTCTAAATAACAAAAGCCAGGGCAGGAAGTTGATGGAAAGAAACGGGCACCTGGAGTGGAAGGTGAAATATACACCCGGAACGTTACGCGCACAAGGTTATAAGAACGGTAAAGCGACAATAACTGATATGGTAAAAACCACTTCAGAGGCAAATGCGGTTTACTTATCCTCTAATGTGAAAAGCCTTAAGGCAAACCGGGAGGATATCGCGATCATAACAGTAGATTTAAAAGATAAAAATGGTTTGCATATCCCAACTTCAACTAATGAGATTAAATTCACTATAAACGGACCAGGAAAGATTATTGGTGTGGGTAATGGCGATCCAACTTCGCATGAGCCGGATAAATATCTTGAAACTATCAGCACTCTAGATCTAACCAATCTTAAAGAAAAGATTGTCGAAAGCACAGATAATCGTCTGGAAACCTCTGCCGAATTCGATGACTCAGACTGGCAAAAAGCATTTACTGATGAAAGAACAGAGAAGTTTGCTCAATCAGCGAAAGCCATCGTTTATCGCGGAAGCTTTAATTTAACAGAAGCCGACTTAAAGGCTGCCGTTACTTTCTTTTATAACAGCATTGGCAAACAACAGTCTGTATTTGTCAACGGCAAAGAGATTGGTAAAAACCTTCAGGAAAACAAGCAAGGAGATGTTTTTAAATTGGATGCATCCTATCTAAAGGCCGGAGTCAACACAATAGCAATTGTTACTACCCCCTTGTTTAAAAAGCAAATATGGGAATCTGTTAATACCAATCCCGGACTTATACAAATTGTTAAACCCGCTGAACAATGGAAGCGGAAATTATTCAGCGGACTGGCCCAGGTGATTGTACAATCAACAGGAGAAAGCGGTGAAATAGTTCTGACGGCCAATTCTGCAGGATTAAAACCCGGAAAAGTTAAAATACAGACACAGGCAATCAGGCCCAGACCCACAATAGAATAATACAAGTTCATCGGATGAAAAAAATAATACCTTTTTTACTTGCTACTTTTTTACAACTAATAGTTCTATCTCTAACGGCTGTTGGTCAGGAAACAGAGTATCTGTATCTGTCTGGCCGCGACAAAGACCACACCGTTACCTGGGATTTTTATATCAATACCGGTATGAAAAGCGGCTCCTGGAATAAAATACAGGTTCCTTCAAACTGGGAACAGCAGGGTTTTGGTAGTTACAATTACTTTACCGATGCCAAAAATCCAGAAGAAACAGGACAATATAAATACAGTTTTAAGGTGCCCTCAGGTAGCGCATCTAAAAGTGTGTTCATTGTATTTGAGGCATCGATGACTGACACAGAAGTTAAGATTAACGGAGAATCAGCAGGACCGGTTCATCAGGGGGGATTCTACAGATTCAAGTACAACATTACAAACTTGCTGAATTTTGGCGGAGATAATCTTCTTGAAGTAACAGTTAAAAAGCATTCCGCAAATGAGTCAGTTAACAAGGCAGAACGGGAAGCAGATTTTTGGCTGTTTGGTGGGATATTCCGCCCGGTATATCTGGAAATAACTCCTAAGACCTATATTGATAGAATAGCTTTAGATGCTAAAGCAAATGGTCATCTGCAGGTAGACGCATTTACATCCGGTATAACAAATGGGAACAATCTTAAAATGCAGGTTCAGACTCTTAGTGGACTGGCAATTGGTGCACCTGTGTCTGTAAAATTAAATCGCGGTCAGGAGCGTGTTTCTCTGGAGCAACAAGTAAAAGGCATTATTCCATGGAATCCTGAGTCTCCGCAGCTTTATAACCTGGTAGTGTCCATTATCGGAGCTCAGGGAAAAGAGGCTCACCGTATTAAGCAACGCTTTGGCTTTAGAACGGTAGAAATGCGTCCACGCGACGGATTCTATGTAAACAACAAGAAAGTCATTTTTAAAGGAGTTAACCGGCATAGTCACTGGCCGGAAACAGGCAGAGCGCTGAGCAAGGAAATTAGCCTGATGGATGTAAAGCTGATTAAGGAAATGAACATGAATGCCGTTCGGATGTCGCACTATCCTCCCGATCAGCATTTTCTTGATGTGTGTGATTCACTGGGGCTTTTTGTGATTGATGAATTAACAGGCTGGCAGGCTAAGTACGATACCGTGGTTGGCAAAAGGCTGGTGAAAGAATTAGTAGAGCGCGACATAAACCATCCTTCAGTTGTAATTTGGGCTAATGGTAATGAGGGCGGCTGGAATACAGGTTTGGATGGAGAGTATGGGAAATATGATCCCCAGCAGCGTTTTGTAATTCATCCCTGGGAAAGGTTTAATGGAACAGATACCAAACATTACCCGGATTATAATTATGTGGTAAACTCGGTATTATACGGACAGGATGTTTTCTTTCCAACAGAGTTTATGCATGGATTACAAGACGGGGGCCATGCCGCAGGATTGGAAGATTTTTGGAATCAGATGCTTAAGCATCCTTACGGCGCCGGTGGATTTCTATGGGCGCTGCATGATGAAGGTACAGTAAGAACAGATAGTAACAGAGTAGTAGATGTAGTGAAAAACCTCGCTCCTGATGGAATTGTAGGTCCTCATCGCGAAAAGGAGGGAAGCTTTTTTGCAATTAAAGAAATATGGTCACCAATCCATATAGAAATGAAGGAGCTGCCCCAAAACTTCGATGGTAAACTGCTGGTAGAGAACAGATACATCTACACTGATTTAAAGTCTTGTTCTTTTAAATGGAAGCTAACTTCTTTGCCAGGCCCAGAAAGCACGACACAGGCTAAAGTGAATGCGACAGGAAATACATCAATAACAGTGGCACCAGGGGCAAAGGCGGTACTGATTCTGGATCTGCCTTCAACCTGGAAGAATAATGACGTACTTTATCTAACTGCCTACGGCCCTGATAAAAAGGAAGTTTATACCTGGAGCTGGCCGGTAAAATTATCGGGAATACCTATTAAAGATTTTGTACCTGCGATTAATGTTTCTCAACCAGATGTTACCGAACAGGATTCAAGTATAATTATTAAATCGGATCAAATAGCTTATCACTTTTCAAAGAAAACAGGATATCTGAAGAAGGTAATTAATCAAAAAGCTGAAATTCCATTATCGGATGGACCGGTGCTGGCAGGTTTTAAGCATACCCTTAAAAGGATAAATCACTACGCGAATGGCAGCGACTATGTTTTTGAACCACTCTATGAGGGGCCCTCACAATTTAATGTGAAATGGATATTCAGTCCCGGTAAACCTGTGAAATTAGAATACCACTACTCCTTGAAAGGTGAGGCCGACTTTATGGGCCTGACTTTTAATTATCCTGAAGAAATAATTACAGGAATGAGATGGCAGGGAAGAGGCCCATACAGGGTTTGGAAGAACCGCCTGAGAGGTCAGCAATTTGGTGTTTGGCATAAGTATTACAATAATACCATAACAGGCGAAAGCTGGAATTATCCTGAATTTAAAGGATATCATGCAAATGTGCATTGGGTTACTATCGAAAATAGGCGTGCTCCATTTACGGTATATAGCGGCACGGAAAATATGTTTTTCCAAATGCTGAAACCGCTCAAAGCAGCAGGTGCAACTAACAATAATACCGCTCCTGCCTTCCCGGAAGGAAATATCGGATTCTTACAAGGCATCAGCCCGATTGGAACTAAGTTTCAATCGGCAGATAAGATGGGCCCTCAAAGCCAAAAAAACATTCAGTTAAACTACACCCCAATTGGCGGAAGCCTTTGGTTTGATTTTAAATAAACTAACAACTCATATATGATACACCTTATACGAAAGATGAAGAACTTGTTAATCCTGGCATTTCTCTTTGTAACTTTTAACAGTACTGCACAAATTCAGGAAATGAAGTTATTAAATTTCCCGGTCGATATTAGTCCCGACTTTAGAGACTTTACAAACACTTATTACCTGGCTGATAGTTTGTCGAAATTCAATCCCGCAACGGCAAGCGGGGAAATTTTATATAAACGATATAATTACGTTACCCGTCAGGCTTTTGATAATATGCTGGGCGTTTTGAGTCCTGCTAAATCGAACGAATTCCCTGGAACTGAATATGCAGCATCGCCATCTTTGCCATTTTCTATTGAGTTTGTATCCCCCAGAACAGTTCGTATCAGAACAACTTCTGGTTTTCAGGCAAAACCAAACCAAGAATCATTAATGCTTGTAAACGGCAAGGCTCCTGTGGATAAATCATGGAAGTATTCGAAAATTTCTGGCGGCCACCGTTACACCAGTAATTTTGGTTCAGTAACTGTACTTGAACATCCTTGGCACGTAGAATTGCGTGACGCAAATGGACGTCTGCTTACTAAAACTGTTCACAGTCAGGATCATGCAGATACTAGTTATACCCCGGTTGTTCCTTTTTCTTATGTAAGAAGAGCTTCCGATTATTCCCGTAGTATGTCTGCCGCTTTTTCACTTTCTCCGGGCGAAAAGATTTTTGGTTGTGGCGAATCTTTTACAGGATTTGATAAACGAGGTCAAAAAGTGGTTTTATGGGCTGATGATGCCAACGGCGTACAAAATGAAACCATGTACAAACCTATTCCATTTTTCATGAGCAGCCGCGGTTACGGAATGTTTATGCATACTTCAACCCCTATTACCTGCGATTTTGGGAAATACTTTAGCGGTATTAATTCTATGATGATTGGAGATGATGAATTGGATTTATTTGTTTTTTTAGGTGAGCCCAAAGATGTTTTAAATGAGTATACCAACCTTACCGGAAAATCTCCAATGCCACCTTTGTGGTCCTTTGGTCTTTGGATGAGCCGGATAACTTATTTATCTGAAAAAGACGGTCGTGATGTAGCCGCAAAACTACGTGCCAATAATATCCCGGCCGATGTTATTCATTATGACACTGGTTGGTTTACCACTGATTGGAGGACAGATTACAAGTTTGCTCCCGATAGATTTAAAGATCCTGCTAAACTTCTAACAGACTTAAAAAAAGATGGCTTCCACGTTTCTTTATGGCAGTTGCCTTATTTTACTCCCAAGAATATACTTTTTAATGAATTGGTTCAACAGAATCTGGTTGTAAAAGATGCTAAGGGAAATCTTCCTTACGAAGACGCTGTGTTAGATTTCTCAAATCCGGCTACTGTAAAATGGTATCAGGGTAAAATTGCCAACTTGTTGAAGCTGGGTGTCGGAGCTATTAAAGTAGATTTTGGCGAAGCCGCTCCTGCCAATGGAATTTATCACTCTGGTCGTACCGGGTTTTATGAGCATAATTTATACCCTTTACGGTATAATAAAGCGGTTGCTGATATCACAAAACAAGTGAATGGCGAAAACATTATTTGGGGACGAAGTACTTGGGCGGGCAGTCAGCGTTATCCGCTTCATTGGGGAGGTGATGCCGAAAATACCAATACCGGAATGGCTGCTGAATTGCGTGCCGGTTTATCCTTTGGCTTGTCAGGATTTGCTTTCTGGAGCCATGATATCGGTGGATTCGTTCAAAAAACACCGGAAGAATTGTATGGCAGATGGGCTGCTTTTGGGTTTTTGTCATCGCACACCAGAACCCATGGTGCACCACCAAAAGAACCCTGGGAATATAGTCCTGAGTTTTTAAGAACTTTTAGGGTAACGGATGAAATGCGCTATAAGCTGATGCCTTATATCTATGCACAGGCTAAAGATTGCTCTGAACGTGGCTTGCCTATGGTTCGT
The DNA here is from genome assembly GCA_966210515.1 of uncultured Pedobacter sp. Taxonomy (GTDB): domain Bacteria; phylum Bacteroidota; class Bacteroidia; order Sphingobacteriales; family Sphingobacteriaceae; genus Paradesertivirga. Next base: position 29,543 of record CBIHLM010000011.1, read on the forward strand.
GCTCTATTTGTAGAATATCCAAACGATCCGGGTTCCTGGTTAATCGACGACCAGTATTTGTTTGGATCGAACATGCTTGTTGCTCCATTGATGGAGAATGTGCAGGAGCGTGATGTCTACCTTCCTCCCGGGCAATGGATTGATTATCAAAGCGGCGAGACTTATTCTGGTGGCTGGCATAAAATCAAACCCGGACAAGTAAGAGCGGTGGTATTGGTGAAGAATGGTTCGGTAATTCCTCATATAAAACTCGCTCAATCAACTATGAAAATGGATTGGTCGAACATTGAATTAGTATCCTATTCAACCAACGGCGCTGATTCTGAAGGGCTTGTTTGTCTTCCATCGGATAATGTTCTAAAAAAAGTTTCAGTTTCGGGAAAAGCCCTAAAATCTGATCCTTACTCGGGAAAAGTAAAGTGGTTATTGACTTCATCTAAATAAGACTAGCCGATGCTTAAAGCAATAGCTGTTATAATTGGATTGCCTTGTTTCCTGTTTGCAGGGATGATGCAGGCTATTGTCCAAAATAAATATCCATTTCAGGATTACAGGCTTTCCATAGAACAAAGGGTAAGCAATATTATCTTTCTCCTTAGTTTAGAGGAAAAAATAAATTGCCTTGGTACTAATCCACCAATAGAACTTTTAATAGGAAGTTCCTCATCAACTATACACGCACAGAAAATCATAAATATCAATTGAACAACAATGAGAAGAATCATTTTTACAAGTATTGTAGCGGGACTCTTTATCTGCACAGGTAGGTCTAATGCTCAACAGCAAACTGATCCGGGTACGGAAACGAAAATTAATAGTCTTTTGAAGCAGATGAGTCTGGAAGAGAAGATTGGAATGATTCACGGTAAATCTTCATTTACATCGGGGGGTGTAGCCAGGTTGGGAATACCGGAATTAACAATGTCTGATGGCCCGCATGGCGTCCGTCCGGAACACGGCATCGATTGGGTGCTTGATAATAAAGGAAATGATTCTTCTACTTATCTGCCCGTGGGTATTACACTTGCCTCTACCTGGAATCCCGAGTTAGGATACGCTTTTGGTGCCGTTTTGGGCAGCGAGGCTAAGTTCAGAGGAAAAGATATTATTTTGGGCCCTGGTATAAATATAATGCGGACCCCTTTAAATGGTCGTAATTTCGAATATATGAGTGAGGATCCTTATTTCATATCGAAAATGGTGGTTGGGTACATCAAAGGTGTTCAAGATCAGGGAATTTCAGCTTGTGTTAAGCACTTCATTGCAAACAATCAGGAAGTGAGACGGGACGGGATCAATGTAGAGATGAGTGAGCGGGCTTTACAGGAAATATACCTTCCAGGTTTCAAAGCGGCCATAGTTGAAGGAGGAGCAAATTCTGTAATGGGCGCATACAATAAGTTTCGGGGCGAGTATTGTACCTATAACAATTATCTCGTAAATAAAATATTAAAGGGAAATTGGGGATTTACAGGACTTATGATGAGCGACTGGGGAGCAATTCACAGTACAAAAGAAGCATTGCTTGGAGGCGCAGATTTAGAAATGGGTTCTGATATTGGTAAACCAGCATTGAAATTTCCCGACTTCTATTTTGCAGAGCCAGCTTTGAAAATGGTTCGAAGCGGAGAAGTCGCAGAGTCTGTGATAGATGAAAAGGTACGCAGGATTTTAAGGGTCATGTTTAAAACGAACATGATAAATGCAACTCGTAAACCTGGCGCATATGCAACTGCCGAGCATGCTGCAGTAGCAAAAAAAGTAGCTGAAGAAGGTATAATTTTATTGAAAAACAAGGGAAGTATTTTGCCGCTCCAAAAGGATGCAATAAAATCTATTGCGTTGATTGGTGCTAATGCTAATCGCGACAATGCAATGGGTGGAGGAAGTTCACAAGTTCGCCCTAAGTATGAAATAACACCCCTCGAAGGGATTCAGGCACGTGTTGCTAATAGTACCGCAATCCGCTTCTCGCAGGGGTATACAATAGCCAGAGGTGCGAAAGCCGATGCGAAAATGATTGCCGAAGCTGTTGAGAATGCGAAAACCGCGGAAATTGCTATTGTTGTCGGCGGTTGGACTCACGGTTATGACTACAGTGTATGGGATGATAATGCCTACGATGCGGAGGGTGGCGACAAACCAGATATGACTATGCCGTTTGGGCAGGATGAACTAATTTCAGCTGTGATAAAAGCTAACCCAAATACAATAGTTGTTCTTTTTGGTGGGGGAGCAATGGATATAACCAAATGGGAAAGAAAAGCAAAGGCTATCTTACAAGTTGGTTATCCTGGACTTGAGGGAGGAACTGCTTTAGCAGAAATTTTATTTGGCGATATAAATCCTTCTGGCAAGCTAACATTTTCATGGCCTAAAACATTAAAAGAAGCACCGGCACATAAAATAGGAGAATACCCCGGCGATAGTATTACGGTGAAATATAAAGATGATATTTTCGTGGGATATCGTTATTTCGATAAATATAAAGTTAAGCCTCAGTTTAGCTTCGGACATGGATTATCGTACAGTACATTTAAATACGGTAAGCTTAATACAAGTATAGCAAACGGAGTGGCAACAGTTAGATTGACTGTCGAAAATACCGGCAATACATCAGGTGCTGAAGTAGTGCAAGTATATGTGAGGGATAGGAAATCTTCGGTTGTGCGTCCCGAGAAGGAATTAAAAGGATTTCAAAAGGTGTTTTTAAATGCGGGAGAATCCAAAGAACTTGCATTCTCGTTAAATTCAGATGCGTTTAGCTTCTTCGATGAAAAGCAAATGAAATGGGTTCAGGAACCTGGTGATTTTGAAATTCTGGCCGGGGCCTCGTCGTCCGATCTACGGGTCAAAAAGAAAATCAGGCTTTAAGCGTGGAAATAAAAAAAGCTGCCCTAAAGCAGCTTTTTTTATTTCATTAAGGCGATAATTACTGAGCAACAGCAGTATCAGTAGCAGTAGTATCAACAACTGTAGTATCAACAGATACTGTAGTGTCAAGAACTGTAGTATCAACAACAGTTGAATCAGCAGCTTCTTCATTTTGGTTTGAGCTACAAGCAGCAACTGATAAAGAAATAGCTAAAGCTACGAAACCGAATTTGAATAGATTTTTCATTTTTTGGGATTAAAGTTTAAAGATTAAACAAATATTTCAATCATTAATACTGGTAATGATAAAAAGTAACCCCTTAATCTGACAAATTTTTAACTTTTTTTTTAACTAATATTGGGTTACAAATTTAACATTGGGGTATTAACTAGTGAGCAAAGAGATAAAAAGTTCAGTACCAGAAGATAGCGAAGTTATATTAGGTATTCTTAATGACTCAAAAGGTACACTTGAAGGAATTTATAAGGCATATTTCCCGATGGTGTTGCAATTGGTGATGACAAATAGTGGATCGGAAGATGACGCGAAAGACGTCTTTCAAGAATCTATTATTGTTCTTTATGATAAAGTGAAAGCTGGAAGCTTCGAGTTAAACAGTAAGCTTAAAACATTTTTATATTCTGTATCCAGAAGGTTATGGTTAAAACGTTTAAATGTAAAAAGCAGAAACTCTGGCAATATTTCCGATTTTGAAGATGTTCTTGCGGTAGAAGCAGATTTAGAATATCATGAGGAGAAGGATCGGCAATTCAAGCAAATGGATGAGGCATTGTTACATTTAGGAGAACCTTGTAAAACTATTATTGAGGAATTCTACATCAATAATAGGTCAATGCAGGAAATCTGTGAGGCATTTGGTTATACCAATGCCGATAATGCAAAAAATCAAAAATACAAATGCCTTCAACGCCTTAAAAAGATATTTTTTAAGACATAATAAACTAATAACATGGAATTGACAGAACGTATTGAAGCTTATTTAAATGGAGAAATGTCTGAATCAGAACGTCAGGCTTTCGAAAAGATGAGGGCAGAAAATTCCGTATTAGATCAGCAGGTAGTTGCTCATAAAGCATTTATTACTTCATTGAAAAATTATGGTCAAAAAAGGCACCTCATCTCAGCAATGAATGCCATTCATGAGAAACTGGATGTTGATCAAATAAAGGCCGAGGTAATGCCAACCGGTGCTTTGGTTCGTATTCTTTGGAATAAATACAGAATGAATGCGGCCGTGGCTGCATCTGTAGCAATTCTGGCGGTATTTACTTCATTGTTTTCCACCGGATATTTTTCCCAAATGAATGCCAGTAAGTCTGATTATAATGCCTTGCGTCGGGCTGTAAGTTTCGAAATAGGAAAAGTAAAAGAAGATCAGAGACAAATATTAAAAAATATTAGTACTCCGGTAAATCCGGGTGTATTCGGGGGGACAGGATTTGCCTTAACGTCAAACGGATATTTGGTTACGAATAGCCATGTAATAAGTGGCGCAGATTCAATTTATGTACAAAACTCTCGTGGAGAATCTTATAAAGTTGAGGTGATTTATTCAAACACTACGGACGATGTTGCTATCCTGAAAATTATCGATAATCGTTTCCAATCATTAGGGGGACTCCCTTATTCGTTCAAGAAGGTTACTTCGGACGTTGGTGAGAATGTTTTTACTATGGGCTTTCCTAAAGATGATTATGTTTTCGGTAGGGGATATTTAAGCTCCAAAACAGGGTATAAGGGCGACACTACAGAATATCAGGTCGATATATCAGTAAATAACGGTAACAGTGGCGGACCTTTACTTGATAATAAAGGAAATGTAATTGGGATTATAAAAGGAAAGCAATCTGCTTCTGATGGCGCTGCTTTTGCCGTAAAATCCAAATATATCCTCTCTGCTATAGAATCTCTTTCAAAGGATTCTGATAACTCGGAAATTGTACTTACCAAGCGGAATTCTTTAACTGGTTTAAGTACCAGTGATCAGATAAAGAAGCTTGAGAAATATATTTTCATGGTAAAAGTATATTAATACGCTTTTAAGAAAACGAAAAGCCCTTCTTTTGTAAGAAGGGCTTTTTTATTGGTTAAAATTTGCTCTGGTATTGTTCAGCTTTTACCTATCTACTTCACCCAAAACAATATCAATAGAGCCAATTATTGCAATCAAATCAGCTATTAAAACGCCTCTTGATATTTCGGAAATTACTGACAGGTTATGAAAGCTCGGAGCACGAGCTTTAACGCGTTTGGGTATTTCGCTTTTGCCATCTGTTATGAAATAATACCCTAACTCACCTCTTGGAGTCTCAGCTCTGCAATAAAAATCCTGAGCCTTAGGGATGATTTTTTTTGGGAGTTTAGCGCGCGGATCGAATTCAGGAGTTCTTTTTAAGTCCTTTTGTAGTCGTTCAAGACATTGCTCAATTATTTTAACTGATTGCTCAATTTCGTCAATGCGTACTTTATATCTATCCCAACAGTCGCCTATTGTACCCATTTCGCCTTTCCCTACCGGAATGTCAAACTCCAGTTCGGGATAAGCCGAATATTCATCAACACGCCTCAAATCCCATTTTAACCCGGAAGCGCGCAGCATCGGACCGGTACAGCCATAATTAATTGCAACATCTAATGGTAATATGCCCACATTTGCAGTCCGTGAAATGAAAATTTGATTGTCTGTAAGAAGGGCATTCAATTCAACCATTTTAGGTTTAAAGTAATTGATAAACTCTTTACAACGCTCCTCAAATCCCACAGGCAAATCGTAATATAATCCACCCACCCAGATATAATTATATAATAGTCTTGAGCCCGATGCCCATTCAAGCATATTCATAATATGCTCTCTGTCTCTGAAACACCATAAAAACGGAGTGAACGCGCCGATATCAATGCCGTATGTTCCCAGTGCAATAAGATGAGAACTGATTCGGTTAAGTTCGCACACCAGGACCCGAATGTATTCAACGCGTTTGGGTATATCTTTGTCAATACCGAGCATCTTCTCCACGCCCATAACCCATGCATGAGAGTTGTTCATTGATGCCAGGTAATCCATCCTGTCGGCAAAAGGAATGGTTTGCTGATAGGTCAAATTTTCTGCGTGTTTTTCGAAGCAACGGTGCAGATATCCCATATGTGGAATAACCTCTTTAACAATTTCGCCATCAGTAATTACTTCGAGCCTTAAAACACCATGTGTGGAAGGGTGCTGAGGTCCGATATTTATAATCATTTCATGCGTTTCAGCCTCGGCAATAAGTTTATCGTACCTGGTTGCGTATTTAGTATCCATAATTCCCGCGGGGATGGTTGCTATACTTTAATTCCTCTGTAATACTCCTGTGCTTTATAATCCTTGCGAAGTGGATAGCCTTCCCAATCATCGGGTAATAATATTCTTCTTAAATCGGGGTGGTCTTTGAAACTTATTCCGAATAAATCAAAAGCTTCCCGTTCATGCCATTCAGCCGTGCGCCAAACTGTACTAACGGAGGGAAAGGAAGGAAGATCTTCGCGACTCCTGTCGTGATACTTTACTACCTTTAGTGTTAACTGCGTTTTGTAGGGAATGGATGCAAGATTATATACAATGCCGAACATATTCTCTTCAATGCCGTAATCTACTCCGGATAAACATTCCAGCAAATCAAAATATGTTTGTTCGTTATCTCGAAGCTCAAAGCATACATCCGCTATTTTATCCGGATGGATTATTAGAGCAGATTGTAAGCCGCTGGTTTCCTCTTTTATAATTACCTCGGCTCCAAACTTGCCTAAAAGCAATTGTTTAATTTCTTCCAAACTCATTTTATGGAGCTACACGTACAATCTTCCAGTTGTTTATATCAGAACGTTTATAAACAATACGGTCATGAAGACGGCCAGGTCTGCCTTGCCAGAATTCAACTATTTGCGGCTTTAAAGTATATCCACCCCAATACGCCGGTTTTGGTACCTCTTTGTCCGCAAATTTTTCAATCAGCTCTTTCCATGTATTTTCGAGTGTATCCCGTCCGGAAATAACCTGACTTTGCTGAGATGCGATCGCACCTAACTGACTCTCCTTAGGACGCGACTGAAAATATTTTTCTGATTCTTCTTTACTCACTTTTTCAAGTGTCCCTTCGATTCGAACCTGTCTCTCGAGTTCAGGCCAGAAAAAAACGATGCATGCGGCAGGATTTTTCGAAATCTCTTTACCTTTTCGGCTTAAATAATTGGTGTAAAACGTGAAACCCGTCTTATCAAATCCTTTAAGTAGCATTGTTCTGGCAGATGGTTTTCCATCGTGAGTTGCGGTAGCCAGCGTCATTGCATTGGGTTCGTATAATCCGCCATCAAGTGCTTCTGTAAACCATTTTGCAAATTGGCTTATTGGGTCGGCAGCTACCTCTTTCTCAGTTAATGATGCGGAGCGATACTCCTGCCTTAGGTTTTCGATTGTTTCTTTTTTGATTGCCATAATGTTTTGCAAACTTACTAATTCAGAATAGAATATGCTTGATGTTGATTGTTTAAACATTAGGTTTTGGACCGAGGGATTTTGTTGATTTATAAGATCAATTTAACAAAACGGGGAAAAAACATATCTTAGATTTAACTTGTTATACTATTATGATAAATCAAATATCACCTAAAACCGGGAGCTTGTTGATTTCTGAGCCATTTATGCTCGATCCGAATTTTAAAAGATCGGTGGTATTGGTTTCAGAGCATAATGAAGATGGAACTGTTGGTTATGTGTTAAATCAGCGGAGCGATTTCTTTTTAAAAGATTTGGTGCCGGATTTTGCAGACGCAACGTTTCCTGTTTATGTAGGTGGTCCGGTCGCTAATGATACTCTTCATTTTATTCATCGCTGTTTTGATCGCATGAACAGCGGCGCCGAATTGGCGAACGGGATTTATTGGGGCGGGAATTTTGAAACGTTAAAGCTTTTGGTTGATAGTAACCAGATTGCCGAAAACGAAATCATGTTCTTTGTGGGATATTCAGGCTGGGATTTAGGCCAGTTAGACAAAGAGCTGGAGCAAAACTCATGGCTGGTTACCAATAATTATAATCCTGATTTGTTATTTGCTGATCAGGAAGAAAATTTATGGAAAGATATAGTTCTGGGCCTGGGTCCCAGGTACGCTCATATTGTCAATTTTCCCGAAAATCCCCTCTGGAATTAGGTTGATCTAATCCTTTTGTCCTGCCAGTAAATATAATACGGCCATGCGTATGGCGACACCATTTTCCACCTGATCCAAAATTATGGATTGCTTACTATCAGCCACGTCGCTGGTAATTTCTACTCCCCTGTTAATAGGACCTGGATGCATTACAGTAATTTCTTTATCGAGCGAATCAAGAATTTGTTTGTTCAAGCCATACAGCATCGAGTACTCTCTTAATGACGGAAAGTATTTGATATCCTGACGTTCTAACTGGATACGCAACATATTGGCAACATCACACCAGTTTAAAGCTCGCATCAGGTCGAATTCAACTTTAACTCCAAGTGATTTAATGTACTTCGGAATTAAGGTGGTCGGACCGCAAACCATTACTTCTGCGCCAAGTTTTTGAAGGCACAGTATGTTAGACAGAGCAACTCGGGAATGTAAGATATCTCCGATAATAGCGATTTTCTTACCGGCTACATCCCCGTATTTTTCTCTTATAGAAAAGGCATCCAGTAAAGCTTGAGTAGGATGCTCGTGTGCTCCGTCTCCTGCGTTTACTATTTGAGCGTTAACTTTCTTACTAAGGAAAATTCCAGCTCCCGGATACGGATGACGCATCACCACCATGTCCACTTTCATTGCAAGGATATTATTTACGGTATCAATCAGAGTCTCACCTTTACTTACGGAAGAAGATGAGGCCGCAAAATTTACCGTGTCAGCCGAAAGCCTTTTTTGAGCTAATTCGAACGAAAGTCGGGTACGGGTCGAATTTTCGAAGAATACATTGGCTATGGTAATGTCTCTTAGGGAAGGGACTTTTTTAATCGGCCGGTTTAAAACATCTTTAAACGTATCGGCAGTTTCAAAAATCAGTTGAATATCATTCTCGTTTAAATCTTTTATTCCTAAAAGATGCCTGGTACTCAGTTTCTGATAGTTCTCTGCCATTGTTTATTCTTGTGCTTCTGATAATAAAATAACTTTATCTTCCTGGTCAGCTTCTTCCCAGGTAACTAATACTTTTTGCGAATTGATAGAATCTACCTGAATTCCAATATAATCGGGTTCAATAGGCAGATGCCTCGAGAATCGCCTGTCAACTAAAACCAATAATTCAACTTTTTCCGGCCTTCCGAATGCCAGCATGGCATCCATTGCCGATCGGATAGTTCTTCCGGTCCACAGGACATCATCAATAAGGATTACTTTTTTCCCCTCGATGATAAAATCAATTTGTGTACTGTTTGGTACCAGAGGGCCTTCACGCCTGCGAAAATCATCTCTAAAAAAAGTTATGTCAAGATTGCCGCTTAATATGGTAGCTTGAGGAAGAATATTTTTTAATTCTGCTGCAATTCTGTTCGAGAGGAATATTCCACGGGGCTGTATTCCAAGAATTACAGAGTTTGAAAAATCGTTATGGTTTTCGATTAACTGGTGGCAGAGGCGCTGGATTGTAATTTTAAACTTCTGTCCGTCGAGCAGGGTTAAGTTTTCCATCAGTTAGGATTTGGGCAAAGGTAAAAAAACGGGTTGATTTTTAGTGAATGTTTTTACTAATTTAGTACGTAAGCTATCTGACATGAAAAAATATTTATTCATTATCACCACCAGAAGCCGGCTATAAAGGCTTAAGCGGAGTATAAGTTAATTAGTATCACAAGTAATACCGATTTTATAGACAGTTAAAAAGGGCGAAATTGAACGATTTATTTGTGGTTCGTGAAAATGAAGGCCCCGGCACGATTGCAATAAATGATTATATAAAGTTGCATCCCCGTCTGACGTCTCCATCTTTAGAAGTAAAGCTCGATCATCATCCGGATATTTCCAAGAAACATCTTTTTACATTTACTGTAGAGCTTAAAAATGCTGAAGTTTATACTTTGGAGAAGGAAATTGTATTCGAATAATATACAATGCTGGATTTGATACGGGTGTTTATCGTTTAAACCTAAATAGTCATTGATGATTTTCTCTTATTGACTTGTTAAACAATACTTTACTTTTTGGCGAATGGACTTGTGTAATAATAGATCTCACATGCACAATCTTTATCGTCTTTCAATAACAAAAAAGCCCTACTGTAAACAGCAGGGCTTTGTATTACGAGGTAAGAACTTATTATTCAGCTCCTTCTTCAGTTGCTTCTTCTGATTTCTTAGCTGCAGATTTTTTTGCGGCCTTGTTTTCAGCGCCTTCCATTTGCTCTTTTAGTTGTGCTAATACACCTAAATCACCTAAGGTTGACTTTTCAACAGATTCTTTAACCTTTTTCACTGCACTTGAGGTCGCTTTAACGTCTTTTTGTTTCTGCGCTCTCTCTTCGTTACGGGCTTCGTTTTTAGCCTCTTCCCAAATACGTGAGTGAGATACTACAATGCGTTTTGATTCTTTGTTGAATTCAATGATTTTGAAGTCAGCTGTTTCTTCTGCTTTTAGCACTTTACCATCTTCTTTAACTGTGTGCTTGCTAGGAGCGAATCCTTCAACACCGTATGGTAATGCTACAATAGCACCTTTATCAGTAACCTTCAATACTGTTCCCTCATGAATTGAATCTAAAGTAAAGATAGTTTCAAAAGTTTCCCAAGGGTTTTCCTCAAGTTGCTTATGACCTAAGCTCAGTTTACGATTCTCTTCGTCTAATTCAAGAACTACAACATCTAATTCTTCACCTACTTTAGTGAATTCATTAGGATGGTTAACTTTCTTAGACCATGAAAGATCAGAAATGTGAATTAATCCGTCAATTCCTTCTTCGATCTCAACAAATACACCGAAGTTTGTCATGTTTTTAACAACAGCTTTGTGCTTGCTACCAATAGTGTATTTAGCAGCAATATGTTGCCATGGATCTGGTGTTAATTGTTTAACACCAAGACTCATTTTACGCTCTTCGCGATCAAGAGTTAATACTTGTGCTTCAACTTCATCACCAACTTTCAGGAATTCCTGAGGGTTACGTAAGTTTTGAGACCATGACATTTCTGATACGTGAATCAATCCTTCAACACCTGGAGTGATCTCAAGGAATGCACCATAATCTGCAACAGTAACAATTTTACCTTTTACTTTAGAGCCTACAGTAATTGAAGTATCTAAAGATTCCCAAGGATGAGATGTAAGTTGTTTTAAACCAAGGGCGATACGTTTTTTCTCATCATCAAAGTCAAGAACAACCACGTTGATTTTTTGATCAAGTGATAATACTTCTTTCGGATGCTCGATACGTCCCCATGAAATATCTGTAATATGTAATAATCCGTCTACGCCGCCAAGGTCGATAAACACACCGAAATCAGTGATGTTTTTAACTGTTCCTTCAAGAACCTGACCTTTTTCAAGTTTGGCAACAATTTCAGTTTTTTGGTTTTCAAGATCGTCTTCAATAAGAACTTTGTGAGATACAACCACGTTTTTAAACTCGTGATTAATTTTCACAACTTTGAATTCCATTGTTTTGCCTACATAAATATCGTAGTCGCGGATTGGCTTGATGTCAATTTGAGAGCCTGGTAAGAAAGCTTCAACACCCATAATGTCAACAATAAGACCACCTTTAGTACGGCTTTTTACATAACCGGTGATGATCACATCGTTTTCAAGAGCCTCATTGATAAGCTCCCATGACCTTTGAGTTTTTGCACGTTTACGTGAAAGAACCAATTGTCCATTAAGATCTTCCTGAGATTCAACAAATACATCAACTTTGTCACCAATTTTAAGATCTGGAGTATCACGGAATTCAGATAATGATACCATACCGTCAGATTTAAATCCAACGTTTAAGATCACATCCTTGCTGTTAATGTTAACAACAGTTCCGCTGATAATTTCACCTTTGTTGATTTGGTTGAAAGTACCTGCATACATTTGTTCAAGCTTAGCACGCTCGTCCTGGCTGTAGTTGCCAAATCCTTTGTCGTCAGCATCCCAATCGAAATCTCCGGTTGGTGTAACTAAGGTTTTAGACTTAATGTCTTCAATTGACAATGAATCAGCTTCTGACTCAATGTTTTCTTTTTCGGTAACCCTGGTGGTTTCTTCGCCAAGGAGTTCTGCTGATTTTGCAACTAGCTCCTTTTCTGCTTCTTGTTTTTTGGCCATTAATTAATTTTTCTCCTTTTTCCCGATTTAAATCAGGACTGCAAAGGTAGGGAAATACATTTTTAAACTAAAGATTTTTTTGCAATATTTTATTTCTATACCTCTGTGTTGCAGTATTATAATTTCTTTAACGAAACAGCCCGTCGATGTTTGTGTTATCTTTAGATACATCAAATCGATATAACCATGGAAAATAATAAGCAGAACAACAAGGAAACAGGGACGGATGACGATAAGATAAAAGCGGTATCTGCTGATTCGGAGACTCAAAAACCTGTGGATGATTCCTTTAAGACATCACCTAGAAAACATCGGCTAAGCTGGGAAACTCCGCATGACGAACAGATGCTTGACTCAAATAAATTATCTCCGCAAGATGAGGAAGGGGATTAATCAAATCCCTTCTTCTATTAATTTTACAGCCTTTTCGACGCCGTTTTCTGAAGCCAGTTTTTCGGCCATCACCTGACAATTAATATGGATAATTTTATTGCTTGTTAGTTGCGAAATCCGTTCTTTAAGAATGCTCGGTGTAAGGCGGTTGATGGGGACAGGTTTAACAGCTAACCCTTTTTTAAATGCCAGATCTCCCCAGAAATATTGATCACCGACAGGATAAAGTACAGGGCATACAAACATAGGTTTGCCGGCTCTTAAACATTCTGCAGTAGTTCCAATTCCTCCATGATGAACAACGCCTTTTACCAGTGGCAATAAGGATTCGAATGGTACAGACGTAATAATCTTAATATTACTCGTTACGGTAACTTCCGGAATGTTCCAATCGCTCCAGCATGCTGCGATCAAAAACCTCTCGTTGATTTGAGATGCCGTTTGAATGATCATACCTGCTATTTCCTTTTTTATGGGCATACTTCCGAAGGTAATCAGTATGGGCGGTTTTCCGTTATTTAAGAAAGTTAAAATATCGTCAGGTAATTCCTCCTGTTTGTTTGAAAACCAAAATCCGGTCAGTTGGTGGGCTTTCGACCAATCTTTCGGCCTTTCGAGAAAATGTTCGCTGATACCATAAATAGAGGGAATATTGTACTTTATCTGAGGCCTGTGTTCCTGCAATCCATTTTGCATGCAGAATTGATGTATAGGTTTACGTAAAACTCTGTATCTTAAATTTACCCATTTATAGCTCCATTTATTCATAAAGCCAGGTAACCAAAAACCGCTTAGAATAGGGTTCAAAAAGGCAGCTGTTTCTTCCATCGCAGGCACTACTGCACATCTTACAGCCTTAGTTTGCAACTGACCAGTGAAAACATCAGCAAGTGTTTTAGGCCTGTATATGAAAAGATCACTGTTTTGCGCCATTTGATAACACTCATTCAATGAGTTTTCTATTAGCGGGAAAATAAGTTTGTCGAGATTTCTTTGAATGGCAAACAAATTTGCTTTTAATATCTTTTTTCCTTCTTCAGAATTAAGTATCTCCTCGTAATCGACATTTATCGGGTGAAATTTAATGTCGTAACTTTCAACCAATGTTTTAAAGTTTTGGGCGGTTGACAAGGTAACATCATGTCCACGTTGGGCTAGTGCTTGTCCAAGTATGGCATATGGTTGAACATCGCCTCTGGTTCCGATGGTTGAAATAGCAATTTTCATTTGAATCGGCAGTTGATAGATTCTGCTGTTAACTGACAACAAAAAACATCTCTTTTACTTATAAGAATTGCTTTTTAGGTATCAGTACATTAACTGTCGATTCAGGATAAAGTTTTGTAGAATTTTACAAAAGGATTTACTGAATGTAAATTTTTTAACGGTTATCTATTTGTTAAAAGTGGAGTGATTTTTTCAAGAGCATATTCAAGCTGTTGGGCTTCCGTTAACTCTGTGTTATCTAGTATTATAGCATCCTCGGCACGTGTTAGCGGACTTTCCTTGCGGGTCGTATCCTGAAAATCCCTGTGTGCAAGATTTTCGAAAACTTCTTCCAATGTGATTTCCGGATTTTTCAAAGTTATTTCTTTAAACCTTCGTTCTGCTCTGATTTTCGGGTCGGCAGTCATGAATATTTTAACCTGGGCGTCAGGAAAAACGGTAGTGCCAATGTCTCTGCCATCCATAACAATATCTTTTGAGCGCCCCATGCGCTGTTGCTGCTTAACCATTTCTTTTCTTACAGCTCTTATTGCACTCACCTCACTTACAAATTCGGATACAGACATGTTCCTGATTTCTTCTGAGACTTCTTCATCATTCAAAGTAATATGAGTTTGGTAATCTCTTGAATGAAAGTTCAAATGAATATCTTTTAGTGCTTCAGTTACTGCCTGCTCATTGGAAATGTCAATTTTACTTCTTTGAAGATATAAGGTAACGGCGCGGTACATGGAGCCGCTATCTATGTAAATAAAGTGAAGTTTTTTAGCCAGCGCCTTTGCGAGTGTGCTTTTTCCGCAAGATGAATAGCCATCAATAGCTATTACTATATTGTTATTCATTACAACAAAGTTATTGTTTGCGGTGGATTTTAAACAAAACAAAATTATTTTGTTATTTTGAGAATGGAGTTTTCAATTCAGGATTTGCTTCCGGATATCACTTTTAAGTCGTCAAGGAGTGGGGGTAAAGGAGGACAGAACGTTAATAAAGTATCTAGTAAGGTTGAATTAAACTTCGATTATCAGTCGTCTGCGCTATTCGATTTTGATGAGAAGGAGCTCTTAAAACGAAAGCTATCGAATAAAATGACTTCCGATGGTCTTATACAGGTAATAAGCGAGGAGGAGCGAAGCCAGTATCTGAACAAGGAACGAACGCTCAAGAAATTGATCATACTGCTAAAGAATGCGCTTCATGTAAACAAACTAAGGAGAGTCACGAAGCCAAAAAGGTCGGCAATCGAAAAGCGATTGTCAAATAAACATACGCAGGCATTAAAAAAGATAAGCAGGAGGAAAGGTGATTTTGATTTTTGAGAAACGAGTTACCGGCAATTAGAATCTATAATAAATTGTCGCTGAGCCGTATTTATGCGCCCGGTTCTGCGTTTCTACATCTCTTGATTTAAAGGTGATGGCGAAGTTTAAGGTCCACCGATTGGTAGCATAGTTTACTCCGAATTCCTGCGAATACTGAAATCTGTTGGGTTCGAAAACAGCCGGTCCCTTTTCTCCTGTAAACATTCCTCCCTGAATCGTGGCATCATAAGCCACAAAATGCAGCATCGGCCGCGTGAAGAAAAAGATTTCTTTATCAGGTATGGAATCGCCCTTTAAGTTAGAGATTCTGCTGTGAGTGATTACAGATTTAAAAAGCTGATTTATACGCCCTGCTCTGAAAAGAACCCCGGCACCTGCCCCGGCAAATGTATTACCAATATTGGCATAGGTGTTAAGAATGAAGTCATTATTTCTCTGTGTTCGGGCAATTAGTCTTGTATACTTAAAGGATGAATTAACACCCATTTCGTTATTAACCTGGAATTCCCATCCTTTGATAGGATAAAATCCTATCACTTTGTGCAACCCCTCCTGAATATCTTCTCCAAGTGCATTTGGTCCTATTGTTCCGATGTTCAAAGCCAATTCAATGCTTTGTTCATTTTTGAACAGCCAGCTGAATTTACCACCTGCATATAAATAGGAAGCAAATGGACGATCTACATTCTGTATGTCTGAAATACTTCCCGTTTGCGGATTGAATATGTACTGCCCGGCCTCAATCTCCCATATCTTTTTTGCGGTATGTTTCCAGGTGGTATCCTGTTTCAGCGCATGCCTGAAGCTTAGAAATAAACCATTTGTGTAGTATCGGTCCTGGCCTAGCGCTAAATAGGAATCGTTATCACTCCGAAATCCAAATTCATTCTTAAAATTGTTCCCCTGCGAGAAAATGCTATTTGAAATTGTTAAGAGTAATATGCAGGTAAATAACAGGTGTTTCATTATTAAACGAATAAACCGGCCATATCGGCCGGCTTATTTATTAAAGTTTTCAATTTAAAACATGAGTAACTGGTTCTTTGATATCTAAATCGATCGGATCCTTAACCTTTTCATTCGTTAAAGCCAGCTCTATGACCTCTTTCATTTCTTTTACGTAATGGAATCTTAAATCCTTGATGTAGTCTTCTTTAATTTCAAGAATATCTTTCTCATTAGACTTACTCAGAATAATTTCTTTGATATTCGCTCTTTTTGCTGCGAGAATTTTTTCCTTGATCCCTCCCACAGGCAAAACTTTCCCACGGAGGGTGATTTCACCCGTCATTGCCAGATGTTGTTTTACCCGGCGCTGAGTAAATGCGGACGTCAATGCGGTAAGCATCGTTATTCCTGCTGAAGGTCCATCTTTTGGTGTAGCGCCGGCCGGAACATGAACATGGACATCCCATAATTCGAACAATCGATTATCGATATTGAACTTTGAAGCATGGGCACGAAGGAATGCCATCGCAATTGCTGCAGATTCTTTCATCACATCGCCCAGGTTTCCGGTAATAGTTAATTTGCCTTTTCCGGGACTTAAGCTTGCTTCAATAAAGAGAATGTCTCCGCCAACTTGGGTCCACGCCAAACCTGTAACTACACCTGCCACTTCGTTTCCTTCGTAAAGGTCTTTGTCGAAAATAGGGGCCCCTAAAATCGTTTCTACATCGTTGTTATTTAAAGCTGGAGTGTAATCTTCTTCCATTGCAATTTTTGTAGCAATACCACGCACTACCGACCCTATCTTTTTTTCTAAACCACGCACACCCGATTCCCTGGTATAATCTTCGATGATTTTTTCAATAACCGAAGGTTTTAAGCCGACATTTTTTTTACTTAGGCCATGTTGTTCAAGTTGCTTAGGTAATAAATGTTGTTTCGCTATTTCTATCTTTTCTTCAATAGTATAACCATTCACCTCAATTATCTCCATCCGGTCGAGCAACGCTGGCTGAATATTGCTTAGAGAATTGGCTGTAGCAATAAACATCACGTTAGACAAGTCGTAATCAAGCTCAACATAATGATCGTAGAATGCGTTGTTTTGTTCGGGATCGAGCACTTCTAACAGTGCAGAAGATGGGTCGCCCCGAAAATCATTGCCCACTTTATCAATCTCATCCAGAACAAAAACTGCGTTCGATGCACCCGCTTTTTTCAAAGATTGGATAATTCGGCCCGGCATGGCTCCGATATAAGTTTTTCGATGACCACGAATTTCTGCTTCATCCCGGATTCCGCCTAAAGCCATTCTGACATATTTTCTTCCTAAAGCTTTTGCAATCGACTTACCCAGAGATGTTTTACCTACTCCCGGAGGGCCTGCCAGACAAAGAATTGGCGCTTTCATGTTGTTCCTCAACTTCAAAACAGCCAGGTATTCAATAATGCGTTTTTTTACTTTGTCGAGCCCAAAATGGTCTTTTTCAAGAATCCGCTGTGCACGTTTAAGGTCAAAATTGTCTTTCGTGAATTCATTCCACGGAAGATCTAACAACAATTCGAGGTAGTTCACCTGCACTGAGTATTCGGCGGCGGCAGGGTTCATTCTGGCCAGTTTATCCAGTTCTTTAGAAAAGTGATCGTTTACCTCTTTTGACCATTTCTTTTTTGCTCCCCGCTGTCTTAAATTATCCAATTCTAAATCGGGAGAATTTCCGCCCAATTCTTCCTGAATAGTTTTTAACTGCTGATTTAAGAAATAATCGCGTTGTTGTTTGTCCAGATCGGTTCTTACTTTTGTTTGAATCTGATTTCTCAGTTCAAGCATCTGAAGTTCTATAGTAAGATGTTCAAGCACCATTCTGGCACGATCGTGCAAATTCGCAACTTCTAACATTTGCTGCTTGACTGCAACGTCCGCATTCATATTAGACGAAATAAAGTTTATAAGAAACGATGTGCTTTCTATATTTTTTATCGCGATACCAGCTTCACTCGGGATATTAGGAGAGAGCTGAATAATCTGCATTGCAAGCTCTTTTACAGAGGCAACAACAGCTTTAAACTCTTTGTCTGTTTTGGGCTTAATCTCCTCAAACTTATTTATAGTTGCTTTGATATACGGTTCGCTTTGAACTTCTTCTCCTAATCTAAAACGCTGTTTACCCTGAATAATCACGGTCGTGCTGCCATCAGGCATTTGCAGCATTTTTATAATTAACGCAACAGTACCCACATCATTAAGTTGTTCGAAGGTCGGATCTTCAATGGCTACATCCCGTTGCGAAACAACACCTATCGTGCGATCCCCTTTATAAGCATCCTTAATAAGTTTAATAGATTTGTCTCTGCCAACTGTAATCGGAATGACTACTCCGGGAAACAATACGGTGTTGCGCAATGGCAGAATCGATAGTGTTTCAGGCGTTGCTTCATTGTTCATTTCCTCTTCGTCTTCCTGAGACATTAAGGGAAAGAACTCTGTATCTTCATTAATTATTGGTAATGTTTGATTAAAATCAAAGTTGCTCATGCATTTCCTTTCTCAACGTCAAATTGACAGTGAATCTTTTTTTGCTGGGTGAATATTCTGAATCCTCATAGTGTGCAATGCTTATGCCAATCAAATTAATTGTCTTTATTAAATAAAAAGAAGTTGCATAACGCCTGTTAGAGATGTTTTAAACATTGTGTACTGAAGTTTTGCTGTTAAAACGTCAGGCTTAACAACAATTCTTTTTTAAACAAAGAAACAAAATAATTAACCTTGTGTATTAATACATTCTTCAATTCGTTGTAATAATATTAATTATGTACCGGAGAATCGAATTAGACTAATATTAAAATTTATGCGTTTCAGCAACAAGTCAACATACAAATATCAAATGAAAGTAATAACCTCTCTTTTTTCTTTAATGTTATTTTTTATAAGCTTTTCTAATGCACAGCAGAGTTCAGAATCAACTAATCCGCACGTGCGCCTGGGTCACAAAGCTGTTTTAGACGGAGATTTTAAAACTGCAGTGATTCAACTTGAGAAGTCTTTGCCTGCAGAAGCAAATAATGCTGACGTTTTATATATGCTGGCGTATTCTTATTATCATTCAGGTGATTTCCAAAAATCAATAAGCACATTCGGGAGGGTTATATCTCTGCGTCCGAATGATGTTTCGTCTTACTATTATCGTGGAAAGGCAAGGAACGTTTTAGGTGCTCAGATGAACAGTTCTTTAACACCTCTTGAGCGCGATAAAATACTGTCTGCCAGTATAAAAGACTATTCTAAAGCCATTGAACTAAATCCAGAGGATAAAAAGCTATACCAAAACAGAGCTATTGCGTATCGTGATTATGCTATTTTAAAAGGTCAAAAAAATCCGAAAGTTTATGATAAAGGGGCAGCATTAACCTCTTATAAATCGTGTATAAACGATTTTCAAAGAGTGCTTGACTCAAATCCTGGCAGAAAAGACATCATGGACGAATTGAAGAAAGCCAGGGTTTACATGACCAACCTCGAATAAAACATAAACTTCTTAACTTTGATTGACCCTATTGGTCAATCATTTTATGAAATCAGTTCGAAAGTTCGAAAACCTTCACATCTTTCTGTGGCTACTTAAAGACACCTGCTGGGTGATGGAATTAAAGGCCCTGGGTATGTTTATGATACTTCCTACCGTAGCTGTCGCGATGATGATCACTATTAAAACGCGAAAGGTAAATACAGAGCTGTTTCACAATCTTGCTGTTTGTTGTTGGATACTCGCCAATAGTATTTGGATGACGGGAGAGTTTTTTTTCGATGATACATTCCGACCTTATGCTACGGTATTCTTTATTATCGGATTGTCAATAATGAGCTACTATTATTTATTTCTACAGCACAAAGCTGTGAAATTACATGCTGAGAAGAGTTTGCAGAAAGAAGCGAGCGTTTCTGTTTTAGAATCTACCGGGTAAACCGTCTCGGAAACGGAACTCTTCCTCCAAAATCCTGTACCCAATAATAGTTTTGCATAGCTATCCCCACCTCCTTAAATGCAGGACTCATTATATTTTTACAGTGACCGGGACTATTTAACCAGCCTTGCATTACTTCTCTTATTGTTCTTTGGTTGAACGCAATGTTTTCCCCGATAGTGAAGCTTTGAAATCCTGAGTAAGTATAACCCGCGGCAGTTATGCGATCTTTAATTTTATCCCCATTTTTACTTACATGGCTAAAGTATCTATTCCTTGCCATGTCCTGAGCATGACCTAAAGCTGATAACTGTAATTGTGTATTCCATATTAACGGTTCAACAGGAGGCATGTATTTGTCTCCGCATTTGCAACCTTCAGCTCGTGCCTTGTTGATTTGTTTAAGAAACTCTTTCTCGAAATCCACCACATTATTAAAAGAGCTTCTGCTGGTAGATTTAATCGCTGCAGTAGTTTTGACGGCAGATGTTTGAGGTTTTTCGGCGGCACAAGATGTACCTATTAAAAGTGCCAGTGATCCTAAAAATATATTCTTCATAATACCCTTTCATCAATGAAACGTAGCTATAAAGCATTTATTGGATTACCTGCTAAAACGAGCGGATATTGCGAATTGATTTTCTCCAATTACCTGAACATTTTGCTTTTTATTTATAGTATAAAGCGAGTCCGGATAATAACTTAATTTTTCGGTTGAGGTATAAAGGAGATTTGATGTTTTATTGAAAATAATGATTTGATCAATTTGTCCTTTTTCAGAATGATGGATCTTTATTTTTCTAGTCTTTAGATCACTATCAGTAGAAATATACTCCACAGAAGATCCATTTTTTCTAACTATGTAGCTGTTGTTCCAGGCGGGCTTATTAATGTCAGATTCAGTGAAAAGTTCTAATTCTGATTTCCAGTCTGGTATGTTTACCCATTTTTTTTCGACCTGAGAGTTTTGGGAGACTGTTTTGTAAATTGCAGGGTTTTGCTTTTGAAGTCTTAGTGCTTCTTTTTCAAAATAGCCACGAATATCAAAGTATTTACCCGGTATGTTCTTCGAGTCTTCCTTTGCGCCGCAGGCACCAAGGAAGACTAAAAGAATAAATGCAAATGAATGCTTCATATAACTAAACCAGGATATTTCCGGTCATACTTTCGGGTATTGGCACATCTAGAATTTTTAGAACAGTTGGACCGATATCGCCAAGCTTGCCATTCCTTATGTTTTTATAGTCTTTATCAATTAAGATGCACGGGACGAGGTTGGTTGTATGCGCTGTATTTGGCGATCCGTCTTCATTGATCATGAAATCAGCATTCCCGTGGTCGGCAATGATAATGAATGAATAGCCGTTTTTTAGTCCGCATTCCACAACCGTCTGCAAACAACTATCAACTGTTTCAACAGCTTTAACTACGGCCTCAAAAACGCCCGTATGGCCTACCATATCTGGATTGGCGAAGTTCAGGCAAACAAAATCGGGTTTGTTTGTGTCAAAATCTTCGCAAATAGCATCCCTGATGCCTTTTGCGCTCATTTCCGGCTGTAAATCATAGGTTGCCACCTTCGGTGACGGCACGAGCAAGCGTCGTTCGCCTACAAATTCTTTTTCCCTGCCTCCTGAAAAGAAAAATGTAACATGGGGATACTTTTCGGTCTCAGCTATTCTCACTTGAGTCTTACCGTGTCTTTCTAAAACCTCTCCAAGTGTTTCAGTCAGATCGTCTTTAGTAAATACAACTTTCACATTTTTAAATGTTTCGTCGTAAGTGGTCATAGTAATGTATTTTAGGCTTAAAGGCTCCATTTGATACTCTGGAAAAGCCTTTTGAGTAAGCGCCTGAGTTATTTCACGACCACGATCTGTTCGGAAGTTGAAGCAGATCACAACATCGTCAGGCTGTATAATTGCCAGAGCTTGATTATTTGAATTTACCTTTACGATAGGATTCATAAACTCATCAGTTATACCCTGATTGTATTGTTCCTTTATGGTTGAAAGCAGGTCAGTTGATTTAGCGCCGATGGCATTAACCATCACATCATATGCTTGTTTAACTCTTTCCCATCTGTTATCTCTATCCATGGCATAATAGCGGCCAACCAAAGAAGCGATTTTAACTGGAGAATTAGCCAGGTAGCCTTCAAGGTCACTGATGTAGTTTATCCCTGAGTTTGGATCGGTATCTCTGCCATCAAGAAAGCCATGAATAAAAACTTTATCCAGGTTATAGCTTGTTGCAGCATCACATAATCCTCTAAGGTGTTTTGTATGAGAATGAACTCCCCCATCAGATACTAATCCGATGAAGTGAACTTGCTTATTTTCTTTTTTAGCGTATTCAAAAGCTTCTTTTAAAATCGGATTGGACACTAATTCGCCATCTTCGACAGCTTTGTGAATTCGGCCCAGCTCCTGGTAAACCACACGTCCTGCACCCAGATTCATATGTCCAACCTCCGAATTTCCCATTTGTCCTTCAGGTAATCCAACAGCCATACCCGAAGCTTCGAGTGTAGAGTTAGGATAGTCTGCAATCAGTTTATCAAAAAAAGGTGTATTCGCTGCAACGATGGCGTTAGACTTGTCGGTTTTACCATATCCCCAGCCATCAAGAATAATAAGTGCTAATTTTTTATTTTCCACGGTGCAAACTTACATAAAATTGAGGTTTTGGGTTTGACTAAAAACAAATTCTAAATTGATATCGATCTTTTATTATTTGTGGCGTATTCTGAAAGAGATCCACAAGTCTGGTATTAGCTTATTGCTGGGATTAAATATTTCCAAAACGAACAAATCTACAATCCCGGTGTATTTCTTATTTTTGCGCCAATGATTATGGAAATCGACAAAGAACAACTACATAAATTTATTGCTGATGCACTTAGTGAAGATATTGGAGAGGGCGACCATACGTCTTTGGCAACAATTCCGAAAGGTCAGCAAGGAAGTGCAAAACTTCTTATTAAAGAGTCGGGTGTTATCGCCGGCGTGGAAGTAGCCCTGGAAATATTTAGACAAGTTGATCCGGATTTGCATATTGAAGTCCTGATTAATGACGGAGCGGACGTTACGTCAGGTGACATTGTACTCAGTGTCACGGGGAGCAGTCACTCTATTTTAACAGCCGAGCGCCTGGTTTTAAATACAATGCAGCGCATGAGCGGGATAGCTTCGACTACAAGGCGCATTACTGATTTGTTAAAAGATACTAAGACGAAAGTGCTTGATACCCGCAAGACTACTCCGAATATGCGTTTTCTTGAAAAACTTGCTGTGAAAATAGGAGGAGGGGTGAATCATCGTTTCGGTCTGTACGATATGATTCTGATTAAAGACAATCATGTTGATTATGCAGGAGGAATCTCGCAGGCGTTAAACGCTGCCAAAAAATATATTGAAGAGAATCAAAAGAATATTCAGGTAGAAATTGAGGTGCGGAATCTTGACGAATTAGCCGATGTAATTGCATGCGGAGAGGTAGACAGAATATTACTTGATAATTTCAATTTCGAGACATTGAGGGCTGCCGTAAAGCTGGTTGACGGACGATTTATTACAGAAGCCTCTGGAGGTATAACTGAAGAAAATGTTTTAGAATACGCCCGTTGTGGGGTCGACTTCGTTTCTATGGGTGCATTAACCCATTCGGTTAAAAGTCTGGACATGAGCTTGAAAGCTGTTAAAAACTAAATTAAGGAGAGTTTTGCATGAATTTGGCATTGCTTTTTTTTAATATTGTAACCTGAATGATTTCGATTTATTCTCTTTCTGCACTTGTTGCAGCTTATTTGTTTGGATCAATACCGACAGCAGTGTGGATAGGGCAGGCCTTCTATGGTATTGACGTACGTGAATATGGAAGTGGTAATGCGGGAGCTACTAATACATTTCGGGTGCTCGGAAAAAAGGCCGGAATCGCAGTTATGATTTTGGACATCCTTAAAGGATGGACAGCAACGAACCTCGCGTATTTGATAGGAATTTCTGTCACTGGTCCTCAGCATTCCGTACAATTTGTCAACTATCAACTGGCTTTAGGCATCATCGCTGTAATGGGACACTTATTTCCTGTTTTTGCAGGGTTTAGAGGTGGAAAAGGAATTGCGACCTTATTTGGAATGATACTGGCCGTTCATACTATGGCCGCCCTGGTGTGCGTAGGCGTCTTTATTGCGGTATTACTGATTTCCAAATATGTATCCTTAAGCTCTATTTCCGCAGGGTTTTCATTCCCTTTAAGCGTGATTTTCTTGTTCCATTCACCGTTACGATCTATAGTTGTTTACGGAATGTGTATTTGTATTCTGATCCTGGTAACTCATCAAAAAAACATTGAACGCCTGTTAAAAGGTAAAGAATCCAAGGTGAATTTTTTCAAAAAGAAATAGCTGGAATAATATTTGCGTTATGTGTTAAACACATATTATAATATTATGAAAAGTTTAAAAATAATTGGCAGCATTGTTTTAATATCACTAATTGCTGCTTGCTCAACAGTTCCTTTAACCGGCCGACGACAACTTAGTCTGGCTAATTCAGAAGCCATCCAACAGGAGGCAGCTCAGGCTTACCGACAATTCTTAAGTGATCCTAAAGTTACAGTAGTCCGGAGTGGTTCAGAATTGACACGTGTCAGAACCGTCGGAAACAGAATCGCCCGTGCTGTAGAAACTTACCTCAATCAAAATGGTTATGCGGGCAAATATAATTTACAATGGGAGTTTAACCTTATCCAAAGTAAGGATATCAATGCCTGGGCTATGCCTGGAGGTAAAGTTGCTGTTTATACCGGATTAATACCTGTTGCACAAACAGATGCCGGTTTAGCAACCGTAATGGGACATGAGATTGCTCATGCAATCGCCAGACATGCCGAAGAACGTTACTCGCAAATGATGGGGGCTCAGGCACTCGGTGGTGTGGTTGGTGCGGCAACGGGAGGTTCTCAGGCTATCGGTCAATTGTATGGTATCGGTGGTCAGTTAGCTTTACTTAAATATGGCCGTTCTCAGGAAACCGAAGCGGACAGACTTGGCTTAGTTTTCATGGCTATGGCAGGATACAGTCCGGATAATGCCCTTTCATTTTGGAGAAGAATGGCTTCAGCGAAAGAAGGTAATGGTACCCCGCCTGAATTCTTAAGTACACACCCCAGCGATGAAACCCGTATTGCACAAATACAGAAACATTTGCCTGAGGCGAGGAAATATTACCGAAAATAAAATTTAGGGCACAAACATGATATGCCTGGAGGGTCAGATTTTCTGTTCTTTTCAGGTATATTTTTTACAGTCGTTACAGTCGTTTAGTTATTTGAGAGGACTCGTCTAATGGCTTCGGCTTTAACAAGACATTCTTCGTACTCTTTATCAGGAGCGGAAGCAAAAGTGATTGCGCTACCCACCTGGAATGACAGATACTTTTCCGCTGAATTGTATAAAAGAGTTCTGATAACCACATTGAAGTCAAAGTCGCCATCGGGAGCAAAATAGCCTATTGCCCCAGAAAATACCCCTCGCTTCGTTCGTTCGTATTTTTCGATCAGATCCATTGCTGAAATTTTAGGAGCACCGGTCATTGAACCCATAGGAAAAACAGATTTTATAATTTCAGAATTATTCATCTCAGGATCAACGCTGCAGATCACGGTTGAAATCATTTGATGTACCTGTTCAAACGAATAGATACCAAAGAGTTCTTCAACTTCTACCGTTCCGGGTACTGCACATTTTGTCAGGTCATTTCGAACAAGATCTACGATCATCACATTTTCTGATTGTTCTTTGATATTGTTTTTTAATGATTGTTTTAATTGCTCATCTT
The DNA here is from genome assembly GCA_966210515.1 of uncultured Pedobacter sp. Lineage (GTDB taxonomy): Bacteria > Bacteroidota > Bacteroidia > Sphingobacteriales > Sphingobacteriaceae > Paradesertivirga. Next base: position 55,432 of record CBIHLM010000011.1, read on the forward strand.
CGACAGAGTTAAGGCCCCTTTTTATTGTTCCTTTTATTGGCTGGGATATCAGCTTGTTTTTCCGTTTGCTTAGAAAGCGTTCGGGCGTAGCACTTATAATATACTTGTCCTGATGCTTGAAGAATGACGCAAAAGGAGTGGGTGAGATCCGATTAAGAGTTTCGAAGGCACTTAAGGGATTGATGTTGCAGTTTTCAGAATAGAATTCCTGACAAAAATTTATTTCATAAATATTTCCTCGACGGATATGCTCTTGCAGTTCTGAGACCGTCTTTTTGTACTCATCAGAGGAGAACCGGCTTTGTATACGTCCCTGAAATGTAAACTTCAATTCATCGGGTTGAGTCTTCTCTATTTCTTTATAGATTCTTTCTTGGTCAGAAGAATAGATATTTACTTTCCCTTGTTTGATAAGAATCAAATGCAAAGGCTTGAAAAAAAATAGTTCCGGGAAATTAAGATGATCTGGATTAGATGAACTTAATGTTTCCGTTTCATTCTTCAGATCGTAACCGAGAAAGCCGAGAAGCCAGTCTTTATTGTTTTCTAAAACCAGACCAAGTTTTGTAAATGCTGAGCCAGAATTTTCTTTTAGTTCAAGCGTCGCCCCTGCTGCAATTAATACATCAAAGGCAGAATATGGATCTGTGTATTCGTTAGAGTCAAAATAACAGGCTGTCTCAAAAGAGGCAGCCCATTGTAATGCTTTTTGTTTGAAAAGATTTAGATCTTCCGGGATATGCGTTTCCATGCCGGAAAAAATATTTTTTAATACAGAATTAGCGTTTGAACCCGGTCGGGGCCTACAGAAAGATATTTTACGGGTACTCCAACTTCTGATTCCAGATATTTAACGTAAGCCATTAGCCTTTCAGGGATCTCTGCAATAGTTTTAATACCTGTTAGATCCTCGTTCCAGCCATCGATTTCCTTAAAAACAGGTTTTGGCTCAATTGAACAAATATCATAGGGCATATAATCTATTGTTTCACCATTATATTCATAATGAGTGCACGCGTAAATCTTATCAAAGCCACTTAATACATCAGCTTTTGTCATAACCAACTCGGTAACTCCGTTAAGCATGATAGCGTATTTAAGAGCAGGAAGGTCAATCCATCCGCAACGGCGAGGACGACCAGTAGTAGCTCCGAATTCATGGCCGGTTTTACGAAGTTCTTCGCCGGTTTCATCATGTAGTTCAGTCGGGAAGGGACCGCCGCCAACACGGGTACAATAAGCTTTAAAAATACCTATAACCGAACCGATTTTAGCCGGGGCAATACCCAAACCGGTGCAAGCGCCGGCAGCTGTAGTATTAGAAGAGGTAACAAAAGGATACGATCCGAAATCTACATCGAGCATAGCACCCTGGGCACCTTCGGCTAATACACTTTTACCCATATTCAGGTATTGATTTACATAGTGCTCGCTATCAACCTGAGGGATATTTTTCAGATACTCTATTGCTTCAAAAAACGCCGTTTCCTTTTCTGAAAAATCAGGAATTTCGCCGTAGTGTGAAAGAATAGATTTATGCTTATTTACCAGTTTATTATATTTTTCTTTGAAATCGGGTAACATGGTATCACCAACTCTGACACCGTTACGGCCGGTTTTGTCCATATAGGTCGGTCCGATACCTTTTAAAGTAGAACCGATTTTGCCATCGCCCATTTTGCTTTCCGAAGCAGCATCAAGCAATTGGTGTGTAGGAAGAATCAGGTGAGCTTTACGTGCGATAACTAGTTTTTTAGCTGCTACCGGGTCAAATCCACTTTTCTTAAGATTTTCAAGTTCCCGTTTAAGGATAATTGGATCAATGACTACACCATTACCGATCAGGTTCATGGTTTTTTCATTGAAAATTCCCGAAGGAATGGTATTTAGAACATATTTCTGATTATCAAATTCAAGAGTATGGCCAGCGTTCGGGCCTCCTTGAAAGCGTGCAATTAAATCATATTTCGGACCTAGAACATCAACAATTTTTCCTTTTCCTTCATCGCCCCATTGGAGGCCTAAGAGTACATCAACAGCCATTTAAATTATTTTGGAATTAATTTTTTGAATAAGATTCACAGAAACCTTCTTTTAATTTAGTACAGTTGCCGTAAAGATTTAATGAGTGGTGCTTGATGTCAAATTTAAGCAAATCACCCATCATGGATTGGATCTGGCCAATTCGGGGATCGCAAAACTCAACAACTTTACCACAGTCGATGCAAATAATATGGTCATGTTGCTTGTATCCATATGATTTTTCAAACTGAGCCATATTCTTACCAAACTGGTGCTTGGTAACTAAATCACAAGAGACCAACAACTCTAATGTGTTGTAAACGGTCGCCCTGCTCACACGATATTTTTTATTTTTCATGTGAATGTAAAGTGATTCTACATCGAAATGGTCGCTACGAGAATATATTTCTTCCAGTATAGCAAAACGTTCGGGCGTCTTTCTTAAGTTTTTATTTTCGAGGTACGCCTCAAAAATTTTTTTTACAAGTGCTATAGTTTCTTGTGCAGGCATAGTTTGCTTTAACAGCGCTCAAATTTATCCAAAAAAATAAGAATCTTAAAAGTTTTATGAAGCCAAGTCAATATTTTGGTGTTCCGAGTCAAATCGGGTCACGGCTGTTACACCTTTTACCTGTCTGAGTTTTTTAATCAGATTGTCCAAATGTTGCGTATCGTTTACATAAACCATTATTGAGCCTTCAAAAATCCCTTCATTGCTATCTACAGTAATAGAGCGCATGTTAACTTTAAAATCGTTAGAAATTACTGTAGTTAGTTTGTTAATCAGTCCCACATCATCAATTCCGGTGATACGTAATCCGGTTAAAAAGGCAAGTTCTTTCTGTGATGTCCATTTAGCTTTTACTATTCTGTATCCATAATTCGCCATTAGTTTGGCAGCATTCGGGCAGTTTGTGCGATGGATTTTAATGCCGTCATTTATGGTAATAAACCCAAATACATCATCTCCCGGAATTGGGTTACAGCAAGTAGAAAGCTTATAGTCAATTTTTTGTAAGTCTTCGCCGATAAGTAACGTATTGCTATCCTTTGATTTAACCTTGTTAATGATTCCCTCAATCTGGTGTGCTTCGATTTTTTCCGGCGAGCGTTGTTCAATCGTTTTTTCGGAAGTTTGAAATTGCTTCAGATCTTTTAAATCAATTACGCCGGTGGCAACATTAAAAAACAGGTCTAATGGTGAGGGATATTTGAAATAATAAGTGATTTTATTTATGTTATCGGTGTTGTAAGTTATTTTAAGTGATTTAAGTTTTCGTTCAAGAATCTCTTTGCCTTCGTCTGCAATCCTGCGTTTCTCTTCTTTAAGGCTCGATTTTATTTTTGATTTTGCCTTTGCGGTAACTACAAAATTTAACCAGTCTTCTTTAGGAGTTTGCTTGCTGGATGTGATGATCTCAACCTGATCCCCGTTTTGAAGCTTATGAGAAAGCGGGACAAGTTTATGATTTACTTTTGCCCCTATACATCGGGCTCCAATGTCGGAGTGAATATCGAACGCAAAATCGAGTGCGGTTGCTTCCGCAGGAAGCTGTTTTAATGCGCCTTTTGGTGTGAAAATAAAAATCTCGTCCGAAAAAAGATTCATTTTAAAGTCGTCGAGAAAGTCGAGCGCATTCGATTCAGGATTGCTTAAAAGCTCGCGAACTTTTTGGATCCATAAATCCAAACCACTATCAGAAGAGGATTCTTTATATTTCCAGTGAGCTGCAAATCCTTTCTCGGCAATTTCATTCATTCGGGTTGTTCTGATCTGAACTTCTACCCATTGCCCCTTCGGGCCCATCACTGTAGTGTGCAAGGACTCGTACCCATTGGCTCGGGGGGAAGAAATCCAGTCGCGCAATCTGTCGGGATTGGGGCGGTATAAGTCAGTTACAATCGAATAGGCTTTCCAGCAATCTGCTTTCTCAGTCTCCGGTTTGCTGTCTAAAATTATCCTGATGGCAAAGAGGTCGTACACTTCTTCAAACGGAATGCCTTTAGTGCGCATTTTATTCCAAATAGAATGAATGGATTTTGGACGCCCATACACTTCTGCCGACAATCCCTGTTCCTCGAGAATTTCCTTTATCGGTTCAACGAATGCCTTGACATATTGCTCGCGTTCTGCTTTTTTCTCATTAAGCTTTTTAGCGATAAATTTATAGGTCTCGGATTCCATGTATTTCATGGAAAGATCTTCTAACTCGGATTTCATCGCATATAAACCAAGGCGATGAGCCAGAGGAGCATAGAGATAAATGGTCTCGGAGGAGATTTTCATCTGCTTATCCCTAGGCATAAAATCCATCGTCCGCATATTATGCAAACGGTCGGCAAGCTTAATCAAAATTACCCTGACATCGTCTGCCAGTGTAAGGAGCATTTTTCGGAAGTTTTCTGCCTGTAAGGAGCTGTTTGTGTCAAAAACTCCTGATATTTTCGTTAGCCCGTCAATTATTTTAGCTACTTTCTTACCAAATTCTCTCTCAATATCTTCCAGGGTAATGGCGGTATCCTCAACAACATCATGCAATAAAGCACAAACGATTGAAGTGGTGCCTAAGCCAATTTCTTCCGCTGCAATTTGAGCTACGGCAATCGGATGATAAATATAAGGCTCGCCAGATTTACGGCGCATATCTTTATGGCTGTCTAAGGCCATATCGAACGCTTGCCTTATTAAGCGCTTGTCACCTCTTTGTAAAGTAGATTTACAAGCCTTAAGCAGGGCGCGGTATCGTTTAAGTATTTCCGCTTTCTCGGCTTCCAGATCAATTACTAACTCATTCATACTCAAATCCGAAACGTTCTGTCAAAATTTTGTCCTCTTTAATACTTATTGGGTTACTATTTCGTATATTGGATATTAAATATAAACGAAATATGGTGTATTTTTGTGCACTCCCTAAAGTATGAAAATTTTTAGTCTTGCCTTTTTTTTATGTGTATTATTCAATTATTCTTATGCACAAGAGAATAATTCAGGAATGGTGCAAGGTAAGAATGATACTATAAAAGTATATGCTACCCGCGATATTGATGGAACAATGATCCCTTGGATCCCCCTTGCTGATGTTACGATTAAAACCACCAGAATATTTCGAACTCCGGAGGCAAGATTTCAATACGACCGCTTAAGGTATAATGTTCTTAAAGTTTTGCCGTATGCTAAGTTTGCCCGCAATAGATATACCAAACTTAATCAAGATCTGGCAGTAACGACAAATAAGCGTGAACAACGGTTACTTGTTAAGGCTTGCGACAAAGAAATAAAGGATATGTTCAACCGGGAGGTTAAAAACATGTCAATTTATCAGGGAGAGATACTTATTAAACTGATTGACCGTGAGACAGGTAAGAGTACTTACGATCTGGTCAGGGAACTTAGAGGCGGCGTTACCGCCTTTCTTTACCAGTCGATCGCCAGGGTGTCTGGTCATAATTTAAAGCATCAGTACAATGCTCAGGAAGAGCGTGATATTGAAGCAATAATTCAAACAGCAGGTTATAATTAATTTGTTGCCTGTTTCTTCCGATGAATCAACTATCCCCTTATTAAATTTATTGAATGAAGATAGATATTTTAGCTTTCGCAGCGCATCCTGATGACGCAGAATTAAGTTGTTCTGGCACATTGTTAAAACACAAGTCACAAGGCAAAAGAGTTGGTATTATCGATCTAACCAGGGGTGAATTGGGGTCGAGGGGCACGGCAGAGACCAGAGACCTGGAGGCAAAAGATGCAGCGACGATTTTAAAATTAGATGTTCGCGAAAATTTAAAAATGCGTGATGGATTCTTCCTGAATGATGAAGATCATCGCTTGCAGATCATTAAAAAGATAAGACAATATCAGCCAGAAATAATTCTTATAAATGCGGTCCATGATCGCCATCCGGATCATGGGAAGGGAGGTCTTTTATTAAATGACGCTGCTTTTCTGTCGGGTTTACCTAAAATTATAACCGAATTAGATGGACAGCAACAAGTGGCCTGGAGACCTAAGCTTGTTTTGCAATATATTCAGGATGCATACATTAAGCCAGATATCTTGATTGATATATCGGACTTCTGGGAATTAAAAATGGCATCTATAAAAGCTTTTAAAACTCAGTTTTATAATCCTGAAGCTGATGAAGAACACGAGACTTACATTTCCAATCCGAACTTTGTTAAAGTAATTGAAGCCCGGGCCAGGGAATTTGGCAAGGCAATCGGAGCTACCTTTGCCGAAGGGTTTACCTCAACAAAGCTTCTTGGAGTGGACAATCTATTTCAACTTAGATAATTATAAAAAGCGCAGTATCCGATCCATAACTTCGATCCCCGCATCAATATGCTCCCGTTTCATAATGAGTGCAGGTCTAAAGCGGATGGAAATATTGCCACAGCCAAGAAACAATACACTATTATCGAATCCGTTCGATATAAATTTATCACGCATTGTTTTATCTGGAAAGTCAAAGGCGGTTAGCAAACCCAATCCTCGCACATTAGACATTACAGGGTATTTCTCTGAGAGATCTTTTAAGCAGGTTTGTAGGTATCTTCCCGTGGTTGCTGCATTGTCGACTAAGTTATCTTCGTTAATTATCTGAAGGATTTTTGAGGCCCTTACCATGTCGGTAAGGTTTCCACCCCAGGTTGAGTTTAACCGTGATGGTACATTAAACACATTGGTTTCAATCTCGTCTACTTTTTTACCTGCGAGAATGCCGCAGACTTGCATCTTTTTTCCAAAAGCAAGTATATCAGGGCGGGCATTTTCACCGAAATGTTCGTGACACCAAAATTTTCCCGACAAGCCAACTCCCGTTTGAACCTCATCGTAAATCAGGAAACATTCGTTTTCATCTGCCAGAACCTTTAGCTGTTCCAGGAATTCTTTTCTGACATGGTTATCGCCTCCTTCTGCTTGAACGGGTTCAATAATTATAGCGCAGATATCATCCTTATTTTCAGCAAAGGCTGATTTGATTTGCTCAATTGAAAAAGCTTCGCGATGTAAAAGATCCTGATAGCATTCATCAGTTATTGGGAAATGAATAGTAGGTAACTTTACTCTGGGCCAGTCAAATCTGGCATACCACTTCGTCTTATCGGGATGGGTGTTGGTTAAACTCATTGTATAACCTGTACGTCCGTGAAAAGCATTCTCAAAATGAATTACCTTGAAACCGCGTTCTTCGGTATAGCCTTTTTTGAAGTTTTTCTGAACTTTCCAGTCCATTGCTGTTTTCAGAGCATTTTCGATTGCCAAACCACCCCCGGCGATAAAAAAAGCATGAGGTAGATAATCAGGAATTGCAATTTTGGAAAACGTATCTAAAAACTCAGCGTATTGCTGGGTGTATATGTCTGAGTTTGAGGGATTACTTATCGCCGCTAAAAGTAAGTTTTTTTTAAATTCTTCATCCTCAAGCATCTTTGGATGATTATAACCCAAAGGTACAGAAGCAAAACAAGTGAAGAAATCGAGCATGTTTCTCTTATGCTTCGAATCGTACATATATACACCTTCACTTTTCTCCATGTCAAAGGTTAGGTCGTACCCATCAGCAAGAATGTGTTTCGATAACACATCACGCACATTTTCGGGTGCTACAGATAATTTATACATACCGAATTGTTTTGTCAAAAATACTAAATATGGAGCGTAATCTGGAAGATTTAGGCGTTTGTCGGATTAGAGTCTTTGTTGAATTTATCTTTCATTCCCAGTAAACCGAATAGGCCCCCGGTGTGGACTGCCATAATTTTGGAACCTTGGGAAAAATGGTCCTTTCTGGCGAGATCGAAAATTGCGAACATCATTTTTCCAGTATACACAGGATCGAGGATTATACCCGTAGTTGATGCAAAATTGCTGATGAAATTAATAAGTGCGGGCTGAGTTTTCGCATAGCCACCAAAATGATAGTCTTGGTGGAACTCATAGTTTGTAGCATTTAGAAGTAATTTGTCTATTTCTTTTTTGAGAAACTCTCCTTTTAAAACCGGTATTGCATGAAAAAGAGTGGAAGCCTTGATTGTAGTCAAACCGTTAATAATACCGGCAGCAGTTGTTCCAGTTCCACAAGCGCAAAATATATGCTGATACTCTCGCTCCAGCTCAAGTACCAATTCTGCACATCCTTTTGCAGCTTCCTCGCTGCAGCCGCCTTCGTCAATATAGAAAGCGGCTGGGTCATTCTTGAAATGCCTATCAAAGTAGTTCTGCTTTTCGCGATAGCTTTCCCTGTCTGCAAACAACAAGTTCATGCCAAACATTCTGCAAAACAGTAAAGTCTCGGTATTTATATCTTCTCCGCGTACAATGCCTGTGCTTTTTAAACCGAATTTTGCAGCGGCGCAGGCGGTTGCCAGTAAATGGTTAGACCACACGCCTCCGAAGGTGACCAGGTGCATTTTGCCCTCGGATTCAGCTTTTTGCAGTAAATATTTTAACTTCCGCCACTTGTTTCCTGAAATAAAGGGATGAATAAGGTCGTCTCTTTTAAGGTATACTCTGATCCCTTTTTCAGGGAAAAGCGGATGATGTATTTCTTCTTCTGGGCTGTGGAATTCGAGATTTATCATTAGAAATAAAAATAAAAAAGCTCCGAACCGGAGCTTTTAACTTGTATTTTTAAAACGCTTATTTTCCTATTCCAAGGCCAATACCGGCGTTGAATGAATTGTATTCTGAAGCAGAATATGATGCGTAAAATCTGATGACTGCCAGGTTTAACTGGAAACCAATATCGCTTCTAAAGCTGTTAAAGTTTTTCTTATCAAGTGAAACAGGGTCGGTAATAGTGCTGTAAACAGGCATATTTGTTATCGGAACCGAACCGGTAATCACTCTATAATCTCCTTTTAAACCACCTGAAGTTTTTGAAGTATTATACCCTAAAGCAATAAAAGGTGTGAACACTAATAACTTTTTCGATAAGATCATTTGAGTATTTAGACCCGATATTTTTGCTTCAATTTTTTGATTGTCTTCTACTGCGACTCCGTCAGGAGAATCATAATCGAGATTCTTGTTATAAGAGAATTGAGTATAACCCAGGGCCAGCGCCAAATCAAAAGGTAATAATTTGCCAGCGGTCTTCCCGGCGATAAGTGGTAATAATTCAACTTTTACTCCTCCGCCAAGCATATTAATAGAGCCAACATCTCCCATTTTGATCTCTGGAATAGCTCTTAAGTTCACATCAATGCCTTTTATTAGACCAACGGTTGCCTGTAATTGAGGGGCGGGAATTAGAGGAATGTTTGCGCCTTGCGGAAGATTGAACTCTTTCACTTTGTTACTGCCGTTGTAAATTTCGACAATTGGTCCATTGGTTTTATCGCCTGCTGCGGTTGGTGATAAAGTGCTTTGACCAGCTTTAAGTCTTACCGAGTTTGATAGCCCCAAGCCTGTTACATCAAACATTTCATCTTTTTGAGGTACAATGGCTCCGGTAACGCCTACGCGTAAATCAAATCTCCCAAGATTTTTTGAATGGGCGGAATTTGTCCATCCGGAATTCAGTCCAATTCCAAAGCCTTTAAATATGGGACTTAAATAAGCATTTGCTAGTTTAGTTGCATCCGGACCAACTTGGGCCAATTCGGCAACTCCATTTTGTGCAGACACTGCATGAGAAAAGACTACACCACCTACCAGTAGTGAAATCTTGATAAGTTGTTTTTTGTTCAATTTGATGCGTTTAGTGTTTAAAATATATTTCCCGAATCAAAAATGGGAAAAAATTTAAGAACACTTTCATATTATTCATGAACTTCTTCATACACCAATCGTGAATAATTAAATACAAATGAATTAAGAATATGTTTCTCTGACTCGAATTAACTTTCAAAGTTTAATTTTGCAGAATGGCTGAAGAACTGGAGTTAATAGAACAGGAAGAGCAAGATCTATTTGAGCATTTAAGAATTGTTGTTGATAAAGGGCAGTCGCTGATAAGAATTGATAAGTTTTTAATGCTTAGGGTCGAGAATGCTTCAAGAAACAGAATTCAAAATGCGATTGAAGCCGGAAATGTTCTTGTTAATGAAAAACAGGTTAAATCGAGTTATAAGGTTAAGCCTGGCGACGTGATTTCTATCGTGTTGCCCCATCCGCCGCGTGATACCGAGGTTTACCCGGAAGATATCCCAATTGATATTATTTACGAGGATAACGATGTGCTGGTGGTAAACAAGCCTGCAGGAATGGTGGTACACCCCGGTTACAATAATTATAATGGTACGCTCGTGAATGCTTTAGTTTTTCATTTTCAGCAGCTTCCTCAGCTTCCGGGAAATGATGGCAGACCTGGTTTAGTTCACAGGATCGATAAAGACACCTCAGGCCTGTTATTGATTAGCAGGAATGAATTTGCCATGACCTATCTGGCGAAGCAATTTTTTGATCATACAATCGCAAGGAAATATATTGCCTTGGTTTGGGGCGATTTAGCTGAAGATGGTACAGTAACCGGGTATATTGGCAGAAGTTTGCGCGATCGGAAAATAATGGATATTTATGATGAGGAGTCAAGAGGAAAATGGTCTGTAACTCATTATAAAGTCCTGGAGCGATTTAATTATGTTACATTAATTGAATGTCAGCTAGAGACTGGTCGCACACATCAGATACGTGCACACATGCAACATATCGGACATCCGTTGTTTAGTGACTCGTCTTATGGCGGAGACAAAATTATTAAAGGTACGGTGTTTAGCAAGTATAAGCAGTTTGTTGAGAACTGTTTTGAAATTATGCCAAGACAGGCATTGCATGCCAGGTCTCTGGGATTCGAACACCCGGTAACTAAGCATCGCATGTATTTCGAATCAGATTTACCTGCTGATTTTCAGGCGGTGCTGGAAAAATGGCGAAATTATGTTTCAAACACTAAAGCAGATTAAACAATTTGGGGTTGTACCTGAGAATATTTTATCAAGTTTATGAACTTCATTAATTATAACGGAGAGATCGTTCCAGCGGTGCAACCGGTTCTTACCATTGCAAACCGTGCCTTCAGATATGGCGATGGTTTGTTTGAATCTATGCGTTATTTAAAAGGGAAGCTCAGGTTTCCCGAACTTCATGCCGAACGTTTGCAAAAAGGGATGCGAGCATTGAAACTCGATGGATACTCAAAGCTGGATGCCCGGTTTTTAATTAACAAAGTTGAAGAGTTGGTTAAGAGAAATAACCTCGGACAAAACGCACGTGTACGATTAACGGTCTATAGGGACGCCGAGGGCTTATATAGTCCTGCCGGAAATCAATTTGGATATGCCATTGAAATGAGTAAGTCGGATGAAGGTTCGTATATCAACCAAGCCAAAGGACTGATAGTGGATGTTTTTGATGAAGTTACCAAGCCAATAAATATTTTGGCAAACCATAAAACATGTAATTCTCTGGTATATGTAATGGCCGGCATTCACCGTAAGGAGAACTCTCTGGATGAAGTTTTTATTCTGAATAGCAGTGGTTTTTTATGCGAAGCAATGAGTGCAAACGTTTTTGTGGTTTTTAAAAAGAAAATTTATACACCCGCTTTAACAGAAGGATGCATTGCAGGGGTAATGCGTGCCGTTGTTATGAAACTTGCCGCTGAAATTAAAATGGAGGTCATCGAAGCCCAAATAAACCCCGATATTTTAAATGAGGCGGAAGAAGTATTCCTTACGAATGCTTCGCGAGGTATACAATGGGTTATGGGCTTTAACAGTAAGCGGTACTTCAACGAGGTATCAAAGGAGTTGCTCGACCGATTGAATGCTTCTGTTGTGTGATTTGCACCTGTTAAGATCTAAATCCTCTCAGAAACTCCTCCACGCTCATGCGCTTTTTACCTTCCAGCTGAATATCTTTTACGCATATAAATCCGTCCAGGCATGCAAATCGGAGGTATGTTTTTTCGTCGCTTAAAAATCCACCCGGCTGTATCCCAGGCTCCTTATCCAATAGTTCAGCAGAATAGATTTTTAACTTTTTATCTTTAAACGTTGTAAAGGCCGCCGGATAGGGGCTAAGACCACGTATATGATTGTAAACCTTTTTTGCGGGCTGATTCCAGTTGATTACACAATCTTCTTTAAAAATTTTCGGAGCATGGGGCAGTTCAGCCTTAAGTTCTGAATGTTTAAGCGTATCTTCTTGTGGTACTGGCTTGAAGTTTCCAGACTGGATGGCTCTTACCGTCTGAACAAGTAATTTTGCTCCGGTATGCATCAATCTGTCGTGTACTTCTCCGGCCGTTTCATCATCACCGATAGGTATCCTTTCTGAAAATAAAATGTTTCCTGTATCAATTTCGTGTTGAAGCAAAAATGTGGTAACACCGGTTTCCTGCTCCCCATTTATAACGGCCCAGTTTATAGGCGCCGCTCCTCGATAATAGGGCAGGAGAGAGGCATGGAGATTTATTGTCCCCATCGGAGGCATATCCCAGACCACTTCCGGCAACATTCTAAAAGCAACCACCACCTGTAAATCTGCGTTCAGCGATCTAAGTTGCTTATGGAATTCGGGGTCTTTTAATTTTAGTGGCTGCAGTACCTCAATTCCTTTCGAAACGGCATATTGTTTAACAGCAGACTCCTGTATCTTTTGCCCCCGTCCAGCTGGTTTATCGGGTGCGGTAACAACTCCAACTATCTCAAACCCCGCGTTTATAAGGGCATCTAAAGATGCTACTGCAAAATCCGGAGTTCCCATAAATATTATTCGCATGACGGCTTTTTATTGATATAGTAAATATTTTTTTCGCATTAGTTTGTATCGAGACAATGAAGGTTCCCATGAGCTCCTGATTTCTTCTTCAGTTTTTCCCGCAATAATTTGTTGTTTAAGGCTTTCTGTTCCTGCTAAACGATCAAAGTTATTTATCTGTTTGTTTTGTTTATAGTCAAAAAACTTATCTTTTTCAGGATAAGCGCTGTAAATATCAATAAGCCACTGCAGGTTAATTCTTCCCGACTTCAAAAAATTGTCTGTATTGTATTTTCTCAAATCTAATCCATAGCAAACTTCATTTTGATGTAATGGAGTTTCGCTCATTCCCGGGATACTAACAGGCGTAAAGCTGAATTTGTATTTCCCTTTCAGTTTTGGGCTCCCCAGTACCTGGAAGGGGAAATAAGTGCCCCGGCCCTGGCTTATAATTGTTCCCTCAAATAAGCATAAGGAAGGATATAATAGTATGGATTGCTGTGTATTTAAGTTTGGCGATGGCTTTACTGGCAAAGTATATTGGGTAGAATGGGTGTAATTTGCCACTTTTATAATATTCAGTTTACATTGAATTTTATTTTTTAGCCAGCCTTCCCCATTTATCATTTTTGCATATTCTCCTATGGTCATTCCATGAGTTATGGGCACGGGATGCATGCCGATAAAGGATTTAAATTTTTCTTCGAGAATTGGTCCGTCAACAGAAAATGCGTTCGGATTGGGCCTGTCTAAAATTAGAAGTTCCAGATTGTTTTCAGCGCAAGCCTCCATCAAATAATGGAGGGTCGATATATAGGTATAGAATCGAGCGCCCACGTCCTGAATGTCGAAAACCACTAAATCAATATCTTTTAAATCCCCTGGCGTTGGTTTATAATGCGAGCCATAAAGCGATATAACAGGTATGCCTGTTTTTTTGTCAATATTACTCTCAACCTTAGCACCCGCACTAGCCTGACCACGAAATCCATGCTCAGGGCCAAAAACTTTTACAATGTTTATTCCAAGATTTCTTAGGCTGTCTACACTATGCTTTTTACCTATTATTGAAGTTTGGTTTAAAACCATACCTACCCGTTTTCCTTTAAGCAGTGGCACATAAAGAGCCGTTTGCTCTGCCCCGGTCAGTAGCTTTGCTTTTTTGACCTTGTTAATCGCATCAATATCAACATTGTAAGGATTCGGAATGTTCGTCTTGATCGGTGGAGGCGGAACTCTGACTCCTGAACTACAGGACGATACAAACAACAGAGCTGATAAAATTGTAAAAATATATGGTCTCATTTACTTTAATATTTAGTTCAATCGGCAAGCGATGGAAATTTTTGCATCTTTGCTAAAGTACAAAAAAACACTTATAGCTTGAATCTAACGGCTTTTATAGCGCAAAGAATCACCTTTCAATCTAAACGTACATTCTCTAAGTTGAGTGTGCGCATCGCTATTCTTGGTATTATGCTGAGTCTTAGTGTTATGATTCTGGCAGTTGCCGTTGTTAAAGGTTTTAAAACAGAGATCCGTGAAAAAATCAGGGGATTCTCAGGAGATATACTTTTGATAAAGTATGATTTAAACTCGTCCTATGAGAATTCTCCCTTTGTTTTAAATGCAGATACCCTAAAGAAAATTGAATCTCTGGCTGATATACAATATGCACAGCCTTATGCAATTAAGCCCGGTATCATCAATACCGATAATGAAATCGAAGGTGTGGTTTTTAAGGGAGTGGACAAGAGTTTTCACTGGGATTTTTTTAAGAAAATCCTTGTTAAAGGAAATGTAATCGATTTTTCGGATAGTGTAGCTTCTAAAAAGCAAATACTTATTTCACAGCATATTGCTAATAGACTGAATCTTAAAGTTGGAGACGACTTTCTTATGTATTTCATACAGGAAAGTCTGCGAAGACGACCTTTTAAAATTGTTGGAATATATGATTTGGGCGTTGAAGAAGTTGATAAAACGTACGTAATAGGCGACTTGTCAATAATTAAGCGACTGAATAACTGGCAAAATGAACAGGTTGGAGGTTATGAAATACGAGTTAAAGATTTTGACAGATTAGATCAAACAACGAATTCTGTCTCAGATTTGATCAATTTTAAACTTCGATCTTTTTCGATTACCGAGTGGTATGCCACCATTTTCCAATGGCTTTCGTTGCTGGACGTAAATACCCAGGTCATCCTTGTTTTAATGCTTGCTGTCGCAGTCATTAACATGATTTCTGCCTTGCTAATCATCATACTTGAACGAACAAATATGATAGGTATATTAAAGGCGCTTGGCAGCTCCAACTGGAGTATCCAAAAAATATTTCTAAGCAACGCCGCCTACCTTATCGGCTTCGGGTTGTTGCTTGGAAATACGTTAGGTATAGGATTGGGGCTTTTACAATCCCAGACCCATTTCTTTAAACTTGACCAGGCTTCTTATTACATGTCTTTTGTACCAGTTCAATTAGAATGGATTGATATTCTGATGCTGAACATTGGCACCCTCCTTGTTTGCTTGCTGGTTTTAATTATACCGTCTATGCTGGTAACCCGGATAAGCCCTGTAAAAGCAATAGCCTTTAAATAGACTATTTTAGGTTCACTCGAATTTCCGCCGTTTGAATCTCTGAGCTTCCTTCAATCGGGTGCGGATTTACCCCCATAAGATAGATGTTATATAAGCGACCATCTAAATTTATGGTAACACTGTCAGCACTGGTCTCAGCGTGGGCTCCTCCAATGTGCAAAAGAGACTCAGCCTTTGCATTATTGATATTGGAAACTTCAATCCGGACTGTTGCTTCACCTGCATCGGTGCAACTTACATGAGTAGGACAGCGATTGTCGCTGATGTTTTTAACTTGGACAAGTATCTTAGCTTCGTCATTTTTCAACATTACTTGCTCATTTAAAGTCGATTTAAATGATACATTAAAACTGTTCTCTTTGTCTATACGGACAGACTCTTTTTCACAGGATATAATAACAGACAAACCCATGCAGCCCAATACTGCA
The DNA here is from genome assembly GCA_966210515.1 of uncultured Pedobacter sp. Taxonomy (GTDB): domain Bacteria; phylum Bacteroidota; class Bacteroidia; order Sphingobacteriales; family Sphingobacteriaceae; genus Paradesertivirga. The sequence goes on from CBIHLM010000011.1 coordinate 71,194, forward strand.
GGCAAAAAAACTTTTGATTTCATAACAAATAGGTGATGAGGTAGATTTTGTATTATTTAAGTCGATTAAAATTAAGTTTCAAATTTATTCCGGCTGCTCCAAACCTTAAATCGTACGCGCCAAGTCCCGATAAAGGGTATTTAATAAAAGGCTCAAATATAAGCTTAGTTTGATTATTCAAACGATGATCCAGACCCAAAGAAAAATTTAATACCCTGGCGAAATCAAAGCTTTGAAAATTGCTTGTACTTTGCTGGGTAGGAGAAGTGGTCGAGCTGTTAGAGTTCGTTTGATAATCAAATTCGTAAGTATACGATTCATTTATAAAAAAGTTTGAGCTAAATCCCGTGCTCAGATAAACCGTGTTTTTTTTCTCAAGTATTGTGTATTTCAAATTTACAGGAACGTCAAAGCCTACTAACTTGGCATCATACGAATTAATTGAGTAACTTAAAGTACTGGACGGGCCGAAGCTTTGTTTAGTGCTGAAAGCCGTGGAGTTTTGTACTGTCGCGAAATCTAAAGCAGCATCCCTGGGTATTAGCTGATTATACTTTAATGTGTTTTGACCAAGGGAAACTCCTGTTGATATTTTTATTCTTTTAGAAATTTTAATGTCCGATGTCAATCCAACTCCTGTGTTGATATTAGTTTCACTCCCCTCGGCGTAATTAAAATAAGTTCCTGCGAAAATCCCGATAGTTAATTTTTTAATTGCTTTGGATCTTTTTTTAGTTTTATTTGCCTGAACTAAATCTGATAATTCATCTCCTGAGATTACTTCTGAGGGATAGATCTCATTAGCATTCATATTTTTCTCGGTGCTGGCAATAACTGTTGATACCTTTTGTTGCGATGAGTCGGAGCTAAAGGCTATGTCTTCAGCTCCTTCAGTTGGTTTTGTCTGATCCGAAGTTAAAGCCATAAGGGTTAACTCATATTCTGAATCTTCCTGAGCAGGAGGGACAACATTGGCAATCGTCCTCAGTTTGCGAGCCGGCAAGGACCTTTTACGCTCGATAGTCAGCTGGCCTCGATGATTTTTTGCATTGTATGATACAGCTTTCGATCTGAACGCATTTTCCTGACTATCAGGGATGTTTTCAATAGGCTTTTCGGGAGAAATCGAGATGTTTAAAACCGATCCTGTATCGTTCAGCTTTTTAATAGGTGATTGGTGAGATGTTTTAGCCGTTTCAGATAAATTTTCTATACGCTGATTCGAGAAAAACCATATCCCGCAAAGCAGGAGTACGGCGGCGGCGGAGCTGAACCACCACACAGCCTTTGGTTTGGATTCTTTTTCGGGGAAACGTTTCCGCAGTTCTGTCCAGCTTTCGTTGGCAGAATCACCCTCGAAGTCGTCGAAGAGCTCGTTTATTTTACTGACGAGTTTCTTATCAAACTGATCGTTCATAATCTGTTTCCTGTTGCTTTGTTAGCTGTTTTCTGAGTTTCTCTTTCGCCCGGCTCAAATACACCCTCGAAGAGCTTACCGGAATGTTTAGCATGTTCCCAATCTCGTCGTGATTGTATCCGTCAATCTCATAAAGGTTAAAAACCATCCGATGAGTTTCCGGGAGTTCATCAAGCAGTTTTAAAATATCCTTTGCAGATAGCTGATCGATAACTTCAGCAGATTTGCTCACATAAATGGCGTCCTCAATATCTAACTGGTCTGCATGTTTTAAATTTTTTCTTCGGCAATCTATCGCGGTGTTAACAACGATCCGTCTTAGCCATGCCTTAAGAGGCTGGGTTTCTTTAAAGAACTGAATTCCTTTGAAAACCTTTATAAACGAATCGTTGACCACTTCCATAGCATCGTCTCTATTTGAAAGATATCGCATAGCAACCCCCATAGCAAACCCATAAAAATGCTTATAAAGCATTTCCTGATGCTTGAGGTCCCCTGATTTGCATTTTTTAACTAAATCAAGTTCAGATATGCCGATTGGTTTTTGCATTAAAATTTGCGATTCATCTAAAGGCCTGCTAAATTTCCAGCGTACAATCGGATATTCTCTTTCTTAAAACAGTACGGATCGTAAGCGGATAATGCTACAGTCAGCATTAATATTTTCAGCAGCTTCAGGAGGGCAAAAGTACAAAGAAAAATTTATGACATGGTCTTTGCTTCATTCCAAAACACATCCATCTCTTCTAATGTCATATCTTTCAGACTTTTATTAAGGTTTGCCGCTTTACTTTCAAGATACTGAAATCGCTTAATGAATTTTTTATTGGTTTTTTCCAAAGCATCTTCAGGATTAATATCTATGAAGCGGGCATAATTTATCAGAGAAAACAAGAGATCGCCAAATTCACTTTCAGCTTTATCCTTATCTATCATTGTATCATCGGCCGCGTTAAACTCGTCTCTAAACTCCTTCATTTCTTCTTCTACTTTTTCCCAAACCTGGCTTTTCTCTTCCCAGTCAAATCCTACACCTCTGGCTTTTTCCTGAATGCGGGAGGCCTTTATTAATGCCGGTAACGATGAGGGCACCCCTTCAAGCACAGATTTATTACCTTCCTTTAGTTTAAGTTTTTCCCAGTTCCGTTTAACATCCTCTTCGTTAGATACGTCAACATCTCCGTAAATATGCGGGTGGCGATGAATAAGCTTTTCGCAAATGCTATTTAGCACATCTATAATATTAAAGTCGCCTGTTTCAGAACCAATCCGGGCATAAAAAACGAGGTGAAGCATAATATCGCCGAGTTCTTTTTTTATCTCCTGTTTATCGCCTTCAAGGATAGCGTCAGATAACTCATACGTTTCTTCGATTGTCAGGTGTCTTAATGTTTCCAGCGTCTGTTTTTTATCCCACGGACATTGTTCGCGTAAAGTGTCCATAATAGCGAGCAGGCGTTCAAAGGCAGCAGGTGCTGTATGTGCGGCTTGAGGTGGAATAATAGCTGGCATACAATGTGTTTAAAATATTTAGTTTTCAGGATGATGTTTCCCTCTATGACAGGTAATGCAGCTTACTTCCATAACGGCCTGGTTGTATTGACTTTTCTTTTCACCGAAGTTTTTAATATTCAGTTTATTAGTCATTTTCATCATTGATCTGGTTACGTTTTTCTCTTCTTTAGCATCGCTTGCAAAGTCCATTTTCTGAGTTTGTTCGTTTCGTACGTGACAAAAATTACACTTAACGCCCAATGCCGCATTATAATGCTTCATTACCTTTTCAATTTCATCATGACTGATGTTTTTAGGAAGTACCTTAAGATTTTTATATTCGTGTTTTTCTTCTTCCTTTTTTTGTGGCATCGTCGATGATGTTCCGATAATAATTAAAGAAAGTAAGGCAAGAATAATAAGCGTGCGTATTTTCATTGTGTGTGAGTTTAGGTTTCTAAAATAAAGATTTTAATAAAGGAAAACTATTTTTTTATAGCTCGTAACATTTCTCTCTTTCCAGGTGCTCCCGGAGCTTTTTCAATATCGAAACCCAACGATTTCATTGATCGTTTTAAATTTCCGGTGATTGCGTAGGTCACAAACACTCCCCCGGGGGTTAAATATTTACAGCAGTGTTCAAGGGCTTGGGTTGTCCACATCTCCGGCTGATGAATAGCTGCGAAAGCATCAAAGTAAAGCACATCAAACTGTTTTCTGCTTTTAAACTCCTCAAGTTTACAATTTACGACCCGTAATCTGCAGTACTCATTAATCATCATTTCAGCTTTTAAGCTCTCCTGATAGTTTTGAAGGAAGCTGTTATATAACCTTTCGGATACATAATCTCCATACTCGGTCGAGCCAATCATTTCCAAAGACAAGGGAAAGGCTTCGATTCCGGTATAATTTAATGCGGCTTTTTTATCAAAACAATACTCTGCGCTCAATAAGAAATTTAAACCCGTTCCAAAGCCAACTTCAAGCACTGAAACTTCTGTTTGATTTTTGTTCTCAAGGAAAAAATGCAGCCCGGATTTAACAAAAACGTGTTTGCTTTCTTGAAGAGCACCGTGTTTAGAATGATAGTTTTCTCCGACAGATGGATTAAATATGGTTTTTGAGCCGTCTGCAGTAACCACAAAATGCAAGTTTGCCATTGCTTATTTTAATCTTCAAAGTTAAATTAAGTTTCTGAATGATGATCTTATTTCAAAATCAATAATTCATGTATTTTTGCAGCATGTATCAATTGCTAAAGCCTTTTTTATTTCAGTTCGAACCTGAAAAGATTCATTATTTCGTTACCGGAACATTAAAAACCCTAAACCGTATTTGGGGAGCAGCCTCTTTACAAAAAAAAATGTTTCAGGTAAATGACCCTCGTTTAGAGCGTGAAGTTTTCGGATTGAAATTCAAAAATCCCGTAGGGTTAGCCGCCGGGTTTGATAAAAATGCATCCTCGATCAGCGAGCTGGCTAATTTTGGGTTTGGGTTTATTGAAATTGGTACAGTTACTCCTCTTCCTCAACCTGGAAATGATAAGCCAAGAATGTTCCGTCTTCCAGCCGATGCAGGTTTAATAAATAGGATGGGGTTCAACAATGAAGGGGTGGGAGTGGCTGCGCTTCGGCTAAAGCATTTAAAGCGTGACGGCTTAATTATTGGAGGCAACATCGGTAAAAATAAGCTCACTCCAAATGAGGACGCGGTAAGCGACTATATTAAATGCTTTGATGCGTTGTTTGATGTTGTAGATTATTTTGTGGTAAACGTGAGTTCTCCTAATACTCCGGGTTTGCGGGCACTGCAAGAAAAGGAGCCATTGAAAAATATATTAAATACTCTTCAGCAAAGAAATTTGAAAAATAGCGTGTCGAAACCGATCCTTTTGAAAATTGCTCCTGATTTAACCGATGCACAGCTGGACGATATTGTGGAAATTGTGCAAGAAACTAAAATTACAGGTGTGATAGCAACAAATACCACGATCAGCAGGGATGGGTTAGTTTCGGCTGAACCGGTAAAATCTGAAACAGGTGGATTAAGCGGAAAACCACTTACTAAACGGTCAACCGAAGTAATTCGTTATTTATCGGAAAAATCAGGTAAAGCTTTTCCGATAATTGGTGTTGGAGGAATCCATTCAGCTGAAGACGCAATCGAAAAGTTAGATGCCGGTGCTTCCTTGATTCAGATTTATACAGGATTTATCTATGAAGGCCCAGGATTAATTAAGAAAATTAATAAGAGGATTTTATTAGGATAAAATCGCACTAATTGAAGAATCCAAAATTTTCAGCATAAAAAAACCCGAAGCCATGCTTCGGGTTTTTTTATGCTGAAACAAGCAAAACTATTTTGCCTGCGCTACAATTTGAGCTAAAACTGCGTTGTTTTTCGAAAGCTGGCTGTTAGCAGATTCTTTAGAACGGCTACCTGTTTCCAGATTGCGACCTAATTTAAGAAACTGAACTTCCATGCGTGAAACCGTTTTATTCCTTCTGTCTTTTCTTTTTAAACGTGTAACTGCCATTTTTAATTTTTTTTAATTTTTTCCTTGAGGTCGGAAGCGGATTCGAACCGCTGTAGAAGGTTTTGCAGACCTCTGCCTAGCCACTCGGCCATCCGACCTTTGTTAAGGGAGTGCAAAAATAGCAATTTATTGTTGCCGCCCAATATTATTTTTAGTTATTTCTTTTAATTTCTGAACAAATTATTGCGGCAGATATTGCAACATTCAAAGATTCAGCCCCTCCAAATTTAGGAATAGTAACCGCAGTGTTAATTAAAGCTTTAACTTTCTCTGAAATTCCATTTCCCTCATTTCCTAAAATAATATATCCTTCTTTGCCAAAATTTGTCTCGTACACAGAACGTCCATCCAGCAAGGTACCGAAAATTGTCATGTTAGCATTTGCAAAAAACTCGTTAAGGTCTGCATGGTAGACGCTTATCCGCGAAAGCGAACCCATGCTTGCCTGTACAACTTTTGGATTATAAGCATCAACTGTATCTGTAGAGCAAATTATATCCGAAAATCCAAACCAGTCTGCTGTTCGGATTATTGTTCCTAAATTGCCCGGATCCTGAATGCCATCCAATACTAATACGAACTTTCCTGTAAAACTTTCTTGCACAGTATTCGTTCTTTCAGGGATCTGTATTAAGGCCAAAGCATCATGGGGACTGGTAAGGGTGCTGATTTTTTTTAGTTCAGACTCAGATACTTCCTGAAGTTTTACTTTCTGTGATAAATTATACAACTTTGGAGTTGCTTCCGAAGTGTGAAAAATTGTATTTACAATATAGTTTGATTGTGTAAATTCAATGATCGACTTACTACCTTCGGCGATGAAAAGATTTTGTTCTTTTCGATGTTTTTTTTGGTGTAATGCATTTACAAAACTGATTTGAGATTTTGAAAGCATATTTTTTAGTTCGTCCTTTATCTGCTGCAAGTATACTGTTTTTGATGATTTTTTTAAGCGGCTGCTCTGCAACAAAATACCTTTCCGATGATCAGCAACTGGTAAGACGGGTGTCTATTAAAGGAATAGATAAACAATTTTCTGAGCAGGCTAATTTATACATTCTGCGTAGTATCAGACCCAATTCGCGATTAAACCTGGCATTGTATAATTTTTTTAATACGAAAAACGGTAAGTACAGAACAGATCGTATTCGTGACATTGGTGAAGCTCCTAATATTTTGGATAGTTCTTCAGTCGAAATTTCCCGGCGAGAACTTGAAAAGTTTCTATTCGATAAAAGCTTTTTTAAAGCACAGGTTAAGAGTGATGTTGTTGTTAAAAAGAAAAAAGCTTACATAACGTTCACCGCCGATCCCGGGCCTTCATTTACCATAAAAGACTTTTCGTATGTAATTCCGGATTCGGCTGTTAAACAGCTGTATATAGAAAACCGGCCGTCGTTTACTCGTATCACCGAAGGAACACGGTACGACGGCGACTCTCTAAGGAATGAAAGTAAACAAATTTTCAATTTGCTTCAGCGAAATGGATATTATGATTATAAAGAGCAGTATGTGAGATTTACGGTTGACACTAACCTATATTCAAGTGCCGCAAATATTAAGTTGTTTCTCGATAATCCTGTTGATGGCTCAGCACATAAGGTGTATTATCTAAATAATACGTCTATACTTATAAAGAATAGTAATGGAAAAACTGAAGGAATAACTCCTGATTCTGCAGTATTAGATTCCCAGTATTTTTTTAAAGACTATTCTCATAGGTTCAAGCCTGAACCAATTCTGAGGTATACTTATTTGCGGAACGGTGAAAAATACGATATTGATAAAAAGAATTTAACGTACGATAGGTTATTCGATTTAAATGTTTTTAAAAGTATAAAAATCGATTTTGTAAAAACCAGTGATAGTACAAGTATTGATGCCTCTATCGAAGCGGTTCCAATGAAAAGGCTTAGTAACCGGATTGAAGGTGAGTATACTTTTAATTCGGGAAGAAATGGTTTTAACATCGGTAATACATATACCAACAGGAATGTTTTTGGCGGTGGTGAACAATTTGATTTTAGAATCAGATATGGCTTATTGTTCAATTCTGCTATAAAAGGTAATCTGGCCGAAAGGATATTCAACCGCGATCTGCAGTTCGGTGTAAATCTTACCTTTCCCAGGCTTTTAGTTCCATTCAACACAACCCGGTTGGGGAGAAACGGAGTGCCGCACACCACTATTTCAAGCAGTTTGCAAATATTTGATCAGGTTAGCGCATTTAAAAGTCGATTGTTTATAAACTCGCTCACCTACGACTGGGTTGAGTCTCGTACTAAACTACATTCATTAACGCCCCTAAATATCGAATACCGAAAAGGGATTTTTGATGACGATTTTAGAAATGAATTGGAGGCTTTGGGATACAATCTGTATTTGAGGACGAATGATAGGCAATATTTCAACCTCGGGGCTCTGTACACCTATACTTTAAATGCTTCGAAGCTAATTACCTATGATAACTTCATATATCTCAGAACATCTAATGACGTTGGAGGGAATACTCTAAGTTTATTGGATAAAGTAATGAAGACCGACAGTACGTTTTTAGGATTACGATATTTGCAATACGCTAAAACCGAAGTAGACATTAGGCTGTACAGAAGTTTGGGCGGCGAACGTCAGTTTATTGCAAGATTAAATCCTGGAATAGCTCATCCCTACGGTAATTCACGCGAACTTCCTTTCGAAAAAACCTTTTACGCGGGTGGATCTACAGGTAACCGAGCCTGGCAGGCCAGAACCCTGGGCCCGGGAAATTACAACAGAGATACTCTGGCTACGAGTGAAGTGAGGCGTAACCTTATTAACCTTGATCAGTTTGGAGAATTGAAGATGGAAGCTAATCTTGAATACCGTTTCAAAATTTTAAATAGTTTTTTTGGTTCGAAATTGAAAGGTGCCGCTTTTACCGATGTCGGAAACGTTTGGAGGATAAGAAAGTCTGCTAACAACCCTGGTGGCGAATTTAAGTTCAATCAGTTTTTTAATCAAATTGCAATTGGTGCAGGAGCGGGTTTAAGATTCGACGTAGAGTATTTCGTCTTCAGATTTGACATAGGTGCTAAGATAAAAGATCCGCAGTTCAAGGGCTCGGATCAATGGGTTATTAAGAAATTTTTTGATAACGAGTTTAAAGCTGAATACTCGCGAACTCATGATCCTGACGTCTATAGATTTTTACAATATAACTTCGGTATCGGTATGCCTTTTTAGAAGGCCGACTTTAGTCCGTCAATTATTGTTTCAAAAAATGTAGGGATGTTTAATCCTTTACTTGAATTAAAAAAGAAAATTACTGCCAGCAATATCACAGCGAAGATGATGAATTTCCTAAAGATCGTTGCGATTGCAATTATTATCAACGGAATTATCAGCAAAATTATCCAGTTGATTTTTATCGGATTTAAATCTTCATTCTTTTTAAGAACATAGTAGAGCTTGGAATGAGTGCCGGATTCATTCTGGTGTTTGATGTAAACAAACGTCGATTTCTCAATTTGCTGCGGGGCCACGGCAATACCATCATGAAATTTTAATTCTTGCTTGAAGCCGTTAATGTTGAATAAAAATGTGCCATTTACCGTTTCTATTGGGTGATCTGAGGAATCAGTTGCTATGATGGCTAGTTTACTGTTTTTCAATAGATGTTCTTTTACCTGGAAATTATTTACCGCAACTGGTTGAGCCTGGATTATTCCGACTGTAAAAGTAAAAGCAAGAAGTATAAATAGGAATCTCATGTTTATAAAATCTAGTGAAGGTAAATACTTTTTAAGAAGAAATAATAGATTTTATAATTTATATAATAGATAACTCCGAACCAATCTTCCACTACACACACTTAAATAGAAGAGAGAAATTAAGAAAAAGAGATAGAGACCCCTCCCTTCCACTACCCAAAATAAAAGAGAGAGAAAGGTAAATAGAAGAGAGCGCCCCTCCTCTCTTCCACTACACCC